>NZ_JAPNLK010000075.1 GCF_026627505.1 Streptomyces sp. H27-H5 | reverse complement strand
ACCACCTCCGACCTGGACGATCTCCTGGCCAGGCTCGACCAGCACACCGCCGATCACCCAGAAGAATCCTCCGCCGCCAAGGCCGCGTGATCAACCCCCGAAGGACTTACGACGCAGACCACTAAGGCTTCCGGCGCGCGGAGATGCGGCAAGCGCCCCATGCGCGGGCACCCTCTGGGAAGCGAATCTTGGATCACACCGAACGAGGTGCCCGAGAGAGCAACCAGGGAGTACGAGATGTTCGAGTACGAGATGGCCATCGCCCGCCGCGCCGACCTCCTCCGCGAGGCCGACGCGTACCGACTGGCCCGGGTGGCCAAGAAGGCGCGCCGCTCCTCACGCGGCCAGGAACCCGAAGGGTCGGTGAGCGGGATTCGGAGCCGCTTCACCCGCGCCGCGTAAGCCGCGGCGCGAACAACGGGAACCGACGCGTGATGAGAAGCGCGGCGATACTCGGTGACGCCGAGCAGCCGCCCTGTGCGATGCTCGGCGGCGTGGAGACCAGATCCGTGAGCCCGGTGTTCGTCGGCCGAGCCGACGAACTGGCCATACTCGTCGATGCCCTGACACGCGCCGGGCACCAGGAGCCGCAGGCCCTGGTCATCGGAGGCGAGGCAGGCGTCGGCAAGACCCGCCTCACGGAGGAGTTCCTGGGCGAGGCCGCCCGCCTCGGCGCGGTGGTGGCCGTCGGAGGCTGTGTGGAGATCGGGGCGGAGGGGCTTCCCTTCGCCCCCTTCTCGACGGCGCTGCGCAGCCTGAGCCGCCGGTTCCCCGAGGAACTGGTCGCCGCGACCGCCGGCCAGGAGGACGAACTCGCGCGGATCCTCCCCGAACTCGGCGACACCCCGAGGGGCCCGCACGACGAGGAGAGCACCGCGCGCCTCTTCGAGCTGACGGCCCGCATGCTCGAACGGCTCGCCGCCGACCGCACCATCGTGCTCGTCCTCGAAGACCTGCACTGGGCCGACACCTCCACCCGGCACCTCCTCGCCTACCTCTTCCGCACCCTCGGCAACGGCCGCCTCGTCGTCGTCGCCACCTATCGCGCCGACGACATCCACCGCCGCCACCCGCTGCGCCCGCTCCTCGCCGAACTCGACCGGCTCCGCACCGTCCAACGCATCGAACTGCCCCGCTTCAACCGGGCCGAAGTACGCCGACAGCTCGCCGGCATCCTCGCCTCGCAACCCGACGAGGCCTTCGTGGACTCGGTGTTCGAGCGCTCCGACGGCAACGCCTTCTTCGTCGAGGAACTCGTCGCCTCCCGGGAGAACGGCTGCCGTACCGGACTCACCGAATCCCTGCGCGATCTGCTGCTCGTCCGGGTCGAGGTCCTGCCGGAGTCCGCGCAGCGCGTCGTCCGGATCGTCGCCGAGGGCGGTTCCACCGTCGAGTACCCGCTGCTGCGCGCCGTCACGGGGCTCGGCGAGGACGAACTGATCGAGGCCCTGCGGGCGGCCGTCGGCGCCAACATCCTCCTCCCCACCTCCGACGGGGACGGCTACCGCTTCCGTCATTCCCTGGTCCGCGAGGCCGTCAGCGACGACCTGCTGCCCGGCGAGCGCGCCCGCGTCAACCGGCGGTTCGCCGAGGCCATGGAGGCCGACGAGACGCTGGTCCGCGCCGGCGAACGGGTCATCAGGCTGGCCAGCTACTGGTACTACGCCAACGACCCGGTCAAGGCGCTGCCCGCCGTCCTCGCCGCCTCCGTGACCGCCCGCCGCCGACACGCCTACTCCGAGCAGCTGAGCCTGCTGGAGCGGGCCATCGACCTCTGGGACAGCGTCCCGGAGGAGACCCGCGAAGGACTCCGCCCGGCGGACTACACCGACGTGTACCCGCCCTGCGGATGCGACCCGGAGAACACCGGACTCCAGCGGCTCGACCTGCTGGCCGAGGCCACCGTCGCGGCCCGCTACGGAGGCGAACGCGAACGCGCCCTCAAGCTGACCAAGACCGCGCTGCGCATGCTGGAGGAGGACGAGGACCCATTGCGGGCCGCCTGGTTCTGGACCGAGCGCTCCCGGCTGGTCGCGAGCCTGGCCCGCGGCGACGGCTGGGCGGAGATAGCCAGGGCGCAGGAACTCGTCCGGGGGCTGCCCCCGTCCCAGGTGCACGCCGAGGTGCTGGTCCGGGCCGCGGGCTGGGGCATGCTCCACAAGCCGGGCCCCGACAACCTCGCCGCCGCCGAACGCGCCGTGGAGTACGCGCGGATGGTCGGCGCGGAGGACGTCGAACTCAACGCGCGGATCACCGTCGCCTCCCTGTGCGTCGACTCCGGCGACAGCGAGACGGGCCTCGCCGAACTGCACGCGATCAAGGACCGCGCCACGGAACTCGGGCTGACCGCACTGGCCGGTCGTGCTCATATCAACCTCACCTCTCAGCTGGAATCGCAGGGCCGTTCCGCGGAAGCCGTGGAAGTGGCCAAACGGGGCACTGAACTCGTCGGCAAATCAAGGCTGTTGGACTCCGAGGCCTGGGTCCGGGGCAACATGGCGGAGAGCCTCTACAGCCTCGGCCGCTGGGACGAGGCCGCGGAGGAGGCGCGGGAGACCCTCCGCGTCGGCCAGAGCGCCGCCCCGCGCGCCTCCGCCGCCGCCCGCCTCTCCTACCTGGCCCTGGCCCGCGGCGAACTCTCCGAGGCCGCCGCGCAACTCGCCACGGCTCACGCGTACTTCGGCACGCACGACGCCCAACCCCAACACCGGCTGCCGCTCTACCGGCTGGAGATCGGCGTGGCCGCGGGCGAGGGCCGGATCGTCGAGGCCCGCCACCACGTCACCGAGGCCATCGCCCACGGATTCGCCCTCGGGCAACACCGCTACGCCTGGCCGCTGCTGCTGGCCGGGGCCACCGCGGAGGCCGACGCCAGGGGACTCCCGACCGCCGACCCCGGCCGGGAAGCCGCCCTGAAGGCGCTGCGCGACGCCGCCCGCACCCTGGCGACCCCGGTGCCGGTGTGGACCGCGCACGCCGAGTACGTCCGGGCCGAGCTGCTCCGCGCCGAGGGCCGGGACACCACCGCGGACTGGACCGCAGTCGTGGCCATGATCCGACCCCTGGCCCGCCCGTACCTCCTCGCCCGGGCCGTGTACCGACTCGGCGAGGCCCTGCTCGTGGCCGGCCGTGACCGGGAGACGGCCGCCGAACTGCTCCGCGAGGCCCATGCCGCCGCCGAGCGCCTCGGCTCCCGCCGGCTGTGCGAGGACCTGGCCCTGCTGGCGCGGCGCGCCCGGGTCCCGCTCGACGCCCCGGACCCGCACGGGGCGCCGCCGGCGCCGGAGGTGGATCCGGTCGAGGCCCTGGGGCTGACCAGCCGCGAACGGGACGTACTGCGGCTGGTCGCGACGGGCAGTACCAACCGTCGGATCGCCGAGGAACTCTTCATCTCCCCGAAGACGGCCAGCGTGCACGTCTCGAACATCCTGGCCAAGCTGGGCGTGGCCGGCCGCGGTGAGGCCGCCGCCCTCGCCCACCGGCTCAGGCTGTTCGGCCCCGATGTCCAGGACCGCCCGGACCAAGAGCAGGGCCAGATCCCGGGAGGCGGCCCGGCCGGTCGCGGTGGCCGGCCGTCCGGATCCGCCCCGGATCGCGGCGCCGGGGCTAGGCCGGAGGTCGCTCGGCAGGGCGTATGAGCACCTTGCCGGAGTCGAGATCTATCGGGCCCCGTCCCGGATCGCCGTCATCGACGTCGGTCCGGGACAGCTCCAGTCGCTTCTTCTCCTCGTTCGTGTGCTTGCGTCCCGGGGCGAAGAGCTCCTCGATCATGTTGAACACGGTGTCCACCACGCCTTTCGTCCCCGACCGGGGCCTCGTCGGTCATCGCACCGTCAGTGTCAGAATCCTGTCGTCGCCGGCCTCCGGCGACCCGCGCCCGTCCGTCTCGCTCGTGACCAGCAACAACGCGTCCCCACCCAGGGGCACCACGGTCCGCAGCCGGCCGTACCGACCCTGGAGGAAGGCCTCCGGCTCCGCCACCGGGGTCGTCCCGGCCAGCGGGATCCGCCACAGCCGCTCGCCCTTCAGCCCCGCCATCCAGATCGAGCCCTGTGCCCAGGCGATGCCGCTCGGCGACGCGTCGCCGGTCTTCCACACGGCCACCGGATCCCGGAAGCCGGGTCTGCCCGCCTTCCCCTCGGCCTCCGGCCAGCCGTAGTTCACACCGGGCTCGATCAGATTCAGCTCGTCCCACGTGTTCTGGCCGAACTCGGCGGCCCACAGCCGCTTGTCCTCGTCCCAGGTGAGGCCCTGCACATTGCGGTGCCCGTACGAATAGACGACCGAGTCCGCCTCCGGATTGCCGTGCACCGGTTCCCCGTCCGGGGTCATCCGCAGGATCTTGCCGCCGAGGGACTTCTTGTCCTGCGCCAGCCCGGTCTCGCCGGTCTCCCCGGTGCCGACGTACAGCATCTTGTCCGGGCCGAACGCGATCCGACCCCCGTTGTGGACGAGGCCCTTCGGGATGCCCCGGAACACCGTGTCGGGCGCCCCCAACCGCTGCCCGGCGGACCTCTGGTCGTCATAACGCAGCCGGGCGATCCTGTTGTCGGACTCGGTCGTGAAGTACACGTACACGAGCCGATCCGAGGCGAAGGTGGGGGAGAGCGCGAGACCCAGCAGCCCGCCCTCGCCGCCCCGCACCACCCCGGGGACCTCGCCGATCGGCGTCACCGCGCCCGTGCCGGCCCGCACCCGACTGATGGTCCCCTTGTCCCGCGAGGCGACCAGCAGGTCCCCGCCCGGCAGCGCCGCCACACCCCACGGGGACTCCAGCCCCTTGGCGACCTCGCCCGTCACCGTCACGGCGCCCTTGGCGGGCGGAGCGCTCGGGGAGGGGGACCCGGAGGAACCCGGCGACCCGCCCCCCGGCGAGGCCGTACCCGGTGGGGAACCGCCCGGCCGGGCCGCCTCCCCGCCCGGCGGCGAGCAGCCCGCCGCCAGCAGGGCCCCGCACCCGGCCAGGGCCAGCGCCGTCAGGACCGACCGGGGCCGGCCGCCCGCGACGTCGTACGCGACCGGGGGCGCGGAGGGCCCGTCCCGCCGCCCGTCCCGCTGCCCGACCCGCCGGTCGTCGCGGCGCGGGGAACCCACCTCCGCCGGCACCCCCGGGTTCCCCTCGCCCCGTCCGTCGCCCTGTCCGTACCGCGGTTCGTATCGCATCGCGCTGTCCCTTCCGGTGCTCCGATCGTGCCTTCCCACCGACTCAACACCGGCGGCACCGCCCGAAGTTCCACCACTCGTACACTCGATCGAGTGGATGTGCCGGTGGTCGCCGATCGCGCGGGCACGGCCCCCGGCCGGGGTCAGTCCCAGGCTCCCACCGCCGCCGGCAGCTCCGCCATCTCGGCCAGGTCCCCGGCCGTGAGCCGAACCTCGGCCGCCCGGGCGTTCTCCGCCGCCCAGTGGGCCCGATCGGCCCCCGGGACGGGCACCACGTGCGGCCCCTGCGCCAGCACCCACGCCAGCGCCACCTGGGCCGGGGTGACCTCCGGGCCGTGCCGCCGCGCGACCAGCCGCAGCCCCGCCACCAGCACCTGGTTCGAAGCCATCGCCTCCGCGGTGAACCTCGGGTGCCGGGCCCGCACGTCCGCCGACTCGAAGCCGGCGCCCGGTCGCAGCGTCCCGGTCAGGAAGCCGCTGCCCAGCGGCATCGCCGCCAGCACCCCCACCCCGCGCGCCGCGCACCACGGCAGCAACTGCCACGCGGCCTCCGGCGACCACACCGACAGTTCGGCCTGCACGGCGCTCACCGGGAACACCTGCTGGGCCCGCTCCAACAACCCCACCGTCGACCGGTAGGCCCGGTCACCGCGCCGCCCCGCGCCCGGCCCGGCGCCCGCGCCCAGCGCACAGAAGCCGAGCGCCCGCACCTTCCCCGCCGCCACCAGCTCCGCCATGGCGCCCCAGGTCTCCTCCACCGGCACGTCCGGGTCCACCCGGTGCAGCTGGTACAGGTCTATGACGTCGGTCCGCAGCCGCCGCAGCGAGGCGTCGCAGGCCCGCCGCACGTATCCGGGCCGACCGTCCGCCACCACGTGCTGCTCACCCGCCCGCAGGCCCACCTTGGCCGACACGAAGGCCTCGGAACGCCGCTCCCGCAGCACCCGGCCCAGAACCAGCTCGTTCGTGAACGGCCCGTACACATCGGCCGTGTCCAGCAGGTTCGCGCCGAGGTCGAGGGCCGTGTGCAGGGTCCGCATCGACTCCTCGCCCCGGCGGTGCGAGGGCGCGTAGGCCCAGCTCATCGGCATGCAGCCGAGCCCGATGGCGCCCACCCGCAGCGGCCCCGATCCGATCGACCTGCGCTCCACCTGTGCGTCCCCCTCCCGGTCCGGCCATCAAACTAACGGCTTGATCCGGATCCCTTGGCATAGCCTCGTGATCATGACTGCAACGACCCCGGACGTCTGGCTCCCCTTCGCCGCCGACGAGATCGAAGGCCTTCCCGACTGCTTCCGGTACCGACGGTGGGACGGCGAGGACGCGTACCCCGCGGACCCGGGGGACTGCGCCTTCTACGTCACCCCGTACATGAAGTCCCCGGCCGTCACCCTGCGACCGCTGCCGGCGATGCCCGACCTCCAGGTCGTCCAGACCCTCACCGCGGGCATCGACCACGTGCTCGGCGGCCTCGACGGACTGCGGCCCGGCGTGCGCCTGTGCAACGCCCGCGGCGTGCACGAGGCCAGCACCGCCGAACTGACCCTCACCCTGATCCTCGCCTCGCTCCGCGGCATCCCCGGCATGGTCCGCGGCCAGGACCATGAGGAGTGGCGCTCCGGGTTCTACCCGGCCCTCGCCGACAAGTCGGTCCTGATCGTCGGCCACGGGTCGGTCGGCGCGGCCATCGAGGACCGGTTGATCCCCTTCGAGTGCGCGCGCGTCACGCGGGTCGCGCGCTCCGCGCGCACCACCGCGCACGGGCCGGTGCACGCCCTCGCCGATCTGCCCCGACTCCTTCCGGACGCCGATGTGGTGATCCTCTCCACCCCGCTGACCGACGCCACCCGCGGCCTGGCCGACGCCGGATTCCTGAGCCGGATGAAGGACGGAGCCCTGCTCGTGAACGTGGCGCGCGGCCCGGTCGTCGACACGGCGGCCCTGCTGGCGGAGCTGGAATCGGGCCGGTTGCGGGCGGCGCTCGACGTGACCGAGCCGGAACCGCTGCCCGCCGGCCACCCGCTGTGGCACGCCCCGAACGTCCTGATCACGCCCCATGTGGGCGGCAGCACCTCGGCGTTCGAGCCCCGGGCCAAACGGCTCCTGGCCCGTCAGCTCACCCGGTTCGCCGCCGGCGAGCCCCTGGAGAACACGGTGTTGACCACCGGGTGACCCGATGTGAGCACGCTCCGCAATCACCCGAGTGCGCGCGGTGTCGACAACTCCCCAGGCGGTGACGGAGAGTAGAGGAGGTATGTCACTGAGTGACGAAAGTGGTGTATCGTCCGGAAGAAGGGGCTGCGCCGGGAACGTCTGGCGTCGGGGAGTGATCGGACACTTTGGGGGGCGACGGGCGATGCACGGCCAATGGACGAAGGATCCGACGCGGCAGAGCCGCCGGAGGCGACGATGGGGTGCGCCGAAGCTGGCAGGCGAGGGGGACCGGTGAGCCCCCCGGGGGCGGCACTCCTGACCCGGCCCCCGACGGCGGGCGCCGGCAAGGGCCTGGCGGCCCAGCTCCTCCTCGCGGTGGTCAGCGGCGGTTACGCCGTGGGAGCCGCCCTCGGCTGGGGATCGACCGAACTCGCCAAGATCATGGGCGACTTCGGACTCAGCACGGCGGGACTGCTCGCCGCCGTCTCCTGCTTCCACTACGCGCGCACCATCGACCGGCGCGAACGTCCCGCCTGGCTGATGTTCGCGTTCTCCTCCCTGATGGGGGCCCTCGGGAACGCCGTCTGGGGCTGGTACGAGGTCATTCTCGGCCAGGACGTCCCGGAGCCCTCCCTCGCCGACTTCGCCTTCCTCTGCTTCGCGCCGCCCGCCATCGTGGGGCTGCTGATCCTCGCCAAGCGCCCCGTCACCCGGGCCGGCTGGGTCTGCCTCGGCCTCGACTCCTGGCTCATCGGCGGATCGCTGCTGACGCTGTCGTGGAGCCTGGCCCTCGCCAACGCCGCGCGCACCGTCCAGTCGGGCGCCCCCGGCAGCGTCCCCCGCGCCGCGCTGTCCCTCGCGTACCCGCTGCTCGACATCGCGCTCGTCTCGATGGTGCTGGTCCTGCACTTCCGCCGCTCGGCGAACAACCGCTCCGCGGTCAACACGGCCATCGCCGCCCTCGCCCTGACCGTCCTGAGCGACGCGCTCTTCACCTCCCCGCTGCTGAACACCACCTACCGTTCCGGCGAGATCCTCGACGCCGGCTGGTTCGCGGGCTCGCTGCTGCTCGCGTACGCCCCCTGGGGCGCCCGCAGGGCCGAGTCCGCCGAGCAGGCCCTGCGGCCCCCGCGCGCGGAGCGCCCGCACAGCCGCCCCATCTCCGGCTCGCTGCCCGCGCTGACGCCGTACCTCGCGGCCGCCGTCTGCACCCTCGGCATCCTGTACAACGTCGTGGACGGCCGGAAGGTCGACCGGATGGTCATCTTCACCGGGTGCACGGTGGTCCTCGCCCTCGTCATCCGGCAGGGCATCATGCTCGTCGACAACATCGCGCTGACCCAGGAACTGGCCCAGAAGGAGAACCACTTCCGTTCCCTGGTCCAGGGCTCCAGCGACGTCATCATGATCGCCGCGCCCACCGGCACCCTGCGCTACGTGAGTCCCGCCGCCGCCGGGGTCTACGGCCGCGAGGCGGAGGAACTGATCGGGACCGAACTCGCCACCCTGATCCATCCCGACGACCTCGGCCGCGTGGTCCACGAGGTCCGCCGGTTCCTGGCGGCGCCGCCCTCGGAGGAGCCCACCACCCGCATCGAGTGCCGGTTCGAGTCGGGCGACGGCGACTGGCTCAACGTCGAGTCCACCGTCAACCGGCACCAGGGCGGGCTCATCCTCAACAGCCGCGACGTCACCGAGCGCGTCCGGCTCCAGGCCCAGCTCCAGCACAGCGCCGAGCACGACCCCCTCACCGACCTCCCCAACCGGGCCCTGTTCACCCGCAGGGTCCGCCAGGCGCTGACCGGCCGCAGGGCCGGGGACCACAGCACCGCCGTGCTCTTCATCGACCTCGACGGCTTCAAGGCGGTCAACGACACCATCGGCCACCAGGCCGGCGACGAGCTGCTCGTCGAGGCCGCCCGCCGACTCCAGGACTCGGTCCGGGCCGGGGACACCGCGGCCCGGCTCGGCGGCGACGAGTTCGCCGCGCTGATCATGGGCGACGGGAGCCGCGACCGCGGTGCCCGCGAGTACCAGGTGCACGAGATCGCCGACCGGCTGCGCACCACGCTCTCCCAGCCGTACCGGATCGGGGGCAGCGAGGTCAGGGTCGCCGCGAGCATCGGCGTGGCCTTCGCGGACCCCGGCATCACCCCTTCGGACCTGATGCGCAACGCGGATCTCGCGATGTACCGGGCCAAGGCGGGAGGCAAGAACCGCGTCGAGCTGTACGCCCCGCAGATGCAGGCCGAGGTCGTGCGCAAGGCCGAACTCGCGGGGCGGCTGCGCACCGCGCTCCACGAGGGCGAGTTCGCCCTGCTGCACCAGCCCGTGGTCTCGCTGGCGAGCGGTGAGGTCACGGCCGTCGCCGCGCAGGCCCGTTGGCGCTCCGCCCAGGGGATCCTGTTCACGCCGGCCGAGTTCCTGCGGGTGGCCGAGTACAGCGAGGGCACCGCCCACAGCGCCGCCCCGGACGCCTCGCGCACCGCCGAGCTGGGGCGCTGGTTGCTGGAGGAGGCCGTGGAGCAGGCCGCCGAGCGGCACCGGGCCGGTCATCGCGTGCCGGTGGCGGTCCGGATGACCGCGCAGCGGCTGCTGGACCGCTCCGCGCCGCTCGCCTCGCTGGACGCCCTGCTGACCCGGCACGGCCTGCCCTCCGGCGCGCTCGTGATCGAGTTGGCCGACAGCGACCCCAGAGTGCCCTTCGATGAGCTGGAGCGCCGCCTGACGGCCTTGCGGCGGCTGGGCGTCCTGATCGCCCTCGACGGCTTCGGCAGCGGTTACGCGGCCATCAGCGCCCTCCGGCGCCTCCCCGTGGACATGCTGAAACTGGACCGGGGCCTGGTCGAGGGCCTGGTGGAATCGGCCCGCCTGTACAAGATCACCGCAGGATTGTTGCGGATCGCAAACGACCTGGGGATGCAGTCGGTGGCCGACGGGGTGGACCTGCCCGAGCAGGTGTCGGCCCTGCGGGCGATGGGGTGCACCCATGGTCAAGGAATGGCCTTCTCCGGACCACTCGACGAATACAGGCTGCGACGCGCCCTCGTGCGCGGTACGTTCCCAGTACCGGGCGGTTTGGCCCAGCCGGCCTTGGCCGGAGGCTCGTCCAGTGGCTCGATGGTCATCCGTAGAGGCTCAAATAATGAGACGCCCGTCCCACCCGCTTGACATCCACCTCCCGCCGGAGGGAGGGTCAGTGCCATGCGCACCCGAATTCTCGTACTTGGAAAGCGCGTCGGCTGAAGCTGGGACCTGCATGTCCCCGCTCCACACGCCCGACGCGCTCCCCTCGCTTGCCTCCCGGCACGAGGGGTTTTTTGTTGCACTGGCACACGCCTTCGGACCTTGCTCCGAAGGATCCCCGCTCCTCGTAAAACCCTCAGCTTCGAGAAGAGAATGCCGATGACCGAGCAGGCCACCGGGGCCCACCATCCGCAGCCGCGGCCCCGTACGGGTGGACACCAGTCCGCCGCAGTTGAGCACGTCACGGGTGCGCAGTCCCTCATCCGCTCTCTCGAAGAGGTGGGGTGCGACACCGTGTTCGGGATCCCGGGCGGCGCCATCCTTCCGGCCTACGACCCGATGATGGACAGCAAGAGGGTCCGTCACATCCTGGTCCGCCACGAGCAGGGGGCCGGCCACGCCGCGACCGGCTACGCGCAGGCCACCGGGAAGGTCGGCGTCTGCATGGCCACCTCGGGGCCGGGCGCCACCAACCTGGTCACCCCGATCGCCGACGCGCACATGGACTCCGTGCCGCTCGTCGCGATCACCGGCCAGGTCTCCTCCAAGGCGATCGGCACCGACGCCTTCCAGGAGGCGGACATCGTCGGCATCACCATGCCGATCACGAAGCACAACTTCCTGGTCACGCGGGCCGAGGACATCCCGCGGACGATCGCGGAGGCGTTCCACATCGCCTCCACCGGTCGCCCGGGTCCGGTCCTGGTCGACATCGCCAAGGACGCCCTCCAGTCGAAGACCACCTTCTCGTGGCCGCCGACCCACGACCTGCCGGGCTACCGGCCCGTCACCAAGCCGCACGCGAAGCAGATCCGGGAGGCCGCCAAGCTCATCTGCGCGGCCAAGCGCCCGGTCCTGTACGTCGGCGGCGGTGTCATGAAGTCCGGCGCCACCGCCGAGCTGAAGGTCCTCGCGGAACTGACCGGCGTCCCCGTCTGTACCACCCTGATGGCGCTCGGCTCCTTCCCCGACAGCCACCCGCTGCACGTCGGCATGCCCGGCATGCACGGTTCGGTCACCGGCGTCACCTCGCTGCAGAAGTCGGACCTGCTGATCGCGCTCGGCACCCGCTTCGACGACCGCGTCACCGGCAAGCTGGACAGCTTCGCCCCGTTCGCCAAGATCATCCACGCGGACATCGACCCGGCCGAGATCGGCAAGAACCGCGAGGTCGACGTCCCGATCGTGGGTGACGCCCGCGAGGTCATCGCCGACCTGATCCAGGCGGTCCAGGCCGAGCACACCGACGGCAACGCGGGCGACTACACCGCCTGGTGGAAGGACCTCAACCGCTGGCGCGAGACGTACCCGCTGGGCTACGACCTGCCCGCGGACGGCAGCCTCTCGCCGCAGCAGGTCATCCAGCGGATCGGCGCGCTCGCCCCCGAGCACACCATCTACGCTGCCGGCGTCGGCCAACACCAGATGTGGGCCTCGCACTTCGTGAACTACGAGGAGCCCCGCACCTGGCTGAACTCCGGCGGCGCCGGAACCATGGGCTACGCGGTCCCGGCCGCGATGGGCGCCAAGGTCGGCATGCCGGACCGCACGGTCTGGGCGATCGACGGCGACGGCTGCTTCCAGATGACCAATCAGGAACTGGTCACCTGCGCGCTGAACAACATCCCGATCAAGGTCGCGATCATCAACAACGGCGCGCTGGGCATGGTCCGCCAGTGGCAGACCCTGTTCTACAACCAGCGGTACTCCAACACGGTCCTGCACGCCGACGAGACCGGCCACTCCACCGTGGGTTCCCAGCTCGGCGAGTCCAACGCCCCCCGCAAGGGCACCCGCGTCCCGGACTTCGTGAAGCTGTCCGAGGCCATGGGCTGCGTCGCACTGCGCTGCGAGGACCCTGCCGACCTGGACCGGGTCATCGCCGAGGCCAACGCGATCAACGACCGTCCGGTGGTCGTCGACTTCATCGTCCACGAGGACGCCATGGTGTGGCCGATGGTCGCCGCCGGCACCTCCAACGACGAGGTCATGGCAGCCCGGGGCGTCCGTCCCGACTTCGGCGACAACGAAGACGACTGAGCCGAGAGAGCCTGAGAGAGAGAACGACTCACATGTCCAAGCACACGCTCTCCGTCCTGGTCGAGAACACGCCCGGCATCCTCGCCCGGATCGCCGCCCTGTTCTCCCGCCGCGGCTTCAACATCGACTCCCTCGCGGTCGGTGTCACCGAGCACCCCGACATCTCGCGCATCACCATCGTCGTGAACGTCGAGGACCTCCCGCTGGAGCAGGTGACCAAGCAGCTCAACAAGCTGGTCAACGTGCTCAAGATCGTCGAGCTGGAGCAGCACAACGCCATCGAGCGTGAACTCGTTCTGGTGAAGGTCCGCGCCGACAACGAGACGCGCTCGCAGATCGTCGAGATCGTCCAGCTGTTCCGCGCCAAGACGGTCGACGTTTCCCCGGAGGCCGTCACCATCGAGGCCACCGGCGGCACCGACAAGCTCGGCGCGATGCTGAAGATGCTGGAGCCCTTCGGCATCAAGGAACTCGTGCAGTCCGGCACGATCGCCATAGGGCGTGGCGGACGGTCCATCACGGACCGCAGCCTGCGCGCGCTCGACCGCAGCGCCTGAGCGACCGCTCCACGGGTCGTTCGACCGCTCGCCCCCGTGGGCGGCCCGCCGCGCGTCGGCGGGCCGCCCGCATGGCGAGACCGAGAAACTCACATTCCGTTCCCCGCCGTACGGTGGGAGCAACACACGCGCACCAAGGAGATATCCCAGTGGCCGAGCTGTTCTACGAGAACGACGCCGACCTGTCCATCATCGCGGGCCGCAAGGTCGCGGTCATCGGCTACGGCAGCCAGGGCCACGCCCACGCGCTGTCGCTCCGTGACTCCGGCGTCGACGTCGTCGTCGGCCTGAAGGAGGGCTCCAAGTCCAAGGCCAAGGCCGAGGAGCAGGGCCTGAAGGTCGTCTCGGTGTCCGAGGCCGCCGAGTGGGCCAACGTCATCATGATCCTGACCCCGGACCCGCTCCAGGCCGAGATCTACGAGGAGTCCATCAAGGACCACCTCCAGGACGGCGACGCGCTCTTCTTCGGGCACGGCTTCAACGTCCGCTACGGCTTCATCAAGCCCCCGGCCAACGTGGACGTCGCCCTGGTCGCCCCGAAGGGCCCGGGTCACCTGGTCCGCCGCCAGTACGAGGAAGGCCGCGGCGTGCCCTGCATCGCCGCCGTCGAGCAGGACCACAGCGGCAACGCCTTCGCCCTCGCGCTCTCCTACGCGGCCGGCATCGGCGGCACCCGCGCCGGCGTCATCAAGACCACCTTCACCGAGGAGACCGAGACCGACCTGTTCGGTGAGCAGGCCGTTCTCTGCGGTGGCGCCTCCGCGCTGGTCAAGGCCGGTTTCGAGACCCTGACCGAGGCCGGTTACCAGCCGGAGATCGCGTACTTCGAGTGCCTGCACGAGCTGAAGCTCATCGTGGACCTCATGTACGAGGGTGGCCTGGAGAAGATGCGCTGGTCGGTCTCCGAGACCGCCGAGTGGGGCGACTACATCACCGGCCCCCGCATCATCACGGACGCCACCAAGGCCGAGATGAAGAAGGTCCTCGCGGAGATCCAGAGCGGCGAGTTCGCCAACACCTGGATGGCCGAGTACAAGGCCGGTCTGCCGAAGTACAACGAGTACAAGAAGGCCGACGAGGCCCACCTGCTGGAGACCACCGGCAAGAAGCTGCGCAAGCTGATGAGCTGGGTCGACAACGACGAGAGCTGATCCCGCCGCGACGGGGCCGGGACGACGAGTCCCGGCCCCGCCGCGCACGCGCCCCAGGAGGCCGTCCGGCCCGCCGGAACAGCGGCCTTCGACCGCGCGGATTGGCCACCCCGGCCAATCACGGAAGGGTGATCCTTCCGTACAGGCGGAAACCCGCCGCGGATACGCCACTACACTGCTCAACACAACGCGTCAGGCCCACAGTGTCGTGCGTCTTCCACGCGGCTACCCCCTCCACCGCCTGCGGCCGTCGGGACGGCCGTCCGCACTGGACTTGTGAGGATGACCCACGTGAGCTCGAAACCTGTCGTACTCATCGCCGAAGAGCTGTCGCCCGCCACGGTGGACGCGCTCGGTCCGGACTTCGAGATCCGGCACGTCAACGGAGCCGACCGCGCGGAGCTGCTCCCCGCGATCGTCGACGTCGACGCGATCCTGGTCCGCTCCGCCACCAAGGTGGACGCCGAGGCCATCGCCGCCGCCAAGAAGCTGAGGGTGGTCGCCCGCGCCGGTGTCGGCCTCGACAACGTCGACGTCTCCGCCGCCACCAAGGCCGGCGTGATGGTCGTCAACGCGCCGACCTCCAACATCGTCACCGCGGCCGAGCTGGCCTGTGGCCTGCTCGTCGCCACGGCCCGCAACATCCCGCAGGCCAACACCGCCCTGAAGAACGGCGAGTGGAAGCGGAACAAGTACACGGGCGTCGAGCTCAGCGAGAAGACCCTCGGTGTCGTGGGCCTCGGCCGCATCGGCGTCCTGGTGGCCCAGCGCATGTCGGCCTTCGGCATGAAGGTCGTCGCGTACGACCCCTACGTCCAGCCCGCGCGCGCCGCCCAGATGGGCGTCAAGATGCTCACGCTGGACGAGCTGCTGGAGGTCGCGGACTTCATCACCGTGCACCTGCCGAAGACCCCCGAGACCCTCGGTCTCATCGGGGACGAGGCGCTGCACAAGGTGAAGCCGTCCGTCCGCATCGTCAACGCCGCGCGCGGCGGGATCGTGGACGAGGCCGCGCTGTACACGGCCATCAAGGAGGGCCGGGTCGCCGGCGCCGGCCTCGACGTGTACGCGAAGGAGCCCTGCACGGACTCCCCGCTCTTCGAGCTCGACCAGGTCGTCTGCACTCCGCACCTCGGCGCGTCCACGGACGAGGCCCAGGAGAAGGCCGGTGTCTCGGTCGCCAAGTCGGTGCGCCTCGCGCTCGCCGGTGAACTGGTGCCGGACGCGGTCAACGTCCAGGGCGGCGTCATCGCCGAGGACGTGCGTCCGGGCCTGCCGCTCGCCGAGAAGCTCGGCCGCATCTTCACCGCCCTCGCGGGCGAGGTCGCGGTCCGTCTCGACGTCGAGGTCTACGGCGAGATCACCCAGCACGACGTCAAGGTGCTGGAGCTCTCCGCGCTCAAGGGCGTCTTCGAGGACGTCGTCGACGAGACGGTCTCCTACGTCAACGCCCCGCTGTTCGCGCAGGAACGCGGTGTCGAGGTCCGGCTGACCACCAGCTCGGAGTCCCCGGACCACCGCAACGTGGTCACGGTCCGCGGCACCCTCTCGGACGGTCAGGAGGTCTCGGTCTCCGGCACGCTCGCGGGCCCGAAGCACCTTCAGAAGATCGTCGGCATCGGCGAGTACGACCTGGACCTGGCACTCGCCGAGCAGATGGTCGTCCTGCGCTACGCCGACCGTCCGGGCGTCGTCGGCACCGTCGGCCGCATCCTGGGCGAGGCCGGTCTGAACATCGCGGGCATGCAGGTCGCCCGCGCCGAGGAGGGTGGCGAGGCGCTCGGCGTCCTCACCGTCGACGCCGAGGTCCCGGTGAACGTCCTCGCGGACATCGCCGCCGAGATCGGCGCCGTCTCGGCGCGCACGGTCAGCCTCGGCTGATCCTTCGGTACGCACGGGAAGGGCCCGGGGGGAGACCCCCGGGCCCTTCCGCGTTCCGTGTCGTACGGGTCGTTCAGCGCGCGACGGCGTCGGGGGCCGCGGCGACCCCGGTCGACTCGGGCTCCGGTTCCGCCGGGGTCGCGGCGGTGGTGCCGATGCCGCGCAGCAGGACCGGCGCGAGGGCCGCGGCCGCGAGCAGCAGGGCGGCGCCGCCCCAGGCCGCGTACTGCATGCCGTGCACGAACGCCTGCCGGGCCAGGTCCAGTACCCGCTGCCCGGACTCGCCGCCGAGCGAGCCGGCGGTGGCGACCGCGCCGCCCAGGGTCTCCCGGACGGCGGGCTCGGCGCCCACCAGGTCGGAGCGGTAGACCGCGGTGCCGAGACTGCCCAGGACGGCCATGCCCAGGGCGCCGCCGAACTCGGCGCCTGTCTCCAGCAGCGAGGCCGCCGAGCTGGCCTTCTCGGCGGGGGCCGCGCCCAGCGCGATGTCGCAGACCAGGGACATCACGGCGACGATCCCACTGGCCAGCACCCCGGCGCCGACGAGGAGCAGCCACAGGGAGTCCGTGCCGACCCCGCCGATCAGGGCGAACCCGACGGCGCCGAGGACGAAGCCGCCCGCGATGACGAGGGACCGGTCCAGCGTGCGGGCGAGGGCCGCGGCCACGGGGGCGGCCGCGCCGATGGCGACCGACGGGGCCAGGCTCCACAGGGCGGCCTCCAAGGTGCCCATGCCGAGGACCGATTGCAGGTACTGGGTGGTGAAGTAGGCCGAACCCATCATGGCGAAGGCGGAGACGGTCTGGAGGCCGATGCCCGCGCCGAAGCCCCGGTTGCGGAAGAGGGCCCGGCCGACCATGGCGTCGTCCCGACCCCGCTGGCGGCGCACGAACACGTACCCGAAGGCCAGGCCGACGCCGACGCAGGCGGCGGGGAGCGGGGCGAGCCCCTCGGCGGCGATCTCCTTGAGGCCGTACACCAGGGGCAGCACGGCGGCCATCGACAGCGGGACGCTCGGCAGGTCGAAGCGGCCCGGGGCGGGGTCCTTGAACTCCGGTACCAGCACCGGGACCAGGACCAGCAGGAGCAGCATCGCGGGGACGTTGATCAGGAACACCGAACCCCAGTGGAAGTGGTTCAGCATCACCCCGCTCATCACGGAGCCGAGGGCGATGCCGCCGGTCATGGCGCCGGACCAGACGGCGATGGCCCGGGCGCGCTGCCCGGCGTCCTGGAAGAGGTTCCGTACGAGGGCCAGGGTGGACGGCATCAGCGTCGCACCGCCGACGCCGAGCAGCACCCGGCAGGCGATCAGCATCTCCGCGCTGGTCGCGTACGCGGCGCCGACGGAGGCGAGGCCGAAGGCGGCCGCGCCGATCAACAGCAGCTTGCGGCGGCCGATGCGGTCGCCGAGCGAACCCATCGTGATCAGCAGCCCGGAGAGGGCGAAGGCGTAGCTGTCGAAGATCCAGAGCTGCTGGGTGGCGCTCGGGTCCAGCTCCCGGGTGATGGCGGGGATGGCGAAGTAGAGGACGGAGACGTCCATCGAGACCAGGAGCAGCGGCAGCAGCAGGACGGTGAAGGCGGTCCATTCGCGGCGGCCGGCGAGGCGCGCTGAGGCAGCGGGGTTCGTCATGAGCAGGAATGTACAAGCGTCATAAACACTTGTCTAGTACGAGTGTATGGAACTTCCGTCTAGGACGGTTGTCTTGCTACCGTGTCGGCCATGGGACATCGCGAAGATCTGCTCCGGGGGGCCAAGGAATGCCTGGTCGAGAAGGGGTTCGTGCGCACCACCGCGCGTGACATCGTCAAGGCGTCGGGCGCCAACCTGGCCTCCATCGGCTATCACTACGGCTCGAAGGACGCCCTGCTCACCCAGGCGTTCATCGAGTTGATCTCCGACTGGGGCGACGCGTTCACCGGCGGCCTCGCGGGGGAGGGCGGCTCGCTCGACCGCTTCCGCTCGGTGTGGGAGGGCGTGCACGCCGGGCACGAGGAGTCGGGCCCCATCTGGGCCGCGAGCCTGGAGGTCGCGCTGACCCGGGACGGGCTCCCTGAGCTGCGCCGACTGCTCGCGGCCTCGCAGGACGAGGGGCGCCGGGGGCTGGTCTCGATGTTCACGGGGATGCCGGAGGACCGGCTGGAGGAGGAGGACCTGCGCACGCTGGGCACCTTCTACCAGGCCCTGCTCAACGGGTTCATGATCCAGTGGCTGTTCGACGCCGGGAGCGCCGGCACCCCGGCCGAGTTGACCGAGGGGATGCGGCGGGCGGCGGAACTCATGGCGAAGGCGGCGGGTGCGGGAGCGGCCGACGGGGCGCCGGTGGAGGGCGCGGTCGGCGCCTCGGTCGCGGAACCCACCGCCTGAGTCGTGCCTCTCGCCCCGCGCACGGGGCGGGGCGAGCAGGTCAGTCGAGGCGGGCGGCCTTGAGGGACATGTGCAGCAACAGCCGGTCCTCGCCCTCGTCCAGGTCGAGGCCCGTCAGTTGCTCCACCCGGCCCAACCGGTAGTACAGCGTCTGGCGGTGGACCCCCAGGGCCGCCGCCGCCCGACCCGCCTGCCCGGCGCAGTCCAGGAACACCTCGGCGGTACGGGCCAGTTCCCGGTGCGTGGCGTCCAACAGGACCCGGGTGGAGGGGTCTTGCCCCCGGCCCGCAGCCAACGAGGCCAGCAGTCGGTACGGTCCGATGGCCGACCACCGCGCGACCTGCCCGAGCCGGGGCTGCGCGGACGCCGCCCTGGCCGCGGCCGCGGCCTCGGCCCACGCGTCGCCGAGCGTGGTCAGCCCGCGCCGGGGCTCGGCGACGCCGGCGGTCGCGGCGACGGGTCCCGTCGGCGTCGCGGGGCGGGGGAGCAGCCGGGAGGCCAGCGCCTCCACCGGGGCGACGGAGTCCGCCGAGCGGAGTCTGACCAGGACCGCCAGAGCCGCCTGACCGGGGCCCGGGTCGCCGTCGACCCCGCCCGACCCGCCGGCGCCGGTCCCGGCGGCGGAACGGTCACCCGATCGGGTGTCGGGTCGGCCCCCCGGATGATCGGCGGCCCGCCCCGACCCGGCCCGCCCCGCCGACGCGGCCCGACCGGACGCGCCCCGACCCGACGTGGCCTGGTCCGACCCGGCGCGGTCCGGCCCGCCCCGGTCCGGCCCGCTCGCGCGGCCCGGCCAGGGCCACGGCACCACGCACACCGCCGCCGCGCCCGGCACCGAACCCGGGACCTCCCCGGGCCACGGGGTCACGCACACCACCGCGTGCAGCCCGTCGCCGTCGGCTCCCAGGGCCGTGCGCAGCGCGGTCAGCGCCATGTCCCGCTGCCAGCCGCGGTCGGCCGTGAGCGCCGCGCGGAACTCCCGCGACAGGTCCGCCCCGGCCTTGGCCTCCTCGGCGAGCAGCACCCCCACCCGCTCGGCGACCTCCATGGCGGCGGCGAGCGCCGCCGGACCGGGCCCCGCGTCGGGTCCCGACTCCGGGTCGAGGAGCCACACGTACCCCTGGACGATTCCCCGGTAGCGCACCGGCAGACAGAGCCGCCCCCGGACGACACCGGCATCGGGGGCGGCCGGGATGCGTACCGGACCGGTGGCGCGGGCGATGCCGAAGCCCTCGAACCAGGACCGGACGGCAGCCGTCGACTGCCTGGTCAGGATCGAGCGGGTGCGGACCGGGTCCATGGCCGCGTCGTCGTCGCCGTCGTGCGCGCCGAACGCGATGAGGCGGAAGTCCCGGTTCTCCAGGGTCGCGGGGGCGCCGAGCAGCGCCGAGATCTCGTCCACCAGGTCCTGGTAATCGCCCTTCACCCGGCCATTCTCCCACCTGCGGAACGGTTCTTCAGACAGATGTATGAGATGTCGACATCGGATGCGTGACAGCTGTCGATGGCAGAGGATCGTGGAGATCCTTAGGTTTCACGGTGGTTTTACATGCGTTTCTCTTACGTCCACGCCATGCCGGCGCGAGATCGTGAATCTGCTTCTGCCACCCGTTGGAGGTGCCCCGTGCTGGGTCCCGCGATCCTCGCCGCTTCCCGCAGCGACAAGCTGCGCCGAATCGTCTCCGCCGCCCCGGTGACCAAGCCCGTGGTGAACCGGTTCATCCCCGGTGAGACGGTCGGCCAGGTCATCCCGATCGTCGAGGACCTCACGCGCAAGGGCCTCGAAGTCACCCTCGACGTGGTCGGCGAGGACATCACCGCCGTGGAGCAGTCCCACGCCGCGCGCGACGCCTACCTCGAACTGATCGGGCGGCTGGCCGAGCTGGGCCTGGGCGAGACCGTCGAGATGTCGGTCAAGCTCTCGATGTTCGGCCAGGCCCTCGAAGGCGGCCACGAGCTGGCCCTCGCCAACGTGCGCCCGGTCGTCGAGGCCGCCGCGGCCATCGGCACCACCGTCACCCTGGACGCCGAGGACCACACCACCCTCGACTCGATGTTCGCCATCCACGAGGAGCTGCGCCGGGACTTCCCGCAGACCGGCTGCGTGATCCAGGCCTACCTCTTCCGCACCGAGGCCGACGCCCGCCGGCTCGCCGAGGCCGGCAGCCGCGTCCGGATCGTGAAGGGCGCCTACAAGGAGCCCGCCGAGGTCGCGTACCAGGACAAGGCCGAGATCGACAAGGCGTACGTCCGCATCATGCGCATCCTGATGGAGGGCGAGGGGTACCCGATGATCGGGTCCCACGACCCGCGCCTGATCGCCATCGCCCAGGAACTGGCCCGCAAGGCCGGCCGCAAGCCCGACGAGTACGAGTTCCAGATGCTGTACGGGATCCGCAGCGACGAGCACCTGCGGCTGGCCGCCGAGGGACACCGGATGCGCGTCTACACCGCGTACGGGACCGACTGGTACGGCTACTTCATGCGCCGCCTCGCGGAGAAGCCGGCCAACCTCCTCTTCTTCCTCCGCTCGATGATCACCAAGAACTAGGTCCAGAACCAGGTTCAGAACTAGCTCAAGGAGTTGCCAGACCCATGGATGCTGTGACCCAGGTCCCCGCGCCGGTCAACGAGCCGGTCCACTCGTACGCCCCCGGCAGCCCGGAGCGCGCACGTCTCGAAATCCAGCTCAAGCAGCTGTCCGAGAACCCGATCGACCTCCCCATGACGATCGACGGCGTCAAGCGGATGGGTGGCGGCGAGCGCTTCGACGTCGTCCAGCCGCACGACCACAAGTCGGTCATCGGCACCTACGCGAACGCCACCGAGGCCGACGCCCAGGCCGCCGTCGACGCGGCCCTGGCCGCCGCCCCGGCCTGGCGCGCGATGGACTTCGACGACCGCGCCGCGATCATCCTGCGCGCCGCCGAGCTGCTCGCCGGCCCGTGGCGCGAGAAGCTGGCCGCCTCGACCATGCTGGGCCAGTCGAAGACCGCCCAGCAGGCGGAGATCGACACCCCCTGCGAGCTCGTCGACTTCTGGCGCTTCAACGTCCACTTCGCCCGCCAGATCCTGGCCGAGCAGCCCGCCGCGAACAGCGCCGGCGTGTGGAACCGCAGCGACCACCGCCCGCTGGAGGGCTTCGTCTACGCGATCACGCCGTTCAACTTCACGGCCATCGCCGGCAACCTGCCGACCGCCCCGGCCCTGATGGGCAACGTGGTCGTGTGGAAGCCGTCCCCGACGCAGACCCACTCCGCGGTCCTGCTGATGGAGGTCCTGGAGGCGGCCGGTCTGCCCAAGGGCGTCATCAACCTGGTGACCGGCGACGGCATCGCCGTCTCCGAGGTGGCCCTGAACCACCCCGAGCTGGCCGGCATTCACTTCACCGGCTCGACCAAGACCTTCCAGCACCTGTGGAAGACCGTCGGCAACAACATCGAGAAGTACAAGTCCTACCCGCGCCTGGTCGGCGAGACCGGTGGCAAGGACTTCGTCGTCGCCCACCCGTCCGCGGACCGCGACATCCTGAAGACCGCCCTGACCCGCGGCTCCTTCGAGTACCAGGGCCAGAAGTGCTCGGCCTCCTCGCGCGCCTACGTCCCGGCGTCGATCTGGAACGACGGCTTCAAGGAGGCCTTCGCGGCCGAGGTCGACGGCATCACCATGGGTGACGTCCGTGACCTGTCGAACTTCGTCGGCGCCGTCATCGACGAGCGTTCGTTCGCGAAGAACAAGGCCGCGATCGACCGCGCCAAGGCCGACCCGACCTGCACGATCGTCGCCGGCGGCAGCTACGACGACTCGGAGGGCTACTTCGTCCGCCCGACCGTCATCGCCTGCACCGACCCGGAGAACGAGGTCTTCACGACCGAGTACTTCGGCCCGATCCTCGCCGTGCACGTTTACGAGGACGCGGACTTCGACGCGATGCTGGAGCAGATGGAGTCGGTGTCCGCGTACGCGCTGACCGGCGCCGTCATCGCCCAGGACCGCTACGCGGCGGCCGACGCGATGGAGAAGCTCCGCTTCGCGGCGGGCAACTTCTACATCAACGACAAGTCGACCGGCGCCGTCGTCGGCCAGCAGCCCTTCGGCGGCGGCCGCGCGTCCGGCACGAACGACAAGGCGGGCGCGGCCTCCAACCTGCTGCGCTGGACCTCGACCCGCTCCATCAAGGAGACCCTGGTCCCGCCGACCGAGTACGCGTACCCGCACATGGGCTGACCTCCCTGCCCTGCCGAACCCCGCCCCCGCTCCGGTACCCCCAAGTCCGGAGCGGGGGCGGTCACGGTTGCGGGACCGTTCTCAGACCTCGACGATGACCTGGTCCAGGGACTTGCGCAGCAGGTCCGGGACCTCGCAGTCGTCGGCCGGGTAGCCGACGGGGATGACCGCGAAGGCCTTCTCGTTCTCCGGGCGGTTCAGGACGTGCCTCAGGAAGCGCATCGGGCTCGGCGTGTGGATCAGCGCGGCGAGCCCGCTCAGGTGGAGCGCCGACAGGAGCATGCCGACAGCGATGCCGACCGACTCGTCCACGTAGTAGTGCTTGCGCTTCGTACCGTCGGGCCCCAGCCAGTACCGCTGCTGGAAGACCACGATCAGGGCCGGAGCGTCGGTCAGGTGGTTCTTGACCGCGTCGGTGCCGAGGGGACGCAGCGCGGCGAGCCATTCGTCGCCGAGCCGGCCGTCGTAGGAGATCTGTTCCTCCTGCTCGGCGGCCGCGCGGATCTGCCGGCGGATCTCGGGGTCCTTGACCAGGACGAACGTCCAGGGCTGCTGGTGCGCACCCGACGGGGCCGTGGCGGCGCAGGCGATCGCGTCCCGGACGACCTGCTCGGGCACCGGGTCGGTGGAGAAGTGACGGACGGTGCGCCGCTCGTCCATCCGGGCCCTCAACTCGGCCGCGCGCGCGAGGGATTCCGGGCCCGGCATGCGCGCGGGGCGGTAGGGGACGGGCCGGTAGGGCCTGCCATGGGTGGGGGTCCACTGCTGGGTCTCAGGCGACATGGGCAGATCTTCACGCGCGGAACCGCCCGCCGCCAGGGTCGCGTCATCAGTCACTGTCCGATGTGTACTGACAGGGGGGCTATGAACATGGCGCAGGCCGGTCGATTTCTGGAGTGGGACGGGTGTTTCAACGCGCGTGACCTGGGAGGTGTGGGGCAGGTCGTGCCGGGGGCGGCCGTGCGCGCGGACCGGCTCGACCGGCTCACCGGGCAGGGCTGGACCACCGTCGTCGCCCACGGCGTGCGGACCGTCCTCGACCTGCGCAATGACGACGAGGTGGAAGGGGACCGCGCGCCCCGTCCCGACCTCCTGACCACGGTGCGGATACCCCTGGACGGGCTCGAACACCGGGACTTCTGGGACGTGTGGTGGGGGACCCCCGGTTTCGGCACCCCCGCGTATTTCCAGCCTTTCCTGGAGCGGTTCCCCGACCGCGTCGCCGCCGTGGCCCGTGCGATCGCCGACGCCCCGCCCGGCGGGGTCGCCTTCCACTGCGGTCTGGGCCGGGACCGCACCGGGATCATCGCCCTCGTCCTGCTCCGGCTCGCCGGGGCGAGCCCGCGGGAGATCGCCGTCGACCACGGGCTGAGCGAGTCCCGGGTACGGGCCGGGTACGCCGCGCGCGGCCGACCGTACGACGACGCGGAGATCGAGACGTACGTCGCCGGGCTCGGCACGACCGTCCACGCGCTGGCCCGGCAGACCGCCGAGCGGTTGGACGCACGGGCCTACCTGCTCGACGCCGGACTCGACGCGGGCACGCTGGAGAGGCTCACCGGTCGGCTCCGGGGCGTTGGTACCGTCGCCGGATGACGGCGAACACGAGCGACGGCACCCTCCTGCGGCACACCGGCGAACTGGGCACGGCGGAGTTCGGCGAGATCCGGGCGCTGCTGGACGGGGCGTTCGACGGGGACTTCGCCGACGAGGACTTCGAGCACGCGCTCGGCGGGATGCACGTGCTGGTGCGGGAGGACGGCGTGCTGGTCGCGCACGGCAGTGTGGTGCAACGCCGGGTCGTGCACGCCGGCCGGGCCCTGCGGACCGGGTACGTCGAGGCGGTGGCCGTACGCTCCGACCGGCGCCGCCGCGGTCTCGCCGGACGGGTCATGGCCGAACTGGAGGGTGTGATCGGGCGGGCCTACGAGCTGGGCGCGCTGTCCGCCTCCGAGGACGGCGCCGCCCTGTACGCGGGGCGCGGCTGGCGGGTCTGGGGCGGTCGGATCGGCGTGCTCGGCCCGGCCGGACCGCGGCGACTCGCCGAGGAGGAGGGCTCCACGTACCTCTGGGCGCCGCCCGGCGGGGCCCTGTTGGACCCCACCGGGCGGCTCGACTTCGACTGGCGCAACGGGGACGTGCTCTAGGACCTGTCGTCACAGTGGCGCCTGGCCCCACTTTGACGACAGGGCCTAGTCCGTCTCCTTCGGATCTCGTCGGTCAGGGCCGCTCAGCCCGAGACGCTCGGCGACCCGTACTCGATGTGGCCCGTGTAGCGGCGCGACCAGGTGCCGTCGGAGTCGGCCAGGATCGTGAAGTCGTACCAACCGCCGTTGTAGGCGACGGCGTTGAAGAAATCCTCGCGCGAGGAGTTCGCCGGCACCTTGTACGTCCACGGGCCGTCCGTGCGGTAGGCGTCGGAACGGATCGTGAAGGTGACCGCCGCCGCGGAGGTGTTGGTCATCTTGAAGTACACGGCGGTCTTTCCCGTGCCCGGCTCCACCGCGAAGCGCGCCGCGACCTCGATCGCCTTGCCCGCCTTCGACGCGTCGCCGATGAAGCGGCGCAGGAAACGGTTCGGCCCGTGCATCGAGATGTCGTACTTGCCGGAGCCGCTGCCGAGGCCGACGCTGAAGTAGTCCGTCGAGGTGGCGCCCGCGTCCACCGTGTACTGCCAGGGCGTCGTGTCCCGGTGCTGGTGCGGGTGGATCGAGAAGTGCGCGGGCCGCTTCGCGTGCGCGCCCAGGTTGGACATCGAGAACCAGGCCAGGATCTTCCCGGCGGCCCCGAACTCGAAGCGGTCCAGGTTGCCGTTCACCTGGTACGGCAGGGCGCGCGCCGGGCGGGTGCCGGGCTCCTGCGTCGGGAGCGCGTTGTCCTGCGGGGCGGGGTTGGGCAGCGGGGCGCAGGTGGCCTGGCCGATGACCTTCGCGGTCGAGGGCAGGCCGGCGGGAACGCCGTGGACGGGGTGCGCGAAGTCGAAGACGCCGGTCAGGTCGCCCACCACCCTGCGGCGCCAGGCGCTGATGTTCGGACAGGTCGCGGGGGTGCCGAGGGCCGTCGTCCAGGTCTCCATGAACCGCAGCACCGAGGTGTGGTCGAAGACCTCGGAACTGACCCAGCCGCCCCGGGTCCACGGGGACATCACGAGCATCGGGACGCGGAAGCCCAGCCCGATCGGCAGGCCGTCGAGGTACTCGTCGGGCGTGCCGGGTGGTGCGACGGGCGGCGGCACGTGATCGAAGAACCCGTCGTTCTCGTCGTAGTTGAGGAAGAGGATGGTGGAGTCGAAGACCTCCGGGTTCGCGGCGAGGGCCCGGTAGACCAGGTCCACGAAGTGCGCGCCGTCACCGGGCGGCGCGTACGGGTGCTCGGAGAAGGCCTCGCTCGCCACGACCCAGGACACCTGCGGGAGGGTCCCGGCGACGACGTCGGCGCGGATCGCGGCCGCGATGTCGTCCGGGGTGGAGCCGGTGACCTTGGGGACGGAGCCCATGCCGCGGTCCCACAGCGGGTTGCCGGGGGCCGCGTCGGTGAACTTTTTGAAGTAGGCCAGGCCGTTGTCCCCGTAGTTGTCCTGGGCGTTCTGGTAGACCTTCCAGCTCATCCCGGCCCGCTGGAGCGCCTCCGCGTACGTCTCCCAGGTCAGCCCGGACTCGTCGCCGCCGTCCTTGCTGCTCGCGTCGACCTTGCCGCTCCACAGGAAGGTGCGGTTGGGGCCGGTGGCGCTGAGGGCGGAGCAGAAGTACGCGTCGCAGACCGTGTAGTGGTCGGCGAGCCCGTAGTGGAAGGGAATGTCACCCCGGTCGAGGTGACCGAGGGTGCGGGTGTTGCCGACACCGGTGACGAAGTTGTCCATCCGGCCCTTGTTCCAGGCCGCGTGCTGCGAGGTCCAACTGTGCGGGAGGTCGCCGGTGCACTGGGCGAGGGTCGCGCCGTCCACCCCGCCCGCCGGCGGGGTGGCGCTGAGTTTCCACGGGTACTGACGGCCGCCCCAGTTCGGCTGGTTGAACATGCCCCAGCCGCCCGGGAGGTTCCCGGCGGCACGGTCGCCGAAGCCGCGGACGCCCTTCAGCCTGCCGAAGTAGTGGTCGAAGCTGCGGTTCTCCTGCATGAGGATCACCACGTGCTTCACGTCGGTGATCGTGCCGGTCGCGGCGGCCGCGGCCGCCGAGGTCGCGGTGACCGCGGGCAGGCCGGCGCCCGCCACCAGTCCGGCGCCGATTCCCACGAAACCCCTGCGGCTGATCGGTGTCACTGACTGCTCGCCTCCAACTCGCGTGCCCCGTCGGCACATTGAGCGCAAGGGTGGCCGGACCCGCGCCAAAGGTCTACATCCGTGCGGTAAGAGTTCGGTGAACTTACGGGTGGCCGGAATCAGTCCCCGAGCCGGACCAGCATCTTGCCCAGATTGTCCCCGCGCAGCACCCCCAGGAAAGCGTCCACCGTCCGGTCGATGCCCTGGACAACGGTGGTGTCGGTGCTCACCCGGCCGCTGCGCAGGTGCGGGACCAGGAAGTCCTCCAGCTCCTCCTGCAGATTGGTGTGATGGCGAACCAATACCCCTTCCAGGCGGAGCGACTTGTGTACGACCTCGAAGAGATTGCGGGGAGCGGCGGGCGACCGGTCGCCGTTGTACATCGAGATCCCCCCGACCCACGCGATCCGCCCGTACTCGCGCAGCGCGCCGATCGCACCCTCCAGGTGGTCGCCGCCCACGTTGTCCACGTACACGTCGATCCCGTCCGGGGCCGCCTTCGTCAACTGCTCGCCGACCGGGCCGTCGTGGTAGTCGAAGGCCGCGTCGAAACCCAGCACCTCGGTGAGCCGGCGCACCTTGGCGGGGGAGCCCGCGCTGCCCACGATCCGCCGGGCGCCGAGCAGCCGGGCGATGTGCCCGGTCGCGGTGCCGACCCCGCCCGCGGCGGCGGACACGAACAGGTCCTCCCCCTCGCGCAGCGCCGCGGTACGGGTGAGCGCCGCGTACGCGGTCAGTCCGGTGCCGCCGAGGATGCTCAGGTACGCCTCCAGTGGGACGCCCTCGTGGCCGCGCAGCGTACGGGTGCCGTCCACACCGAGGGTGACGAGGGTGTGCGTGCGCCAGCCCGCCCGGTGGAAGACCAGGTCGCCCTCGGCCAGCCCGGGATCCCGCGAGGCGATCACCCGACCCACCGCACGGCCCTCCAACGGGGAGTTCAGCTCGAAGCCGCCCTCCCCGCCGTCCATCAGGCCCCGGTGGTACGGGTCCACCGAGAGCAGCAGGTTCTCCACCAGGGCGGTGCCGGGGGCGGGGGAGGGGACGGGGCCCTCCGCGAGGGTGAACGCGGCGGCCGTCGGGAAGCCGGAGGGGCGGGCGATCTGGTGGACGGCGAAGGCCGTGTCGGTGGTCATGGCGATCACGCTAGGAAGGAATCCCGGGCCCGGGCAGGGGGTTGCGCTCATGGAAGGCGCACATCCATGAATGGCGCTCATACGACGAGGTGGGAGCACCCATGGCCACGGGCTCGACCGAACTCGCCCCCCAGGAACTGCGCGTCCTGGTCGCCGTCGCCGACACCGGCGGCTTCTCCGCCGCGGCCGCCGCCCTGGGGATCGGCCAGTCCGCCGTCTCGCACTCGGTGCGCGGCAGCGAGACCAAGGTGGGCGCGGTGCTGTTCGAGCGCGGACGATCGGGAGCCTCGCCGACCCCGGCGGGGGAGCGGGCCGTCGCCCTCGCCCGGCGCATCCTGCGGCTGTACGAGGTGCTGGGCGCGGAGGCCCGCGGCGCCGGCCGGGGCGCGGTGGAAGGGACGCTGCGCATCGCCGCCTTCCGCAGCGCGGCCCTGCACCTGCTGCCCCCCGCGCTGGAGCGCCTGGCGGCCCTGCACCCCGACATCCGGCCCGAGGTGCGGGTGGTGCGCGAGATCGGCGCGGGGGCGGCGGGGGAGGTGCTGGCCGGGCGCGCCGACCTGGGCATCGCCACCCTGGGCGCGGGGGCGGACGCCCGGCCCGAGCTGCTGACCGGTGAACTGGTGCGGGAGGCGTACGCCCTGGTCCACCCCGCCGGCCACCCGGACCCGAGGTCGCTGCCCCTGCTGGACTGGGACGAGAACTGCGGCTCGTACACCCGCGCGTGGTGGCGGGCCCAGGACTGGATCCCGCGGGCCACCGTCAAGGCCGAGGACGACGCGATGGTGCTGACGATGGTCGGCAGGGGGCTGGGGATGGCGATCCTGCCCGAACTGTCGCTGGGCGAGGCCACCGACGCCGTCGAGATCACCGATCTGGGCCCCGAACGGCCCATGAGACGCGTGGGATACGTCACGACGGCGGAATCCGCCTCCACTCTCGCCGTCAGGTCCCTGATCAGGGAACTTCGCGCGAACAAGGGGTGAAACGGACCCTCGGGGCGGCCCGTCCGGGGGCCTTCCCGGGGCATTGCCGTCTCAGATAGTAGGAAGTCCGAGTAATTGCGGAGACATACAGCGGGACCTGGCCTAGCTTTGTAGAAGCCGAACGTCTCGCCGATCCGGCGAATGGCGGTCGAGAGCGCGCGCCCCTGGCAGGCAACCCCTGCGGCGCACCGCTCCCCGCCTCTTCCGGCGCCTTGAAGGAACCCCTCATCCGTGGCCCCGCCACGCCGTGATCTCAAGGAGTCGATCACCATGACCCGTCACACCCCCGCAGTCCGCCGCGTCCGCCACTCCTCCCAGGCCGAGGCGGACCGCAAGAACGCCGCCGCCGCCCTCCAGCGAGCCCTGGACCGCCGCGACAACGGCGGCTCGACCGGCCACTGAGCCCACCGGCCGCCCCTCGTGGGCGGCCCTCCGGACACGCCCGGGCCCGGGACATGTTGCGTTCACCATCGTCCACATGGTGGACGCAATATGTCTGAGGGCTGGGACAGGGAGTACGGTTTTCCCATGTCGACCAGCATCAATCTCGCAGTGATCCCCGGTGATGGCATCGGCCAGGAAGTCGTGGCTCAGGGCCTCAAGGTCCTTACCGCGGTCCTGCCTCAGGATGTGAAGCTGGAGACCAAGGAGTACGACCTCGGCGCCCGGCGCTGGCACCGCACCGGTGAGACCCTCCCGGACGCGGAACTCGAAGCGCTGAAGCACCACGACGCGATCCTGCTGGGCGCCATCGGCGACCCCTCGGTCCCGTCCGGCGTCCTGGAACGCGGTCTGCTGCTGAAGCTCCGCTTCGCCTTCGACCACTTCGTCAACCTGCGCCCGTCGAAGCTCTTCCCCAACACGGCCACCCCGCTCGCCGGCCGCCCGGAGATCGACTTCGTCGTGGTCCGCGAGGGCACCGAGGGCCCGTACACCGGCAACGGCGGCTCGCTGCGCACCGGCACCCCCGCGGAAGTGGCGACCGAGGTCAGCCTCAACACCGCGTACGGCGTCGAGCGCGTGGTCCGTGACGCCTACGCGCGGGCCGACGCCCGCCCCCGCAAGAAGCTGACGCTGGTCCACAAGAACAACGTCCTCGTGTACGCGGGTCACCTGTGGAAGAACATCTTCGACAAGGTCGGCCAGGAGTACCCCGAGGTCACCACCGACTACCTGCACGTCGACGCCGCGACGATCTTCTTCGTCACGCAGCCCGATCGGTTCGACGTCATCGTCACGGACAACCTCTTCGGTGACATCCTCACCGACCTGGCCGCCGCCGTCACCGGCGGAATCGGCCTGGCCGCCTCCGGGAACATCAACCCGACCGGCGCCTTCCCGTCCATGTTCGAGCCCGTCCACGGCTCGGCCCCGGACATCGCCGGCACCGGCAAGGCGGACCCGACCGCGACGATCCTCTCGGTCGCCCTCCTGCTGCGCCACCTCGGCCACGAGGCCGAGGCCGCCCGCATCGAGGACGCCGTCTCCGCCGACCTGGCCGAGCGCGACGGCACCTTCCGCTCCACCGAGGCGATCGGCGACGCCCTCGCCGCGCGAGTAGCCGGCTGACCCGGCAACCCCGTCTCAGGAAGCCGCCGGGTCGCGACACCGCACCCGGCGGCTTTTCCTGTGCGGCCCCGGGTGCCACCATCTCCCCTGGGCCGCAAACTCCCTGTTTCACCGAAGCCTCCCTGCGCGCGATAATCGAACGCGAGGCCGCGGAATGCGGGGATGCTCGGACGTCCTAGTACGCCGTGAGCGCGGTCCGCCCTACAAAACCGGTGAAGGACAAGCACTCATGACGACGCCCACGATCGAGCTCAAGCCCTCCTCGAACCCGCTGTCCGACGCGGAGCGCGAGGCGATCCTGGCCAGCCCCGGCTTCGGCCGCCACTTCACCGACCACATGGTGACGATCAAGTGGACCGAGGGTCGCGGCTGGCACGACGCCGAGCTGGTCCCGTATGCGCCGCTGTCGATGGACCCGGCGAACATGACCCTGCACTACGCGCAGACCATCTTCGAGGGACTCAAGGCCTACAAGCAGCCCGACGGCACCGTCGCCACCTTCCGCCCCGAGGCCAACGCCGACCGCTTCCAGGCCTCGGCCCGCCGCATGGCGATGCCCGAGCTGCCCTCGGAGCTGTTCATCGCCGCCTGCGACGCGCTCATCAGGCAGGACCGCGCCTGGGTCCCGGACTCCGGCGAGGCCTCGCTGTACCTGCGTCCGTTCATGTTCGCGTCCGAGGTCGGTCTGGGCGTCCGCCCGGCCAACGAGTTCCTCTTCATGGTCATCGCCTCGCCCGCCGGCGCCTACTTCCCCGGTGGCGTCAAGCCCGTCTCCGTCTGGCTGTCCGAGGACTACGTCCGCGCGGTCAAGGGCGGCACCGGTGCGGCGAAGACCGGCGGCAACTACGCGGCTTCCCTCGTCGCCCAGGCCGAGGCCGCCTCGCACGGCTGCGACCAGGTCGTCTGGCTGGACGCCGTCGAGCACCGCTGGATCGAGGAGATGGGCGGGATGAACCTGTACTTCGTGTACGGCGACCGCATCGTCACCCCCGAGCTCACCGGCTCGCTGCTGCCCGGCATCACCCGCGACTCCCTCCTCACGATCGCCCGCGACCTCGGCTACACCGCCGAGGAGGGCCGCATCACCACCGAGGACTGGAAGCGCGACAACGAGAACGGCACCCTGACCGAGGTGTTCGCCTGCGGCACTGCGGCCGTCATCACCCCCGTCGGCTCGGTCAAGTCCGGCCGCGCGAACTGGACGCAGGGCACCGGCGAGCCCGGCGAGGTCACCATGAAGCTCCGCAAGGCGCTCCTCGACCTCCAGACCGGCCACTCCGCCGACCGCCACGGCTGGATGCACCCGCTGGGCTAGGCCGGCGCTCGCCGTACAGGGGGGACTAGGCGGCGACCGGCTCGTCGGCGGCGTCGGGGACGGCCGCCTTCCGCCGGGTGAGGGCCGTGTAGGCGAGGCCGCCGACCAGGCCGGACAGGACGAAGGAACAGTCCACGCCACCCGTCAGGGCCAACAGCGGACCCTCGTAGAAGGGGGTGGTGACGGCGAGCAGGCCGACGCCCGCGCCGATCGCCCACGAGGCGGTGGCGGCCGCGTTCCAACCGCCTCGGTACCAGTAGATCCCGCCCACCGAGCGACGGTTGAACACCTGGAGGGCGTCGGCGTCGTACGTGCCGCGACAGCGGGCGTAGCCGATCAGGGTGATCACCGCCCAGGGGGTGCCGAGCGCGGTGAGCAGCAGTACGAACGAGGTCATCGCGGATTGGACGTCCCACTCGAAGGAGCCGACGAACACGAAGGCGGTGGCCACGGCGGCCGCGACCAGGGTGGCGGTCGTACGGGTGGCCCGGGGCACGATCGCGTCCAGGTCGAGGCCCATGGAGTAGAGCATCAGCCCGGCGTTGCCCACGGAACCCGCGGCGGCGGCGACGAGCAGCGGGACCAGGTACCAGAACGGCGAGGCGTCGACCAGCGGGCCGGCGTACTCGGCGCCGGCCCGCGCGGCGAGGGCGGTGTACGTGCCGAAGAGCTGCGGGACCAGCAGGCCGACCAGGAGACCGAGCGCGGTGGATCGGAGCACCTTGCGGGAGTCGTGCCGGGCGGGGGAGATGTAGCGGGTGTAGTCGCCGAGCAGGGTGATGAAGGCGACGGGGCCGCTGAGGCCGGCGGCGACGGCGGCGAGCAACCAGGTCGGCCAGAAGGAGCCGAGGAGGTAGGCGGTCTCCGGCGGCGCGGCGGCGGTGAAATCGGGGGCGTACGCGAAGACGCCGACGGCGAGCAGGACCACCATGGCGACGGACAGGATCTTGCTCATCCGCAGCAGGAGCCGGTAGCCGAACACGGCCGCGACGACGGTACAGGCGGCCAGTACGCCGTACATCACGGCGCGCGAGACGCCGGTGTCCGGCAGCCCGGTCAGTCGGGACAGGGTGCCGACCATCACGTCGCCGCCGATCCACAGGGTCAGCGCCGTGTAGCCGAGGGAGAGCAGCAGGCCCACCACGGACCCGACCAGCCGACCGCGCACGCCGAACTGGGCCCCGCTGGAGGTGGACAGGTTGGTAGCGGTGCGCAGGGAGACCAGCGCCAGCGGGGCGGTGAAGGCGATCCCGACGACGGTGCCGGTCACGATCGCGGTCACCGAGGGCCACAGCCCCAGTCCGAAGGACGGGGGCAGCCAGCCGAAGACGATCACACCGAGGCAGAGGTTGGAGCCGAGGAGGATCGAGATCAGGTCGCGGGGACCGCTCGTCCGCTCCTCCTCCGGGATGGTGTCGACTCCGCGCTGTTCGATGGGCATGGGGAACTCCCTTGGCAGGGCGGGGGGTGGTTCGCAAATGTTTGAGCGACATTCAATGTGACTCAGTCCCTGCTCTCAGGTCAATGCTTCACTGCCGGGAAATGAAGAGTTAGAGTGATGTTCTAATCCATTGACTCCGAAGGTGGTGGATCGGCGTGCGGCTGACCCCAACCGAGCGCGACCGGCTGCTGCTCCGCAGTGCCGCGGAACTGGCCAGGGCCCGACGGGCCCGGGGCCTGCGCCTCAACGTCCCCGAGGCCACGGCGCTCATCGCGGACACGGTCTGCGAGGCCGCCCGCGACGGCAGGCGGCTGGCGGAGGCCATCGAGGAGGCCCGCAGCGTGCTGGGCCCCGACGACGTGCTGCCCGGCGTCGCCGACGTGGTCACCGAGGTCCACGTGGAAGCCGTCTTCGACGACGGCTCCCGCCTCGCGGTGGTCTCGCGCCCCATCCGCGGCGCCGTCCCCCTCGGCGACGACGCCCCCGGCGCGATCGTGCCCGGCCCCGGCGCCCCCCAGCCGGAACCCACGATCCACCTGCACGTGCGCAACACCGCCGCCGTGCCGATCAGCGTGACCTCCCACTTCCACTTCTTCGAGGCCAACCCGCGCCTCGACTTCGACCGCGCCGCGGCCTACGGCATGCGGCTGTGCGTACCCGCGGGCTCCTCCGTACGGTTCGACCCGCACGGCGAGGCCGAGGTCGGACTGGTCCCCATCGGCGGCGCCCGCGTGGCCGTCGGTTTCGCCGGGCTGGTCGACGGCCCCCTCGACGCCCCCGGAGCCAAGGACGAGGCCCTGCGCCGCGCCGTCGCCTGCGGCTACCTCGGCGCCGGCGGGACCGCCGCCCCGGCGTCCCCGGCCGACACACCGGGGCCCGGCGCCCCCGAACGCGGCGACGACCACCCGGAAGGTGACCCCGCATGAGCCGCCAGACCCCGCACAGCGACCACTGCGCGCCGGGCAGCCGCCACATCGACCCGCACGAGTACGCCTCCGTCTTCGGCCCCCGCGCCGGCGACCGGGTACGCCTCGGCGACTCCGGGCTGACCGTCCGCGTCGAGCACGACGCGCAGAAGCCCGGCGACGAGTTCCTGGCCGGCTTCGGCAAGACCGCCCGCGACGGCCTGCACCTCAAGGCCGCCGCCGTCCGCGAGACCTGCGACGTCGTGATCAGCAACGTGCTGGTCATCGACGCCGTCCTCGGCATCCGCAAGGTCTCCATCGGCATCCGCGAGGGCCGCATCCACGCGATCGGCCGCGCCGGCAACCCCGACACCCTCGACGGGGTCGACGTGGTCGTCGGCACCGGCACCTCGATCGTGTCCGGTGAGGGCATGATCGCCACCGCCGGAGCCGTGGACACCCACGTCCACCTGCTCTCCCCGCGCATCATGGAGGCCTCGCTCGCCGCGGGCGTCACCACGATCATCGGCCAGGAGTTCGGCCCGGTCTGGGGCGTGGGCGTCAACTCCCCCTGGGCGCTCAAGCACGCCTTCAACGCCTTCGACGCCTGGCCCGTCAACATCGGCTTCCTCGCCCGCGGCTCCTCCTCGGACGCCGCCCCGCTGGTCGAGGCCCTCGCCGAGGGCGGCGCCAGTGGCTTCAAGGTCCACGAGGACATGGGCGCCCACACCCGCGCCCTGGACACCGCCCTGCGGGTCGCCGAGGAGTACGACGTCCAGGTCGCCCTGCACAGCGACGGCCTGAACGAGTGCCTCTCCGTCGAGGACACCCTGCGCGTCCTGGACGGTCGCACCATCCACGCCTTCCACATCGAGGGCTGCGGCGGCGGACACGTGCCCAACGTGCTCAAGATGGCCGGCGTGCCGAACGTCATCGGCTCCTCCACCAACCCGACCCTGCCCTTCGGTCGGGACGCCGTCGCCGAGCACTACGGCATGATCGTCTCCGTCCACGACCTCAAGCCGGACCTCCCCGGCGACGCGGCCATGGCCCGCGACCGGATCCGGGCGGGCACCATGGGCGCCGAGGACGTGCTGCACGACCTGGGCGCGATCGGCATCACCTCCTCCGACGCCCAGGGCATGGGCCGCGCGGGCGAGACCATCCGGCGCACCTTCGCCATGGCCGCGAAGATGAAGGGCGAACTGGGCCCGCTCGACGGCGACGGCGAGGGCGACGACAACGCCCGCGTCCTGCGCTACATGGCCAAGCTGACCATCAACCCGGCCATCGCCCACGGCCTGGCCCACGAGATCGGCTCCATCGAGGTCGGCAAACTCGCCGACATCGTGCTGTGGCGCCCCCAGTTCTTCGGCGCCAAGCCGCAACTGGTCCTCAAGTCCGGCTTCCCCGCGTACGGCGTCACCGGCGACCCCAACGCGGCCACCGACACCTGCGAACCGCTCGTCCTCGGACCGCAGTTCGGCTCGTACGGAGCCACCGCGGCCGACATCTCCGTCGCCTTCGTGTCGGCGGCGGCCGCCGCGCTCGGCTCCGACGAGATGCCGACCCGCCGCCGCCGGGTGGCCGTCCGCGGCACCCGCGGCATCGGCCCCCGGGACCTCCTGCTCAACTCCCGGGTGGGCGCGGTCGATGTGGACGCGCGCAGCGGACTCGTCTCCCTCGACGGAGAGCCCCTGCGCTCCGAAGCGGCCGATTCGGTCTCCCTCAACCGCCTGTACTTCCTGTAAGCCAGTAAGGACCCGCCATGACTGACGCTGCCGACAAGCCCGCCGCCCACGGATTCCGGATGCCCGCCGAGTGGACCCCCCACGAGCGCACCTGGATGGCCTGGCCGAGCCCCAACCCGACCTTCACCGAAGAGAGGGAGCTCGCCGAGGCCCGCGAGGCCTGGGGAGCCGTCGCCCGCGCCGTGCGCGCGTACGAGCCGGTGACCCTCGTCGTCTCCCCGGGCGACGCGCAGGGCGCCCGCGCGATCGTCGGCGACGACGTCGAGCTGGTCGAGCGCGAGCTGGACGACGCCTGGATGCGGGACATCGGCCCGACCTTCGTCACCGACGGTGCCGGCGGGCTCGCCGCCGTCGACTGGACCTTCAACGGCTGGGGCGCCCAGGAGTGGGCCCGCTGGGGCCACGACGAGAAGATCGCCCGCCACGTCTCCGACCTGGCCGGCACCCGCACCTACAGCACCCCGCTGGTCAACGAGGGCGGCGCCGTCCACGTGGACGGCGAGGGCACCGTACTGCTCACCGACACCGTGCAGCTCGGCGCCGGACGCAACCCCGACTGGAACCGCCGGCAGGTGGAGGAGGAGATCCACGCCCATCTCGGCACGACCAAGGCGATCTGGCTGCCCTACGGCCTGGCCGGCGACTACGGCACCTACGGCACCCAGGGCCACGTGGACATCGTCGCCGCCTTCGCCCGCCCCGGCGTGGTCATGGTCCACAGCCAGCCCGACCCGGCCCACCCCGACCACGAGCGCTGCAAGACCATCGCCGCCCTCCTGCGCGCGTCCACCGACGCGCGGGGCCGGCTGCTGGAGGTCGTGGAGATCCCGGCGCCGACCGTGCTGCAGGAGGACGGCGAGTGGGTCGACTACTCGTACATCAACCACTACCTCTGCAACGACGGCGTGGTGCTCTGCTCCTTCGACGACCCGCGCGACGAGGAAGCCGCGGAGATCTTCCGGGGTCTGTTCCCCGAGCGGACCGTGACACTGGTTGACGCACGTACGATTTTCGCCGGGGGTGGCGGTATCCACTGCATCACCCAGCAACAGCCGAAGGTCTGACTCTGGCCTGCAGGCAAGGATTCTGACCTGCGCAGACGGGTCAATTACCTAGCGGATCCTCGCTGTTCTTAGCGGACCCTCGCGGTTGCTCGCGTTGATCAACTCCCATCTGCCTCCCATGGGAGTGGGGGGTGTTCGAAAAGCCGAAGCCGGAGCGCTCACCTTGGGGGGTGGACCGCGCTCCGGCTCCGGCGTCTTGGGGGAGTTGTTGCCACCGGCCGGCCGCCGAGGGGGTACCGCGGTCGGCCGGTGGTCATCTCCGGGATCGGGGCCGTTTCTGTCGGCCGCCCGATCGGATCAAGTCAGCAAAGCGGCTAGATAACTGCTGACTTCTAATGATCTTCGGTTCGGTTTTTTGTAGGTGCGACCCGTAGATCGGCCAGACTGGATCCTTCATGCCCGCCAGCGGGTGGGCTTAAGGATTCGCGATGCCCGGGTCGGGGCCGAAATGACTCAAGAGGAATTGGCGCATTGCGCCGAGGTGGACCGCTCGCTCTACAGTGCAGCGGGCAGAGCTGGGCCAGAATGATCTCAAGCTCAGCCACCTCTTCCGGATTGCTGCGGCTTTGCGCCTCCCGGCGCGGGACCTCATGCCTTGACATCGCGATCGTGACCGAAAAGTCATTTCCGGCCACTCCCTGCGATTGCCCCAGTCTGCCTGTCTCATCCGTGCATCCGCCAGGGGGTTCGCGGAGGTATGCAGATGCACCTTGTCGATGACCTGCACATTCGTCACGAACCGTCAGGCTCTACCCACGAGTTGGCGCCTGTCGGCTCGAACAGGCGTCCGAAAGTTTGTTGAAGTGAACGCCTTCTAACGCTGGCTGGTACCCGCCCCTCCCGCTGCCGCCGCTGCCGGAGGGGCGGGAGTCAGGGGTGCGGGATCCGACAAGCCCGCGGATACCAGGCCACCGTCTCGCCCGCGCGCCCCGCCTGCCGCTCGCCGAGGTCGATGGCGTCGGGGCCGAGGGTGATCCCGCAGTGGACGCACGCCGCACCACGAACCTGCGCGGCGGACAGGGAGGCGATCGGCGGGACCGGGGGCGGTGGCTGCTTCATGTGGCTTACTCTGCCTGGACATCCGGGACACCTGCAGTGCCATTCGCGGACACCTGAGACACTTCCCGGCCGCGTCCCCCGTCCGCGCCAACCTTGGGAGGAATCCGTGAGCGCCGCGCTCAGCGCTGCCATTGTGGCCGCGGAGATGACCCCGTCGATCCTGGCTCGTAAGCTCGGCGTCGCGGGGAAGACGGTGGACCGGTGGCTCTCCGGCGAGAGGGTGCCGCATACCGACACGCAGACGAGGGTGGCAGAGGTGCTGAAGGTGAGCGCGGATTCGTTGTGGCCGCAGGCCGTCAGGTCGAATCTGAAGCTGGGCGCCGACAGGGAGATCGTCCGGGCGTATCCATTCCGGAGCGAGTGCCCGACCGCGGTGTGGGCGGATCTTCTGGACGGCGCCCGCGAGACGATCCTCATGGCCGGGTACACGTCGTACTTCATCTGGCAGGACCACCCGAAGATCGTCGACCGGTTGCGCGCGAAGGCGGCGGCCGGCTGCTCGATTCGCTTCCTTCTCGGCGACCCGGACTCGCAGATGACCCGGGACCGGGAGGTGGTGGAGCAGCACCCGCTGTCAGTGAGTACCCGTATCCGGATCACGCTGGGGCATCTCGCCAAGGTTGGCCCGGTCGATGGCGTGGAGGCCCGGCTCAGTGACTCGCCGGCGCATCTCTCCCAGTCGGTCTTCGTCTTCGACGACCAGCTGCTGTACACGCCGCACATCGGCGACGGCCTCGGTCACGACAGCCCGCTCATGCACCTGCGGAGGCTGGGCGAGGACGGGCTGTACGACCGGTTCGTCCAGCACGCCGAGTTCTTGTGGGACCGCGGCCGACCCGTACCGATTGTCGGTGCCGCCTCGTAGGATCAGCCGCATGATCCGATCCGCTGAGATCGTCAACGCCGAGATCCGTCAGCTGTGGGCGGGTGGGAGTCTGCCGCCCGAGGTCCGGGACCGCTATCACCAGCTGGTCGTCGAGTGGGCGGAGGCGCTGCGTGCCGAGTCGGAGTCGGCGGAGCTGGCGGCCTGATCGCTTTCGCGGCTCCGCGAAAGTGATAGTCGCCACCTTTCCCGGCACCGGGAAAGGCCTGGTCGCGCCGGGTTCTCGGCGCCGCGAAGGCTCGCCCCTGACAGCACTCCGCCCCCCCGGTCGCTGTCCCCGTGGGGGGCCGGTGGGGCGGATTCGTGCAGCGAGGCAGCCCGCCTCAATCCTTGAATGGGATACCGAACAGGCTAGCGGCCGGGACTGACAGCGAAGAGCCCCCGGCGTAGGTGCTACATGGCCGCTCGCTCCTCGCGGATGTCGCTGACGCTGGCGAGGAGGGTGCCTTCCGCCTGCTCGTAGTGGGACAAGGCCAGGCCGAGCCCGAAGAAGGTGGGGGCCCACTCGCCAATGAAGATTCCCCACCGGTCGGCGCGGGCGATGTCGGCACCTGGTTCGGCTTTGAGGGACGTCACCCACGTGGCGATGGAAAGACCGATCGAGGCGAACGCTGCCATGTACGCGTGCTCGCTTCGCATGCCCATCTCGTGCAGCTTCTTGATCATGGCTATCCCTGGTGTGTGAGGGGTTGGGATCTCCTTCAGGTTCACCCGGCTGGCGCGTGCGCGCATCCCGGCGGTGTGGCGGTTAGGCGCCGAGGAGCCGTGACCTGGGGTGGTAAGCGCATGACAGAGCAAGATTCCGGATAGCAGAACGCCCGCCCCGCGTATGTCGGGGGCGGGCTTCGGGCGGGGATCAGGCGGGCGTGGCCGTCTCGCCCTTCTCCAGCTGGACGTGCACACGTACCTCATTGTCGTGCTCATCCGGCATGAGCCAGACGACTTCCGCGACGCGCCCCCCTCCCGTCGTGGTGGCGATGAGCTCGCCGACGCGCGGAGGAGACGTCAGGTCGAGCTCCCACTTGCCGCCGATGATGACCTTCATGCGTCCTCCTTGTAGCGCTTAACGTCTGACTATTGGCGGGTGTCTCGCGGCAGCAGCGGGTTGTTGCGGCGCTTGTCGGCAGGTCGGACGTAGGCCAGGACTTGGGTGGAGTTCTTGCTCCAGCGTCCATGCTCCGCGATGAATGGGACGGGCACTCCGCGTTCAGCGGCGTCGGTCGGGCCGCCCGCCCTGAGGCCATGTGCAGTGGTTCGGTCGGCGTCCGTGAGGTTGGCGGCCTTGGCCAGCTTCTTCACAATCTGATTGACGGCCTCGCCTCTGAGGCCTTCGCCAACCTGACCGTGGATGTTGATGGCCCGAAGCAGGGGACCGCTGCTGATGCCGAACTCCGCGAGCCCCTCAATGTAAGAGGCGACGACTCGGCCGGCGTCGATGTCCGGTGCAAGGGCCCGCGGGACGTCAACGTCCTCGCCCTTCGCATCGGTGTCGGTCTTGGACATGGGAATGAAGACGGTCACCCAGCCATCGGAGAGCGTCAACTGGCTGAGCTGGATGGCGGCCAGCTCTGATCGTCTGCCCATAAGGCCATAGCCGAGGACGAGGATTGCAGCATCCCTGCGACCGCTGAGCGAGTTCTGGTCGCACTGTGCAAGGAGTAGGCGCAGAACATCTAGTGTCCCGAGTCTCAGGAGCGCTTCATAACTATGGTTTGGGCTCTGGCAGGCGGTTCAGGTAGCCGGCGAGGCGTTCGAAGATCTCGTCGGCGGACTTGGTCCAAGTGAACGGCTTGGGGTTC
>NZ_JAPNLK010000074.1 GCF_026627505.1 Streptomyces sp. H27-H5 | reverse complement strand
CTGTGGTGGTCCACCTGGCGCCGCCGCCATCAACACCGCGCCCGCCTCTGCCACCGCCGTTGGCACACCTACGCCGACACCACACCATGACCAGCCAGCACACCAGCGGCTATCTACAGCTGCCGTAAAAGTGGGCGGGTCGTTATGGGGGTTGCTCCACCGCTCGGAACCGAAAGGGAAAACGGAGTCCGGAAGGGGCCGGCGCACCGGGGACGACGCCCCGACGAACGGCCTCACCCACGGCACCCGCCCCCGTGCGACGCCGACGACGTCAACGCCCGACGTCAACCGCGGCGCCCGAAACTTCGGCATCCGAGTGAAGACACGCAACCCGAGCCGGGGCAGCGCCGTTGATCCGCATGCTCCAGTACCGGGCAATCCTGCCAAAAAAGGGACGACAATGATCAAGAAGTTTGTGGCCGGCGCAGCGGTTGCCGCCTCCGTCGTGGGTCTCGGTGCCGCGATGGCCCCGTCGGCCATGGCCATCGGCAACGACGGCGGCATCAACACCGCCAACGGCAACAACTCGGCGCAGATCTACGGCAACCAGGCCACGTACGGCAACATGAGCCCGCAGATGGCGCTCATCCAGGGCTCCTTCAACAAGCCCTGCATCGCCCTGCCGGCGAAGGCCAACGTGCAGTCGGTGCTGGCCCTGGTCAACGTCGGCGTCCAGGACATCCCGGTCCTGTCCAGCCCGCAGAACCAGCAGTGCACCGAGAACTCCACCCAGGCCAAGGGTGACGAGGCCCTGTCGCACATCCTCAGCAACATCCCGGTCCTCTCCGGCAACGCCTCCGCCGGCAGCTGACCGCCGCCCCGTACGTGGGCATTCCCCCGGCCGGGTCCGGGGAACGAGGCCGTCGCACCTTCGGGTCGCGGCGGCCTCGCCGCGTCCGACGCGGCCTCGCCGCGTCCGAGGCCGCTCGAATTACCGCGAGCCGCGGAAATCCGCCGACTAATTCCACACCCGCGCGACTTTTAGCGCGCGAGCATCGGAGTGAAATGCGGAACGGCCCGGGAAAATTCCCGGTTTCTTTTGCCGGACCCGCTCGTTGTTATGTGTGCAGTGGATACGCCTCTGCGGGAAGGATCGAAAACAAATGACGTACAAGAAGGCACTGGTGCTGGCCGCCGGCGTGCTGATGGCCGCCGGTGCCGCCTCCCCCGCCATGGCCGACTCGGCCGCCGAGGGCCAGGCCATCGGCTCCCCCGGCGTCGCCTCCGGAAACCTCGTCCAGGTTCCGGTGCACGTCCCGGTCAACGTCTGCGGCAACACCGTCAACGTGATCGCCCTGCTGAACCCCGCGTTCGGCAACACCTGCGTCAACGCCTGACGAAGCGACTGCGCCCGCAAGGGCGAACCTCCTCGGGGTGGCCTCGGAGTGCACGGCGGTGCACTCCGAGGCCTCCTTCGATCCAGCACCGGCCCCAGCGCCGGTAGACAGGGAAGGACCCATGCGACAGGTACTGAGCCGACAGGTGCTGGGCAAGGGGATGCTCACGGCGGCGGCCGCCTCCAGCCTGCTGTCGATCGCGACCGGCGCGGCCCACGCGCAGCCCGGGGCGATGGCCGAGGCCTCGCACTCACCGGGGGTGCTGTCCGGCAACAGCGTCTCGGTACCGATCACCTTCGCGCCGAACGTGTGCGGCAACAGCGTGGACGGGGGTGCCGCGCTCAACCCCTCGATGGGCAACACCTGCGCCACCACCACCGGCTCCGACGCCGCCTACGACTACGAGCGCCACCTCAGCCCCGAGCACGCCGCGATGTTCGAGCGCTACCTCGACGAGCGCCAGGGCGGCCGGCACGCGATGCCGCAGCAGCGGGACGAAGAGCCCCGCAGGCAGGCGCCCCGGCACGCGGCACCCCGGCACGCTGCGGCCCGCCACGACGAGGCCCGCCACGACGACCCCCGCCACCAGGGCGGCCACGGGAGCGCGGAGGAGGAGTGCGACGGCCACCCGCCGGTCGGCCCCCCGAACCCCGAGCCGCGCCCGCAGGCCGAGCACCCGACCCCGGTGCCCCACCCGGCGCCCCCGGCGCCGAGGCCGCTGCCCCAGCCGCACCCGCTGCCGGGGCCCGTCGCGGAGCACCCTGCCCCCAAGCCGCTGCCCGAGCCGGTTCCGATGCCCGAGGCGCCCGCCCCGGTCCAGGAGGCGCCCCAGACGCTTCCGGCGCCCGAGCCCGAGTGGGAGCAGCCCAAGACGCTCCCGGCGCCCGCCCCGGGTCCGTCGTTCGAGGACGAGGTCACCGGGCCGCCGCGCGGCAGCATGCCCGTGACGCACCCCGCCCCGGCCCCGGCGCCCGAGGTCGTACGCCCCGCGGACCAGCCGCCGGCCGCTCCCGCCGGCGACCTCCCCGTCCACCTGCCCCCGGTACCGGCACCCGCGCCGGCTCCGGCTCCGGTCACCGCTCCGGCACCCGCCCTCCCGCCGATGGTCGCCGTCCCCGCGCCGGCCGCGGCACGGGAACGGGAACTGGCGGCGACCGGAGCGGGTGAATCGGCCGCCGCGGCCGCCCTCGCCACGGCCCTGATCCTGGGCGGCGCCATTCTGTACCGAAGGTCCCGTATCGCCTGACCGGCAATACCGGTAATCAGAAGAAATATCGGCCGGAGAATCCCTGGTGGATTCTCCGGCCGTTGCCGCGTTCGCTCGCGCGTTTCCGTATCGGCGGGGAATCGTTAGCCAGGTCGAAAGCGGCGCGACGGTCGCCGCTGGAAAAGGATTTCGAAAATGAAGTTCACGAAGGTCGCCGCTGTCGTCGCCGGTTCCGTGGCCCTCCTCGGCGCCGCGTCCCCCTCCTTCGCCGCCGGGACCCCGGCCGCGATGCCCCCCATGAGCCTGACCGGGGGACTGAGTGACGCGCTGACGGCCGCCACCGGCGCCACCGAGAACCTTCCCAACGAGGCGCTGGCCGAGCAGGGCGACAGCCTGGGCAAGGTCGTCGGCACCGTGCAGACGGTCAACAAGGCCCGCAACGACCTGCCGGGCGAGACCCTCAAGCTCGCGAACGGCGCCACCCAGGCCTCCCCGCTGCTCGGCGGCGTGGACCTCAACGGCGGTCGCTGAATCCGACCGGACGCGACATGACCGTGGGCGCCACCGGCGAGGCCGGGGCGCCCACAGTCATGAGATCGACTGACGTCAGTCGTTGACGCAGACGTTGCCGAACGCGGGGTTCAGCAGGCCGATGACGTCGACCGAGTTGCCGCAGACGTTGACCGGGATGTGGACCGGCACCTGGGCCAGGTTGCCCGAGAGGACACCGGGGGAACCCACGGCCGCGCCCTCGGCCGCGGAGTCGGCGGAAGCGGCGCCCGCGGCACCGGCCACAGCGAGACCAGCGGAGGCCAGGGCCACGGCGGCCTTCTTGGCAGCAGAGTTCATGGGAAGTGCACCTTCTCTTCGACGTCCTGCCCCGATCCCGGGGCTCACACCGAGCGAAACGGTTCTGGTTCCCAAACGACACGGGTGGGCACCTAATCAGACCTGTTCAGCCCAATAGTCGTAACCACGGCGCCCTCCCGGGCCGCCCCGCGCCGCCGCCTCGACGCCTACGGCACGTCGGGGACGTCCGGGATGTCGGGCACCAGGTTCACCGGCAGGGCGGGGACGGCCGGCACCGCGGGCACCGCCGGGGCAGCGGGCACCGCGGGGATCTCCGGGAGCTTGGGGATCTCCACCGGAACCTGCGGGACGGTCGGGATCTCCGGCAGCGCGGGCAGCGTGGGCAGTTGGATCGGCGGCAGCTTCACCCCGGCCGGCAACAGGCCCTCCAGGGACTTGAGCAGCCCCTCCAGCGTCGTACGGAGCGTGGCGAGCAGATCGTCGATCGGGCCTGCGGCCGCGCGGGCCTCGATGGCTTCGATCTGTTCCTGTACGGCTTCCACGCGTCGCGTGAGAGCCGCGCCCGCGCCGCTGTCGGCGGCGCTCGCGGGGGCGACCGCGCCGGACAGTATGGTGACCGCGAGGGCAGAGGGGACGAGGACGCGGGCGCGGAACGACTTCTTGCGGTGCATGAATCTTCCTTCTGGTCGCACGAATGCGGACCCGAGCGATCCGCTTCCTTACCCACCGTGCGAACACCTCGTACGCTCCGCAACCGGAACACCGCCGCCGACCCCACCCACTGAGGGCTGCGTACGGCCTTCGCGCACGCGTCCGGAGCCGCCTCACCCGGGTTGGGGAAAAGCGCGCCCCAAGCGGGCCGTTTGAGTGAAGCAGCGGAACCAACCAGGCACCGGGCAGTTGATCAGGGCGCTCCACTAGCGGGCACTCGTGCGACAAAAGGACCAATGATGCTCAAGAAGATCATGACCGCCGCCGCGGTTTCCGCCGTTGCCGTCGGCGCGGGCGCTGCTGCCGCCGCCCCGGCCATGGCCATCGGCAACGACAACGGGATCAACACCGTCAACGGCAACGGTGCCTCGCAGATCTACGGCAACCAGAAGACCAGCGGCGACCTGAGCCCGCAGCTCGGCCTGGTCCAGGGCACCCTGAACAAGCCCTGCATCGGCCTGCCGGCCAAGGTCAACGCCCAGTCGCTGATTGCCCTGCTCAACATCGGTGTCCAGGACATCAACGTCCTGTCCAACCCGCAGAACCAGCAGTGCACCGAGAACTCCACCCAGGCCAAGGGCGACGAGCCGCTCTCGCACATCCTGGACAACATCCCGGTCCTGTCCGGCAACGGCTCCCTCGGCAGCTGATCTCCGCTCCCCCTCATGTCCGGGCCGCGGTGCCCGTGGAGCGGTGTGACGAGGGCCCCGGCAGCCACCAGCTGCCGGGGCCCTTGCACGTCGTCAGCCGTCAGCTCGTCCAGAACTCCCACCACCGGGTCAGGATCAGCATGCCGATCACGCCGAGGTGCAACGCGGGCGGGGCCCAGCCGAATTCGGTGAAGAACCCCCGTACCGGGCCCGGCGCGGGAAGGATGCCCGCGGCGACGGTGTGGGCGGTGACCGCCCAGAACATCAGCAGCGTCGCCACCCAGGCGAGACAGCACCACAGGCAGAGCGCGTTGATCTCGTAGAGGGACTGGACCATCAGCCAGCCGCAGAAGACGGTGCCGAAGAGGGTGCCCGCGTTCAGGCCGAGCCAGAACCAGCCCCGGTAGTGGGCGCCGGCCAGCAGGCCCATGCCCACGCAGACCACGACCGCGTACGCCGCCAACCCCAGCATGGGATTGGGGAAGCCGAAGGCGGCCGCCTGGTCGCTCTTCATCACGCTGCCGCAGGAGACCACGGGGTTGAGGCTGCAGGCGGGCTTGAAGTTCGGGTCCTCCAGCAGGAGGAACTTGTCGAGGGTGATGACCCAGGAGGCCAGCACTCCGGCGGCCCCCGTGAGCACGAGCAGCCACGCCAACCCCCTTCCGGGGGCGTCGGGTCGATCCTCGCGTCGGGTGTCGGGGCGACCCTGCTGCCGCGGGACGCCCACTGTGTTCGTTGCCATGGGACCCATGGTCGCGCGCCATGCCCCAGACCGGGTCCAATCATGCCTATTCGTACACAAGTTGACCTGAAGGGGTGGCGGGAACCCCCGATGCTTCCCGGACGTTTTACCGAACCCCGGACGTGATGTCAGAGCCAGGCGTTACGTTGAGCTTCTGCGAAGTGACAAGCTGCGACGGCCTGGAGACCCACCTTGAGCGATCCGTACGAGACAACCGAGGCGCACCTCGATCGACTCCTGGGCCGCGCCCTCAACTCCTTCGATCTGCCGGACCTCCTGGTCGAACGCCTCGGGACGGCGCTCGCCCACAGCTCCTCGCTGTCCACCACGCACCACAGCCCGTCGGCGGGGCTGTGGCGGGAGACCCACTGGCACACGTACCTGCTGGCCGACGGGGGTTCGGAGTCGCTGTGGGAGTTGGCGTACCGGCAGGAGGGTGACCGGGCCGTCCGGCACGAGGTGTTCGCGAACAAGTCGGACCTCTGCATGGCCGTGACCCGGCTCTTCGGGGAGGTTCCCGCGCGGGTGGCCCGGGACCTCGCGGCGTCCCCGGCCGGGGGCGGGTCGGCCGACGACATGGCGGCGCTCGGCGCGCTGTTCACGGCTCCGGGCCCCTCGCTGCGGCACCGGGAGTACACGGTGGAGCAGTCCGCCGACCACGCCCGGCGGGTGCTGCGGCGCGCGGAGAACGTGGATCGCCCGGGCGAGCGGTTGGCGGAGCGGCTGCGGTCCGCGTACGCGCACCAGATCACCCAGGCGTTCGGCGGGAGGCGGAGCCTGACGTCCGGGCGGGACGCGGGATTCAGCCTGTACGAGCACGCGTTCGTCCTGCTGGACGGGTCCGAGGTCAGCCTGTGGGAGGTCGAGCACACGGCGACGCCGGACGGGCGGCACATGTGCGAGGTCTACGAGAGCGAGACCACCGCGCGCGGAGCCATGGAGCTCCGCGCGCGGGTTCGGTGAGGCGGGGGCGGCCGGGTCAGGCGGCGACGGTCAAGGGTGCGTTCTCGGCGTCGGCCTCCCCGCCGGGGCCCTGCGCGCCCTGCGGCTGCCCGCGCAGTCCCTTGAGGAGGATGACCAGGCCGGCGGCCGTCACCGTGCCGGCGGCGATGGCGACCAGGTAGAGGAACGGGTTGCCGATCAGCGGGACGACGAAGATCCCGCCGTGGGGGGCCCGCAGGGTGCACTCGAAGGCCATCGAGAGGGCGCCGGTGACGGCGCCGCCGGCCATGGCGGCCGGGATCACGCGCAGCGGGTCGGCCGCCGCGAAGGGGATGGCGCCCTCGGTGATGAAGGAGGCGCCCAGGAACCAGGCGGCCTTCCCGTTCTCCCGTTCGGCCTTCGAGAAGAGCCGGCCGCGAACGGTGGTGGCCAGGGCCAGCGCGAGGGGCGGCACCATGCCGGCGGCCATCACCGCGGCCATGACCTTCAGGCTGCCTTCGTTGGGGGCGGCCAGTCCGCCGATGGCGAAGGCGTAGGCCACCTTGTTGAGCGGGCCGCCGAGGTCGAAGCACATCATCAGGCCGAGGATCACGCCGAGGATGACCGCGTTGGCTCCGGAGAGGCCGGACAGCCAGTCGGTGAGGGCCTTCTGGAGCGAGGCGACGGGCTTGCCGACGACCAGGAACATCAGGAACGCGGTCACGGCGGAGCCGATGAGCGGCAGCACGACCACGGGCATGATCCCGCGCAGGGCGGTCGGGATCCGCAGCCGCTGCACGGCGAGGACGGTGCCGCCCGCGATCAGACCGGCGATCAGGCCGCCGAGGAAGCCCGCGTTGATGGTGAGCGCGACCGCGCCGCCGACGAAGCCGGGGACCAGGCCCGGGCGGTCGGCCATTCCGTAGGCGATGTAGCCGGCGAGGACCGGGACGAGGAAGCCGAAGGCGAGGCTGCCGGTCTGGAAGAGGAGGGCGGCCCAACTGGCGGCCTCGGTCCAGACGAAGTGCTCGGCCACCGAGGGGGCGGTGTTGATCTCGTAGCCGCCGATGGCGAAGGCGAGGGCGATGAGCAGCCCGCCGGCGGCGACGAACGGGACCATGTAGCTGACGCCGGACATGAGCCAGGTCCGCAACCGCGACCCGTAGCCGTCGGCCTCCTGACCCTGTTGCTCCACGGGCGTCGGGGCGGGTGCCCCCGTCTCGCCGCGGGCCGCCTTCTCGCGGGCTTCGGCGAGGAGTTCGGCGGGGCGGTTGATGCCGGCCTTGACGCCGACGTCGACGGTGGCCTTCCCGGCGAAGCGGGCGCGGTCGCGGACGGGTACGTCGTGGGCGAACACGACGGCGTCGGCGGCGGCGATGTCGGCGGGGTCCAACGGGGCGAACCCGGCGGAGCCCTGGGTCTCGACCCGGATCTCGATGCCCGCGGCCCGGGCGGCCTGCTGGAGGGACTCGGCGGCCATGTAGGTGTGCGCGATCCCGGTGGGGCAGGAGGTGACGGCCACGACCCGGAACGGGCGCGCCGCGCCCTCGGTGTCGGGGGCGGCGGCCTCGGGCGTCAGGGCCTGGGGCGTCGGGGCCTGGGGCGTCGGGGCGGCGGGTGTCGTCGGGTCGTTCGTCGTCGGGTCGTTCGGCTGCGGGGCGGGCGCGTCGGGCTTCGGTGCGGGGGTGTCGGCGCCGGCGACGAGGGCGGCGGCTTCGGCCGGGGTGGTGGCCGCGCGGAGGGCCGCCACGAACTCGGGGCGCATCAGGCGCCGCGCGAGGGAGGAGAGGATCGAGAGGTGGGCGTCGTCGGCGCCGGCCGGGGCCGCGATCAGGAAGATCAGGTCGGCGGGGCCGTCCGGTGCCCCGAAGTCCACGCCGGCGACGGACCGGCCGAAGGCCAGGGTGGCGGCGGTGACGTGCGCGCTGCGACAGTGCGGGATGCCTATCCCGCCCTCCAGGCCGGTGGGCATCTGCGCCTCGCGCGCCGCCACGTCCGCCAGGAACCCGTCCAGGTCGGTGACCCGGCCGAGGGACAGCATCCGCCGCGCCAGTTCGCGCGCCGCCGCCTCCTTCGAGTCGGCGGTCAGGTCGAGGTCGACCAGCTCGGGGGTGATCATCTCGCTCATCGCGGGCTCCTTCGCACGCTTCAGACCGCGGCGGGTTCGGTCAGGGGGAGGTCGAGCGGCAGGTCTCGGGTCACGCGGACCGCGTCGGGGCGCAGGTCGGCGGGGGTCGGCATGGCGCTGCCGGGCAGTTGCACGGCGGCCGCGCCGTGGGCCAAGGCCGAGGCGAGGGCCGCGGGGCCGGTGCCGCCGGCGATCAGGAAGCCGGCCAGGGAGGCGTCGCCCGCCCCGACGTTGCTGCGGATATCGGCGGCCGGGGCGGTGCCGTAATGGTCACCCTCGGCGGCGACCAGCAGTTGGCCGTCGGCTCCGAGGGAGGCCAGTACCGCCCGCGCGCCCAGGGCCCGCAGTTCCCGGGCGGCGTCGAGCACGTCGCCCAGGGTGGCCAGCGGGCGGCCGACCGCGGCGGCGAGTTCGTGGACGTTCGGCTTGATGACGTCGGGGCGGGCCGGGAGGGCCGCGAGGAGCGCCGGGCCGGAGGTGTCCAGGGCGATCCGGGCACCCGCTTCGTGGGCCCGGGCGACCAGTTCGGCGTACCACTCGGGGCGCAGGCCGCGCGGCAGGCTGCCGCAGCAGGCGATCCAGGCGGGGCTGCCGTCGTGGGTGCGGACCGTCTCCAGGAGCAACGCCGACTCCTCCGGGGCGAGTTCCGGACCCGGGGCGTTGATCTTCGTGAGGGTGCCGTCGGGTTCGGCGAGGGAGATGTTGGAGCGGGTCTGTCCGGCGATGGAGACGGCCGTCACGTCCACGCCCTGCGCGCCCAGCAGTTCGGCGATCAGTGCGCCGGGGGCGCCGCCGAGCGGGAGGACCGCGGTCGTGCGGACGCCCGCGGCCGCGACGGCGCGGGAGACGTTGACGCCCTTGCCGCCCGGGTCGACCCGGTCTCCGGTGGCGCGCAGGACGTCGCCCCGGCCGAGCGAGGGGACCTCGTAGGTCCGGTCGAGGGAGGGGTTGGGCGTGACGGTGAGGATCATACGAGCGCAACTTCCGTACCGGCGGCCTCGATCGCCGCCTTGTGAGCGGGGTCGAGCCCCGTGTCCGTGATGAGGAGGTCGATGTCCGCGAAGGCGCCGAAGCGCGCGAAGTGCTCCTGCCCGGCCTTCGAGGAGTCGGTGAGCAGGACCACGCGGCGGGCCGCCGCCATGGCGGCGCTCTTGACGGCGGCCTCGGCGAGGTCGGGAGTGGTCAGACCGCCGTCCGGGGTGAAGCCGTTGGTCGCGAGGAAGAGGACGTCCGCACGGATCTCCCCGTACGCGCGCAGGGCCCAGGCGTCGACGGCGGCGCGGGTGCGGTGGCGGACCCGGCCGCCCACGAGGTGGAGGTCGACGCCGGTGTGGTCCGCGAGCCGGGCGGCGGCGGGCAGGGCGTGCGTGACCACGGTCAGCGCCGACTCGACGGGGATGGCGGCCGCGAGCCGGGAGACGGTGCTGCCCGCGTCGAGGATGACGCTGCCGCCGTCGGGCAGTTCGGCGAGAGCGGCGGACGCGATGCGGTCCTTCTCGTCGGCGGCGGTGGCCTCGCGCTCGGTGAGGTCCGGTTCGAAGTCGAGGCGGCCGGCCGGTATGGCCCCGCCGTGCACCCGTCGGACCAGGCCGGCCCGGTCGAGGGCGGTCAGGTCGCGTCGCACCGTCTCGGCCGTGACCTGGAAGCGGTCGGCGAGGGAGAGGACGTCGACCCGGCCGACCTCGCGGGCGAGGCGGAGGATCTCTTGCTGGCGCTCAGGTGCGTACACGTGGATTCAGGTCCGTTCACGTCCGTCGAATGCCCGACTGTGTGTGTTCCCTTGCACGGTACGCCCAATTTTCTCCGAAAACAAAACAAACTGGGGCTCGAAAACAAAACAAACGGGCATGCCCGCTCTCTCGGAGCGGACATGCCCGTGTGTGCGTCGCGGTGCGACGCGGTGTTGTTCGGTGCGTCGCGGTGCGTTGCCCCGCGGCTAGTGGGCGCCTTCGCGCTCCTCCATCGGGACCGCCTTGCGCGGGAGCATGAACATCACCGCGAAGATCAGGACCAGGACCGCCGCGACCCACCACAGCGCGCCGCGGAAGGCCTCGACGTACGGGGCGCCGAGGACCCGGTCGTCGTCGATCAGCCCGAAGAAGACGACCGACGTCAGACCCAGGCCCAGCGCGTTGCCCATCTGACCGGTGGTGTTGATCAGGCCGGAGGCCGACCCGGCGTGCTCGCGCGGCACCTGCGAGAGCACGGTGTCGGTCAGCGGCGCGACGATCAGGCCCATGCCGATGCCCATGACGACCAGCGGGGCGGCCATCTGCCAGGAGGCGATCTCCATGCCGTAGCGGTCGGACTCCCAGATGTAGAGGAGCAGACCCGCGGCCATGGTGAGCGCACCGGCCTGGAGCACCTTGCGGCCGAAGCGCGGTACGAGCTTCTGCACGGACATGCCCGCGGCGACCGAGACGGCGATGGAGAAGGGGATGCCGGTGGTGCCGGCGCGCAGGGCGCTCCAGCCGAGGCCCATCTGCATGTACAGCGTCCAGACCAGGAAGAAGATGCCGGTCGCGATGCCGAAGGTCAGCTGGACGGCGATGCCGCCCGCGAAGCTCTTGACCTTGAAGAGGGACAGTTCCACGAGCGGGGAGCCGTCCTTGCGGATCTTGTGCTTCTCGTACGCGATGAAGCCCGCGAAGACCACCGGCGAGAGGATCATGCAGACGAAGCCCCACAGCGGCCAGTCGTTCTCCCGGCCGTGGGTGAGCGGGAAGATCAGCATGACCAGGGCCAGGGTGGCGAGCACGACGCCGACCAGGTCGAGGCGCAGCGCCTTCGGGGCCTTGGACTCGGTGATGAACTTGCGCCCCAGGAGCACGCCGGCGATGCCGACGGGCAGGTTGATCAGGAAGATCGGGCGCCATTCGAGGTCGAACAGGTTCCACTCGGTGAGCAGCGCGCCGAGCATCGGGCCCGAGACGGCGCCGAGGCCGACGATCGCGCCGAACATGCCGAAGACCTTGCCGCGCTCGTGCGGCGGGAAGGTGACGTGGATGATCGCCAGGACCTGCGGGACCATCAGGGCCGCCATGGCGCCCTGGAGGACGCGGGAGGCGACGAGCATGGAGGGGTTGGCGGCGATGCCGCAGAGCAGCGAGGCGGCGGTGAAACCGGCGATGCCGAGGAGGAAGACGCGCTTGCGGCCGTAGATGTCACCGAGACGGCCGCCGGTGATGAGGCCGGCGGCGAAGGCGAGCGCGTACCCGGCGGTGATCCACTGGATCGCGCTGGTGGAGGCACCGAAGTTCGCGCGCATGGTGGGTATCGCGATGTTGACGATCGTGACGTCGACGAGGTCCATGAAGGCCGCGGTCATCACGATGGCGAGCGCCAGCCAGCGGCGGCGGTCCCCGGGGGAGGCAGCGGCGACGGCGGCCTCTGAGGCGCCTGAGGCGCCGGATGCGTCGGTAAGGAGGGTGTCGTTCCGCTCTTCTTGTACGGGCCCGTTCTCTCTTTCGGGCGATGCCTTGGCTGTCTCGGTGCTCATGGGGAGAAACCTAGACGGCATGTAGGTCAGTCGGTGACCTATTTCGCCGGCAATCTGGAGCCATGAACGACACCCCGGGGCGGTTGCTCACCCTGCTGTCCCTTCTCCAGACACCGCGCGAATGGCCCGGGAGCGAGCTGGCGGAACGCCTGAGCGTGAGCGCCCGCACGATCCGGCGGGACATCGACCGGCTGCGCGAGCTGGGGTACCCGGTGGAGGCCACGCTGGGCTCGGAGGGCGGCTACCGGCTGGTGGCGGGTGCGGCGATGCCCCCGCTACTGCTGGACGACGAGGAGGCCGTGGCGATCGCGGTGGGGCTGCGGGCGGGAGCCGGGCACGCCATCGAGGGGATCGAGGAGGCCTCCGTCCGGGCTCTCGCCAAGCTCGAACAGGTCCTGCCGTCGCGGCTTCGCCGCAGGGTGAGCGCGCTCCAGTCGGCCACGGTCGCGGTGTCCCGGGGCGACGGGGCGACGGTGGATCCGCGGACCCTGACGACGATGGCGGCCGCGGTGGCGGGGCCCGAGCGGCTTCGGTTCGACTATCGGGCCCGGGACGGCGCGGCCACCCGGCGGCTGGTGGAGCCGTACCGGCTGGTGAGCACCGGGAGCCGGTGGTACCTGGTGGCCTACGACCTGGAGCGCGAGGACTGGCGGACGTTCCGGGTGGACCGGGTGAGCGAGCCGTTCGCGACGGGGGCGCGGTTCGCCGCGCGGGCGCTGCCGATGGAGGCGGAGGAGTTCGTGCGGCGGGGGCTGCGGGGCGGGGAGACGTACCGGGTGGAGGTGAGTTTCGCCGCGCCGGTGGACGCCCTGCCGGGATGGCTGCGGGGGGACGCCGTGGAGGAGCCGGGCGGCTGCCGGGTGCGGTTCGACACCGGGGATGCGCCCGAATGGGTGGCGGCGCGGCTGGCGCTGACCGGGTTGGGGTTCGCGGTGCGGGAGCCGGCGGCGCTGGCGGACAGCGCGCGGGGGCTCGCGCGGCGGCTGAGTTCGGCGGCGGGGGCGTAGCCGGCGGCCCTCGCCGAGCGGGTCCCGGCGGGCTGCGGCGAGGGGCGGCCGGGGCCGGGGTCCGGGTACGAGAGAGCCCCCGGCACCTGGGGGGGGTTAGGCGCCGGGGGCTCGTGGAGGGGGCTTCTTCGCGGGCCGGTCAGGCCACGGCGTCGAAGCCGGTGTCACGCGCCATCTTCTTCAGTTCCAGCAACGCGTGCTTCTCGATCTGGCGGATCCGCTCACGGGTCAGGCCGTGCTGCTTGCCCACCTCCGTCAGCGTACGCTCCCTACCGTCGTCGATGCCGTAACGCATCTTGATGATCGACGCGGTGCGCTGGTCGAGCTTGCCCAGCAGGTCCTCCAGCTCCTCGCTGCGCAGCAGCGACAGCACGGACTGCTCCGGGGAGATCGCCGAGGTGTCCTCCAGGAGGTCACCGAACTGCGTGTCGCCGTCGTCGTCCACCGCCATGTTGAGGCTGACCGGGTCACGGGCCCAGTCCAGGACATCGCCGACGCGCTTCTCCGTCGAGTCCAGCTCGGCGGCGACCTCCGCGTGCTCCGGGTCGCGGCCGTTCTCGCGGTTGAACTCGCGCTGCACCCGACGGATCCGGCCGAGCTCCTCGACCAGGTGGACGGGGAGGCGGATGGTGCGGGACTGGTCGGCGATGGAGCGGGTGATGGCCTGGCGGATCCACCACGTGGCGTAGGTGGAGAACTTGAAGCCCTTGGCGTAGTCGAACTTCTCGACCGCGCGGACCAGGCCCGCGTTGCCCTCCTGGATGAGGTCGAGCAGAGGCAGGCCGCTGCGCGGGTAGCGGCGGGCGACGGCCACGACGAGGCGGAGGTTCGAGCGGATGAAGACTTCCTTGGCGCGCTCGCCTTCGGCGGCGAGCGCCTCCAGCTCCTCGCGGGCCGGGGTCTCCCCCGTGCGCTCTATCGCGTCGTCGAGGATCTGTCGGGCGTACACGCCCGCCTCGATGATCTGCGAGAGCTCCACTTCCTTGGCCGCGTCGAGCAACGGGGTGCGCGCGATCTCGTCGAGGTACATGCCGACCAGGTCACGGTCTGCGATCTCCCCGCCCACGGCGCGAGCGCTGCTCGTGGACTGACGGCGGGCGACGGCGCGGGTTGCCATGCGTGCTCCCTTGCGATGCGATGAGTTCGGTCGCGGTGCGGCTGCGGGACGCGTCGTGTTTCTCCGAGTGGTGCGGATGATGCGTCCTTCGGACACTCTCCCGAGTGCCCGCTTTCGAAGGAAACAACGACTGGAAACGGGACAGAATTCCCACGCTGGCCCCTCTTTTCCGAGATCTTGCAGTATCCTGCCCCGCCACGCCCCGTCACCGAAGGCGACAGCGTGCGGTCGGATCTCGAAGAGGTGCAGGTCAGGCCCCGAGTGGCGGCCGACCTGCCAGCACTCAGGGCGCTGTACGACCACCACGTCCGTGAGACCGCCGTCACATGCGACACGGCGACCTTCACCCGGGAACAGCGACGCCCTTGGCTGCACTCCCACCCTGAAGACGGCCCTCGTCGGCTTCTGGTTGCCTGGACTGGCGATCGAATGGCCGGATACGCGACAAGCGGCGCTTTCCGTACCAAACCGGCTCGGACATCCGGGCGCCCGGGTGCTCGGGTGCTCGGGCCGTCGGGCCCTCGGGTCAGCCGAACTGGAGGGAGCGCTTCGAGAGGCCCATCCAGTAGCCGTCCACCGCGGTGCGGGGCGCCGCGAGGTCGCCGGTGGACTCGGCCGCGCCCAGCGTGACGAACAGCGGGGCGAAGTGTTCCGTACGCGGGTGGGCGAGGCGGCCCGCGGGGGACTTCGTCTCGAAGTCGAGCAGGGCGTCGACGTCGGAGGCGGCCAGCGCCTCCCGGCCCCAGGCGTCGAACTCGGCGGACCAGCCGGGCACGCCCGGGCCGGCGTGCCGCAGGGCGGCGAGGTTGTGCGTGAAGAACCCGCTGCCCACGATCAGCACGCCCTCGTCGCGCAGCGGCGCGAGCCGGCGGCCGATGTCCATGAGGCGGGTCGGATCCAGGGTCGGCATGGATATCTGGAGGACCGGCATGTCGGCCTCGGGGAACATCTCGACGAGCGGGACGTACGCGCCGTGGTCCAGCCCCCGGTCGGGGATGTCCTGGACGGGCGTGCCCGGGGCCCGCAGCAGGGCCCGTACCGAGGCGGCCAGGTCGGGGGCGCCCGGCGCCTCGTACCGCACGCCGTAGTAGTGCTCGGGGAAGCCCCAGAAGTCGTACACGAGCGGGACGGGCTCGGTGGCGCCGAGGGCGAGCGGGGCCTCCTCCCAGTGGGCGGAGACCATCAGGATCGCCCGGGGGCGGGGCAGGGCGGCGGACCAGGCGGCGAGTTCACCGGGCCAGACCGGGTCGTCGGCCAGCGGGGGCGCGCCGTGGCTCAGGTACAGGGCCGGCATGCGGGTCACGGGGCGCTCCTCGTTGGTCGGGCGGGGCCACGGAACAAGACTAACCCCACTTCGTTCAAATTTGAACGAAGTGGGGTCGTCAGTCATTCCCGGGCCCGTGCCCCGGGGGTCAGTGGGCGACCACCGGGATCTTGATCTCAGCCTCGGCGCCCTCGCCGGAGGCCACCGGGCCACCCGCGCCGGGACGGCCCGTGGTGATCAGGGTGAAGGCGATCAGCGAGCTGGTCACCAGGATGCCGACGGCCCACCAGATGGCCGAGGAGTAGCCCTCGACCATGGCCTGGGCCTGGATCAGCTTGGCCGCCGGGCCGCCCGCCGCGGCCTCGGCCGCGTGGTCGGTCAGGTACGCGGTCGTCGCGGAGGCGGCGATGGTGTTCAGCAGGGCGGTGCCGATCGCGCCGCCGACCTGCTGCGAGGTGTTGACCATGGCGGAGGCGACACCGGCGTCGGCCGGGTTCACCCCGTGCGTGGCCAGGGACATGGCGGGCATGAACGCCGAACCCATGCCGAGGCCGAGCAGGAGCTGCGCCGGCAGGATCAGCGCCGGGTACGAGGACCCGACCTCGAGCTGCGTCAGCAGCAGCATGCCGGTGGCGGCGAGCAGGAAGCCCGGGCCCATCAGCAGCCGCGGCGGGACGCGGGTCATCAGGCGGGCGCCGATCTGCGTGGAGCCCGTGATCATGCCCGCGATCATCGGCAGGAAGGCGAAGCCGGTCTTGACAGGCGAGAAGCCCTTCACGACCTGGAGGTAGTAGGTGAGGAAGAGGAACAGGCCGAACATCGAGATGACGGCGAGGCCCAGGGAGAGGTAGACGCCGCCGCGGTTGCGCTCCAGCAGGACGCGCAGCGGCAGGAGCGGCGACTTCACCTTGGACTCGACGTAGACGAAGGCCGTGAGCAGCGCCGCCGAGGCGATGAACATCGCCACGGTCACGGTGTCCGACCAACCGGCGGACTCGGCGCGGGTGAAGCCGTAGACCAGCGCGACCAGACCGAGGGTGGAGAGGATCACGCCGGGGACGTCGAGCTTGGCGGGGTTGCGGGCGCCGGCGGGCTCACGGATGACGAACCAGGCACCGACGGCCGCGACGATCGCGAAGGGGATGTTGACGAAGAAGGTCCAGCGCCAGTTGAGGTACTCGGTGAGGAAGCCGCCGAGGATCAGGCCGACGGCGCCGCCGCCGCCCGCGATCGCGCCATAGATGCCGAAGGCCTTGGCCCGCTCCTTGGCGTCGGTGAACATGACCGCCAGCAGCGAGAGCGCGGCCGGGGCGAGCAGCGCGCCGAAGGCGCCCTGGAGGGCGCGGGAGCCCAGCATCATGGCCTCGCCGGTGGCGGCGCCGCCGAGCGCGGAGGCCAGGGCGAAGCCGATCAGACCGACGACGAAGGCGTTCTTGCGGCCCCACTTGTCGGCGATGCGGCCGCCGAAGAGGAGGAGACCGCCGAAGGCCAGCGCGTAGGCGGTGATGACCCACTGTCGGTTGCCGTCCGAGATGCCGAGGTCGGTCTGGGCGGACGGGAGGGCGATGTTCACGATGGTCGCGTCGAGGACGACCATCAGCTGGGCCAGGGCTATGAAGACGAGTGCCTTCCAGCGGCTGGGGTCGGCAGCCGGCGCGAGGGTCGCGGCTGTTTTCGGCATGGGGGTACCCACTCACTGTGCGGAATGACTGAAAAGCAAGGTTTAGGGAGGATTTACGACGCTAAGGGGTGCGACCCGGCGGCGTCACATGGTTTTCCGCCTCAGGTCCCCCAGGGCGGCCGGGGCACCCGGCAGCACGGAGCGCGCCGGAGCCCGCAACCCGTCGAGGAACAGCTGGAGATGGCGGTGGACGAAGCGGTCCATGTCGGGGCAGCCGGTACCCGGGAGGGGACGGCTGAGCTGGGAGAGGGCGACGATCAGGTCGCCCGCGCCGATGTCCGGGCGGAGCAGCCCGGACTCCTGGCCGGTGCGCACGAGCGTCTGCACGGCGTGCTCCAACGCCATTCGGGACGCGAGGAGTTCGGGATGCTCTTGGTCGAAGTCCCCGGAGAGCATGGGGCACAGGGCCCCGATGCGCTCGTCGGCGGCCGCGTGCGTGAAGTGGCACAGCGCGGCGAAGGCATCGCCTTCGTCAGCCGAGGCGACCTCGGCGAGGGCGTTCTCCGCGTGGACGGTGACGCGGCCCATGACGTACAGGACCACGTGGTGGACCAGGGTGGCCCGGTCGGGGAAGTGTCGGTAGAGCGTGGCGTTGCCGATCCCGGCCCGGCGGGCGACCTCGTCGAAGGGGGCGGTCGAGCCGAGTTCGACGAGCACCTCGCGGGCCGCGGCCAGGATGCGTTCGCGGTTGCGGACGGCGTCGGCGCGGGGACGCGGGACCTTGGCCTCGATGCCGACGACGGCGATGGGGGTCTTCATTCCGGTGCCTCCTCGGCATGGGACTCCCCCAAACGGGGAAGCCGTCCCCGCTTCGTGGGACGTAGATGCAAACGGGGATCACGTCCCCGCTTATTTCACTCGTCGGTGTGACCTGGGTCACGACCTTTTCGGTCCCTACTCCCGTTTGGCCTCTCCCGACGCGCGGGCGCGCCGCAGCCGTCGGAGGGTGAGGCAACGGAGAGCAGTCCGGACCCGGCCGGCTGCCGCGGACCCGAAGGCGATCTCCATGCCGCAGACCCGCCACCGGATACGCACACCACGCCGCACCTGCGCGTACATCGGACTCACCGCGCTGGCCCTCGGCGTCTCGGCGACGGCGAGCGACGGGACCTCCCATCGTGGGCACTCGGCGGCCGGGCCCGTCTCCACGAGCGCCGAATCGCTGCTGGCGCCCTGCCGGATCACGGGCACCATGGGCGTCCAGATGTCCGAGGGACTGCCGACGCCTCCCGGGTACTCGCGGTCGACCGGCGAGGTCCGGGCCCTGAACCTGATGATCGACTTCCCCGACGCCAAGGGCGAGGGCACGGCCCTGGACCGGATGTCGGAGTTCTTCCCGCAGACCTCCGACTGGTTCCGCACCAGCTCCTACGGTCGGCTCACCTACCGGGCCGAGGCGCCGATAAGGACGTGGCTGCGGATGCCGATGCCGTTCGCGGCGTACGGGATCGGGCGCGGCTCCCCCTACGAGCCCGGATACCGCCAGCTCGTCGAGCACATCGCGAAGGCCGCCGACTCCGAGGTGAACTTCAGCCGCTACGACCTCATCAACATCCTGGTCACCCCGAACGCGGGGCCCTCCGCCCTGGACACCGTCCTGTCCGTGACCTTCTCCGGCAACGGCGAGGCCCCGGTCGCCGACGGCGTGCCCCTCGCGAACACGTCCTTCGTCTACAGCCGCCAGGACGACGGCTCGGGCACCTACCGGGAGACCGGGTACCGGGTGCTCCCGCACGAGAACGGGCACGTCTTCGGGCTGCCCGACCTGTACACGGCCGACGGCGGCGGCACGGTCGGGCACTGGGACATCATGAGCGAGGACTGGGGCTCCAACAACGACCTGCTGGGCTGGCACAAGTGGAAGCTGGGGTGGCTCGACGGGGACCAGATCAGCTGCGCCGCGAAGTCCGGGGTGAGTGATCACGTGCTGTCCCCGCTGGCGGTGCGGGGCGGCACGAAACTGGCCTTCGTACCGCTGTCGGAGAGCGTCGGGTACGCGATCGAGGTGCGCACGCAAGCCGGCAACGACGAGTCCGTCTGCAAACCGGGCGTCCTCATCTACAAGGTGGACTCCGAGGTCGACACCGGGCGCGGACCGGTCACCGTGTCCGACAGCGCGGACGCCAGCGGAGGGTGTACCCGGCGGCCGAACGTGCACGCGGAACTGTCCGACGCGCCGTTCCGGCCGGGCGAGACCTTCAACGACGACAAGGCGGGCATCAGCATCTCGGTGGTGGGCGAGCTGCGCAACGGCAGCTTCCAGGTGCGCGTCACCCGGCCCTAGGTCCTGTCGCCAAAGTCTCGCCTGGCCCGCGGCGCCATTTTGACGACAGGACCCAGGCACGCCGACGGGATCCAGGGACGGGTCTGAGTGGGTCCGTCGAGGATCCGACGCAGTTCCGCGGTGAACTCCGCGAGGGTCGGCTCCGTCAGCAGGGCCGCCAGCGGGATGTCCGCGTCCAGGCGCTCCCGGAGCGCCTCCACGACCGCGACCACCTTGAAGGAGTCGCCCCCCAGGTCGAAGAAGTCCTCGTCCGGGCCCACCTCGGCGACGCCGAGGACCTCGCACCACACCCGGGACACCAGCGCCTCCGGATCCGCGGCGGCCCCGCCGGCCGCGCCGTTCGCCGGGTGGGGGCCGGGGGCCTCGGCGGAGCGCTTGGCCGCCCATTCCGCCAGCAGGAGCCGGTCGAGCTTGCCGTTCGCGGTCAACGGCAGGTCGTCGAGCACCTCGACGGTCGCGGGCACCATGGAGTGCGGGAGCCAGGTCCGCAGGGTCTCCCTTACGGCCGCCGGCAGGTCCTCGGTCGCCCCGTCCTCCCCCGGCACCACGTACGCGGCGAGTCGCTTCGCGCTGCCGGAGCCGTGCGCGACGACCGCCGCCCGCAGCACGCCGGGGCACCGCAGGGCGGTGGCCTCGATCTCGCCGAGTTCGAGGCGGACCCCCCGGATCTTCACCTGCCGGTCGACGCGGCCCAGGAACTCCAGCGCGCCGTCGGGGCGGGCCCTGACCAGGTCGCCGGAGCGGTAGAGGCGGCCGTTCGGTTCGAGGTCCGGGAGGGTGACGAAGCGTTCCGCGGTGAGTTCGGGCCGGTTCAGGTAGCCGAGGGCCAGGCCGGCGCCGCCGATGTACAGCTCGCCGGGTTCCCCGTCGGGGACCGGGACGCCCGCCCCGTCGAGGATCCACAGCACGGTGTCCGCGACGGCCGTGCCGATGAGCACCGTGTCGAGGTCCGGGTCGCGCGGGCAGACCCAGGCGGTGCAGTGGATGGTGCACTCGCTGGGGCCGTAGAGGTTGGTGAGCGTGGCGGTGGAACGCGCGTGGAAACGTTTCACCAGCTCGGGAGGGAGCGGTTCGCCGCCGGTCAGGACCTGCCGGAGGCCGTCGTACCGCTCTGCCGGGTCACGGGCCAGCAGGAAGAGTTCGAGCAGGGACACCACGCAGTAGAACGTCGTCACGCCGCGGTCCCGGATCAGCTCCGCGAGGTGGTCCGCGTCGCGTTGGCGGCCGGGCTCGGCGAGCACCACGGCGGCGCCGGCCAGCAGCGGCCAGTACACCTCGCTCAGGTACATGTCGAAGGTGCACGCGGTGTGGTGGATCATGCGGTCCCGCTCGTCCATGCGGTGCGAGCCCTGGAGCGCGCGCAGGCGGGAGACGAGGGCCCGGTGGCTGATCAGCGAGGCCTTGGGGCGGCCCGTGGAGCCGGAGGTGTACAGGACCACCGCGGGATCGTCCGCCGTCCCCGCGACGGGCAGCGGGTCCCGCTCGGGGCCGTGCTCCCCGAACCCGTCGCCGGCGTACTCCTCGTCGGTCAGGACGAGGACGTCGGGGACCTCGGTGAAACGGGACCGGAACGCGGCGCCGGCCAGGACCGCGCGCGGGGCGCAGTCCTCCAACGCGGCGAGGGTGCGGGGCAGCGGTTCGCGCACGTCGAAGGCCGCGTGGGCGGCGCCCGCGAACACGGCGCCCAGCAGGGCCACCACGAACGCGACGGACCGCTCGTGGTAGATCGCGACGAGGTCCCCCGGGCCCACCCCGCGGGCGCGCAGCGCGGCGGCGGCGAGCAGGACCCGGTCCCGCAACTCGCCGGTGGTGACGACGGTGTCGCCGGACACCAGCGCGGCGTGTTCGGGGTGGCGGTCCCACCCCTCCAGGAGGAGTTCGTCGATCCGGCGCTCGGGGTCGATCCGGCGCTCGGGAGGGACGGCGGCGCTCTGCATGGAAGTGAACCTCGTGTCGGAGACGTTCTATCGGAGACGTTCTAGTGGGCGGGGTCCGCGGTGAACTGGTCGAGGTTGCCGACGAGGGCGTCCACCACCGCGTCGGGGCTGTCCGCGAGGAGCATGTGGCCACCCGGTACCCAGGCGCCGCGGACGTTCTCGCCGAACAGCGACCAGTCCTCGGTCCGCTCGTCGGGGCACAGGTCGTCCGCGTCCCCGAACACGGTCAGCAGCGGGCAGGCGAGGAGCGGGTCGGGGCCCGACGTGTAGTCCTCGACGGCCGCCATGTCCGCGACGATGGCCGGCAGCACCAGGCCGAGCATCTCCGGGTTGGCGGCGAGCGATTGCGGTACCCCGCCGAACTCCCGGAGGATCTCCAGGACGCGGGCGGGGTCGTCCGTGTCGCGCAGGGACGGGCGGTCGGGGTCGGGTTTCTCCGTCACCGCCCACTGGGAGACGACCACCAGCCCGGCGACGAGGTCGACGTCCTCACCCTGTACGGCGCGTACGGCCTCCAGGGCGATGACCGCCCCGGAGCACACGCCGACGACGATCAGGGGGGCCGTGCCGGGCAGGGCGCGGAGGGTGGCCACGACGTCGGCCACCAGGCCGGGCAGCGCGGGGACGCTCTCGCGCAGGCGGGACTCCCGGCCGGGCAGCCGGGCCGTGGCGACGAGCCAGTCGGCCGGGGCGTGCTCCGCGAAGGCCAGACCGGCCGCCGCGCCGGCGCCGGCGTGCGGAACGATCAGGACGCGCAGGGCGGCGTCCCGCGGGTCGGCGCCTTTGATGACGACGTTGCGTGCGGACATGCTCGGTCTCTCCCGGAGGGCGTGGGTCGGGGCGCGGGGGCCGCGGGCGGTGCCGCGGCCCCCGCGCGTACGGGGCGTCAGCCCGTCGTGACGAACTCGGCGAGGGCCCGCGTGAGGTACCCGGGGTCGTGGGCGCCGACCAGCTCGCGCGCGGAGTGCATGGACAGGCCGGGGATGCCCACGTCCACGGTGGTCACGCCGAGTTGGGCCGCGGTGAGCGGGCCGATCGAGGTGCCGCAGGCCATCGCGTTGTTGGAGACGAACCGCTGCCACGGCACGTCGGCCCGCTCGCAGGCCGCCGCGAACGCCGCGAAGCCGGTGCCGTCGGTGGCGTACCGCTGGTTGACGTTGACCTTCACCACGGGGCCGCCGTTGGGCAGCGGGTGGTTGTCCGGGTCGTGGCGCTCGCTGTAGTTCGGGTGCACGGCGTGGGCCATGTCGGAGGACACGCAGAACGACCCGGCGATGGCTCGCGACCAGTCCTCGCCGCCGCCTCCGCGACCGCTGACGGAGCGGTTCAGGATCCGCTCCAGCAACGGGCTGCGGGCGCCGGTCTCGGAGCCGCTGCCGCACTCCTCGTGGTCGAAAGCCGCGAGCACCGGGATCCGCAGGCCCTCCGCCGGGACGGTGTTCCGCGCGTACGCGTCGGCGGCGGTCGTGAGCGCGGTGACGCCCGCGTGGACGGACACCAGGTTGTCCAGGCGCGAGGACACCAGGAACTCGCTTTCCTCGCCCAGGTGTCCGGGCGGCTGGATGTCGTGCAGCATCAGGTCCCAGCCGAGGATCTGGTCGGGGTCCCGGTCGGCAGCGCGGGCGACCCGGCGCAGCAGCGCGCCCGGCTCCGAGGCGCCCAGGGCCCAGATGGGCTGCGTCTGGCGCTGCCGGTCGAGGGCGAGCCCGTCGTTGACCGAGCGGTCCAGGTGGATGGCCAACTGCGGTACCCGGAACAGGGGTTCGTCGATCTTGACGAGGGCGGAGCCGCCGTCGCGCAGGCTGATCCGGCCCGAGATGCCGAGGTCCCGGTCGAGCCAGGTGTTGAGCGGGACGCCCCCGTAGACCTCCACGGCGATCTGCCGCCAGCCGGCGGACGAGGTGTCGGGCGTGGGCTTGACCCGCAGGTTGGGCGAGTCCGTGTGCGCGCCGATGATCCGGAAGGGCGTGTGCGCGGGAGCCCCCTCGGGGACGTACCAGGCGATGAGGGCGCCGGCGCGGGTGATGAACCTGCCTCCGGTGCCGCCGGTCCATTCCTCGGTTTCGCTCAGCTCCGTGAAGCCGGCCTTCTCCAGGCGGCGGGCGGACTCGGCCACCGCGTGGTAGGGCGAGGAGCTGTCCTTCAGGAAGGCGAGCAGGTCCTCGGCGTGGCTGGGGTCGTTGACCAGAGTCATTCGGATTCCGCCTCTCGGGGCGTCGGTTGAGTGCTGAGCAGGGCCGCGATCCGACGGTCGGGGTGGGCGCTCAGGTCTGCGAGCAGCGTTGCGTAGGAAGAAAGGAGGTCCTCGGCCGTTCGCCCGTCCCACAGGTCGGCCGAGTACTCCAAGAAGGTGCGGTAGCCGAGGGACGGGTCCCGGCGGGGCGAGAGCCCGAAGACGAGCTCGGCCCGGCACACCGGCGGTGCGAGGTCCTCCACCTCCACTTGGAGGCCGGGGATCTCGATGTCGGTGTCGGGGTAGTTCTGGAACGCGAGGACGTACGGCACCCGGTCGGGCACCTCGCCGGCCCCGGCGTCCCGCATCGCCTGCATGATGCGCGCGGTGGGGAGCACGTTGGCCATGACGGCCATGGCCTCCGTGCCGGTTCGGCTCACCAGGTCGGCGAAGCTCTCGTCCGGGTCGACGCGGACACGGACCATGACGGCGGTCGTCGTCATCGCCACGAGCGATTCGAACTCGACCCGCTCGCGGTTGGCGTACGGGACGCTCAGCAGGATGTCACGCACGCCGGAAAGCCGGGCGAGGTGGACGCCGAGCGCCGCCGCCGACACCGCGAACGGGGTGACCCTGCGGGCCGTCGCGAGCTGCTCGACGGCCGTGCGGACGGCGGCGGGCAGCACGCCGCGGATCGTGCCGCCGTCGCCGCTCGGCGTCTCGGGCCGGGGCCGGTCCGTGGGGATGTCGGAACGGGTCGGCACGCCTTCGAGGTACGCGGCGCAGTGCGCGGCCCGTCGGGCCTCGGTCGCGGGGTCCTTCGTCGCCCTCTGGTGGCGGGCGTGGTCCGTCGGCTGGGAAGCGGGCGCCGCGAGGGTGTGCGCCCTGCCCTCGGCCGCGGCCGTGTACAGCTCGGCGAGCTCGGAGACGAGCAGCGAGTGCGCCCAGCCGTCGGCGGCGATGTGGTGCAGGACGAACATCAGCAGCCACTCGTCCTCGGCGACCCGCAGCAGCTTCGGCGGGGCCAGTGTCGAGCGGGTGATGTCGATGGGGGTGTCCGCGAGCCGGCGGCACACCCGGTCGGCCCGCGCGGTCCGTTTCGCGGGGGCCAGCCGGGTCAGGTCCTCGATCGGGAGGCGGACGGGCCGGGCGGCCGACACCTCCTGCCACCATTCCCGGCCGGTGTCGGGGCCCTGGTCGGTGCGGGTGCCCTGGCCGGGGTCCTGGCCCGTGTCGGGGTCCTGGGTGAAGCGCAGGCGCAGGGCCTGGTGGCGGGCGACCAGTTCGGTGAGCGCGGCGCGCAGCGCGTCGGGTTTCAGGGCGCCCCGGAAGCGGATCCTGGTGGGCATGTTCCAGACCTGCGGCTGCGGTACGGAGAGGTGGCCCGCGATCATCCGCTCCTGCTGGTCGCTGACCGGCGCCCGCTCGACGACCTCGCCCGCGCGCGGGGCGGACGACGGGGCCGGCGCCGGGTCCTGCTCGGCGGTGGGGTCCTGTCGACCGGCCGGGTCCTGGGCTACGGTCGGGTCTTGGTCGGCGGCCGGATCCTGGGCGGCGGCCGGGTCCTGGTCGCCTGCCGGGTCCTGGTCGCCGGTCAGTCGGCGGGCCATCGCGCCCAGGTTGGCGTCCGCGAAGAAGTCCGCCATGGCGAAGTCGACGTCCAGCGTCTCGCGTACCCGGTTGATCAGGCGGATCGCCGAGATCGAGTTGCCGCCGAGGTCGAAGAAGTCGCCGTCGTCGGGCACCTCCTCGACCTTCAGGACCGCCTGCCAGATCGTCCGCAGCTCCTCCGGGACCGGCCCGGCGGCCGCGGGGACGGCGGGGACGTGGTCCGCGCCGACGGCGGGGACGGCCGCGGTGTCCCGGACCCGTTCGGCGACGCCGCCCGCCATCGCCGCGAGGATCCGGTCGAGGTCGTCCAGGTGGGCGCGCGCCGTCGCCGCGTCGAAGAGATCGGCGTCGTAGCGCAGGCGCAAGCGCAGGCCGGAGCCGCTGCGGATGGCCATCAGGGCCATCTCCAGGGGCGCCGACTCCGTACCGCCGGGCACCTCCCGGGCGCGCAGTCCGGGCAGGTCGATGCGGGTCAGGGGGGCGGTGTCGAGGTCGGCCGACACGGTGATCAGCGGTCGCGGGTTGCCCCGGTCGGGGTGGACGGCCGTCAACAGCGCGTCGAGGTCGACGTGTTGGTGGGCGTCCGCGTCGAACACCGCGTCGCGGGTGGCGCGGACGGCGTCCGTGAGGGACGTCGTGTCCGTGAGGGACACCCGCAGGGGCAGCACGGAGACGTGGAAGCCGACCGTGTCTGCGGTCTCGGGCGTGCGCCGGCCGAAGGTGGAGCCGACGACGAACTCGTCCTGACCGGACCGCTCGCGCAGCACGAGCTGCCAGCCGGTCAGGAGGGTGGCGAAGAGCGTGACGCCCCGCTGCCCGCTCCATTCCTGGAGCGCGGAGGTGCGGGCGGGGTCGAGGCGGATCTCGACGGCCGCGCCGCTCCCGGCCACCCGGCGGCCCCGGGGCCGGTCGGTGGGCAGGGCGGGCGCGGGCGGCAGCGGGGTGAGCCGGTCCTGCCACCAGCGCAGGTCGGCCGGGTCCCGTTCGGGCTCGGGTGCGCCGACCGTGGTCCCGGCGGGCGCCGTGAAGCGGGCCGCGCGGCCTTCGACGGCGGCCGTGTAGAACTCCTCCAGGTCGGCGGCGAGCAGGGTGGCGGAGTGTCCGTCGGTGACGATGTGGTGCATGCCCAGGACGAGGACGTGTTCGTCGTCGGCGAGGGCCAGCAGGCGCGGGGTGAACAGCGGCCCCTCGGCCAGGTCGTACGGCCGCCTGCTCTCCCGCGTCAGCACGGCGGCGACGGCGGCGTCCACGTCGGCGTGGTCCCGCAGGTCGCTCGCTCGCAGCGCGATGTCCGCGTCGGCCCGGACGACCTGCCGGACCGTCTCGTCCCCGGTGCCCGCGCGGAACACGGTCCGCAGCGCGGCGTGCCGCTCCACGAGACCGGCGACGGCCTCGCCGAGGGCCGCCGTGTCCAGGGCGCCGCTCAGTCGCACCGCCTGGATCTCGTTGTAGGCGGCGGGGTCCCCGATGAGCTGGGACGCGAGCCAGATCCGCCGCTGGGCGTCGCTCGCGGGCGCGGACACGTCGACAGGCCCCGCGATGGCCCCGGCCCCGACTTCGGCCCCGGCTTCCGCGGCAGCCTCGCCGGGGTCGTGGAACCGGGCCCGCAGCGCGTCGAGCCGTTCCAGTCCGGACCGCATCAGGTCGGCCGGCATGCCGAAGTCGACGAGCGAGGCGATCTCGTCGACGCCCGCCCGGCGCAGCGCTTCGACCACCGGGGCGCAGGTCTCGGGCGTGCCGATCAGGGCGCGTTCGTCGCAGTACCGGTCGTACGCCCGACGGAAGAGGTAGTCGAGGTCCTCCTCGCTCGCGCCGGCCACGTCCTGAGGGCTGCTCGCCAGTGCCCCCGCCGCCGAGCGCATCTGGAGCGAGGACCGCAGGTAGCGGCTCATCGGCTCCAGTGCCTGCGCCCGCGCCGTCGCGTGGTCCTCGCCGAGGTACGTGTGCAGGAGTACGGTCACGCGGCCCGCGTCGGGGTCGAGGCCGTGCCGCTCGCGCACCTTGCGGTAGTGGCGGACGTTCTCGGCCAGCTCGGCGATCGTCTGGTTCATCAGGTGGGTGACGATGCCCAGGTCGCGCTCCGCCGCCTCCTCGTACGAGTCCCGGCGCCCGGAGGTGGCCAGGAACATCGGGGGCTCGGCCTGCACCGGGCGGGGGTGGACGCGGATCCCGACCTCCGCGCCGCTCCCCGTGGTCCGGCGCAGGGTTCCGCCGCGCCACAGGGTCCGTACGTCGTCCAGGTGGGCGAACCCGATCTCCTTGCGGCGCGCGAAGCGGTCCGGGTGGAGGGCGAAGTCCTGGGCGTGCCAGCCGGTGGCGCAGCCGATGCCGACCCGCCCGCCGGACAGGTTGTCGACGACCGACCATTCCTCGGCGACACGGACCGGGTCGTGGAGCGGCAGGACCACGGAACCGGCGTTCAGCCGGATGCGGTCGGTCTCCCGGGCCAGCGCGGACGCGAGGACGGACGGGTTGGGGAAGAGGCCGCCGAAGGAGTGGAAGTGCCGTTCGGGGACCCACAGCGAGCTGAAGCCGCGCTCGTCGGCGAAGCGCGCCGTCTCGATGATCCGCTCGTACGCGTCGGCGGGCCGCGGCGCGTGCCGGCCGTCGTCGCCGGGGCCTTCGTCGGCGTCGGGGTGGTCGCCGAAGAAGTACATCCCGAAGTCGGGGGCGGGCCGGGGACGGGCGGGCCGCGCGGCCGGCCGCGACCGGACGCCCGGGCGGCTGGTGGGGAAGAAGCCGCCGGCGCGCAGGGCGCGCAGCGAGTCCTTCACCGCGTCGGATACCCGTTCGACGTCGCCGTCGGTGTGGGCGGTGGACAGGTAGAAGCTGCGCCACTCCCAGACGTAGACGCCGCGCGTCAGGAGGTGTTGGTAGAGCAGTTCCATGTCGGCTCGGTGGGTGAACCGGAACATGGAGCCGAAGTGGGCCAGTTCCAGGGGGAATTCCTCGTCCCGGAAGAAGGCGTTCAGGTCGTCGGCGAGGGCGTCGGTCCTGGCGTTGAGCCGCTCCTGGAGGGCGGGGCCCTCGGCGGTGAGGTGGGTGAGGACCGCCTTGGCCGCCGCCATGGACAGCGGGTGCTGCATGTACGTGCCGCCGAAGAAGGTGGTCTCGACCTCGGGCCGGCTGTCGTCGCCGTACCGCCAGAAGCCGCCGTCCACCCCGTCCAGGATGTCGGCGCGGCCGGCGATCGCGCCGATCGGGAAGCCGCTGCCCAGCGCCTTGCCGTAGGTGGCGAGGTCGGGGACGACGCCGAAATGGTGCTGTGCGCCCCGGGGATGGGGCCGCAGACCGGTGAGCATCTCGTCGAAGAGCAGTACGATGCCGCGCCGTCGGGTGAGGTCGCGCAGGGTGCGCAGGAACTCGACCGGGCGCAGTGCGGGGTTGCGGCACTGGACCGGTTCGACGATGACGGCGGCGATGGTGTCGCCGAGCGCGTCGATGGTCTCCAGGGCGTCCTGGCTGCCGTATTCGAGGACGAGGAGTTCGGCGACGGCGCTGTCGGGGATGCCGCGGGTGACGGGCACGGCGCGCCCGGACTCCGGGCCGGGGCGACCCAGTACCGAGTCGATGTGGCCGTGGTAGGAGCCGCGGAACATGACGACGCGGTCGCGGCCGGTGGCGGCGCGGGCCAGGCGCAGGGCGGCCGAGTTGGCCTCCGTTCCGGAGTTCGCGAACGCCACCCGTTCCAGGCCGGTGATGTCGGCGAGGAGTTGGGCGACCTCGCCGGCTTCGACCGGGCGGGGGCCGAAGCGCAGGCCGTCGTCGAGGTGCCCGCGCACGGCCGCCGTGACGAACTCCGGTTCGTGCCCGAAGAGCAGGGCGCCGAAGCCCATCGTGATGTCGGTGTACTGGTTGCCGTCCACGTCCGTGAGCCGTGCGCCGCGCGCCGAACGGGCCACCAGCGGGTACAGGGTCTCCTTGGTGGAGCGGCGGAAACCGACGACGGCCCGGCTGTCGGCCAGTACGGCACGCCGGCTCTGGGCCAGCTCCTTCGAGGTGCGGGTGCGCTCGACCAGGCGGCGGCCGAGTTCGGCGGCGTGGGCGCGCTGGGCGGCGTCGGCGCCGTCGCCGGCCATCCCGGCACCCTCGGGCAGCACGATGCGCGGGCCGTGCGAGGGCGGGGGTGTCGGCTCCGCGGGCGGGGGCGTGAGGCGGGCCCGGGCGGTGGCGAGCTGCGCCGTGAGCTGCCGGGAGAGCGCGGCGGCGCGGTCGGCCGCGGTGGTGCTCATCGGACGCGCTCGGCGCCGAGCAGGGCCACGGCCTCGGAGAGCTGCACCAGCATGGCGGCCTGGGTCTCGGCCAGCAGGTCGATCTGGCGGCGCAGCTCGGCGATCTCCGCGCGGTGCGCGTCCTCGGCGGCGGGCGCCGGTGCGGGTATCGGGGCGGGCGCCGGTGCGGGGACGGATATGGGCGCGGGTGCGGGTGCGAGCACGGTCAGCGGGGCGGGCCCTGCGGGGTCGGCGAACACCGAGCCACCGGAGACGCTGGGGACGCCCGGGCCGCCGGAGACAACCGAGGCGCCGGAGGCCGGCGTGGCACCGGAGGCGCCCGAGGAACGCGAGGCGATCAGGCGGGCCGTCAGCTCCGGTGTACCCGCATCCTCCAGCACGTCGCGGATCGCGAGCCGCACCCCGAACTCGGCCTCCAACTGCCTCAACATCCCGATCAGTTGCAGCGAGTCGGCGCCGAGACCGATGAACGTCTGCCCGGCGCGCACCTCGGCGAGGTCGTAACCGAGGTGGCGCGCGGTGAGTTCGCGTACGCGCGTGAGTACGTCCCGTTCGGTCATGCCGTCCTCCATGGAGCCTTGGTTCGTGGGTGCGCGGTCCGCCTGGGGAACGGAATACGGTGGGGGTCCCGTCCAGTACGACCGGTGCTGGAACGGGTACACGGGCAGTGGGACGCGCCGGCCGGGACAGCCGTCGAGGAGCGCCGCCCAGTCGATGGCGACGCCGGCGCAGTGCAGCCGGGCCACCGCCGTCCACGGGCCGTCCGGATCGCCGCCCTCGCGGACGGCACGGACGGCACGGACGGCACGCCCGGGGGGCTGGGTCGGGACGCAGAGGGCGTCGGGTATCGCCCGGCGGGCCAGGCCGGTCAGGGGTGCGCCGTGTCCGAGTTCGACGAGGACTCCGACGGGGGCGAGCGTGCCCAGCACGGCGTGGAAGTCGGCCGTGTGCCGGGCCTGGCGGACCAGGTGATCGGCGTCGGGCAGCCACCCCGCGGGCCGGGTGCGACCGTCGAGCCCGCTGACGAAGTCGATTTGTACGGGGCGTAGTTCGGTCTTCTCGGCGGCGGCGCGGAACGCGTCCAGGACCGGGTCGAGGAGCGCGGTGTGGAAGGCGCGGTCGACGGGCAGCGGTTCGCTCGTCTCCCCGCGTTCGGCGAGCCAGGAGCGGGCGGCCTCCACCGCGGCCGGCCGGCCGGCGACGACGTGCTGCGCGGGCCCGTTGGACACGGCCAGTTCGAGGGGGCCGTGCGTCGACCGTCCGAGGCCGTCGAGGAGTTCCCGTACTCGTTCCAGGGGGCTGAACACGGCCAGCATGGCGCCGGGCTCGGTGTCCTGCATGAGCCGGCCGCGCCGGCACAGCAGCCGCATGCCGTCCTCGACCGTGAGGGCGCCGGCGACGCACAGGGCCGCGTACTCCCCCACGCTGTGCCCGGCGACGACGGACGGGGTCACGCCCAGGTGGCGCCAGAGCCTGGCCTGGGCGACCTGGAGGGCGAAGATCGCCGGTTGGGCGAAGTCGGTGTCCCACCGGCCCGGCCCCCGGCCGGCGACCACGCGTTCGAGGAAGTGGTCCTCCCCGGTCTCCTCCCGGTGGATCCGAGCGCACTCCCGGAGCACCTCGGCCGCCTGCGGGGAGTGCGCGGCGAGCGCGCCGGCCATACCGGGCCGGCCGCTGCCCTGGCCGCTGAAGACGAACCCGGGCACGACCGGAGCCGGCCCTTCGACCGTCCCGGTGTGGTGGGCGATGCCCCCGTCGGCACGGGCGGGAGCCCCGTCGGCACGGGCAGGGGCCGCGTCCCGTACCGAGCGGGACTCCTCTCCGTCGTGCCGGGTCGGGTCCCCGAGGTACGCGTCCAGGGCCTCGGCCAGGCGCCCTGCGGGCGCGGTGACGACGAGCCGGTGGCGCAGGTGGCGACGGCCGAGGGCCAGGGTGGTCAGCACGTCGGCGGGGGCGAGGTCCGCGCGCCGGCGCAGGGTGTCGCGCAGCGCCCGGGCGCTGTCGTCCAGGGCTCGGGGGCTCTGTGCCGACAGGGGCAGCAGGGCGGGGACCGGGCCGACCGGGGGGCGCGCGGGGGCGGCCGGGGCCTCTTCGAGGATCACGTGCGCGTTGGTGCCTCCCATGCCGATGGAGTGCACGCCCGCCCGGCGCGGGCCGTCCGCCGGCCAGGGAGCGGCCCGCCGGGGCAGCGTGAACGGGCTGTCCTCGACGCCTAGCAGGGGGTTGGGGCGGGTGAGGTTCACCAGCGGGGGGATCGTGGCGTGCCGCAGGACGAGGAGGGCCTTGATCAGTCCGGCGAGGCCGGCGGCGCTGTCCAGGTGTCCGATGGCGGGCTTGGTGGAGCCGAGCGCGCAGAATCCGGTGCGGTCGGTGTGTCGCCGGTAGGCCTCGGTGAGCGCGGCGAACTCGATCGGGTCGCCCTTGTAGGTGCCGGTGCCGTGCGCCTCCAGGTAGCCGATCGTGTCGGCCCCGACGCCGGCGTTGGCCAGTGCGCCGAGCACGGCGTCCCGCTGGCCCGCGACGCCGGGGGCAGCGAAGCCGGCCTTGTCCGCGCCGTCGTTGGTCACCGCGGAGCCCAGGATCACCCCGTGCACGGTGTCCCCGTCGGCGAGCGCCCTCGCCAGGGGCTTGAGCAGGACGGCGGCCACCCCGTTGCCGCCGACCGTGCCGTCGGCCGCCGCGTCGAAGGCCCGCACGGCGCCGGTCCGGGAGATCGTCGATCCCCGTACGTGCCGGTGCCCGGTGACCTGCGGCAGGTGCAGTGCGGCGGAGCCCACCACCATCAGGTCCGCGTCGCCGGCGAGCAGCGCCTGGCAGGCCAGGTGGACGGAGACCAGGCCGCTGGAGCAGGCGGTGGCGACGTTGACGGCGGGCCCGGTGAGGCCGAGCCGGAAGGCGGCGCGGTTGGCGGTGAAATCGGAGTAGTTGCCGACCTGGATCTGCTTGATCTCGGCCCAGTCCCGCGAGCCGTCCCGGCCGGCCGAACCACCCGATCCGACCGGACCACCGGAGTCGGCCCGGCCGCCCGGTTCGCCGATCTGTGACGCGAGGTAGCTGTGCAGGGAGTACAGGCGGTAGCCGATGCTCGCGTACACGCCGACCCGCTCGGCGGTGCCCGCGTGACCGCCGTCCTCCAGCGCGTGGTGGCAGCACTCCAGGAACAGCCGCTGCTGGGGGTCGGTCAGGGTGGCCTCGCGGCCGCTCATCCCGAAGAAGGCGGCGTCGAAGCCCTCGATGCCGGGCAGCAGGGCGCTCGCGCCGGTGAAGCCCGGGGCCCGGTGGACCTCGTCAGGTAACCCGGCGGCCGCGAACTCGGCCTGGGTGAAGGGGCGTACGTGCGATGCGCCGGAGCGGATGTCGTCCCAGTACCGTGCGGGTGTGTCAGCCCCCGGAAACCTCAGCGCCATCCCGATGACTGCCACGCGCCGGTCCTGCATCGCCGCTCCCTCCCTCGTCGCTGTCCGCCGTCGCCTTCCGCGACGCGTTGCGCTGCCAGAGCACCTGGGCCACGAAGACCAGGGCCACGAGGATGGCGGCGCCGTGCGCGACGGCGACGACCGACAGCGGGGTGAAGGCGTCCAACGCGGTCGCGACCACGATCATCCCGACGCCGAAGCCGAGGTTCTCGACGGTGGCGGAGAGCCCGAAGGCGTGGGTGCGCAGGCCGCTCGGGAGGGTCTGCAGGTGTGAGGTGTACGAGACTTCGGTGAGCCCGTCGGCCGCGCCGGCGAGCAGGGCGATCACGATGGTCGCCGTCCACGGGAACCCGGCGAACGCCAGGATGAACGTCGCCGACATCACGATGGTGCCGAGTCCGAACCCCAGGGAGCCGACGGCGCGTTCGGTGCGCTTCGCGTACCGGCGCAGCACCTGTTGGGCGAGGACGTTGCCGATGGCCCACACGCACCAGAAGACGCTGACGAAGACGGCCGGGGAGTCGGCGTCCAGTCGGGTGGAGTACACGGGCAGGGCGGCGTTGTGCGAGGACGATCCCAGTGCGTCGACCCCGCGCAGGGCCACCATCAGCAGCAGGGCCGGGGCGGCTCCCAGCGCGGCGAGCGCGGCGGAGGACCGGATCTTCCCCTCGGCCCCCTTGGCGCCCTTGGCGCCCCCGTCGCCCTCCACACCGCCCTTCTCGCCGGTGTCACCCGTGTCGTCGGCTGCGTCGTCGGCTGCGTCGTCGGCCGCGTCGTCGGCCGCGTCCCGGGCCATCGGCAGCAGGGCGACGGTGAGGGCGCAGACCAGGAAGGTGCCCATGTCCGCGAGGAAGGCGGCGGTGTAGCCCAGCAGGGAGACCACGACGCCCGAGGAGGCGAAGCCCGCCACCATGGCCATCGAACGCCAGCTGACCATCAGGGAGTTGGCCCATGTGGTGCGGCCCTCGCCGACCATGTGCGGGATCGAGCTGCGGAACGCGACCATGAACAGGGTGCCCGCGGCGCCGACCACGGCGGAGACGGTGAACAGCGAGGCCGTGTGGTGGGCGTCCGGCACCACCACGAGGAGCAGCATCGCCGCCGCCTGGACCAGGTTCGCCCAGAGCATGGCGCCTTTGACGGAGCAGCGGGCGAGCAGCGGTCCGGCGACCAGGCCGGTCAGGAACCCGGCGGCGAACCGCACGGTCATGAACGCGCCGACGGCCAAAGCCCGGTTGGTCACCGCGTACACGTACAGGTTCAGCGCGACCAGGTTGAGGAAGGTGCCGTACGAGGAGATCGCGTAACCGGCCACCAGGATCCGGTACCAACGCTCCTTGAGAGCCGTGCCGGAGGTCACGGATGGGCCTGTGGCGCTAAGGCGTCGTCCCGAACCGAACCAGACATGGATGACTTCCCCCTCGAACGCCCGCGCAACGTGCCTGGCGAACATAAACCGACGGCCCTGTGCTCATAGGGATATCGGGTTGCACGAATGTAATGTGCACAGTTGTGAAGCAAGATCATTTCGGCACATTCGGATGCGATTGCGACGAATCGCCCCCAAACCCCCAGCCCTGCAAGGCGGCCCTGACCGCCTACCGCACGGCGCTGCGCGAGGGCCGCGCCCCCCGCGCGGGGCTGCCGTCCTGCCTGTGGAGGCTCCATCTCGTCATGGAGGACCGCGAGGACCCCGGGTACGCCGTACCCGTCACACCCGCCGCCGCGACCTTCGCCACGCTGGGACCGCTGGAGGACCTCCTGACGGAACAGCGCCGGTCCCTGCGCGCCGCGAAGGCCCGACTGTCCGTCTTCGAGGCGGTGTACGCGCAGGAACAGGACGCGGCCCGCCCCGCCCCCGTCCGACTCGTCGGCCAGGACGTCATCAGCGCCACCCTGGAGGCGGCCGTCGGCTGCTGCCGGGAGGAACTGCGCACCGTGCAACCCGGCGGCGGACGCCCCGAAGGGGCCCTCACCGAGGCCCTGGAACGGGATCTGCGTGCACTGGAACGGGGCGTGCGCCAACGGACCCTCTACCAACACACCGTCCAGACCCACCGACCCACCATGTGGTACATCGAGCAGGTCACGGCCGCCGGCGCCGAGGTCCGCAGCCAGGCGGAGATCATCGAGCGCGTCATCATCTGCGATCAGGACGTGGCGTTCATCCAACTCTCCGACGAACCGGCCGAGGGCGCACTGCACATCGGCGACCCGTCGCTGGTGCGTTTCCTGACCCGGTACTTCGACCAGACCTGGGAACGCTCCACGCCGATCCTCCCCACCGGTTCGCCCTCGCGCGGCCCGATCGTCACCTCCGACCTGCAACGCACCATCCTGCGCGCGGTGATCGGCGGCGAGACCGACAGCTCCATCGCCCGCCGACTGGGCATGAGCCGCCGCAGCGTCGCCGAACACATACGCAAAGTCTCCCTGGAACTGGGCAGCGGCAGCCGCGCCCAACTCGGCTACCTCCTGGCCGCGTCGGGCCTCTTGGACGACGAGACCTGAGGGCGGGCACCGAGAGTGGGGGGCTGCGGCGAACCGGGCCCGCCGACCCCTGCGGGGGAAGCGGACCGAGGTGCCCCGCGCCCTCGCGACGATCCGGCCGCCGTTCCACCCAGGAGACGCTTCGCGGCGGCCGGCCGGGCGGGCGGGCGGCGGCGCACGACGCGAAGAGGACCGTGAGGTGATCACACGGCGCGAAAGCTCCGCGGCTTATGGGGGCGCGTCCGCGGAGCACGATCCGCTAGGCTGTCTGCGGTCGGACGGCTACTCGGCTCGTGCGGGAGAGATGTTCACCGGACATCTCACCCACCGCGCGGAGCACCGGCTGACCAGGACGTTTGACCCGCCGCGATGGCGAAACCCCCCTGGGGTTTCCCACACCGTGTGCGGCAGACCCCGCCCGCCTTCGTAGCTCAGGGGATAGAGCACGGCTCTCCTAAAGCCGGTGTCGCAGGTTCGAATCCTGCCGAGGGCACATCGACGCGAGACCCCCGCCGATCACGGCCGGGGGTCTTCGTCGTTCCCGGGGGCAAGTCCGGGCGCGGGATGCGTGAGTGAGGTCGCGGCGGGCACGGAAAAGGCCCTCCCGGACGGGCCGGGAGGGCCGTGCGATCAACCGACGGGGGTCAGCTCAGGCCTCTGCTGCGTTCGCCGATCCGGTCGCCCTGCGGAGTGCCGGCCCGCTTGAGGGCCGCCTTCGTGTGGGCTCCGCCCTTGACCTTGCTGCGGACCGGACCTTCGAAGCCGTGACCCTGCGTGCGCGGCAGCTGTACCTGCTCCGACGCCTTCGCGATCACTGCCTGGACGTCATGCTTCTGCTCTTTGCTCATCCCGCCGTCAACTCCCTCGGGAAGCACCCAATCGGACTACTGGGATCGTATGCAGATATATCGCCCCACGCACCCGGACCGAACGTAAAAACTCTCGATCATGGCCGGGACGGACCGGCCGGCGCCTGCGGTCCCAGGACCTCGTCGACCAGTTCCTCCGGGCAGGGCGTTCCCCGCGGGATCTGGTACTTCGCCGCGACCCGGTACTCCCCCGGGGCGGGCGCCAGCAGCTCGGTCCACACGTCGCCGACCGCGTCCGGGGCCGCCTTGAACAGGCATCCCGCGGTATTGGCGAACCGCTTCGGCCCGGGTTGCCGCGCCGAGGAGCGCGCCTTGGAGTCGTCCGTCTCCTGCGGGGGCGCCACCGCCTTGCCCTGGGCGTCCACCAGCCCCAGCCACGGCGAGTGCGGGACGCGCACGCTGATCCGACCGGCCTGCTTGACGTCGATGACCAGCTGGTCGGCGCCCGCGCGCACCACCGTCGCGGGGCCGGCCACCAGGTCGGTGGGGGCCTGCACCTTGAAGAGCTGCCAGTTCGCGTCGCCCCAGATCTGCTGGAGGTACGGCAGCCCTCCGCGCACCAGCGTCGCCTCGTCCTTGCCGCCCTCGTCGGGTTTGTCGACGGGCAGCACCACGTAGTGCACGGCCCAGCGGCCCAGCCAGGCCCGGTAGCTCTCGGCGGTGAGCGTGTCGTCGTAGAAGAGCGGGTTGCGCTCCAGGTCCGCCTGCCGGTTCCAGCCGCGCGCCAGGTTGACGTACGCGGGGAAGGCGGAGGACTCGCGGTGGCTGCTCGCGGGTACCACCTCGACCCGTCCGCGGTCGGCGCCGGCCTTCTGGAGCCGGTCGACGAGGGGCGCCAGCTCCCGGTTCCAGGAGGCCAGCGGCGTGGTGCGGATGATGTCGGTGACGCTGTTGGTGGTGATCCAGACGTTCAGCCCGACGAAGGCGAGGACGAGCGCGTACCAGCGGCGCGTGCGCGGGACCTCGTACGGCAGGGTCGCGAGCAGCACCGCCCCGCCGAACAGCATGACGAGCCGGGTGACGTTCGACCCCACCTGGGAGTCGATCAGCCAGGTCAGGGCCACCCCGAGCGCGTACACGGCGGCGGCGATCCGGACCGTCTTCCACCGCTTCGGCACGAGGAAGACGATGACCAGCCCGAACACGAACGGCAGCCAGGCCGAGCCCAGCTTCATCGGCTGCGTTCCGGAGAAGGGGAACAGCCAGGCCGACAGTCCGACGACGGCCACCGGGGGTAGCCCGAGGGTGTACGCGCCCGGTCGCCGCCGGCTCAGGAACAGCGCGGCCGCGATCACCCCGAGGAACAGCCCGGCGACCGGGCTGGCGGCGGTGGCGAGTGCGGCGAGCGGGGCCGCGACGGCGGCCTTGGCCCAGCGCCGCTCGGCCCAGGAGCGCGGCCGGCAGAAGACCGCGGCGACCGCGCCGAGCGCGAGCATCGCGCCGAGCCCGAAGGTCACCCGGCCGGACAGCGCGTTGCACAGCAGCCCGTACACCCCGGCGAGGGCCGGCCACAGCGGCTGCCGGACGGCGCCCCGGCAGCGCGTCAGGATCAGTGCGAGAAGCCCGGCCGACACCGTCCCGGCGATCATCATCGTGGTCCGGACGCCGAGCATGTGCATGAGGTACGGGGACACCACGCTGTACGAGACCGGATGCATCCCGCCGTACCAGGCGAGGTTGTACGCCGTGTCGGGGTGCCGGCCCACGAACTCGGCCCAGGCGTCCTGCGCGGCGAGGTCCCCGCCGCTGTTGGCGAAGGTGAAGAGCCAGACGACGTGCAGGACGGCCGCCACGGCGGTGGCGACGACCACGGGGTGCCCCTGCGCCCAACGGAGCGCGAGACGGGCCATGCCCGGCGGGCCGCCCGAGCCGGAACGAGAACCGGAACGGGGACCGGAACCGTCCGCGGGGGAGGTTTCGCCGGCGGTCGTGCCGGAGCCCGCGGTCCGCCCGCGCTGCTCCTGCTCCTGCCCGTACTGCTCAGCGGTGGTCACTACCGACGCTCTCTCCCCGACACCTGCGCGAGTACCGCACTCGCATCCAAGACGTGCTCAGGCGCCCCGGGGTTGCCCGGAGCGCCTGAACGAACCCGTCCCCGGCGGATCGATCCCGCCCGGGGCGGCTCAGCCGACGCGGGTCAGCTTGCTGCCCAGACTCGGGCTGACGAGATCCTGCTTCAGTGCCACGGGCACCTTCACCTGGCTGGCGCCCTCGCCGATGGTCAGGACGCCGATCTCCGTGCCCGCCTTGGCGGTCTGCGGCAGCGGGCCGCCGCCCTCACCCAGCTTGACGTTGACCTTGAGCGACGGCCAGCCGACCGCCTCCACGTCCGCGGTGGCCACGACCGGGGTCCTGCCCCCGAGCCCGTCGTCCACGTACCCGACGACCTGGCCCTTCTTCACGACGTTCGCACCGGTCAGCGTCTTCTGCGTGGCCAGCATGACGTCCTTGCTGGCCGCGATGGCGGTGTCGAGGATGGGCACGCCGTGCTGACCGAGGACCGCGCCGACGATCAGCTGGTTCGTCTTGCCGACCTGCTTCTGGGCGGCGAAGAGCAGGTTGCCGCCCGCCTTGGTGGTGGAGCCGGTCTTGATCCCGAGGGAGTCGTTGTACGGGATCAGGTCGTTGTAGTTGCGCCACGTCTTGCCGGACGGGTCGGTCCACTTCGGCAGCTTGGTGATCGCGATCAGCTCGGGCATCTCGACGACCTTGAGACCCAGCTTGACCTGGTCCTCGGCGGTGCTGACCGTCGTCGCGTCCAGACCCGAGGGGTCCGTGTACGTCGTGTTGGTCATGCCGAGTTCCTTGGCGGTGTCGTTCATCTTCTTGACGAACGCCTCCTGGTCACCGCCGGAGTCCCAGCGCGCGAGCAGCCGCGCGATGTTGTTGGCGGAAGGGATCATGATCGCGGCGAGGGCGTCGTACTCCGAGATCTGGCCGCCCTCCTTGAGGGTGTTGACGGTGGACTCCCCCTCGGAGTCCTTCTTGCCGTCGTCCACGGCCGTCTTGTCGACCGGGATCATCTGACCCTTCTCACCCTTCTTCATCGGGTGGTCCTTGAGGATCACGTACGCCGTCATCGTCTTGGCGACGCTGCCGATGGCGATCGGCTTCTGCTCGCCGAAGGTGCCCACCGTGCCGAGGCCGGCGGCGGCCATGTAGCCCTGGCCCTCCTTCGGCCACGGCAGGACCGGGGCGGATCCGTCGAAGGTGAACGAACCCTGCGCCGTCATCTTGAGCTGCGGCTCGGGCAGCGGACGCACCAGCTGCACCACGGCGAGGATGATCACCAGCAGCGCGACGAGCGGGGCGTAGATCTTGAACCGCCGCGCGAACGTGCGCAGGGGGCTCGGCGGCGGGGGCGGGTTGTTCGTGAGGTCCGCCAGCATGTCGAGCGGCGGCTTGGGCGGCAGCGGCTGCTGCGTGGTCCGCTCGCTGTCCTGCCGGAGACCGGCGGGCGCGGGCGCCTGCTTCGGCGCGGGCGCCGGTGCGGCGGGGGCCTGCTTCGGCGCGGTGGGCGCCGCGGGCCGGGCGTTGTCGCCGCGCAACGGCACGAAGGTACTGGCGCGCTCGCCCCCGGCGGTGTGCGGCGGCGCGGGCCGGTCGCCCTGCGGGGGCTTGGGCGCGGAGGGCGCGGCGGGACCGGCGGGAGCCGCACCGGGCTTCACGGCCCGGAACACGGCCGTACGCTCGCTGTCCTCGGACGGCTTCGACGGCGCACCGGAACCCGAACCGGAACCGGCACCCGGCTTCGACGCCTCGGCCGCACCGGGCTTCACGGCCCGGAACACGGCCGTACGCTCGCTGTCCTCGGACGGCTTCGACGGCGCGGGCCGGTCGCCCTGCGGGGGCTTGGGCGCGGAGGGCGCGGCGGGACCGGCGGGAGCCGCACCGGGCTTCACGGCCCGGAACACGGCCGTACGCTCACTGTCCTCCGACGGCTTCGCCGGCGCACCGGAAGCGGAACCCGAACGCGGGTCAACGGCCGCACCCCGCCCGGTGACCGAACCAGAACCGGAATCCGAACCGGAACCTGGCTTCGACTCCGACGCGGGCCTCGACGCGGGCCTCGGCTCAGGCCTCGACTCGGGCCTCGACTCGGGCTGCGATTCCGACGTGGGCTCGGGCTTCGGCTGCGTCTTCGGCGCCTCGCGGGCATCGTTCCTGAACGCCCGGAACACGGCGGTGCGCTCGCTGTCGGCGGGCCCCTCGGCCTCGGTCGACTTCTCGGCGGATGCGTCCGGAGTGGGCTTCACGACCCCGAACGCGGTCGTCCGCTGGTCCGCGGCGGCGGGCTTGCCCGCGGCCACCGACCCCCGCGCGGCCCCGTCCGAACCAGAGGCAGAACCGGAACCGGAACGAGAACCGGAAGCGGAAGCGGACTCGGAAGCAGAGCCGGAGCCGGAGCCTGAGCCGGAATCAGAGCCGGCGCCGGAGCCGGACTTGGCTCCCGAGTCGGAACCCGTCGCCGCATCGGCGGAGCCGGTCGTGGCGGACGAGTCCACCCGACCGGAGGACGCCTTCGACTCCGGAGTCGCCTCGACCACCTCGGCACCGGCCCCGGTACCCGCCTCAGCCTCGACCTCGGCGCCCTCACCAGCGGCGTCGGCACCTGCACCGGCACGGGAACGCGCGCCCCCGTCCCCGCCGTCACCCTGGCCGGCGCCGGCGCCGGCGCCATCGCCATCGGCCTCCGCCGTCCGCTCCGTGTCCGCCGACGCCGACGCGACCCAGGCCGCGACGGCCACCTTCAGAGGGTCCCGGTCGCCGGACTCCGGCTCGCGCGGTCGCAGGACCGAGAGCCTCGGGTCCCGTTCCGCGGAGGACGCGGCGGTGTCCGCCGCCCCCGACGCACCTTCATCTACCGACTTGTCGGGGGACTCGCCCGCCACCAGTTCCTCCTCGATCGACGTTCGGCCGCTGTCCGAACCGTCTAACAGTGTCCCGTCTCGGGGGCATCGCCCACCCGCTAGACGAGAACGACATAGCTGCAGGTTCCCCCATAAAGCGACCAGGCGCTCTCGACAGATGAATGTGAGAGGCGTCACCCTGTCACTCATCCACGCGGGGAGGCATGGATGGGCAGGAGCCGCAGAACAATTCCGGAGGAGCTTCTGTTGCTCGCCTTGGACCCGACCACGGGAACCACGGCGCAGCCGCAGTCGCTCGACCTCGGCCTGGCCGGGGCACAGCTAGTGGAGCTGGCTCTGGCAGGACGGATAGCCCCTGACGGGGATCGTATCGCCGTGGTGATGCCACGGCCGACAGGAGATCCGACTCTGGACTCCGCACTGGAACTGCTGCGCAGGCGCGGCAGCCCGGTTCGGGCGGTCCACTGGATCGGCGGACCCCGACTGGGGCTCCGTCAGATTTACCTCGCTCATCTGGAGCGTTGCGGCATGGTCCATGCCGTCGCGGGACAGATGTGCGGGGTGTTGCCGACGACTCGCTACCAGGCGACCGACACGGCGATCAGCCGGGAGATCCGTGCCCGGCTCGACAGTGCGATCCGCACCGGTGTACCGCCGGACCCGCGGACCGCGGCGCTCGCCGCACTGGCCCACGCGGTCGGACTCGGCAAGCACCTGTACCCCGGCAACGAGGGGCGGTCGTCCAGGTCCCGGTTGCGGGATCTGATCCGGCACGACCCGATGGGCGGTCTGGTGGCGCACGCCGTCATGGACGTCCAGAACGGGGTGGCGGCACAGCCACGTCGTGACCGCGCGCCGGCGCCGGCATCCGCCGGGCGGGCTTCGGCCACCTCCGCGACCAGTGCGGGCGGTGTCCCGATGCAGCCGCGTCGGACGGGTGCGATGGCCCGTGCGGCCGCGCACTGACCGCCGGGTGACGAGCAGGACCGGCACCGCCGGCAGGACCAGCACCATCGGCACCACCCGCGGGACCCGCGACACCCCTTGATCCATTCGCGGCCCGCACGCGCAACCGCTCGATCGAACGCCATCGCCGGAACCGGCCGTCCCCCAAAGACCCGGTTCGGGAAACCGCCGGCCCGGCGGGGGCGGCCGACCCCCCCCAACGGCCCCCCCCCCCCC
>NZ_JAPNLK010000073.1 GCF_026627505.1 Streptomyces sp. H27-H5 | reverse complement strand
CCCGGATCCGCTCCTACATCTCCACCGTCCGCAAACACGGCATCAACCCCCTCACCGCCCTACGCGACCTCTTCGCCGGACGGCCATGGATGCTGCCCACAACCAGCGGAAACCCCTAAACAGTTACCCCGTTTCCCCGTCCACAGCCCGGCCGTTACACGGTGGATCGAGGCTGAAACTGCACGAGGACCTCGAAGATCACCGAAGCCGAGTACAAACTGAGCTGGAGCAGGCGGAGCAGCGGTGGGAAGCCGATACCTGGTCCACTACGCCGGTGGATGAGGACGTCGACGATATCGCCTACGACACGATCAAAGCCCTCCGCAAGGAGATCAAGCCGGCTGTAGCAGCATGCGAGGAGTCCGAAAGGGTCCTGCACGCGATGAGAGCAGAGTATGGCGACATCGAGAGGATCCGCGAGCGATTCAGCACGTCGAGCCCAGACGATCGACCACTCGTCGAAGAGATCTTCGCTCTCTGGGACACCTACATCGACGCGTCGATCCGGGTCGACGGGGCACTGGAACGTGACCGTGATCGCTCCCACGACCTCGCTCTGCAGGAAGCGGACCTGCTCAGATACCGGCAGGGTCCGAATTCCCTCACGATGAAGCAGATCCAGGCCATGCACCACTCTCAGTTCGAGCGAACCGTTGCCTCACTCGCACTCCGCGATGGATACGTGATCAAGCAGGGTCGCGGGGGTCCTGGCGATCTGGGCGCCGACGTCATAGCCGTGGCCCCAGAAGGACGCACCGTCGTCATTCAGTGCAAGCACACCCAGGCGAACGCCTCTGTGGGGTCCCCCGTCCTTCAGAGGCTGAACGGTACGGCGCGGCAGATCCACAACGCCGACGTCGTGGCCGTAGTCACCAACGGGTACTTCTCCGCACCAGCAGAGACGTTCGCTCGATCCCAGGACATCAAGCTCATCGGCCGGAGACAGCTGGAAAGATGGGCCACATGGGGGGTCCACCTCTCGAAGGTGCTGGACACCGCAGGATGAGTCGCGGAGAGCATGACCTCCGACACGTCGGAGCAATCGAAAGTGACACGATGGCGTTTCTGGGTCGACCGCCTGCCGGAGTCAACGCCCAATCTATCCGCTCGGCCCGGCCGTTCCCAGCGGCCTGCCGACCTCACCGCCAGCGTCGGCGCCGACGTGTATCTCTGTGGGACTGGCGGCATGAAGTATCTGGATGCGGCACCGTTTGCGGCCTTGGGCATTCCGATCATCCCGTTCCTGCCGCCGACTACGGGCATCTGGACCTCCGGCCGGCAGATCAGTGTCCTGTGGGCCCTAGCAATGCTCGGCGCCGCTACCCTGGCCGAACAGCTGCAGGCCGTGCCGGCGCGGTTGGCATGCGGCTGGTAGTACGCGAGAGCTTGCTCGCAGCCGTTCTGTTGCAAAGCGTTGGTCTCCCTGGGATGCCGAGATCTAGGCCGCCAGACCGAGGTCCAGAGCCTTGGCTGCTTGCCCGAGCATCCCCGGCATAAGGTGCCGGTAGATCTTGAACGTGATGTCGATGCTCCTGTGCCCCATCCATTCGGCGACGTCCGTGACGGGAATGCCGTGGCTCAGGCAATTAGAGGCGAAGAAGTGGCGGAGGCTGTAGATGACCACGCCTTCGGGTATATCGAGTTTCTGCTCCTTCTTGAGTCGCTGCCATTGGTTTTGCAGGAGGTACGGTTGGAAGGGTCGTTGGGAGTCCTGAGGGTGGCGCAGCAGGTAGCCATCGGTCGTGCCGTGTATGCCTGCATACCACTCGATGACATCTTTGATGCGCGGAGGGAGTGGAACATCTCGGTACTCGCCGGGCTTTCGATGTTTGAGAGGGCCGTACGTCTTTGTGGTCTGGTTGACCTGTTCCGTGACCCGGTAGACGTCGTCGGCCACGATGTTGCGGATGTTGACCGCGGCGGCTTCGCCGTTGCGCATCCCGCAGCCACTCATCAGGGCGACGAGCAGCTTGAAGGTGTCGTCACCACTCGAACGTATCGCTGCCAGCTGACCAGGAGTTGGGATGATGCTGCGGTTCGGTGTGTACTGCGGAGGCTTCACGCCGTGTAGAGGGTTCTCGTCGAAGATGCCCAGGCGATAGGCGTCAAGCAGGATGGAGGCGAGCTTATCGAAGGCGTTCGATTGAGTGGCTACACCAACCGCGGCAGTCTCCATATTGCGTACGAAGTCTTCGACGACCTTATGGTCGAAGCTATTCATGCGCCGGCTTCGAAGGGGTGGCAGAAGGTGATTCTCCAGCAAAGAGTCGAGCTGCCTGGCTGAGGACGCAGCCAAATGACGCTGTCCTGCTCGCCACTCGGCAGCGTACTCTCCAAACTGCATGTTTCCGAATTTTTCGATTCGCTCGGCTTTGGCCTGACCGCCGGGTTTCCTCCTCTTTGTGTTGTAAACCTCGGTGAGCCTTCCAATGGCCTTCTCCTGGGTTTCGAATCCAGATTCCTGAATCTGGCGCCCAGACGGGCCTCGGAACCGGATCTTGTAGTCATGTGGACACTTCGACCATCTGGTTCGTGTGTGATCGCATGACTTGAAGAACGTTCCCATCCCGCGAGCCAGGTTCCTCGTTGTCAACTTGTGGTGCTTCCTTCGTTGCGCAGGTGTGCCTTCAGCGGCCAGTCTGATTACGCGGCACTGTCCGACCTGTGCTGCCCGATCCATGTCTGGACCTCGGACACCTTGAACTGGATCTTCGCGTTGCGGCCCAGACCGAACTTGTAGGGCGTCAGGCCCGAGCGCGCGGCTTCTCGGTAGACCCAGGCCAGCGACATGTTGAGGTGTTCTGCAAGTTCCTTCGCGGTCATGAACTGAGCCGGCATGGTGACCCTTCCGTTGGCCAGGACGTTGTGAGTTCCATGGTGTGGAAAATCTCCGGTTTGGCTGACCGGGGATCGTCGGCTATGTACGGAGGGGCAGTCGTGGTCCCCCACAACGTGGGCTGGACCGGACGTAGCTGTCGGCAGAGGTCTCGGCCCCCCGGATTGTCTAAGAGGGGCCGAGAGCTTGCGGTGGCGATGTGCGCGCTACGCGGCCAGCCCGATCTCGAGGAGCTTGGCGGCTGCGCCGATCGAGCCGGGCATCAGGTGCCGGTAGATCCTGAAGGTGATGTCGATGTTGTTGTGCCCCATCCATTCGGCGACGTCGGTGATGGGGATGTTTTGCCGGAGGCAGTTCGAGGCGAAGAAGTGGCGGAGGCTGTAGATCACCATGCCATCGGGTATGTCGAGTTCGCCTCGCCTCTTGAGTCGCTGCCACTGGTTCTGGAGGAGGTAAGGCTGGAAGGGGCGGTTGGGGTCCTGCGGGTGGCGCAACAGATAGCCGTCGGTGGTGCCGTACCGGTCGGCGTACCACTCGATCGCGTTCTTCGTCCGTTGGGGAAGCGGAACATCGCGGTACTCGCCGGGCTTGCGGTGCTTGAGGCGGCCGTACTTCTTGGTCGTCTGGTTGACCTGCTCGGTGACGCGGTAGACGTCGTCGGCCACGATGTTGTTGACGTTGACGGCCGCAGCTTCACCATTGCGTAGGCCGCAGCCGCTCATGAGGTCGACTATGAGCCGGAAGGTGTCATCGCCGGCCCCGCGCAGGGCTTGAAGCTGGGCGGGGGAGGGGATGACGGCGCGCTTGGGGTCGTACTGGGGTGCCTTCACGCCCAGGAGAGGGTTGTCGTCGAAGAGCCCCAGACGATGCGCGTCGAGGAGGATCGACTTCAGCTTGTCGTACGCGTTCGACTGCGCCGCCAGGCCCACGCCGTTGCGCTCCATTGTCCGGATGAAGCCGTCCACCACCTTGTGGTCGAACGTGCTCATCCGGCGGGTTCCGAGCGCGGGGAAGATGTGGTGTTGGAGGAGCGAGTCCAGGTGGCTGAGCGAGGCCTCCGCGAGGTGACGCTGGCTGGCCTTCCACTCGATGGTGTACTCCCGGAACCGCATCTCCCCGTACTTCTCGATGCGCTCGCTCTTCGCCTGCTGCGCCGGGGCTGCCTTCTTCGCTTTGTAGACACTGGTCAGTCGGTCGATGGCAGCGTCCTTGTCCAGGAACCCCGACTCCTCGACCTGATTGCCGCCGGAGTCCCTGTAGCGGACTTTGTAGAAGTGCGGGCACCTTGGCCAACGGGAGGCGGGGTGCTCGCAGTCCTTGTAGTAGGTGCCCATCCCTCGGGCGAGTGCCTTGGCTGCCATGTGGCTGGGACTCCTCGGATGCCGATGCTGACGGTTTGCTGACCGTCAGCGATCCGAGGCCCACTTGACCTGCGAAAACGTTGTTGCGCCGCGAGATGTTCTGGAACTGGATCGGACGCTCCAACGAGGAGATCGTCCAGTTCCGCGAGGACTGGACGAACGGCACCCGCTACGGCGAGGTCAAAGGCTACGACGGCGCCCCGATTCCCGCTCCGCAACTCCCGCCCGTGCCGCTGAAGGCGCGGGGGCGGGTGCGCTGACCTGCGCTTTTCTGTAGCAGGTCGATCAGTCGACATCAGCCGAGGCGTCGAGTTGGTTGAGGGAGCTCCGGACGACGGTGGAGCCGGCGCGGAAGGCGCGTTCCGTGCAAACCGTTGCGGCCTGGCCGGTAGGGCCGCCGCCGATGTCGGCAGAGGAACGAGACCCCATGCCAAAGCGCAGCATCCCCGCGGTGGCCGCCGGGGCGGCTCTGGTCTGTCTGGCGGCATTCGGGCCTCCTCCCGGCAGCGCCGCGTCGGCACCCGCCACGCCCAGCCCGGCGAGCTCGTCCCGGTTCGTGCCCGGCCCCTGTCCGAAGCCGCCCGAGCCCATCGAAGCGCTGAGCGACGCGCGGTGCGGTCTCCTCGAGGTCCCCGAGAACCGCTCCCGCCCCGACGGCCGGACCATCAAGCTGGCCGTGGCCGTCATCCCGGCCGTCACCCGGGCGAAGCCCGCACAGGACCCCGTGGTGTTCATGGCGGGCGGCCCCGGTGCCGACACGTTCGACGACATTCCGTTCCTCGTCGACTCCGGCCTGAACAAGGACCGCGAACTGATCGTCATGGCCCAGCGCGGCAACCTCTACGACCAGCCGAACCTCGCCTGCCCGGAGATCGACGGGTTCAACGCGCGAGCAGTCGGCCTGGGCTACGACGCACAGCAGGCAGAGCAGCTCTTCCTGAAAGCGGTGAAGGAGTGCCGGGGCCGCCTGACGGCCGACGGCATTGACCTGAGCGCCTACAACACGACGGAGACCGCCGACTTCGCCGACCTGCGCAAGGCGTTGGACATCCCTCAGTGGAACGTCTACGGGTACTCCTACGGCAGCAACCTGGGTCTCACGTACCTGCGCCTGCACCCCGAGGGAATCCGCGCGGTGGCGTTCGACTCGGTCGCTCCTTCCCAGTTCGTGACCCTGCCGTGGACATGGGGCAGCACCGCCGAGGGGATCCGCAACATCTTCGAGGCGTGCGCGGCGCAGCCAGCCTGCAAGGACCGGTATCCGAACCTCTCCCGCACGCTGACGCAGCAGGTGCGCAAGCTGGAGGCACAGCCGCTGACGCTGAACGTCGTGCCGCCGAGCGGAGGAAAGCCGGTCAAGGTCGTCCTCGACGGGGGCGCACTGCTGAACCTGATCGTCGCCTTCACCCCCCGGCCCAAGGACATCCCGGCGGCGCTCGAGGAACTCGCCAACGGGAATCCGGAGCGCTTCGCGAAGGCTCGTGCGGCCGGCTCGGTCCAGAAGGTCGGCGAGTTCGCCCACGGGCTGACGAACTCGGTGGCGTGCAGTGAGTGGGCGCCGGGGTACTCGGAGTCCGACGTGCTGAAGGCGGGGCGCAAGGCATACCCCGGGTGGCCGGACACGGTCCTGGCCCAGGTGCCGCAACTTCCCTTCCAGTACCCGGCATGCGGGATCTGGGACGTTCCGGACCGAGCCTCCGTCCAGCGGGTGGCCACGGTCAGCTCCGTACCGGCGCTCGTCGTCTCCGGCACGTTCGACGTGAAGACCGGGGCGAGTTGGGCGAAGGGCGTCGCACGCAACCTGTCCCGCTCGACTGCGATTCAGGTCCCCGGAATCGGCCACTGGGTGGTCCCGCAGTCGCCTTGCGCGCAAAGCGTGCTGGCCTCGTTCCTCGCTCGCCCGACCGCGCCCGACACCAGTTGCGTGGACGGTCTCGAGCCCGAACCGTTCACGATCATCCCGAAGTAGCCTAGCCGGGAGGGCAGATGAGACGCCATCAAGCGCACTGTCGCCGCCGCGCCGCACGACGGCCCCTGGCCGTGTCGGCCGGCATGGCGACCGGTCTCCTCGTCACCGGCCTGCTCGCCGCGCCCGCTCAGTCACACGCCGACGACGGCACCGGAGCGCCGATCGGCACCGTCGCCCGGACGGTGGGCGACGCCCGCTACGAGCCGGGCCCCTGCCCGAAGACACCGGAACCGGTGGAAGAGCTCGAAGGAGCCCGCTGCGGGACACTCACCGTGCCCGAGAACCGCGCCTAACCAAGCAGCAAAACGATCAAACTCGGTGTCGCGATCGTGCCCGCCGCGGCCCGCACACCGAAACCCGACCCCATCGTCTGGCTCGCGGGCGGACCCGGGGACGACGCCGTGGTCGAGGCGAAGATGGCGATCGGCGGCGGCCTGAACCGCGACCGTGACGTGATCCTCATGTCCCAGCGTGGTACGTACTCGGCCGACCCGACGGCCCTCTGCCCCAACATCGACGAATTCAACGCACGCGCGGTCGGCCTCGTCTACGACGCTCCGTCGACCGAACGCCTGCACGTGAAGGCCACGAAGGCCTGCCGCGACCAACTGGCGGGCCGCGGGCTCGACCTCGGCGCCTACAACGACACCGAGAGCGCCGCCGACTACGAGGACCTGCGCGCCACGCTGGGTATCAAGCAGTGGAACCTGTACGGCATCTCCTACGGAACCCAGCTGGCGCTGGTCTCCATGCGCCTGCACCCCGAGGGGCTCCGCTCGGTGGGCATCGACGGCATACTGCCGCCCTCCAAGGCCGGGTCGGCGGCGACATGGAGCAGCGCCCGCCAGGGCATCGACGGCCTGTTCAAGGCCTGCGCGGACCAGCCGGCGTGCAACAAGCGATACCCGAACCTGTCGGCCACCTTCGACAAGCTCGTCAGCGACCTCGAAAGCCAAGCCGGTCACCACCGCCGTCACGCTCCCCGGCAACGACAAGCCGGTGAAGGTCGTGCTGGACGGCGGAGCCCTGGTGAACTGGATGACCTCCGCCACCCACGTGGCCCCCCAGGTGCCGGCCGGCCTCGACGAACTGGCCCACGGCAAGCCACAACGGATCGCCCGGCAGTGGGCCGGCGGCAAGCTCAGCCCGGCGGCCATCGGCCGGGTTGCGCACGGACTCGTCTACGGCGTCTTCTGCAGCGAGTGGACACCGTACGAGGGCCAGGAGCAGGCACTCAAGGGCGGACAGGAAGCCTTCCCGTCGTTCCCCCGCTCGGTACAGGCCCAGGCCCCGCAGCTCGCCTTCCTCCGCCCGGACTGCGATGTCTGGAACGTCCCCGCTGCGGCGCCCTCGATCCGTGACGTCACGCGCGGCGACATCCCCACGCTCGCCCTCTCGGGCAGTTTCGACTCCCAGACCGGGGCGGACAACGGGCCGTACGTCGCCCGCACGCTGAGCAAGGCCAAGGTCGTCACGATCCCCTACCAGCCGCACGTGGTGATCGCCACGTCGAAGTGCGCTCAAGAGATCGCCGTCTCCTTCTTCGAGAATCCGGAGGCGCCGAAGACCGCATGCCTGAAGGGCCTGGAGCCGCCCGAGTTCGAGATCGCTCCCTGATCACCGCTCGCGCGGTGCGGCGGGCCGGGGGTTCTCGGGCCGGTGCGGGAGCCGGAAAAGTGCCGGGCGGGGTGGGGGCCCCTACGCTTGAGGGGATACCTCCGGACTGCGGTGGGAGGGTCTCTGATGAGCAGGCGTTGGACCGCGCGTCTCGCCCTCGCGGCGGGGGTGGCCGCGGTGGTGGTGCTGGTGGTCTTCGCCGGGTTCGGAAGCCTCGTGCTTTGGGGGGGGGGGGGGGGGCCCCTGGTGCTCACGGCGGCCGGTGGCTGGTGGATGCTCACGCACACCGGCTGGGTCAGGGGTCTGGCCGGGATACTCGTGATCGCCGCGCCGCTCGGCGTACTGGTTCTGTACGCGTCCGCCGGGCTGTTGTGGGTCGTGCTCGTGTCGGTGGGGCTGTGGGCGCTGGCCGTCTCCGCGGGCAGGGCCGCGCTGGTGGACGACAGCGCGCCGATCATGGCGGAGCGGCTCGTCAGGCCGGCCGAGCACCCGTTCCTGATCATGAATCCGCGCTCGGGCGGCGGGAAGGTCGGCAAGTTCCGTCTGGCGGAGCGGGCCAGGGCCAAGGGCGCCGAGGTCGTCGTGCTGGACCCGGCCGAACACCAGGACGTGGCCGAGCTGGCGCGGCGTGCCGTTCGGGACGGGGCCGATCTGCTCGGCGTCGCGGGTGGCGACGGCACGCAGGCCCTGGTCGCCGGCGTGGCTGCGGAGCACGACATTCCGTTCATGGTGATCGGCGCCGGCACCCGCAACCACTTCGCCATGGATCTGGGGCTGGACCGGGAGGACCCGTCCACGGGGCTGGAGGCACTGGACGACGCGGTCGAACTGCGCATCGACCTCGGCTACCTCAGCGGGGGAGAAACGACCGGGGGAGAGACAGCAGGGGCAAAGGCGGCCGGGGGAGAGGCGGTCGATCGGAGCGTGGAGCGCGTCTTCATCAACAACGCCTCGTTCGGTGTGTACGCGGAGGTCGTGCAGAGTCCCGCCTACCGCGACGACAAGGCCCGCACCATCCTGGAGATGCTGCCCGACCTGCTGACGCACCAGAGCGGCACCGTGTTGAGCGTCCGTGCCGGGTCGCTGACCGTGGAGGGGCCCCAGGCGGTACTGGTGAGCAACAACCCCTATGCGAGGGGTGACTCGGCGGGGCTGGGGCGCCGACAGAGACTGGACTCCGGCGAGCTGGGCGTGCTGTGCGTCGGGGTCGGCAACGCCGCCGAGGCGACCGAGCTCCTGCTGCGGGGCGGGCAGGGCCGCGGGCTGACCGCGGCCACCGCCCGGGAGGTCGTCGTCGAAGCCGACGCCCCCGTCATACCGGTCGGAGTCGACGGCGAGGCTCTGACGTTGCCCCCTCCGGTGCGCTGTCGTCTCGCGCCCGGTGCTCTGCGCGTGCGGGTGCCCCGGCACCGGCCCGGCGTGCCGCACGTCGCACCGCCGATGGACTGGCGTCGCGTACGGAGCCTCGCGCTGACGATGGGACGGGTCGCGGCCGGGCACGGTACCGGTTGATCAGGGGCGGGTGTCGGCCGACTCGTCCGGGTCGCCGGGGGCTTCGGCGCCTTCCGCGCCGTCCGCGGTGATGTCGGCGAGCGCGGCGGTGAGGTCGGCGTGGACGCGGAAGACGTCCCGGGTGCCGGTGACGTCGAGGCGGTGTGCCAGGGAGTGACCGAGGGGGCCGATGAGGTGGACGCGATCGCGGGCGGCCAGGAGCAGGCCGAGCAGGCTTTCGTCGGCGTGCAGGAGTGCCCCGAGGTCGACGATCAGCGGGAGGCGGTCTGCGGTGAGGGCGCGGGTGAACGCCGCCCGCAGTTCCGCCTCGTCCCAGCAGTCGACGGCGCCGCGCAGGACGAGGAGCCGGGCGGGCGGGTGTGCGATGCGGGTCTCAAGGATGGTGAGCCGGTGGGAAGGAGCCGTTCTGGTGTCCATGGCGGGGCTTTCAGCTGGGGTGTTGCTCGGGGACGCGCAGGGCGAGGAGGGCCGTGTCGTCGCTGGTCCATCCTTCGTGCCGGGCGGCCAGGGTGTCGTTGATGTGGGCGATGGTGTCGGCGGCGTTCATGCCCGCGGTGTCGGCGAGGGCGCGGGCCAGGTCGGCGTCGTCGAACACGTCGTGCTCGCGGTCGGGGGCCCCGGGGCGGGCGCGCGCCTCGGTCGCGCCGTCGGTGTAGAGGAGGAGCAGGTCGCCCGGGGCGAGGCGGAACCGGGCGTCGGCCAGACGGATGGGGTCGAAGACGCCGAGGAGCTGCCCGGGCCTGCCGATCTCGCGGACGGTGCCGTCGGCTCGGCGGACGAGGGCGGGCGGGTGGCCGGCCAGGGCGAGCGTTCCCGCGAGGCCACTGCGGGTGGTCCGGAAGCGGGCGTAGACGGCTGTGAGGAAACGAGGCGCGTGCTGGGCGAGCATCGCGGTGTTGAGGCGTTCGAGGAGGCCGGCGGGGGAACGGTTCTCGCCGGCCTCGGCGCGGATCGTGTAGCGGGCCATCGAGGACACCTGGGCGGCCTGCACCCCTTTTCCGCACACGTCGCCCAGGACCGCGGCCCAGGAGGAGCCGCGGGTGCGGAACAGGTCGTAGAAGTCGCCGCCGACCTCGATGTCGGAACGGCCCGCGCGGGAGGCGGGCAGGTAGGAGGCCGCCACCTCGACGCCCGGTACCAGGGGCAGGGCCGGGGGCAGCAGGCCCTGCTGGAGCGAGTGGGCGAGGTCCGCCGAGAGGGTGTGCGCCTTCCGGGCGGCGGTCAGTGACTGGCGCAGGCCGATCTCCGCGCCGACCGAGCGGGCGAGCGTCTCCAGCGTGGTCAGGTCGGCGGGCGTCCAGACGCGGGGGTTGTCGTCGATGACGCAGAAGCTGCCCAGTACCTCGCCGCCGGCCCCGAGGAGGGGGTAACCGGCCCAGGCGCCGATGCGCAGCGGCTTGACCGAGGGATGGTCACGGGTGCGGGGGTCGTTCGCGGCGTCGTCCACGATGAACGGCTCCCCGTCGAGACCGATCAGGAAGGAGCAGAAGCTCTCCTCCACCGGATTCTGTCGGTCCTCGATCGCGGCCGCGTCGACCCCGACGCAGGCCTTCCAGAACGAGCGCCGCTCGTCCACCAGCGTGATGAACGCACGCCCCGAGGCGGTCACCCGGGCGGCGAGGCCCGCGAGGTCCTCGAAGACCTGCTCGGGCCCTGTATCGAGCAGCTCCGTCGCCGTGACCGCGGCCAAGCGCGCCCGGTCCCACAGCTGTCTCGGCAACCCGTCCGTCTGCTCCCGCACCAGCACTCCCGCACGCCTCGTCCCAGCCCCGCCTCTCCGACAGCGTTCGAAGCCGCCGAACCGCAGTCTTGGAGTGTCTGTCCAGACGACAGCCAACCACGCCCCATCCGCCCCACCAACCTGCGCCGACAGGGAGTCGTCACCCGACGGCCCCGCGCACGGCGCTGTGTACGGGCGGGTCCGGTGCCCCGTGGGGGCGGCGGCGGTCCGCCCGCCGTGCGAAACGTGCGTGGGAAACGCCCCGCGCGAAACGCCCTCGAGAAAGCGTCCGCGCGAAACGCCCTTGCGAAGCGGACCGGCGGTCCGTATGTTGGCCTTATGCGGACCGTCGGTCCGTTTCGAGCGGAAGGGAAACCTCGAACATGACCCTCCCCATGGCTCCTGCGGAGCTCTACCGTCACGGTCTGCGATTGCTGCTGGAGAAGGACATCCCCGCCTGGATGGACCTGTGGGACGAGGGCGGGACTCTGGAGTTCCCCTTCGCACCGCCAGGTTGGCCGGCTCGGTTGGAAGGGCGCCGGGCCATCGCGGACCACATGCGCCACTACCCGGACCACATCGACCTCCACGACTTCCCCGAGGTGACGGTCCACGAGACCACCGTCCCCGAGACGATCGTGGTCGAGATGCGCGGCGTGGGCCGCCTGGTCAAGACGGGAGGCCCCTTCGACATGACCTATATCGCCGTCGTCACGGTCAGGAACGGTCTCATGACCTCCTACCGCGACTACTGGAACCCCCTCGCCGTGCAGGAGCCCGGCGCCGACTTCACGGGAGCCGAGCGATGAGCGACCCCCACGCCACCCTGGTCATCGGGGCCACCGGGACCACCGGCCGCCGGGTCACCGCCGGTCTCCTCGCCGAAGGCCGACACGTCAAGGCGGGCGGACGCACCGCCGCCCCGGTGGACGGTGCACAGGCCGTCCGCTTCGACTGGAACGAGCCCGCGACCTGGGGCGAGGCCCTGCGCGGAGTCGACCGCGTCTACCTCGTCCCGCCCGTCGGCTCCACCGAGCCGGCCGCGGTCATGCTGCCCTTCCTCCACGAGGCCCGCGCGGCCCGCGTGCGACGCGCGGTGCTGCTCGGCGCCTCGGCGATCCCGGCGGGCGGCCCCGCGGTGGGGCAGGTCCATCAGGCGCTGCCCGGCCTGTTCGACGAGTGGGCGGTGCTGCGGCCCTCCTGGTTCATGCAGAACTTCACCGGCTCCACCCCGCACGCCCGCGGCATCCGTGAGGGCGGCACCATCTCGACGGCCTCGGGCGCAGGGCGCATCGGCTTCGTCGACGCACAGGACATCGCCGCCGTCGCCGTACGGGCCCTGCTCGACGAGAAGGCCCCCGACACCGACCTGATCCTGACCGGTCCGCAGACGTTGAGCCACGACGTCGTCGCCGCGATCCTCACCGGGATCACCGGCCGGACCGTCGTGCACCGGCACCTGACCTTCGAGCAACTGCGCGATCGCTGGGCGGCCGAGATCCCGTTGGAGTTCGCCACCATGCTGGCCGCGATGGACCGCGCCATCGCCGACGGCGCGGAGGACCGCACCACGGACACCGTCGAACGCCTCACCGGCCGCCCTCCGGGCACCTTCCGCGCCTTCGCCGAAAGGGAGATCGCCTGAGGGGGAGCCGCTCCCGTGCCGCCCCGGCGGGATCGGCGCCGGCGTGCGGGAACGCGTATCTTCGACTGGCTCGACGACGTCACGAACCGACCCGCCGCATCCCGGGCGGCGCGGACCGTCGGTGACGGGCGGAAGACCAAGGAGGAGCCGTGGCCCAGCGCACGGAACGCGCGGACGCCCTGCGCAACCGAGAAGCCGTACTGGCGGCAGCCGACGCCCTCTTCGCCGCCAGCGGCAGCCCGCAGAGCGTGTCGATGGACGACATCGCCGCGGCCGCGGGCGTCGGCAAGGGCACCCTCTTCCGCCGCTTCGGCGACCGCGCGGGCCTGATCGGCGCCGTGATCGCCTCCCGTCTCGAACCCCTCCGGCACGCCGTGCGGGAGGCGCAGGACGCGCCCGGGTCCTCGCCGCGACAGCGGGTGTCGGACCTTCTCGACGCCTCGCTCCGCTTCAAGATCGAGAACCGGAACCTGATGACGGCCGCGGAGGACGCCGGCCTCAGCAGCCCCTACCGGGCCGAGCACTACGGCTGGTGGCACGAGGTCCTGCGCACGGCACTCGATCAGGTACCCGGCGTGCGCGACGCGGACTTCACCGCCCACGCGCTGCTGGCCGCCATCCGCGCCGACCTCGTGGCCCACCTGATCGACGAGCAGGGGGTGGACGCGGAAGGGCTGCGATCCTCGCTCGCGGCGTACATCGACAAGGTCCTCGGCACCGGCTGAGCCCACCCGACCGAGGTCGCCGACCCCGCCCCGCCCGGCCGAGGTCGGACCACTTCCCGCGCCGCCCCCGGACGCCTCGCCACTCCCGCCCCCTGGCCGAGTCGCCGCGCCACTCCGTACCCGGGGCCTTCCGCGCACACACCGGGCGTGACGCCCCCGTCACCCCGCGCGCCTGACGGAAACCTGCACATCGTGTGCGCGACTGCGACAACTCACCGCCCCTGCTCGCGATATGGGTGGATTCATCCCGTCCGGTTGTGGTGGTTTCGTGCCGGTTGGTTCCGTGTAAGCGAGGGAACCCCCACATCTGTTACTCGATCTTGTGGAGAAGCCGTCACCATTCGGTGAATCAAAGTGCACTTCCCTCGTCCGAGGTGCGCATTCGCCTGTGATGGGGTGTCAACGGGATTGGTCCGGTGACCCGTTCGCGTGCTTACATCTTGCGTATTGCGGCAGTCGAAATGGGTGGCCCGGTTTCGGGCCGCCCCGCCTCCGCATGAATGAATTCCTCCCCCCAATGAAAGGTGCGCGCCATGCGTAACGACATCGAGACCCGTGAGATCGCCGACACCGAGCTGGACGCCGTCTCCGGTGGCATCATCGGCGTGTCCGGTGGCCTGGTCGGCGCCGTGACCAGCGATGTCAGCAACGTCCTGGGCTCCCTGAACACCGTCCAGGCCACCACGGGCATCGTGTCCCAGGTCCCCGGCGTCGTCACGGGCGTCACCGGCGTTTCCGTGAACACCGGTATCGCCGGTCTCTGATCGGGATATCCCCATGAACCCCGGAGCGTCCCCCACGGCTCCGGGGTTCATGGCTGCCCGCATGCCGGCGCGCGGTCGATGTGAACGGCCGATACGCGCGACCGCCACCTCCGGACGTCACGTCCGGCTGATCCGAATGCAGTTGAAGGAATAGTCGTGCAGTTTCGTCAAAAGGCTCTTTCCAAGCTGCAATCGCCCGAAGAACTCGACCTGCCCGTACGCTTCGCGCGCCCGCAGGGGCGGCTCGTCCTGGCCGTCACGGTCATCGTCATGGCCGCCGCGACTTTCTGGGCCTTCACCGGCAGCGTGTCCTCCAAGCTGAGCGCACCCGGCATCCTCACCCACGCCGAGGGCAGTTACGTACTGCAGACCCCGGTCGCGGGACAGGTGACCGCGGTCCTCGCCGAGGAGGGTCGGCTGATGCCCGCCGGCGCGCCCCTGCTCACCGTCCGTACGGCCCAGGGGGACCGCCCCGTACGCGTGGTGACGGGCGGCCGGCTGGCGACACTCGTGGCCAAGGTGGGCTCGGTCGTCTCCATCGGTGCGGACGTGGCAACCGTGGAACGCGTGAAGAACCCGGAGGACCCGCTGGTGGCCATACTGTACGTGCCCGGCGGCAGCGCCCCGTCGATCCCGGTCGGCGCGACCGTGGACCTGACCGTCCAGTCCGTCCCGCAGCAGCGGTTCGGCACGCTGCGCGGCCGCGTCAAGGCGGTCGGCCGCGCGCCGCAGACCACGGCGCAGATCGGGGGTTTCCTGGGCGACGGCGGGCTTGCCGAACAGTTCACCCGCGACGGAAACCCGGTCGCGGTACTCGTACAACTGGACCTCTCCACCTCGACCGAGTCCGGCTACCGCTGGTCCTCCGCCGACGGCCCCCCGGACGAGATCCCGTCGAGGACACCGGTCAGCGGCGCCGTCCACCTCGACGTGCAACGCCCCGTCGACTGGCTGCTGCCGTGACCGCGCCGCGGACCGGCACACCGCCGCAGCTCCCTTCGTCCGGACACCGGCGCCACCGCCCCGAGTCCAAGGGCACCCGCCGCAGGCCCGCACCCGCCCCCGGGGGCAGGACGCCCCGCCCGGTACACACCCCCACCGTGTTGCAGATGGAGGCGGTGGAGTGCGGCGCCGCCGCGCTGGCCATGGTGCTCGGCCACCACGGCCGCTTCGTCCCCCTGGAGGAACTGCGCATCGCGTGCGGCGTCTCCCGCGACGGCTCCCGCGCCGGCAACCTCCTCAAGGCTGCCCGTGGTTACGGGCTGACGGCCAAGGGCATGCAGATGGGCCTGGCCGCGCTGGCCGAGGTGAGCGCCCCGGCCATCCTCTTCTGGGAGTTCAACCACTACGTCGTCTACGACGGCATGAGCCGCCGGCTCGGCCGCAAGGGCGTGTACGTCAACGACCCGGGCAAGGGACGCCGGTTCATTCCCCTGGACGAGTTCGACACCAGCTTCACCGGTGTCGTGCTCACCTTTGAACCCGGCGAAGGTTTCCGCCGCGGCGGCCGCAAGCCGGGTGTCCTGGGCGCCATGCCGGCCCGCCTGCGGGGCACTTCGGGAACCATGGCCGCCGCCGTGCTCTCCAGCCTCCTCCTGGTGGCCGTCGGTGCCTCGGTGCCGGCCCTGAGCCGCACGTACATCGACATGTTCCTGATCGGGGAGCAGACGTCGCTGCTGGGGGTGCTGTTCGCCTCGCTGGCGGTCGCCCTCGTACTCACGGCGACACTCACCGCGCTGCAACAGGCCAACCTGCTGCGCGGGCGCATCATCTCCTCCACCCTGGGCGGTGCCCGCTTCTTCCGGCACCTCCTCAGGCTTCCCGTCACCTTCTACTCCCAGCGCAACCCGGCGGACCTGGTCCAGCGCCTGCAGTCCAACGACACGGTCGCCGAGACCCTCGCCCGGGACCTGGCCGCCGCGGGCGTGGACGCCGTGGTGGTCGTGATCTACGCGGTGCTGCTGTGGACGTACGATCCACAACTCACCCTCGTCGGCGTGGCCGTGGCGCTGCTCAACGTGGTGGCCCTGCGGATCGTGATCCGGCTGAGGGCCACCGACACCCAGAAGCTGCGCGCCGAGAGCGCCCGGCTGACCAACACCTCGTACAGCGGTCTCCAACTCATCGAGACCATGAAGGCCACGGGCGGCGAGAACGGCTTCTTCCGGCGCTGGGCCGGACAGCACGCCGTCACCCTCGACGTGCAGCAGCGGCTCGGCGTGCCCAGCGCGTGGCTCGCGATCGTCGCGCCCACGCTGGCGGCGTTCAACAGCGCGCTGATCCTGATGATCGGCGGCCTGCGGGCGGTGGAGGGACACCTCACCGTGGGCCTCCTCGTCGCCTTCCAGGCCCTGGTCACCAGCTTCACCGCGCCGATCTCCCGGCTGGGCGGCGTCGCGGGAAGGATCCAGGACTTCGCGGCCGACGTCGCCCGCCTCAAGGACGTCGAGAACTTCCCCGTCGACCCGGTCCACTCGCGGCGCGAGCCCGCCGCCGGCACCCGACGCCTCAAGGGCCATGTGGAACTGGAGCACGTCACCTTCGGCTACAGCCCACTGGACGCCCCGCTGCTCACGGACTTCTCGCTCTCCGTCGGCCCCGGGCAGCAGGTCGCGCTCGTCGGCGGCTCCGGCAGCGGCAAGTCCACCGTCTCCCGGCTGATCTCCGGCCTCCACACCCCCTGGGAGGGGGCCATCCGCATCGACGGCATGCGGCTGGAGGACATCCCGCGCGGCGCGCTGGCCGCATCCGTCTCCTTCGTCGACCAGGACGTCTTCCTCTTCGAGGGCACCGTCCGCGACAACGTCACGCTGTGGGACCCCTCCATCCCCGACGAGGCCGTGGTCGCGGCCCTCCAGGACGCCGCCGTGCACGACGTGGTCGCCCGCCGTCCCGGCGGCATCCACAGCCGCGTCGAACAGGACGGTCGCAACTTCTCCGGCGGTCAGCGGCAGCGCCTGGAGATCGCCCGGGCGCTGGTGCGCCGCCCCAGCGTCATGGTGCTCGACGAGGTGACCAGCGCCCTGGACGCGGTGACCGAGCAGGTCATCATCGACAACCTGCGCCGCCGCGGCTGCGCCTGTGTGGTCATCGCCCACCGGCTGAGCACCGTGCGCGACAGCGACGAGATCGTGGTGCTCGACCGGGGCGCGATCGTGGAACGCGGCCGGCACGAGCACCTGGTCGCCGCGCGGGGCCCGTACGCCGAACTGGTCAAGGAGCACTGAGGTGACGCACGCCCCCCACACCGCCGGCACGGCCGCCGCTTCCGGCACCGTCACCGCCGGTCAACCGGGCGGGACCCCGGACCCGGTCGTCGCGGCCCTGGGCGCCCTGGGCTCGCCGGTCGACTGCACGGGCCTGCGCAGCCTGGCCCTGGAGGGCCCGCTCGTCCTGTGGCTGGTCGTGCGGGGGGCGTTGGACCTGTTCGCCGTCGACGCCTCGCAGGCCGGACACTGGCACTTCCTGGGCCGGCTGGAACCGGGCACGCTGCTGCTGGGCCCGGCCGAGGGGCCGCACCACACCCTGGTCGGCCGGCCCCTGCAAGGATGTCGGCTGCGGCGCATCGAACTGCGGGAGCTGTACCGACCCGAGTACGGCGATCAGTTCCACGGAGACCAGTTCCACGGGGACCAGTCCCTCGGCGGCCGGCTCCCCGGAGACGGCTTCCACGGCGGAGCGTGGAACGCCGCACCGGAGCAGTACGGCGCTCCCGCCGCAGGGCGACCGAGCCCCCTGGAGGACGCCTTCGCACGCGGCATCGGCCGCGGCCTGCGCGTGCTCTACCAGGCGCCGTTGGACGGCGGCGCCACCGCCGAACACGGCGGAGCCGACGACGACATCCTCTGGATGCAGATCCCCCCGGGCAGCGTCCAGTACGGGGCCGTGTACGAGGCGGAGGCGGTGGGCACCCTCCTCGTCGACGCGGCGATGTGGCAGGGCATGGTCGACCAGCAGTACCGGCTGCTGTACGCCCTGGACGGCTGGATCGAAGAGCTGGAGCGCGCGCACGAGGACCGTACGGCGGCCGGCATCGAGGCCGGCCGGGCAGCCCGTACCCAGGCGGACCGGACCCTGCTGGCGTCGATCGTCCGCTCCGGCCGGGACACCCGCCGCGGCGCGGGCGTCGACGCGACGTTCGCCGTGTGCCGCCTGGTCGCCGACGCCGCACGCATCACCCTGTCCGAACCGGGTGAGGCCGGCGGCACCGCCGGACAGGTGGATCCCGTCGAGAGCATCGCGCTCGCCTCCCGGATCCGTACCCGCGTGGTCAGGCTCAGCGGGCGCTGGTGGCGGGAGAACACCGGGCCGCTGGTGGGCCGGCGCGAGAAGGACGGCGCACCGGTCGCCCTGCTGTGGCGGCGCGGCGGCTACGAGGCCGTCGACCCCGCCACCGGCACGCGCGAGCGCGTCGGCACGACGAACGAGGCCGTCTTCGAACCGCGAGCCGTCATGCTGTACCGCCCGCTGCCCGACGGGCGCGTGGGCCTGCCGGCGCTGCTCCGGTTCAGCGTGCGCGGCACCCTCCCGGAGCTGCGCAGCCTCCTGCTGGGCGGGCTGGTCGCGGTGGTCCTGGGCGCACTGGTGCCGATCGCCACCGGCCGGGTCCTCGGCCACTACGTCCCACAGGGCGAGAACGGCCTCATCGTGCAGACCGGCATGGCGCTGATCGCGACCGGCATCGTCTCGGCCGTCTTCATGCTGCTGCAGAACACCTCCCTCCTGCGCATGGAGGGCCGCGTCGAGGCCACCCTGCAGCCGGCGGTGTGGGACCGGCTGCTGCGGCTGCCGACGACGTTCTTCGCCGGCCGATCCACGGGCGAACTGGCCGGAGCGGCGATGGGCATCAGCGCCATCCGCCGTGTGCTGTCCGGCATCGGGCCGGTCTGCGTACAAGCGGGCGCGGTCGGCGCGATGAACCTCGTACTGCTCCTCGTCTACAGCGTGCCGCTGGCCATGGTGGCGCTCGCCATGCTGGTCGTCATCGCGGGCGTCTTCCTCGGACTGGGACTGTGGCAGTTGCGCTACCAGCGGCGGCTGATCTCGCTCGGCAACCGGCTCAACAACCAGGCCTTCCAGACCCTGCGCGGCCTGCCCAAGCTCCGCGTCGCCGCGGCCGAGAGCTTCGCGTACGCGGCCTGGGCGCGGGAGTTCGCCCGTACCCGTGACCTGCAACAGCGCATCGGCCGGATACAGAACGTCATCACGGTCCTGGGCGCCGTCTACCTGCCGCTGTGCACGCTGGTGATGTTCATGCTGCTCGCCGGACCGGCCCGCGGCGCCATGTCCGCCGGCGAGTTCCTCACCTTCAGCACCGCCCTGACGATGCTGTTGTCCTCGGTGACGCAGCTGACCGGTGCGCTCATCTCGGCCGCTGCCGTGCTGCCGATGTTCGAGCAGGTCAAGCCGCTCCTGCGGGAGGCCCCCGAGGCGGTCCGCTCCAGTACCCGACCGGGCGAGCTGACCGGCGCCGTCGAGGCCAAGGACGTGTCGTACCGCTACACCGACGACGGCCCGCTCGTACTCGACGACATCAACTTCCGCATCGGGCAGGGCGAGTTCGTCGCGATCGTCGGGGCCAGCGGCTGCGGCAAGTCGACCCTGCTGCGGCTGCTCATCGGCTTCGACAAGCCCGACTCCGGCAGCGTCCTGTACGACGGCCAGGACCTGGCGGCGCTCGACCAGGCCGCCGTACGCCGTCAGTGCGGCGTCGTCTTGCAGAACGCCCAGCCCTTCACCGGCTCGATCCTCGACTGCATCTGCGGCGCCGGGACGTTCTCGCTCGAAGAGGCGTGGGAGGCCGCCGCGATGGCGGGCCTGGCGGAGGACATCAAGGCCATGCCGATGGGCATGCACACCATGCTGTCCGACGGCGGCGGCACCGTCTCGGGAGGTCAGCGCCAACGACTCATGATCGCCCAGGCCCTCATCCGCAAGCCGCGCATCCTGTTCTTCGACGAGGCCACCAGCGCGCTGGACAACGAGGCCCAGCGCGTGGTCGTCGAGTCCACCCGCGCCCTGCGCGCCACCCGCGTCGTGATCGCCCACCGGCTCTCCACGGTCATGGGAGCCGACCGGGTGATCGCCATGGCGGACGGCCGAATCGTGCAGCAGGGCCCGCCCGCCGAACTGCTCGCCGACACGACCGGCCTCTTCCACGACCTGGTCCGCCGCCAGCTGCGCTGACGGGCCCCCTCAGGCGCCGCCGGCGATCGCGTACGGCACCGCCGGCTCGCGGTCCTGTCCACGGTCCTGTTCACGGCGCGGGTCCCGGTCTTGCTCGCGCTCCCGTTCGCGTTCCTGTTCGAAGGCCCGGAGCAGGTCCGCCGCGACGCTCACCGCGATCGTCGCGGGTTCCTTGCCGGTGATCCCGGCGATCCCGATCGGGGTCTTGATCCGGTCGATGCCGGCGGCGTCGTGGCCGCCCTCGTTGGCCAGGCGCTGCCGGAACCGAGCCCATTTGGCGGACGAGCCGATCAGGCCGATCGAGCCGAGGCCGGCGGTGCGCAGGGCGGCGTCGCACAGCGCGGCGTCCTCGGCGTGATCGTGGGTCATGATCAGGACGTGGGTGCCGGCCGGCAACTCCGCGAGCACCTCCTCCGGAAGGAGCGGTGTGTGACGCACGTGGATCTGCGCCATCGCGTCGGCGAGCACGCCGAGCCGTTCGTCGGTGAGCATGTCGGGCCGGGTGTCGATCAGGTGCAGATCCAGGTTCTGCCGGGCCAGGATGCGGGCCAGCTCCAGTCCGACGTGCCCGACCCCGAAGACCGCCACCGCCCGGACCACCGGCAGCGGTTCGAGCAGCAGGGTGACCGCTCCGCCGCAGCACTGCACACCGTGCGGGCCGGTGACCTTGTCGTTGAGGGCGAACTCCATCATCTCGGGCTCCTGATCGGCCGTGCCGCACAGCTCGCGCGCCCGGTCGATGGCGACGGCCTCGATGTTGCCGCCCCCGATCGAACCCCACGTCTCGGTCCGTCCCACGACGAGTTTGGCACCGGCCCGGCGGGGCGCGTGGCCGCGCACGGTCGCGACGGTCACGAGCACCCCGGGTTCCCGGCGTGCCCGCAACCGCGCGACCGCGGCCACCCAGCTCATGTCAGGCATGGCTCAAAGTGCCGGCCTCGGAGGGGACTTCGTCGGCAGCCGGGTGACCGTCCCGCCGCGCGCCGCCCCCGCGGGCCGCCTCGATCGCCCAGTACACCGCCTCGGGCGTCGCGGGCGAGGCGAGCTCCACGCAGACCCCGGCGGGGCCGAACGCCGCGGCGGCCTGCCGCAACGCCTCCCGTACCGAGAAGGCCAGCATCAGCGGGGGCTCGCCCACCGCCTTGGACCCGTAGACCGCGCCCTCCTCGGTGGCGTTCTCCAGCAGCCTGACGTTGAACTCCTCGGGCATCTCCGAGAAGCTCGGCAGCTTGTAGGTGCTCGCCGCCTGGGTCAGCAGCCGGCCGCGGTTCGGCCCGTCACCGGTGTCCCACCTCATGTCCTCAAGCGTCAGCCAGCCCGCGCCCTGCACGAAACCGCCCTCGACCTGACCGATGTCGATCATCGGGGAGAGGCTGTCGCCGACATCGTGGACGATGTCCACGCGCCGGATCCGGTACCCGCCCGTGAAGCCGTCCACCTCCACCTCGGCAGCGGCGGCGCCGTAGGAGAAGTACTTGAACGGCGAGCCCTGGAACGCCTTCGCGTCCCAGTGCAGCCCCTCGGTCCGGTAGAACCCGGCCGCCGACAACTGGACCCGCTGGAAGTACGCGGTGCGCACCAGATCGTCCCAGGCCAGCCCCTTGTCGTTGCCGAGGGCGCGGGCGACGCCCTCGACGATCCGCACGTCTGAGGCGTTCGCGCCCAGTTGGGTGCCGGCGACCTGAAGCAGCCGCTCCCGGATCTGCTCGCAGGCGTTCTTCACCGCCGCACCGTTGAGGTCCGCCCCGGCACTGGCGGCCGTGGCGGAGGTGTTGGGCACCTTGTCGGTGCGCGTCGGCGCCAGCCGGACCTTGTGCAGGGGAATGCCCAGCGTGGTCGCGGCGACCTGCAACATCTTGGTGTGCAGGCCCTGCCCCATCTCGGTCCCGCCGTGGTTGATCAGGACCGAGCCGTCCTTGTAGATCAACACCAGGGCGCCGGCCTGGTTGAAGGCCGTGAGGTTGAACGAGATCCCGAACTTGATCCCGGTGATCGCGAGCGCCCGCTTGGTGTGCGGGTGCGCGGCGTTGAACGCCTCGATCTCCCGCTCGCGACGGGCGATCTCGGCGTCGGCCTTGACCTGCTGCCAGATGATCGAGATGCGTTCGGGGTGGGGGACGGGCTGCCCGTACGGCGTCGAATGGCCCTGCCGGTAGAAGTTGCGTTCCCGCAACTCCATCGGATCCAGGCCGAGCAGCGGCGCGCACCGGCCCATGATGTCCTCGATCACCAGCATGCCCTGCGGTCCGCCGAAGCCGCGGAAGGCCGTGTTCGAGACCTTGTTGGTCTTGGCGATGCGACCGGCGACGCGTGCGTGGGGAATCCAGTAGGTGTTGTCGATGTGGCACAGGGCGCGGGCCACGACCGGCTCGGACAGGTCCAGGCTCCAGCCGCCGTCCGCGGTCAGGGTCGCGTCCAGGGCCTGGATGCGACCCTCGGCGTCGAAGCCGATCTTCCACTCGGCGTGGAACCCGTGGCGCTTGCCGGACATGGTCAGGTCCTGGGTCCGGTTGAGCCGCACCCGCACCGGGCGACCGGTCAGCAGGGCGCCGAGCGCGGCGACCGCCGCGAAGCCGTGCGGCTGCATCTCCTTGCCGCCGAAGCCGCCACCCATCCGCAGGCACTGCACGGTCACCTCGTGGCTGTGCAGGCCGAGCACGTGCGCGACGATCTCCTGCGTCTCCGAGGGGTGTTGGGTGCTGCTCTGGACGAACATCTGCCCGTTCTCGTCGACATGGGCCAGCGCCGCGTGCGTCTCCAGATAGAAGTGTTCCTGATCGGAGAACTGGAACTCCCCGGTGAACACGTGGGCGGAGTCGGCGAAACCCGCGTCGACGTCCCCGGTCAGCATCACGGGCCGGGCGCCGTGGAAGCTCTTCGCCTCGATCGCGTCCCGCAGCGAGATCACGGAGGGCTTCTCGTCGAGTTCCACCTCGACGGCCGCGGCACCGAGCCGGGCCGCCTCCACGGTCTCACCGAGCACCCAGGCCACCGCGTGGCCGTGGAACATGACCTCGTCGGGGAAGAGCGGCTCGTCGTGCTTCATTCCGGCGTCGTTGACGCCGGGCACGTCGGCGACGGTCAGCACGCGGACCACACCGGGCACGGCGAGCGCGGGCTCGGTGCGCAGCGCGATGATCCTGCCGTGGGCCTTCATGACCTGGACGGGGTAGGCGTGCAGGACGTCCTTGGTGCGATGGATCAGGTCGTCGGTGTAGAGCGCGGCTCCCGTGACGTGCAGGTTGGCGCTCTCGTGCGGCATGGAAACGCCGACGACGGACTTCTCGGGACGCTCGGACAACTGGCTCATGACGACACCGCCTCGGTGGTTCGCGCGTACAGCTTCAGCAGACTCTGGCCGAGCATCGCGGAGCGGTAGCCGGCGCTGGCCCGGTGATCGTCCATCGGGGTGCCCTGGGCGCGCAGCACCCGGGACGCGGCCTCGACGGTCTCCGCCACCCACGGCTTGCCCTCCAGGGCCGCCTCGGTGGCCAATGCGCGGATCGGGGTGGCGGCCACGCCGCCCAGGCCGATGCGCGCCTTGCGGACGATCCCGCCCTCGATGTCGAGCGCGAAGGCGACCGCCACGCTGGAGATGTCGTCGAAGCGCCGCTTGGCGATCTTGTGGAAGGCCGTGACCCGTGACAGTGGCAGCGGAATGCGGACCGCGCGGATCAGCTCGTCGGGACGGCGCACGCTCTGCCGGTAGCCGGTGAAGTAGTCGGCGAGGGGGACCTCGCGCTCACCGTCGACGCCGGCCAGCACCAGCGATGCCTCCAGCGCGAGCAGGACGGGCGGGCTGTCACCGATGGGGGAGCCGGTACCCAGATTGCCGCCGAGGGTCGCACTGTTGCGGATGAGCCGGGACGCGAACTGCGGGAACAGCTCCGCCAGCAGCGGGACGCTGCCGTCGAGGCGCCGTTCGATCTCGGTGAGCGTCTGCGCCGCCCCGATCTCGACATGGTCGGATTCGACGCGCAGGTCACGCAGTTCGGGCAGCCGATCGACGGCGAGCACGCAATTCGCGCGCCGGGAATGGATGTTGACCTCCACGCCCCAGTCGGTGCTTCCGGCGACGACCACGGCCTCGGGCCGCTCGCGCAGCAGCCGCAGCGCTTCGGGGAGGGTGCTCGGTCGCAGGAACACGCTGTCGCCGTGCGCGTACGCGGTGGCGACCGGTTCGGGCGGGGACTGCTCGCGACGTTGCGCCAACACGTCGTCCTCGGCGGGCGATCCGACGGCGAACGCGGCATCGCGGATCGGGCGGTAGCCGGTGCAGCGGCACAGGTTCCCGCTCAGCGCGTGCAGATCGAAGCCGTTCGGACCGTGCTCCGGGTCGGTTTCGCCGCCCGAGCCCGAGCCCGAGCCCGAGCCCGCGTCCGTGTCCGCGTCCGCGTTCGTGTCGGAGTGGCTGTGTGCGCAGCGGTCGGGGCGGTAGTACTCGGAGGCCATGCTGCAGATGAACCCCGGTGTGCAGTAACCGCATTGCGAGCCGCCGCGGACGGCCATCTCCTCCTGTACGGGGTGCAGCGCGGCCGGTGTGCCGGGGGCGCCGGCCGTGGCGAGGCCCTCGGAGGTGACGACCTCCTGGCCGTCGAGCGCCGCTACCGGGACCAGGCAGGCGTTGACCGCCACCCAGTCCGTGGGCTTGCTCACCCCGGGCCGGGCCACGAGGACCGAACAGGCCCCGCATTCACCCTCGGCGCAGCCCTCCTTGGTGCCGGTGAGGCCGCGTTCGCGCAGGAAGTCCAGCACCGTGGTGTGGGGTGCGGACGGTGCGATGGTTGCTTCGTTTCCGTTGACCGTGATGCGCGCCGCTACCATGGCACGTCCTCGTTTCGGGGCACGGTCGATCTGATGGACCTGGTCGCCATGTGGGGTGCTTTCTCGTTCAGTGGCGCGGCTCGATGACCCGGAGCGCGACGCGTCGGCACGCAGCGTGGTGCCGTGAGTGGTGAAGGGGGAGGTACCGGGGCCACGATCGGGCACGCCGGGAAGGGGGCTGCTCGGCAGCCGTGTGCCGCGTCAGCAGCCGTGTGCCACGCGACCCGGAGCCCAGGCGATCTGGTGAGCGAGGCGAAGTATCGCGGAGATGGTCGACATCCGGCTTCGCCTCCTTCCAGTGGCTCGTGAGCGGGTGCGGTCGAAGTTACGTTGCGCAGGTTCACCGGTCAAGCCCGATCCGGGTTGATCGTACGAAGGTCGGCCACGTGGCGGGGGAGGTCCTCGTACGCGACTCCAGTCGTGTCCACCGTCGTCAGGGAGAGCCGGTGGGTTCGGGCCCCGGGCCTCGACGACGGCGGGGCGGCGTACGCCGACGGGGTGTCGGGGTACGCCGCCCTCGGGGCGGGACGAGTCGCCTGGACGTCGCGGGATGCGGTGCGGGACCCGGCCGGCGCCGACGTGGCGGCTACTTCGGGTCGCGGTTGAACTTCGAGGTCGCCCAGAAGTAGCCGAGCACCGTGAGCCCCAGGCACCAGGCGACCGCGAGCCACCCGTTGTGGCCGATCTCGCTGCCCAGCAGCAGCCCGCGCAGGGTCTCGATGGCGGGAGTGAAGGGCTGGTACCGGGCGACCGGTTGGAACCAGCCGGGCATGGAGTCGACCGGCACGAACGCGCTGGACAGGAGCGGCAGCAGGATCATCGGCAGCGCGTTGTTGCTGGCCGCCTCGGCGTTCGGGCTGATGAGGCCCATGCCGACCGCGATCCAGGTGAGCGCCGTGGCGAAGAGTACGAGCAGCCCGAACGCCGCCAGCCACTCCAGGGCCGTGGCGTCGGTGGAGCGGAAGCCGATGGCCACGGCGACGGCGCCGACGAGGATCACGCCGGCGATCGACTGCAGGACGCTGCCGACGACGTGCCCGATGATCACGGAGCCGCGGTGGATCGACATCGTGCGGAAGCGGGCGATGATTCCCTCGGTCATGTCGGTGGAGACGGACACGGCCGTCCCGACGACGGTGCCGCCGATGGTCATCAGCAGGATGCCCGGGACGATGTAGGCGATGTACGCGGAGCGGTCGGCGCCGCCGCCGCCGATGCCCGCGCTCATCACGTCGCCGAAGAGGTAGACGAAGAGCAGCAGGAGCATGACCGGGGTGAGCAGCAGGTTCAGGGTGAGCGACGGGTAGCGCCGGGCGTGCAGCAGGTTGCGGCGCAGCATGGTGTGGGAGTCGCGGAAGGCGAGGGAGAGGGCGCTCATCGGACGTTCTCCTTGGACTGGTGGGGGACGGTGGTGCCGTCGGTCAGGGCGAAGAATACGTCGTCGAGGTCGGGGGTGTGCACGGTCAGTTCGTCGGCGTCGATGCCTGCGGAGTCCAACAGGTCGAGGATGGCGCGCAGTTCGCGTTGGCTGCCGTCGCTGGGGATCTGCAGGGCGAGTGCCTCGTCGTCCCTGGTCGCCTCGTGGAGGGCGGAGGTGGCGGACCGGTAGGCGGCCGGGTCGGAGAAGCGCAGGCGGACGTGGCCGCCGGGGACGAGCCGCTTCAACTCGGCGGCAGTGCCTTCGGCGGCGATCCTGCCGTCGTTGAGGACGGCGATGCGGTCGGCGAGTTGGTCGGCCTCCTCCAGGTACTGGGTGGTGAGGAAGACGGTGACGCCGCCCGTGACGAGGTCGCGGATGATGTTCCACATGTTGTGGCGGCTGCGCGGGTCGAGGCCGGTGGTGGGTTCGTCGAGGAAGATGATCCGCGGGTTGCCGACGAGGGTCATGGCGAGGTCGAGTCGGCGTTTCATGCCGCCGGAGTAGGTGGAGGCGGGCTTCTTCGCCGCCTCGGTGAGGTCGAACCGCTCCAGCAGTTCGGCGGCGACGCGGCGTCCCTCGCGCTGGGGCAGGTGGTGGAGGTCCGCCATGAGGAGCATGTTCTCCTCGCCGGTGATCAGGCCGTCGACGGCGGAGAACTGTCCGGTGACGCCGATCGCGGCGCGCACGGCCTGCGGGTCGGTGGTCAGGTCGTGGCCGCCGACCCGGGCCTGACCACCGTCTGCGGCGATGAGGGTGGAGAGGATCTGCACGGTGGTGGTCTTGCCGGCGCCGTTCGGCCCGAGCAGCGCGAACACGGACCCGGCCGGGATGCGCAGGTCGATGCCGTCGAGCACGATCTTGTCGCCGTACGACTTGCGCAGACCGACGGCGGAGACGGCGGCGGGCGACGGGGCGTCGCCACCCCGCTCAGGAGTGAGCATGGGCATGTCAGACGAAGGCATGGGGTCCTCCCCTTCGAAGGCGGTGAAGTGGCTTGCTGAAGCGCTGAGTCGAGCTCGGGACCGCCGGGGTCAGGCCTTGGCGCGGCGGACGTCGATGTTGCCGTGCCGGGTGCGGGCGTGGACCTTGACGGTGTCCTCGGTGCTTTCCGGGGCCTGCGACGCGGTGAGGGTGTTGCGCACCTGCCCGGAGCCCGAGTTGACGTCGAGCCAGGCGGCCGTGCCCTCGCGGACGCCGACCTCGATGGCGCCGTACGAGGTCTCCAACTGGGCTGTTCCACGGGCTACTTCGCCCACGCGCAGGGTGCCGTGCGCGGTCTTGGCGGTGACCGAGCCCTCGGCGCGCCGGATCTCGATGTCACCGTTCGAACCGCTCACCCGCAGGTCACCGGTCGCGACGCCGATGGTCGTGGTGCCGTGCGAGTTCTTCAGGACGGCCGGGCCGTCGACGGTACCGACGCGCAGGCTGCCGGAACTGGTCGTGATCTCGGCCATGCCCTCGACCCGGTCCACGGTGATTGAGCCGTGCGACGCGGTGAGCTGCAACGGACCGGTCGTGTCGAGGCGGACGTCACCGGACGAGGTCTTCACCCGCACCTCACCGAGCCGGCCCTCACCGAGCACCTGCGCCCAGGCGCCCGTCATGTCGACGCCCGAACCCGCGGGCAGTTCGACCGTCACGTCGACGGTGCCGGTCCGTCCCACGAGGTAGCGCTGCTTGGGGGTCCTGACGGTCAGTACACCGCTCGCGTAGGTGACCTCGGTCTGGTCGGCCGCCCGTACGTCCTGGTCCTTCTTCGGGTCGCGGGGTCGCACCTCGACGACGGTGTCGAGACGGTCGCCCGCGGTGAACTGGATGGAACCGGCCTCCACGCGGGCGGTGACCGAGATCGCTTCGGGAGTGTCGAAAGAAGGCATGGCTGTCCCGTCCTCTTGGGTCTTCAGGGCGTCCCCGCTGGTGGGACGTGGTGTGCGGTGAGGTGGTCCGGACCGGGATGTCGGCTAGCGCACCCAGCCCGTGAAGCTCTGTCCGATGGTCTGGGATTTCTCCGGCGTACGGGGCAGGGCGCCGCCGTCCACGGCGGCCGACACCACCCGGACCAGCCACGCGTTGACCGACAGGCCCTCGCGGCTCGCGGACTCCTCCGCACGGGCCTTGAGGTGGGCCGGCAGGCGCAGGTTGACGCGGGCGGTGGCGCCCTCGTCGCCGTCTTCGGGAGCCGGTGCCCGGAGCGGCTCCACGGGTGCGACCGCCTCCGCGGAGCCGATGCCGTAAGCGGGCGGCGGTGTCACCACGAAGTCGGGGTCGAGCCCGCGCAGCCGTACGTCGACCGAGCCGGGGGCGAGCTCGCGGGTGATCTCGTCCGCCGCGGCGGAGAGCACGTTGAGCATCGTCAGCCGGGCCGCCGACTCCAGGGGAGCGGTGAGCCTCTCTGCCAGCTCGCGGGCTTCGTCGCCGCCGGCCTCGGCGGCCACCGCGAGTTCGCGGCGGAGGTTGTCGACATACGGAGTGAGGTCCATGACGCCATCATGGCACCGTCATGGCGCCACTTGCAACCCTCTTGGCGCCTTCGGTGGCTGTGTTGCCCAGCGTAAGTGCTCTGACCTGGGTAAACGTCAGGGCAATGAGCTGAGCCACCATGGCGTCACCTGCTCCCGCAGGGGGTGGGAGTGCCATGTGGTGCCCCATGGCACCACACCTGTCGTCAGGGAGCCCGTCGCCCCGGGGGACGCGCTCTCGGCCGCCCGCGCGGGACGGTCGAAACGGATCGGGGCCTGGAAACGGGCCTTGCGGGCGCCGCGGCGGAAGACCGTCAGGACGGCCGGGCCGGCGAGGCAGACGCACCAAGAGGTGGGCGACCTCCTCGAACGAGCAGCGTGCGGCGAGGTCCTGGACCGGATGCCCGGGAGCCCCGCCGTCAGCCGCGGGCGGACGGGGGCGCGCCCGTGACCGGGTAGGGGATGAAGGTGCTGCTGTTCTCGTCGACGGCCAGGTGCCGGCCCAGCGGCGGCACGGCACGCTGGGGGCAGTCGAGGCGTTCGCAGAGGCGGCAGCCCATGCCGATGGGCGTGGCGGCGGCCGCGTTGTCGAGGTCCAGGCCGTCGGCGTACACCAGGCGGGAGGCGTGCCGGATCTCGCAACCGAGGCCGATGGCGAAGGTCTTGCCGGGATCGCCCCAGCCGCCGCGGTGACGGGTGGCGGCCCGGGCGGTCCACAGATGACGCTGACCGAGGGGGAGACACGGGCCTCGGCGACCTGCTGGGCGAGGGCCTCGCGCAGATCGGCCACCAGGCGGGTGGTGTCGCGTTCGGAGAAGGCGCGGATGCGCCCCACACGGTTGCAGGTCAGCGCCGGATTCCCACCGGCTTCCCCCAGGTCATACGGCGATTCAGTTGTCACCCGGTCCGACCGGGCAGACGAATCGTACGGTCGCCCCGCCCTCCTGACCAGTGGTCACCGAACGGGTCCTTTCACGGATGCCCGGGCCGACCACCCCGACCGGCGCTCACACCCGGTCAATTGTGCGTGTGTTCCGGTCAACCCGCGCAGTGACGGTGGAATGCGTGGTCGGATGTTCGTTTCGGTGGTGTTCGGTGTTCGGCGAGTGCGAGGCGCAACATGACGACGACGACCGAAGAGCCGTTCCGGGCCCTCCTGGAGGCGGCACCCGACGCGATGGTGATCGTGGACGACGCCGGAATGATCCGGCTGGTGAACGCGCAGACGGAAGCGCTGTTCGGCTACCCCCGGCACGAGCTGCTCGGCCGGCCCATCGACATGCTGGTGCCCGAACGCTACAGGGGACACCATCCGCGGCACCGGCTCGGATACGCGGCCAGCCGCCAGGTACGCCCCATGGGCGCGGGTCTGGAGCTGTACGGACTGCGCAGGGACGGGCGCGAGTTCCCCGTCGAGATCAGCCTCAGCCCGCTACAGACCACCGACGGCCTGCTCATCTCGGCGGCCGTGCGCGACGTCAGCGAACGCAGGGCCGCCGAAGAGCTGTTCCGGGCCCTCCTGGAGGCCGCCCCCGACGCGATGGTGATCGTCGACGACCGCGGCACGATCCAACTCGTCAACGCCCAGACCGAGGCGCTCTTCGGCCACACCAGGGCCGACCTCCTGGGCCGCCCCGTCGAGGTGCTCGTACCCGAGCGCTTCCGGGGGCACCACTCCGACTTCCGGCAGGGCTACTTCGTCAACCGCCAGGTCAGACCCATGGGCGCCGGCCTGGAGCTGTACGGCCTGTGCAGGGACGGACGCGAGTTCCCCGTCGAGATCAGCCTGAGTCCCCTGGAGACCCCGAACGGCACCCTCGTGTCGGCGGCCATCCGCGACGTCAGCGACCGCAAGGCCGCCGAGGAGAAACTCGCCGAACTCTACGAACAGCAACGCCACGTGGCCCTCACTCTGCAACGCAGCCTCATGGGTTCGCCCGCCGACGTACCGGGCATGCCGACGGCGAGCCGGTACTTCCCGGCGCGCCAGGGCGCGGGCGTGGGCGGCGACTGGTTCGACCTGATCCCCCTGGGTGGCGGCCGCGTGGGCGTCATGATCGGCGACGTGATGGGGCGCGGGCTCGAAGCCGCGGCCGTCATGGGGCAGTTGCGCTCCGCGTCACACGCGCTGGCGAAGACCGGGATGCCGCCCTGGCAGTTGATGCGCGCCCTCGACGCGGTGGTGAGCGAACTTCCGGACCAGTTCGTCACCTGCTGCTACCTGGTCGTCGACGCGGACGCGGCGGAACTGACCGTGTGCTCGGCCGGGCACCTGCCCCTGCTCCTGGCCGCGCCGGACGGCCGGGTGACCCGGCTCGCCGCGGAGGTCAGCGTGCCGCTCGGGGTCGGCGAGGTCCCGCACCACGAGAGCCGCCACACCGTGGAACCCGGCTCGGTACTCGCCCTCTACACCGACGGGCTCGTCGAGACGCCGGGCAGCGACATCGAGGAACAACTCGACTGTCTGGCCACGGCTTTGGCCAAGGCGTTCGCCGACACCGACGATCTCGAAACGATGGCCGACTCCCTCCTGGGCGAGATGCTGCCGGACGCCGACGACAACGCGGACGACGTCACCCTGCTCCTCGTGCACATCCCCGACCTGCCGGTGACCTCGCAGAGCGTGGTACTGGCCGCGCAGCCGAGCAGCGTCGGCGAAGGGCGGCGCTTCCTGCGGTCCACCCTCGTCCGATGGGGGAACGTGGACGACCAACTCTGCGACACCGCCTGCCTGCTCGCGTCCGAGCTGCTCTCCAACGCGGTGAACCACAGTTGTGGCCCGGTCCGACTGAGACTGCGACATGCGGGACGGGAACTCAGCGTCGAGGTGTGCGACGGCAGCCCCGTCCTTCCGCAGGCCCGGTTCGCTTCGCCGGACGCGGAATCCGGACGGGGCCTGCTCCTCGTGGACTCCCTCGCCGAGTCCTGGGGCACGCTCCCGACAGCCGAGGGAAAGGCCGTCTGGTTCTCCTTGCCCCTCCCGGGCCCGCGTCGCTGAACGCACGCCGCCCTTCGGGTCCACGACGCGAGGGGCACGGCCTACGGGGTCTGCGGCGGGGTGAACTTCGTGAGGACCAGCAGGGCGTCGACGAGGTCGGCCGCCGGGGCGCCGGTGGCCAGGCGGCGCAACTGCTGCCCGAAGACCAGGGCGACGGCCACGCCCGCCAGGCGTTCGGGGTCCGGCACGCCGAGGTGGGTCAGGATCCGGGCGGCCAGGAGGTCGTAGGCGGCGAAGCACTCGGCCGCCGCGGCCCGCAGCCGTTCGTCGCGGCCCGCCTGTACGTACAGCTCGAAGGGCGCGATGTGGCGGCTGTCGAAGGCGTTGCCGCCCGCGACCTGTGCGACCACCTCGGCCGCTTGCCCGATGTCGAACCGCTCGTCGGAGCACGAGTCGGCGAGTTCGGTGAAATGCCGGGTCTCCTCGGCCACGAAGTGCAGCAGGCTTTCGCGCAACAGCTCGTGCTGGGTGGCGAAATGGTAGGTGACCGAACCGAGGGAGACACCCGCCTCCTTGGCGATCCGCCGGTTGGTGAGGGCCGCGATGCCGTCCTGCCCGATGATCCGCAGTACGGCGTCGATGATGCTCTGGCGGGTGTCGGAAGCACGGGGCATGTCGACATTCTGCCCCATCGCGCGACACGGAGGCCCGGGCGGCGATCCGGGCGGCGATCCGTGGAACCGGGGCGATGCGAAGGACGTGTCCGTGAGGCCCTGACCGAACGGTCAGGGGTCGACCACGTCCTCCCCTCGCCCTCTTCGCCCCTGCGGGGTTACTTGGCGCCGAGGCCGGCGTCGGAGACCTCGGGCTTGCCGGCGGCTTTGAGGACCTTGTTGAGGATCTTGAGGTTGTAGATGCCGTTGAGGTCGGGTTCCTGGATGAGCTTGGCCTTGACGGCCCAGTCGGATTCGGTCTTGAGGGTGCTCGCGAGGGGGTCGTCGGTGACGAGGATGCCGGGCCAGGCGGGGTCGATGACCTTGGGGTCGAGTGCCTTGCCGCCGAGGGTTTTCAGGGCGGCGTTGGCGGAGGCCTTGGCCTTGTCGGGGTTGGCGTTGATCCAGTCGTTGGTCTTGACGGTGCCGCTCAGGACGGCTTCGACGACGTCGGGGTGTTCCTTGAGGAACTTCTGGGACACGATGACGTGGGTGATGACGAACTTCTTGTCGGGCCAGAGTTCGGTTTCGTCGAGGAGGACCTTGGCGCCTTCGGAGACGAGTTTGGAGGCGGTGGGTTCGGGGACCCAGGCGCCGTCGATGGAGCCTTGCTTGTAGGCGTCGGGGGTGACCTTGTTGTCGGTGCGGACGACGGAGACGTCGCCCTTGCCGGATTCGGGGTCGACGTTCCAGCCCTTGGTGCCGATCCAGTTGAGGAAGGCGACGTCCTGGGTGTTGCCCTTTTGGGGGGTGGCGATCTTCTTGCCCTTGAGGTCGTCGAGGGTTTTGATCTTGTCGGGGTTGACGACGAGCTTGACGCCGCCGGAGGCGGAGCCGGAGATGATGCGCAGGTTGGTGCTCTTGGACTTGACGTAGCCGTTGATGGAGGGGGAGGGGCCGACGAAGCCGATGTCGAGGGAGCCGCCGTTGAGGGCCTCGATTTCGGAGGGGCCGGCGTTGAAGGTCTGCGGCTTGAGGGTGGTGGCGCCGAGTTCCTTGGCGATGAGGCCTTCCTGGATGCCGACCAGGGCGGTGGCGTGGGTCAGGTTGGGGAAGTAGCCGATGCGGACCTCGGGGGCGGAGAGCTTCTTGCCCTCGGCGCCGGCGGGTGCGGGCTTGTCGGCGGACTTGTCCTTCTCGGCATCGGAGCCGTAACCGCAGGAGGCGAGCAGCAGCGGAAGCGCGGCGGCGACGGCGAGGGCACGCAGGGCGGTGAGCGGTCTTGCAGCAGACACGGAAGTGTCCTTTCACAGGATCGAGTTCAGGGAGCAACGGCGGTACGGAACTGCGGCGGTACGAACTGCGGCGGTACGGAAGTGCGGGGGGACCGGGACGGGCGACGCGACACCGTCGGCACGCACGGCGTCGCACCGCTCCCGGCCTCGGAGGCGGGTCGCGGTCAGGGATCGGGCAACGGACGGGTGCGGGATGCCCCGGGAGCGGATGTGCGTCCCACGTGTCGCACACGGGGGGGCGAGAGCGCCCGGGCGGTGAGGCCGGCCGAGGGGCCCGTGCGGCCGATCACGAGCGGAACCGCACGTCCGGCGGCGCGCTGATCCGCACGGGGGGTCGGGCCCGCGGGAGGTGTCAGGCGGGTTGACAGATGGCGCTGGAGGTACGGACCAGGTCGATGTGTCGACGGGAGGTCAGAGGAGGCATCCGGCGTGCGTGATGCGGTGTTCGCACGGCCACCTCCCTCGTTTCCTGGTTTTCCCACCTGGTTGGTAGGCATATTGGCAGACGGCAACACCCGCCCCAAGAGGTTGACCGCATGCTGGACGCCGGAATCTCGCGATGCGAGAAAGCGCAGGTGGAGCGAGGGTCAGGGATTGGTCCAGGCCTCGGGGGTGCCGGCCAGCGCGGATACGTCGGCGGGCAGTTGGGACGATGCGACGTCCGCGAGCGACACACCGTCGAGGACCTCGCGCACGTTGGCCCGCAGTGCGATCCACAGGGGGAGGAGCGCCTCGGCCGGTCCGGTGTAGGACAGGTCCGGCGGGCGGACCCCGCGCACCGAGACGAGCGGGCCGTCCACGACGCGAATGACGTCGGCGATGCTGATGGACTCGGCCGGCTTGGCCAGGCGGTATCCGCCGTTGCCGCCGCGCCGGCTGAGCACGAGGCCGCCCCGGCGCATGTCGTTCAGGATGCCTTCGAGGAATTTGTGCGGGATGTCCTGGGCTTCGGCGATCGCCTCGGCCTTCAGTGGCCCGTCGTCCTGTGAGCCGGCGAGCTGGAGTGCGGCACGTACCGCGTAGTCCGCCCTGGCTGAGATCCGCATACCGGCATTATCCCGTACACCGCCGATCGACGTTCCCGGCCGATGCCCGGGGCGACGTCCCGGAACGCGTGTCCACGTCGGGTCGTGGTGGACACGCGTCCTGTGGGTGCCCGCCGTCAGTGGAAGGTCGCCGCCACCGCGCGGTGGGAACCGTTGAGGTAGTGCTCCCCGATGGAGCGCAGACGGTGCGCGGCAGGGTGGTGGGCGGTCAGGACGCGCGCGTTGCGCCAGAAGCGGTCCAGACCGGGGGCGTCCGCCAGTTCCAGCACCCGCGTGGTGATGTGCAGGGCGGCCTTGGACGTCACCGTCTCGGCCGTGGCGACCAGGGCCGCGACACCCGCGGCCTCCTCGTCGTCGAGCCGCGCGCCCGCGTCGAGGGCCTGCGCCATCACCTCCGTCGCCCGGTCGACCACGGCGGTGGCGGTCTGGGCCGCGGAGGCGAGTTCCCCATAAGTCAGGAAGAGATCCGGGTCCGTACCGGGGAGCCGGTGCGCACGGCCGCCCCTGCTGAGGTCGCGTGCCTCGCCGAGAGCGCCCTCGACGATGCCCAGGCCGACGTGGCACAGGGCGAGCCGGAGCGCCGGCTCGGCGAGCGCGGTGAAGGGTGCGGTCGCCTCCTCGTCGTCCGGCCGGCGGCCCAGCACCTGCCCGGGCGGGATGGTGACGCGGTCGAGGATGATCTCGCCCGCGCCGACGACGCGCTGCCCGAGGCGGTCGTGGGCGGGTTCGACGGTCGCGCCCCGTGCGCCGGGCGGGATCAGCACGGTCAGGACGTCACCGGTCACGGCGCAGCGGGCGTCGACCACGATCTGGTCGGCGACGGCGGCCGCCGTGTCCACGAACCGGCACCCGTTCAGGACGTGGCCGTTGTCGCGCGGCCTCAGTGTGAGGTCCTCTCCGTCGGTGTCGTCGTCGGGCGCGATGCCGCGGAACGCGCCCGACCACAGCCACTGCGCCCGCACCGACTCCTCTTCGAGGGCGTCCGCGTGGTGTTGACTCGCGTGGAAGCGTCCGCTCCACGCGTGGACGTAGTGACGGGCGAGCACCTCCCCGACGGAGCTGTCCGCCGAGGCGATCCTCCGGATGACGGCGCATCCTGTACGCCAGTCGCTCCCGCGCTCAGGCGTCGGCGGGGTGAGGGCCGCGAGCAGGCCGGCCTCGCGCAGTCGGGCCACCTCGTCGGTCGGCGGCCTGCCCGCATGGTCGCGGGCGATGGCATCCGCGGCGAGGTCGTCCGCCACGTCGCGGGTGGTGCGCAGGAGTACGCGGCGCCGCTCGGCGGCGGTTGTGCGGTCGAGGGTGCTCGGCGTCATCGGCACGGGCGTCACCGACAGGCCCGGGCGCCGCCGCGTGGCGCTGGGCGGACGGCGGTGCCATGGGGGATGGCAGGGGTCATGTCGGCTACTCCGGGGCGTTGTCGGGTGGCGTCGGCCGGTGGGGAAGGAAGGGGTGAGGGAGAGAGATGAGGAGGCGCGCGAGGGGTGGGGCGCGGGTGGGAGCCGGTCGAGACCAGGCGGGGCGGCCTGCGGTGCGGTCGCGGCCCCGGCCTTGCGGGGGTCGCCCGCGGCGGCTGGTCAGGAGTGGGGTGTCGAGCCCGGCGAGTATGGGCGACACCGGCGTATGGACGAGCGACACGTCACCGAGATCCCCACCTTTCCCATCGGATTGCTAGGGATACTCGCCCGAAGTGGCCTTCCAGGCAAGGCGTGACCGAATGGCGGACAGCCCGGTCTCGGAATGGAAGACGCTGTCGGCGGCGTCGCGTCGGGGGCCGGTCGGGCCGGGTGAGTCCGGGTGGGTCCGGCGTCCGCACCGCTCCGGCGGCCGGATCGGCTTTCCCTATGTATTCAGTAGGAAAATATTGACGCGCGCCCGTCGAGCACCTCAGGATGTGGCCATGCCCCCGTCGCAGCCGTTGCTCGTACGCCGCAGGCACGTTGACTTCCGCCTCGTCGCCGGCGCGGCCTGCCGACCCTTCTAGGGCTTTCCGCCAGGGCACTTCATGTGACGCGCGCCGATGACGCGGCCGCCTCGCTCTCGCCCCACGCACGCCTTCCTCCGCATCCGGTGGCCGACTCCGGCCCACCGTCGCTCCGGGGTCGCCCGGTGTGTGGCGCGCCGACTCTCGCGGTCGAACCGACCGCAGACGTCCCCTTGCCCTGACGTGGCCGAACTCCCGGTATCCGTACCCCACTCCGAGCAGCCGAAGGGGCTCACCATGGTCGGAACCGACGCCCCGTCACGAACGGGTTCACACCGACGGCGCCCTCCGGATCGACCGGGCGCGTCGACTGGTCGAGGTCGACGGGCGCGAACTGGACCTGACGTACCAGGAGTTCGACCTCCTGACCCACCTGGTGACCCACCCGCACACGGTGCACACGCGCGATGCCCTCCTTTCGGGCATCTGGGGCTACGGGCGCATCGGCGACGGCCGTACCGTCGACGTCCACATCGCCCGACTGCGCGGCAAACTCGGCCCCGCCCACCGGGACCGCATCTCCACCGTGCGCCGCGTGGGCTACAGGTACGTGCCGGCCCAGCGGTAGGGCGGGCCCACGGCGCCGCCACCGGGGGTGGACGCCCGCCCGGGATCTTGCTCGCGCTCGTCGACCCCGTACGGACGCGCGGGATGAGCGAGGCCCGGTGGAGGCGCCCTCCGTTGCCCCCGGCCGTGGGGCGCGAGGGTGACGGGGCATGGTCACGTGTCTCGGAGCCGCCCGTGCGGGTAGCAGTGAGGCAGGCGACAGAGGAGCAGCGATGAGTGAGACGGGTCCGTTCGTCGTTTTCGCGAACTTCCTCTCGGATCTGGCGGTGGATCTCGGGGAGGGGCAGGTGCTCACGCAGTGGGCACAGCAGGCGCCGCGGAAGGCGTGGCTGCTGCGGCCCGGGGACGTACTGGTCACCCCGGTCCCCCTGAGTCGGGAGTTCCTGCGGTACGTGTGCGATCTGACGGGGGTGCCCCCGGAGACGGTCACGGTCGTCGAGGTGCCTGCGTCCGGCCCCGTGCCCCTGGCGCGGGCGGTGCGCGAAGCCGGGCTCGCCGAGCACGTCCGGGCTCTCGCCGGTGACCGCGGGGCGGCGCTGCTGCCGACGGCGCTCGACGGGTCGGCGATCGCGTTCGCCCGGGACCTCGGCCTCGCGGTGCACCCCTACCCGACGGTCGACGCCGCGGCGGCCGCACTGAAGACGACCATGCTGCTCAACACGAAGGCGGGCTTCCGCGAGGCGGCCGAGCACCTCGGGATGCGGCTGCCGGCGGGGCGGGTGTGCCGGCGCCACGAGACGGAGGGCGTGGCCCGCGAGCTCTTGGAGAGCCACGAACGTGTCGTGGTCAAGCCCGACCGGTCCGCGGGAGGTCACGGGCTGAGGTTCGTCTCCCGCGCGGACCTGCGGGGCGGGGCGGCCCTGGAGCTGGACACCGTCGGCGGTCCCGAGGGCACGTGGGTCGTGGAGGAGTGCCTCGACGTGGTCGAGTCGGTGAGCATCCAGCTGGAGACCACCGCATCCGGGACACAGGCCCTGTTCAGCGGTGCGATGCGGACCGCCGACGGATCCTTCACGGGCTACCTCTCCCCGTTGCCGCCGTCCTCGGCGCACTCGGCCGAAGAGCTGGAGAAGTGGGGGACGGCCCTGGGCCGCCATCTGGCCGACCACGGCTACGCCGGACCGTTCGGAGTCGATGCCCTGGTGAACGCGGACGGGGAGGCGTACGCGAGCGAGAGCAACATCCGCCGTACGGCCACCACCACCCCGCACGCCATGGTCACCCGCCTGACGGCGGCATCGCCCGTCACCCGTCCGGCCTGGTCGGTGGCCACCGGGCGGACGCGGCGCCCCCTCGGCTTCGACGGAGCCCTCGACCGGCTGCGGGAACACCGACTCGCCTTCGACCCGGCGAGCGGCGAGGGCGTGGTCCTCTACGCGGACGCTCCGCCCGACGGCCGCTCCTGGCGGTACGCGGTGATCGCCGGGAGCGTCGGGGACGTGACGGAACGGGAAGCCGCGCTGGCCGACGCCCTCGACTTCGAGGGCCGCTGACCCCCTCCATTCCCCGGGAGACCCCCCGGGGAATGCAGGGGGATCCCGGGCGTCGCTTTCCGTGCGGGAAACCGCACGTCAACCCCGGGAATGCGGGTAGGCGCAGTGGTCAGAGCCGCCGGTGCGCCGGTTTCGGCACCGACGGACAACGGAAAGTGACTTGTGATCATGAATTCGCATCAGACGGTGCGTCCTCCGCCCGCGCCGGGGGCGCCCGCACCCGGAGAGACGGGGAGCGACTTCGCCCGGCTCTCCCGAAAGATCCAGGCCGCCGGACTGATGGCCCGACGACCCGGCTACTACACACTCCGCATCGCCACGGTGACCGGCCTCTACGGCTTGGGATGGGTGGCGTTCGTGTGGATCGGCGACAGTTGGTGGACACTCGCCGTCGCCGCCTTCCTCGCCTTCGTGTTCGGGCAGGTCGCCCTCCTGGCGCACGACGTCGCCCACCGGCAGGTCTTCCGCCTGCGCAAGGCCGGTGAACTGTCCGGGCGCCTCGCCGGGAACCTCGGTATCGGCATGGGGTACGGCTGGTGGCAGGACAAGCACACCCGGCACCACGCCAACCCGAACCACGAGGACCTCGACCCCGATCTCGATCCGGACATCCTCGTCTGGACACCGGACCAGGCGCGCGCATCGAAGGGACTGCCGCGGCTCCTGGGCCGCTCCCAGGCTTTCCTGTTCTTCCCGCTGCTCACGCTGGAAGGGTTCAACCTGCACGTGTCCGGCCTCCGGTCGCTCGCCGACAAGTCCCTCAGGAACCGGGCCTGGGAGGGCGCCCTCCTCATCGGCCACATCGCGGCCTATCTCGGCGCACTGTTCCTGGTGCTTCCGCCCGGCAAGGCGATCGTGTTCCTGCTCGTCCACCAGTGCCTCTTCGGCGTCTACCTCGGTTCCATCTTCGCCCCGAACCACAAGGGGATGCCGACCCTGCGGGGGATGGACCGGCCCGACTTCCTGCGCCGCCAGGTGTTGACCTCGCGCGACGTGCGCGGCGGCCTGTTCACCGACATCGTCCTCGGCGGCCTGAACTACCAGATCGAGCACCACCTCTTCCCCAGCATGCCCAGCCCGCACCTGCGCAGGGCCCAGGCCATCGTGCGCAGCCACTGCCAGGAACTCGGTGTCGGCTACCTGGAGACCGGCCTGATCGAGTCCTACCGGCAGACCCTGGCCAGCCTCCACCGCGCGGGCGCCCCGATCCGGGAGGCCCGCGCCGCCTGACCACATGCCCCTCGACGATCTCCACGGCGGTGATGTCGATGACCACCCCGTGCGCGCCGGACTCCACCACCGCGGCGGCGAGATCGTCCTGAAGCAGCATCACCGCCTGGTCGTCCAGATCGGTCTGGATGGACACCAACAGCACTTGTCCGATCCGCAGGACCGGAACCTGCTCGCTCACCGGCCACCGGCCCGCGGCGCCGTACGCGAGAAGGAGACGCCGGAGCGGCGCAGCGCGTGCCGCAGGGCGTCGGCGAGGGTGGCCTTGGTGACGATGTCACCGAAGTCGATGCCCAGGGCCCCGATCGTCTGCGCGATCCGGCTCCAGCGCTTCCTTGAGCGCGAACACGCCGACGGCGGTCTCGGTGGGACTGAACCCCTGCCGGGGCCCGGGTCCGCGACAACTCCGTGAGCAGGGCGCGGACCTCACCGAAGGCCTCGCCGCGCCCGTCCAGACTGCCGCTGCCCAGCGCGGCCACCAGCGCGGCGTACAGCTCCTGGAGTTCGCGCTGGACCTCCGCGCGACTCACCCGCCCACCCAGCGAATTGGTTACCTTGTCCGCCCACTCGGCGCCGAGGTTCTCACCCCGGACGGACAACAGGCCGATCAAACGATCCGAAACGTTCTCATCAGCGCGGCGCACATCATTTGTAGGGAGACCAGACGGTCCCCTCCGGAACTCCAGGCCATCACGCGAGGTGTCCGACACCGGCCAATTCCGGCTGCCCGCAAGCTTTTGGACGTGACCTGATTCACCGACGCCGCAAGGGCTTCTCGTGCATGGAAGCCCTGGTACGGGGAACCGGAAATGCCCCGGACGAGGAACCCGAGACCGTCCGCCAGACACCCGCTCCCCCCGGGAAACGAAAATCTGCGGCAGCCGTATCCGGATCCGCCCCGGACCGATGATTTCGGGCCGAGAGTGAGGGGCGCGACCCACGCTCACCTCGTCTTCGTCACCGTCCGTGTCCGCAAAGAGTCCCATTCGCCACCGGGTTGATTCGATTCCCGGGTCGGATTCTCCGCCCCCGGGTGGATGCCCGGTCGTTTGTCGGGTAGGCGCGTCATCACGACGATGGGTGCTTCCTTCGAGAAAAGACCGCCGACAGGAAAAGCCGCCGCTGTGTGTTCTTCCCGCTCCGGCTGTCAATTCCCCGGCTGATCGCCACCGGAAGGGCGTGGCGGATCGCAGGATCCGGCCCCCGTTCCCGAGTAGACCATCGCCCTGCTCGACCATCGACGGAGTGTCGACCATCGACAGAGTCAAGGCCGATCCGGCCGAGATCAAGGAGAAGGTCCACCGATGACGAACGACCGCCGAACCGATTTCGGCACCCCCACACCGGCGACGCCCCGCGGGCAGTCCGAGCGCACGCCCGCGGCGCCCGCCGACCCGACGACGTCACTGCTCGCAGTCGGAGGGATGGCCCCGATGGCCCTCCTGCTCATGCGCCACGGCCGGGGGCACCGCCGTGACCGGGGGCACCTGCGATGAAGGCGGCCACCCTCGCCTACAAGCCGGTCGGGCTGGCCCTGGGCGCCGCCGGCGGCATGATCGCGGGCGCCGTGTTCCGGCAGATCTGGAAGCTCGTCGAAGGCGAGGGAGACGCCCCCGACGCCACGGACGAGGACCGGACCTGGCGGCAGATCCTCATCGCCGCCGCCATCCAGGGTGCGATCTTCGCCGTGGTCAAGGCCGCGGTCGACCGCTCGGGCGCCGTGGCCGCCCGGCGTTTCACGGGCACTTGGCCGGGCTGAGCGCGGCGGCGCCGAGGAACGGCGCCCGATGGTTCGTAACTGTTTAGGGGTTTCCGCTGGTTGTGGGCAGCATCCATGGCCGTCCGGCGAAGAGGTCGCGTAGGGCGGTGAGGGGGTTGATGCCGTGTTTGCGGACGGTGGAGATGTAGGAGCGGATCCG
>NZ_JAPNLK010000072.1 GCF_026627505.1 Streptomyces sp. H27-H5 | reverse complement strand
GGGTGGGGGTGGGGGTCGGCTTGGGCGTCGGCGTGGGAGTGGGCGTCGGCGTGGGGGTCGGCGTGGGGGTCGGCTTCGGCTTGGGGGTGGGGGTCGGCTTCGGCGTCGGCGTCGGCGTGGGCTTGGGCGTCGGGTCCGGGGTCGGCTTCGGCGTGGGCGTGGGCGTGGGCTCCGGCGTCGGCTTCGAGGTGGGGGCGGGAGTCGGGGCCGGGGTCGGGCGGGGGTTCGTCACCGCCGGTTCGGTCGTGCCGGGGCCGGAGGCGTCCGGGACCTCGTGCGTGCCCTTCAGGTAGTACGTGAACCAGGACCGCACCGTGCGCAGGTACTCCCCGGACCGGTTGTACGAGAGCACCGCCCGGTCGAGGTCCGCGCCCACCCGCAGGTCACGGTTGCCCGCGCAGAGGTAGCGGCCGGCGGCGAGCGCCGCGTCGTGGACGTTGTTCGGGTTGCGCCGGCCGTCGCCGTCGGCGTCCTGGCCCCATGCCGCCCACGTCGACGGGATGAACTGCATGGGTCCGACGGCCCGGTCGTACCGTGCGTCGCCGTCGTGGGCGCCGCCGTCGGTGTCGGAGATGTTCGCGAAGCCGTTCCCGTCGAGGACGGGTCCCAGGATCGGCCGCAGCGTGGTGCCGGCGGCGTCCACCCGGCCGCCGCGGGCATGACCCGACTCGACCTTCCCGATGGCCGCGAGGAGTTCCCGGCGCAGCCCGCATCCGGGGTCGGTCCGCGCCACCTCGGCCTCGGCCAACCGGTACGCGGCGAGCACGCTCGCCGGGATTCCCCGCACGCCCTCGGCGTCGCCGAGGCCGACGGGTTCGATGCGCGGCACCTCGGTCGTGGGCGCAGGCTGTGGGGAAGCGGTCGGGGCGTCCTGCGCCGGCAGGAGGAGCGCGGGCGGCTCCGGGCTGATCAGGGGCGGCAGTTCGGTGGAGTAGCTGGAGTCGCCGCCGGCGTCGTTCGGTGTGGCGGTTCCCCCGGGGCGCGGGGTGGTCGCGCCGGCGGCGCTCAACCGGTCCTCGCTGCCGACGGCCGGGCCCTGCGAGGCGCTCACGGCGGCGATCACCAGCGCGGAGATCACGGCGGCGGCCGCGCCCCTGCGCGAACCTCGTCCGGACCGGGCCGATATTCGAGACGGCATGAGCCGACCCCCCTCCCCCTCGACGTGCGCGTGACCCTACGTCAACCGGCTGCACAAGACACCTACCAGTCCGCCGAATTCACCACTTCCCCACGACCCTGCGCAGGTCACGCATACTGTGCGGACCGTTCCGCGCGCATTGACCGAAGTAAAGAACCGAAGCCGGGACGCCTTCCGGGCCGGGTCCGGGAGGTCATCGAGGACCAGGAGAGGCGCCATGCCGTTCACCCTCAGCCATGCGGCCGCCGTCCTTCCGGCCGTCCGCCGGACCGGCCGGGCGCGCGGGCCGCTCGTCGCCTGCGCCCTGGTCCTCGGCTCGTTCGCGCCCGACACCTTCTACTTCCTGGACGCGATCGTCGGCGGCGTCATGCGGTACGGGGACTTCACCCACTCGATCCCGGGGGTGTTGACCGCCGACGCCCTGCTGACCGCCGCGCTGGCGGCGTGCTGGCTGTTGCTGCGCGAACCGCTGGTCGCGCTGCTGCCGCGGGCCTGGCGGGGTCGTGTGTACACCTTCGTGCGGGGCGAGCGGTGGCGGCGGGGCCGTCGACTGCCCTCGCTCGCGCTGTGGTTCTACCTGTCGGCGGTCCTCGGGTCCCTCACCCACGTGGTGTGGGACAGCTTCACGCACCTGGACCGGTGGGGCACGAACGCGCTGCCGTCGCTCGGCGAGCCCCTGGCGTTCGGGCTGCCGCTCTACTCCTACCTCCAGTACGGCACTTCGGCGTTCGCCGCGTGCGCGCTGCTGTGGTTCACGGTGACGGCGCTGCGCCGGTTGCCGCTCTCCCCCGTTCCGCCGTCGGTGCCGGTGCTCGGCCGGGCGGAGGTCTGGGGTGCGGTCGCCCTCGTCGTCGGGTGCGTGGCCGTCGGGGTGACGCTGCGGGTGATCCGCTGGTTCACGTTCTTCGACCGGATCCGTACGCCGCTCGACATCATCCCGACCGTCTGCTTCGGCGCGGGCGGCGGTCTGATCGTGGCGCTGCTGCTGTACGGGGCGCTGGTGCGGCTGCGCCGGCGGGGCGAGCGGCGCTCCGACGACGAGGACGCGCGGACGCCCGCCCCCGTGGCGTGACGGGAACGGGCGTCGCGGTGGTCGTGCGCGGGGTCAGTGCGCGGCGGACTCCCAGTCGGGGCCGACGCCCACGGACACGTCGAGCGGGGCACGGAGCTCGACGGCGGCGCCCATCTCGCGGCGCACCAGCTCCTCGACCTTCTTCCGCTCGCCGGGGGCGATCTCCAGGACGATTTCGTCGTGGACCTGGAGCAGTATCCGCGACGTCAGGCCGGCCTCGGTGATCGCCTTGTCGACGCGCAGCATCGCGACCTTGACGATGTCGGCTGCGGTTCCCTGGATGGGGGCGTTCAGCGCCATCCGCTCGGCGGCCTCGCGGCGCAGCCGGTTGTCGCTGTTGAGGTCGGGCAGGTAGCGGCGGCGGCCCAGCACCGTCTCGGTGTAGCCGGTGGCGCGGGCTTCCTCGACGACGCGCTGGAGGTAGTCGCGGACCCCGCCGAAGCGCTCGAAGAAGGTCTCCATGAGGCCGCGGGCCTCGCCGGGCTCGATGTTCAGCTGCTGGGAGAGGCCGAACGCGGAGAGCCCGTAGGCGAGTCCGTACGACATGGCCTTGATCTTGCGGCGCATCTCGGCGTCGACCTCGGAGCGCTCCACGCCGAACACCTGGGAGGCGACGGTGGTGTGCAGGTCCTCGCCGGTCGCGAACGCCTCGATGAGGCCCTCGTCCTCGGACAGGTGGGCCATGACGCGCAGTTCGATCTGACTGTAGTCGGCCGTCATCAGCGACTCGTAGCCCTCGCCGACGACGAAGCCGCGGCGGATGGCGCGGCCCTCGTCGGTGCGCACCGGCACGTTCTGCAGGTTCGGGTCGGTGGAGGACAGGCGGCCGGTCGCGGCGACGGTCTGGCTGAAGCTGGTGTGGACGCGGCCGTCGGTCGCGATGGACTTGACCAGGCCTTCGACGGTGACGCGGAGCTTGGCCTGTTCCCGGTGACGCAGCATGATCACGGGGAGTTCGTGGTCGGTCTGGCCGGCGAGCCAGGCCAACGCGTCCGCGTCGGTGGTGTAGCCGGTCTTGGTCTTCTTCGTCTTGGGCAGGTCCAGTTCGCCGAAGAAGACCTCTTGGAGCTGCTTGGGCGAGCCGAGGTTGAACTCGTGGCCGACGGCGGCGTGCGCTTCCTTGACGGCCTGTTGCACGGCGCCCGCGAACTGCTGCTCCATGCCCTCCAGGTGGTCCCGGTCGGCGGCGATGCCGGCGCGTTCCAGGCGTGCCAGCAGCTCGGAGGTCGGCAGCTCCATGTCGTGGAGCAGTTCGACGGCGCCCACCTCGGCCAGCTTCGCGGTGAAGGCGTCGCCCAGGTCGAGGACCGCGCGGGCCTGCGCCATCAGCGCCTCGGCCTCGGCGGTGTCGTCGGCGCCGAAGGCCAGCTGGCCGTCGGCGGCGGCGGGTGCCAGCTCGCGGTGCAGGTACTCCATGGACAGCACGTCGAGTGCGAAGGACCGGCGGCCGGGCTTGACCAGGTACGCGGCGAGCGCGGTGTCCATGGTGACGCCGGCGAGGGTCCAGCCGTGCTCGGGGAAGACCCGCATCAGGCCCTTGGCGTTGTGCACGACCTTGGGCTTGGCGGCGTCGGCGGCCCAGGCCGCGAAGGCGCGCTCGTCGCTCTCGTCGAGCGAGGACGGCTCGAACCAGGCGGCGGCGCCGCCCGCCGAGGCGAGCCCGATCTCGGCGACGTTGCCCTGGCCGAGCGCCCAGGTGTCGACGGTGGAAACGCCGAGCGGCCCGCCCGCGTGGGTCTTCAGCCAGGGCGCCAGTTCGCCGGTGGCCAGTACGGACGCGTCCAGCTCCACGGCGGCGACGGGGGCCGGCGGCTCCTCCTCGGCCGCGCCCGGGTCCACGGCGAGCAGTCGCTCGCGCAGCGAGGCGTTGCGGATCTCCAGTACGTCCAGCACGCCGGTGACGGCGGACCGGTCGTAGGCGGTGCGGCCCAGGTCGGCGGGGGTCTTGGGCAGCTCGACGTCCTTGACCATCTCGGTCAGGACCCGGTTGAGCTTGACGGCGTCGAGGTGGTCGCGGAAGTTCTGCCCGGCCTTGCCCTTGACCTCGTCGGCGCGCTCCACGAGTTCCGCGAACGAGCCGAACTGGGTGATCCACTTGGCGGCGGTCTTCTCGCCGACGCCGGGGATGCCCGGGAGGTTGTCCGACGGGTCTCCGCGCAGCGCCGCGAAGTCGGGGTACTGCTGCGGGGTGAGGCCGTACTTCTCCTCGACCTTCTCCGGGGTGAAGCGGGTCAGCTCGGAGACGCCCTTGGTCGGGTAGAGGACGGTGGTGTGTGCGGAGACGAGCTGGAAGGAGTCCCGGTCCCCGGTGACGATCAGCACGTCGAAGCCGAGGGCCTCCGCCTGCGTCGCCAGGGTCGCGATCACGTCGTCGGCCTCGAAGCCGTCGACCGCGAAGCGCGGCACCTTCATCGCGTCGAGGAGCTCGCCGATCAGCTCGACCTGTCCCTTGAACTCGTCGGGGGTCTTGGAGCGGTTCGCCTTGTACTCGGGGAACTCCGTCGAGCGCCACGTCTTGCGGGACACGTCGAACGCCACCGCGAAGTGCGTGGGCGCCTCGTCGCGCAGCGTGTTCGCCAGCATCGACGCGAAGCCGTAGATGGCGTTGGTCGGCTGGCCGGTCGCGGTGGTGAAGTTCTCCGCGGGCAGCGCGAAGAACGCCCGGTACGCCAGGGAGTGCCCGTCCATGAGCATCAGGCGGGGGCGGTCCGCTGCGGTCGTCTGGTCGGTCTTCTTCGATGCTGAATCTGCCACGCCCCCGATCCTAGGCGTCCGCTCCGACAATTCCGGCCGGGCCTGTGCCACCCGCCCCGCAGCGGGCCGGCCGGGCGCCCCGTCGGCAGGCGGGCGCGGGCGTGACAGGATCGGAGGAGTACTCGGATGGACGCAGCGGGCACCGCTGCGATGCTCGAAGGGGAGCGACATGGCCACCAAGCCGCCCGCAGGTGATCCCGCACAGGACGCGCCCCGGATCGCGCCCCCGGGGCGTGCCGCCGCCGGGCTGCCCGCCATCGGGCACACGCTGCGGATCGCCCAGCAGCAGATGGGCCTGGCCCGTACCGCGCGGACCCTCCTCAAGGTCAACCAGAAGGACGGCTTCGACTGCCCGGGCTGTGCCTGGCCCGAGGGCGACAAGCGGCACACCGCGGAGTTCTGCGAGAACGGCGCGAAGGCCGTCGCGGAGGAGGCCACACTGCGCCGGGTCACGCCCGAGTTCTTCGCGGCGCACCCGCTCGCCGCCCTGGAGCGACGCTCCGGCTACTGGTTGGGGCAGCAGGGGCGGATCACCGAGCCGATGCTGCTGCCCGAGGGCGGCGACCGGTACGAGCCGGTGACCTGGGAGCGGGCGTTCGCGCTCATCGCGGAGGAGTTGACGGCGCTCGGCTCCCCCGACGAGGCCCTCTTCTACACCTCGGGCCGCACCAGCAACGAGGCGGCGTTCCTCTTCCAGCTCTTCGCCCGCGAGTTCGGCACCAACAACCTGCCGGACTGTTCCAACATGTGCCACGAGTCCTCGGGCTCGGCGTTGAACGAGACCATCGGCATCGGCAAGGGCAGCGTCTCCCTGGAGGACCTCCACCAAGCCGAGTTGATCATCGTCGCCGGGCAGAACCCGGGCACCAACCACCCGCGCATGCTCTCCGCCCTGGAGCGGGCCAAGTCCGCCGGCGCGAAGATCATCTCGGTGAATCCGCTGCCCGAGGCCGGCATGGAGCGGTTCAAGAACCCGCAGACCCCCCTCGGCATGCTCCGCGGCACCGCCCTCAACGACCTGTTCCTCCAGATCCGCATCGGCGGCGACCAGGCCCTCTTCCGGCTCCTCAACAAGCTCGTCATCGAGACCGACGGCGCCACCGACGAGGAGTTCATCCGCGAGCACACCCACGGGTACGAGGACCTCGCGGCGGCGGCCGCGCAGACCGACTGGGACGAGACCCTCACCGCCACCGGCCTCACCCGCCCGGAGATCGAGAGCGCCCTGGCCATGATCCTGGCCTCGAAGCGGACGATCGTCTGCTGGGCCATGGGCCTCACCCAGCACAAGCACTCCGTGGCCACCATCCGCGAGGTCGTCAACCTCCTCCTGCTGCGCGGCGACATCGGCCGTCCCGGCGCCGGCGTCTGCCCCGTCCGCGGCCACTCCAACGTCCAGGGCGACCGCACCATGGGCATCTTCGAGCGGCCCGCACCGGCCTTCCTCGACGCCCTCGACCGGGAGTTCGGCATCACCTCGCCCCGCCGGCACGGCTTCGACGTGGTCCGCTCCATCGAGGCGCTGCGCGACGGCGAGGCCAAGGTCCTCTTCGCCATGGGCGGCAACTTCGTCGGCGCCACCCCGGACACCGCCGTCACCGAGGCCGCGATCCGCCGCGCCTCCCTGACCGTCCACGTCTCCACCAAGCTCAACCGCTCCCACGCGGTGACCGGCCGGCGCGCCCTGATCCTGCCCACCCTCGGCCGCACCGACAAGGACGTCCAGGGGGCGGGCAGGCAGTTCGTCACCGTCGAGGACTCGATGGGCATGGTCCACGCCTCCCGGGGCAACCTCGCCCCCGCGTCCCCGCACCTGCTGTCCGAGCCCGCCATCGTGGCCCGACTGGCCCGCGCGGTCCTGGGCGCCTCCTCGGCCACCCCGTGGGAGGAGTTCGAGCGGGACTACGGGACCATCCGCGACCGGATCTCCCGCGTGGTCCCCGGCTTCGAGGACTTCAACGCGCGCGCCGCCCGCCCCGGCGGGTTCCGGCTGCCGCACGCCCCGCGCGACGAGCGCCGCTTCCCGACGAAGACCGGGAAGGCGAACTTCACGGCCGCGCCCGTGGAGTACCCCCGCGTCCCCGCAGGGCGGCTGCTGCTCCAGACCCTGCGCTCGCACGACCAGTACAACACCACGATCTACGGCCTCGACGACCGCTACCGGGGCATCACCGGCGGCCGTCGCGTCGTCATGGTCAACCCGCTCGACGCGGCCGAGCTGGGCCTGGTCGACGGCGCGTACACCGACATCGTCGGCGAGTGGAAGGACGGCGTGGAGCGGCGCGCCCCCGGCTTCCGGATCGTCCACTACCCGACGGCCCGCGGGTGCGCGGCCGCCTACTACCCCGAGACCAACGTGCTGGTCCCCCTCGACTCCACCGCGGACACCAGCAACACCCCCGCGAGCAAGTCCGTCGTCGTGCGCTTCGAACCGGCCTGATAGAACGACCTCAGGACAAGATGGTTAACGAACGTTGACACACGAATGGAGCCGACCCATGGGCGAGCAGCACGCTGTGAAGTTCCCGCAGGAGGTCCTCGACGAGTACACGGCCATGGGCATCGACCTGCCCTCGCTGTTCTCGGCGGGCCACCTCGGCGAACGCATGGACATCCGCGTCCTGGAGGCCTCGGCCGACAAGGTCGTCGCCACCATGCCCGTCGAGGGCAACACCCAGCCCTACGGACTCCTGCACGGCGGCGCCTCCGCCGTCCTCGCCGAGACCCTCGGCTCCATCGGCGCGATGATGCACGGCGGCATCAACAAGGTCGCCGTCGGCGTCGACCTGAACTGCACCCACCACCGGGGCGTCCGCTCCGGCCTGGTCACCGGCGTCGCCACGCCCGTCCACAAGGGCCGCTCCACCACCACGTTCGAGATCGTCATCACCGACGACCAGGACAAGCGCGTCTGCACCGCCCGCCTCACCTGCCTCCTGCGCGACACGAACTCGTAACAGCGTTTCCGCCACCGGCCGTTGTGCGCTTCCCGGCGTCGGTCTAGCGTTCCCGCATGGGATCCGGACCGGCGCCGCCGCGCGCCACGGCCGCCTGGGCGACGACGGCGCTCCTGGCCGCCGCCCTCCTCGGTTGCGCCGCCGGGACCGGGCGGTCCGCCGACGCCCCGACCCCCGCCGGCACCCCGCCCGAACGGCTCTGCGCCGACCTGATCACGCACTGGGCCGGGGTGATCCTCGACGCCGGCGACGCCGCGGACGCCGTCGGCCTCGACTACCAGGCCATGGGGCTGTCCGGCGACCAGTACGAGATCCTGAGCGCCGTCCTCGACGGGGCCCGCGCCGTACGACGGGACGAAGGCGCGCCGGCGGCCCGCGCGTTCGGCGCCCGTGAGGCCGAGCGGCGCTGCGCGGAGCGGCACCGCACCGGCACTCCCACCGACGGGCCCTGGGGATGAGCGGCGGCATCGGTCCGGTCGAGCCCGGGGAGGGCACCGCGGGCTTCGAGGGCCACGAGGGCTCCGACACCGGCCGCCCCGTGCCCGCGGCCGCCCGGTGGGCCCGCGACCGCTACGCGCGCCATCGGCGGGCCGTCCTGGCCCTGGGCGGGCTGACCTGCGCGGTCGTGGTGGCCGCGGGCGCCGCCCGGTTGTACGCGGACCGGCCGCGGCCCGTGGCGTACGTGCCTCCGGCGCCGTCCCAGGTGGTCTCCCTGACCTACCTCGAACCCATGGAACCTCCCCCTCCGGACGCGGCCTTCGCGTTCACTGTGCGTGTGCGGAACGCCTCCGCGGGCCCCGTCTCGGTGGAGGGCATCGGCCAGCCGTCCCGGGCACTGAGGGTGACGATCCGGCCACCGCTGCCGGTCACGGTGGGTGCGGGGGAAGCACGCGAGGTCGTCGTCCGCATTCTGGCGACCGACTGCGTGCATGTGGCACGGAATTCCGGGCTCCCTTTTCTGGAAGTGACCCTCAGTAATGGATTTCGGAAAGAGCGGCACAGTTACATCCCGGGTGACCGATATGCCAGGGATCTCTCCGTCGCCCTGACCAGGGCCTGTCCCGAAGATCGAGACATGACCGGCGACCCGCCGTCATGAGCAGAACCCGCCAGACACCTGGAAAGTCAGTACTTAAACCGGCCTACGCTCCTGCCGCATCTCAGCATGCGGACAAGACGAACCGGCCGGAATTCCCCCGTTCCACCCGCAGAGATCCGCTATGTATTACGCCGTGGCATAACAAGAGCGTCACATCATTGGCCTCAGCCCTCCATAACGTCCGAAGTCCCGCTTAGAGTCACGGCCAGTCACCGCGACCACCGGATTCCTTTCAGTTCGGTTCCCCGCGTTCGACACGGTGCGTCCCACGGGGGACGCAGTGCCAGGAAAGGACTGATCGTGCGTCAGCGTTCTCTCATTGCCGTGACCGCCGCGCTCGCCGCGGGCGCCCTCACCCTCACCGCCTGTGGCTCCCGCGACGACAAGGGTGGTGACACCGCCGGCGGCGCCACCGCCACGGTCGTCATCGGCGTCGACGCCCCGCTCACCGGTGACCTCTCGGCCCTCGGCCTCGGCATCCGCAACTCCGTCGACCTCGCGGTGCGCCAGGCCAACGAGAAGAAGACCGTCCCCGGCGTCACCTTCAAGATCGAGGCGCTGGACGACCAGGCGCAGGCCTCTTCCGGCCAGCAGAACGCCACCAAGCTCACCGCCAACAAGGACGTCGTCGGCGTCGTCGGCCCGCTGAACTCCTCGGTCTCCGAGTCGATGCAGAAGGTCTTCGACGACGCCAAGCTCGTCCAGATCTCCCCCGCCAACACGAGCCCCTCCCTCTCGCAGGGACCCAAGTGGGCCACCGGCGAGAAGACCCGCACCTACAAGAGCTACTTCCGCACCGCCACCACGGACGCCATCCAGGGCCCGTTCGCGGCGCAGTACCTCTTCAACAAGGCGGGCAAGAAGAAGGTCTTCATCATCGATGACAAGAAGACCTACGGCGCCGGCCTCGCCGGAACCTTCAAGGGCGAGTTCACCAAGCTCGGCGGCGCCGTCGCCGGCGAGGGCCACATCGACCCCGAGTCCAAGGACTTCTCGGCCGTCGTGACCCAGGTCAAGAGCTCCGGCGCCGACGTCGTCTACTACGGCGGCGAGTACCCGGCGGCCGGCCCGCTCAGCAAGCAGATCAAGGCCTCCGGCGCCAACATCCCGCTCGTCGGCGGTGACGGCATCTACGACAAGAAGTACGTCGAGCTCGCCGGCGCCGGCGCCGTGGGCGACTTCGCCACCTCGGTCGGCGCGCCGGTCGAGAGCCTGCCCTCCGCCAAGGAGTTCATCGCCAACTACACCAAGGCCGGCTTCAAGGAGCCCTTCGCCGCCTACGGCGGTTACTCCTACGACTCCGCCTGGGCGATCATCGAGGGCGTCAAGGCCGCCGTTGCCGCCAACGACGGCAAGCTCCCCACCGACGCCCGCGCCAAGGTCCTCGAAGCCGTCCAGAAGGTCTCCTTCGACGGCGTGACCGGCAAGGTCTCCTTCGACGAGTTCGGTGACGCGACCAACAAGCAGCTCACCGTCTACAAGGTCGAGGGCGCCGACTGGAAGTCCGTCGAGTCCGGCACCTTCGGCGGCTGATCCCACCCGCCGGCCTCTGATCACCAGCCTGCCGGCACACCATCTCTGCCGCGCGGGGCGCGCACCATAGCGCCCCGCGCGGTGTCACATCCGTCGAAAGACTCGGAGGACCTGCGGTGCACGAACTGCCGCAACAGCTGGTCAACGGCCTGCTACTGGGATCCATGTACGGGCTCGTCGCCATCGGCTACACGATGGTCTATGGCATTGTCCAGCTCATCAACTTCGCCCACGGCGAGATCTTCATGACCGGTGGGTTCGGAGCCCTCACGGTCTGGCTGATGCTCCCCACCGGCACCACCATGTGGGTCGCCCTGCCCCTCATGCTCATAGGCGCGGTCTTCGTGGCCACCACCATCGCCGTCGCGGCGGAACGCTTCGCGTACCGACCCCTGCGCAGCGCACCCCGCCTCGCCCCCCTCATCACCGCCATCGGCCTCTCCATCGCCCTCCAGCAGGCGGTATGGGCCTGGTTCCCCGGCGCCACGAGCTCCCTGGTCTTCCCCGAGATCCCCGGCGGCCCCTTCCACCTCGGCAGCATCACCATCCAGACCGGTGACGTCTTCCTGATGATCGCGGCCCCCGTCTCCATGGCCTTCCTCGGCTTCTTCGTCAAGAAGACCCGTACCGGCCGCGGCATGCAGGCGACGGCCCAGGACCCCGACACCGCCAAGCTCATGGGCATCAACACGGACCGCATCATCACCACCGCGTTCGCCCTCGGAGCAGTCTTCGCCGCCGTCGGAGCAGTCGCCTACGGCCTCAAGTACGGCGAAGTCCAGTTCAAGATGGGCTTCCTGCTCGGCCTCAAGGCCTTCACCGCGGCCGTCCTCGGCGGCATCGGCAACATCTACGGCGCCATGGTCGGCGGTCTCGTCCTCGGTCTCGCCGAAACCCTGACCACCGCCTACGTCGCCGACATCCCCGGCTTCGAACAGCTCGGTGGCCAGTCCTGGGGCAACACCTGGGCGTTCGTACTTCTCATCCTCGTGCTCCTCTTCCGGCCGCAAGGCCTGCTGGGCCAGCGCGTGGCGGACAGGGTGTGACAACCATGACGACCATCACCGCGGAAACCGCGACGCCGACCACCGCACCGCAGAACAAGGGCTTCATCCCCCTCTCCGAGAAGACGGGCCGCGCCCTCGCCACCGCCGGCGGCGCCCTCACCGTCGTCTCCGCCTTCCTCGCCTGGACCTGGACCGCCGCCTTCCCCGGAGACCTCACCGTCTACGGCTACCCCGGCGGCATGCAGTGGCTCGTCCTCATCGGCGGCGCCCTCACCACGCTCTTCGCCCTCGCCTCCTACGGGGTCAAGGGCCTGGGCTGGATCGCCCCCGCAGGCACCGACGCGGCCATCAAACTCGCCGCCCTCGCCGCCTTCGTCACCACCTGGTACACCGCCATCGCGATCGTGGTCGAGCTCGGCGCACTCGTCGACCTCGAACCCGGCGCGGGCATCGCCGCCCTCGCCAGCCTCGCCGCGGTCATCGGAGCCTTCGCGCTCCCCTTCGAGCGCCCCACCCTCGAAGGCCCCGACCCGGACGACGGCGACTGGGACAAGTTCAAGCACAACGCCGGAAACCGCTGGACGACCTTCAAGGCCGCCTTCGTCTCCGGCCCCGTCAAGCCGGCCCGCGTGCTCCCCGCCTGGGTCGAGATCCTCCTCATCGCCGCCGTCCTCGGCCTCGCCCTCTTCGTGTTCACCTACGGCATCACCACCCCGTACCAGGAACTCTTCGTCGGCTTCCTGATCACGGCCGGATTCGGCGCCGCCGCGATCAACAAGGCCGGCCTCATGGCCCGGCTGAGCACCCTCACCGCCCGGCACCGCAACGTCGCCCTCGTCGGCGCCTTCGCCGCCGCGGCAGCCTTCCCCCTCACCCAGACCGACGACCAGTACGCGAACCTCGGCGTCAACATCCTGATCTTCGCCACCGTCGCACTCGGCCTGAACATCGTGGTCGGCCTCACCGGCCTCCTCGACCTGGGATACGTCGCCTTCCTCGGCGTCGGCGCCTACACCGCCGCCCTGGTCTCCGGCTCGCCCAACTCCCCCTTCGGAGTGCACTTCCCCTTCTGGGCCGCGCTCCTCGCCGGCGCCGTCGCATCGATGATCTTCGGTGTCCTCATCGGCGCCCCCACGCTGCGCCTGCGCGGCGACTACCTCGCCATCGTCACCCTCGGCTTCGGTGAGATCTTCCGCATCTCCATGAACAACCTCGACGGTGTCTCCGGCCCCGACATCACCAACGGGCCCAACGGCATCGCCAACATCCCGAACATCAACCTCTTCGGGTTCGACTTCGGCGCGGCACACACCATCGCCGGATTCACCATCGGCAGGTTCGCGAACTACTTCCTGCTGATGCTGCTCATCACCCTGATCGTGGTCCTGGTCTTCCGCCGCAGCGCCGAATCCCGCATCGGCCGCGCCTGGGTCGCCATCCGCGAGGACGAGACCGCCGCCGAAGCCATGGGCATCAACGGCTTCCGCGTCAAGCTCATCGCCTTCGCCCTCGGCGCCACCCTCGCCGGCCTCGCCGGAGCCGTCCAGGCCCACGTCCAGTACACGGTCACCCCCGACCAGTACACCTTCGCCAACGCCGTGCCCCCGAACTCCGCGTTCCTGCTCGCCGCGGTAGTCCTCGGCGGCATGGGCACCATCTCCGGACCCCTCGTCGGCGGATCACTGCTCTTCCTGATCCCCAACAAGCTCCAGTTCCTGGGCGAGTACCAGCTCCTCGTCTTCGGTGTCGCACTCATCGTCCTGATGCGCCTGCGCCCCGAGGGCCTCATCCCCAACAAGCGCAACCAGCTCGAACTCCACGACTCGCTCGAAGCGCCCACAGTCCTCGGTAAGGCAGGGGTCTGACCCATGACGACCACCACCACCGACACCCCCGACACCCCCGCCGTCACCACGGCGGAGACCGTCCTCGACGCACGCGGCGTCACGATGCGCTTCGGCGGCCTCACCGCCGTCAAGAACGTCGACCTGACCGTCCGCAGCGGCGAGATCGTCGGACTCATCGGCCCCAACGGCGCCGGCAAGACCACCTTCTTCAACTGCCTCACCGGCCTCTACATCCCCACCGAGGGCGAAGTCCGGTACAAGGGCACGGTCCTGCCCCCCAAGTCGTTCAAGGTCACCGCGGCCGGTGTCGCACGCACCTTCCAGAACATCCGTCTCTTCAACAACATGACGGTCCTGGAAAACGTCCTCGTCGGACGCCACACCCGCACCAAGGTGGGCCTCTGGTCCGCCCTGCTGCGCCTCCCCAGCTTCGGCCGGGAGGAAGCGGCCAGCCGCGACAAGGCCATGGAGCTCCTCACCTTCATCGGCCTGGAGCACAAGGCCGACCACCTCGCGCGGAACCTGCCCTACGGCGAGCAGCGCAAGCTGGAGATCGCCCGGGCACTCGCCAGCGACCCCGGTCTCATCCTCCTGGACGAGCCCACCGCCGGCATGAACCCGCAGGAGACCCGGACCACCGAGGAACTCATCTTCGCCATCCGGGACATGGGCATCGCCGTCCTCGTCATCGAGCACGACATGCGCTTCATCTTCAACCTCTGCGACCGCGTCGCCTGCCTCGTCCAGGGCGAGAAGCTCATCGAGGGCACCGCGACCGAGGTCCAGAGCGACGAGCGCGTCATCGCCGCCTACCTCGGCGAACCCTTCGAAGGCGCCCCCGGCGCCGAGGAAGTCGCGGAGGTCGAGGCCGCCGAGGCGCACAGCACCACCAGCACGGACGGAGAAGACCGGTGACCGCACTCCTGGAGGTCGAGGACCTCCGCGTCGCCTACGGCAAGATCGAAGCCGTCAAGGGCATCTCGTTCAGCGTCGACGCCGGCCAGATCGTCACCCTCATCGGCACCAACGGCGCCGGCAAGACCACCACCCTGCGCACCCTGTCCGGCCTGATCAAACCGCGCGGCGGCCAGATCAAGTTCCAGGGCAAGTCGCTCAAGAAGATCCCCGCGCACGACATCGTCGCGCTCGGACTCGCCCACTCCCCCGAGGGGCGGCACATCTTCCCGCGCATGACCATCGAGGACAACCTCCTCCTCGGCGCCTTCCTCCGCAAGGACAAGGAAGGCATCCAGCAGGACGTCCAGCGCGCCTACGACCTCTTCCCCATCCTGGGCGAACGTCGCAAGCAGGCCGCCGGCACCCTCTCGGGCGGCGAGCAGCAGATGCTCGCCATGGGCCGCGCGCTCATGTCCCGCCCGAAGCTGCTCATGCTCGACGAGCCCTCCATGGGCCTCTCCCCGATCATGATGCAGAAGATCATGGCCACCATCGCCGAGCTCAAGTCACAGGGCACCACCATCCTGCTCGTCGAGCAGAACGCCCAGGCGGCGCTCTCCCTCGCCGACAAGGGCCACGTGATGGAGATCGGCAAGGTCGTCCTCTCCGGACCCGGCCGTGAACTGCTCGTCAACGAGGACGTCCGCAAGGCGTACCTCGGCGAGGACTGATCCCCGCACCACACGCGTGAGGCCCGCCACCGGATCCCGGTGGCGGGCCTCACGCGTACCCGGGCCCTCAGCCCTTCGCGGCGTTCTTCTTCTCCTCGGCGTCCTCGATGACCGCCTCGGCGACCTGCTGCATCGACATGCGACGGTCCATGGAGGTCTTCTGGATCCACCGGAAAGCGGCCGGCTCCGACAGCCCGTACTGGGTCTGCAGGATGCTCTTCGCCCGGTCCACCAGCTTGCGGGTCTCCAGCCGCAGCGAGAGGTCCGCGACCTCCTTCTCCAACGCCCGCAGCTCCGCGAAGCGCGACACGGCCATCTCGATGGCCGGCACGACGTCGCTCTTGCTGAACGGCTTCACCAGGTACGCCATGGCGCCCGCGTCGCGGGCCCGCTCGACCAGGTCGCGCTGCGAGAAGGCGGTCAGCATCAGGACCGGGGCGATGGACTCCTCGGCGATCTTCTCGGCCGCGGAGATCCCGTCGAGCACGGGCATCTTCACGTCGAGGATCACCAGGTCGGGGCGGTGCTCGCGGGCCAGCTCCACGGCGGCCTGGCCGTCGCCGGCCTCGCCGACGACGCAGTACCCCTCCTCTTCGAGCATCTCCTTGAGGTCGAGACGGATGAGCGCCTCGTCCTCGGCGATGACGACGCGCGTCGTCAGCGGCGGAACGTGCGACTGGTCGGCGTCGGGCGTGGGCGTCGACTCGTGCTCGGCGGTCACGGAGGGCTCCTCTATACGGGGCATAACAAGCTCCCCTGAGCCTACCCACCTGCGGTAAGGTGGTCTCGCACAGGGCTCCTCGGAGCCTTTGTTTCGTAGGCCCCAGTACTCCAACTGGTCAGAGAGGCCGCTCTCAAACAGCGGACAGTGTGGGTTCGAATCCCACCTGGGGCACTTTGCTTGCATTCCATGGTCACGCGATCTTCGCGTGACCATCACTCTTTCCGGCGAAGCCCGACGTGATTCCACCGTCGGGCCCGGAGAACACCGCAGGGTCGGGCGCATGTACGACATCGCGACGCGCATGCGCGTCCTGGCCCTGGTGACCGGCGGCCGCAGCGTGAACTCCGTCAGCAAGGAGACCGGGATCTCCCGGTCCGCGATCCGCGCCTGGCAGTCCCGACCGGAGCCCCGTCCCCGACTCCTGCACCACGCCACGCCCTGCCAAGGGCCTGCCGACCAGGCGGCGTACGCGTACCTGCTCGGCCTCTACCTCGGCGACGGATGCATCAGCCCCCACCCCCGCGGCGGGCAGTACCTCCGGATAGCGTGCGCGGACGCGTGGCCGGGTCTCATCGAGCACTGCCGGGTCGCGATCACGGCGGTCCGGCCGGGCGACACGGTCTCCGTGCAACAGAAGCAGGGCTGCGTGGCCGTGACCGCTTACGGACACCATTGGACCTGCCTGTTCCCCCAGCACGGGCCCGGGAGGAAGCACGAGCGGCCGATCGTGCTCGAAGACTGGCAGCGGGAGATCGTGGACGCGCGTCCCTGGGAGTTCCTGCGGGGGCTGATCCACTCCGACGGGTGTCGGATCACCAACTGGACGACTCGGATCGTGGGTGGGGTGTCCAAGCGGTACGAGTATCCGCGGTACTTCTTCACCAACACCTCGGACGACATCCGGCGCCTCTGTACCGACACGATGACCAGGGTCGGTGTCCGGTGGACGGTGCTGGCGCGGGGCGGTGATCCGTTCAACGTGTCCGTCGCCCGGAGGGAGTCCGTCGCGTTGATGGACGCGCCCATCGGGCCGAAGCACTAGCGATGACCGCGTCGGGCGGGCCCGACGCGGTGCGGTGCGTGCGTGGTGCGGTGGCCTGGTCCGGGGTCGGGTCAGCGGACGGGGTCGCCGATGTGGTGGACGCGGACGAGGTTGGTGGAGCCGGTGACGCCGGGGGGCGAGCCGGCGGTGATGACGACGATGTCGCCGGGAACGCAGCGTCCGATGCGCAGGAGTTCCTCCTCGACCTGGGCGACCATGGCGTCCGTGGAGTCGACGTGGGGGCCGAGGAAGGTCTCGACGCCCCAGGTGAGGTTGAGTTGGGAGCGGGTGGCGGAGTCGGGGGTGAAGGCGAGGAGGGGGATGGGCGAGCGGTAGCGGGAGAGCCGGCGGACGGTGTCCCCGCTCTGGGTGAAGGCGACGAGGAACTTGGCGCCGAGGAAGTCGCCCATCTCGGCGGCGGCGCGGGCCACGGCTCCGCCCTGGGTGCGGGGCTTGTTGCGGTCGGTGAGGGGCGGGAGGCCCTTTTCGAGGATGTCCTCTTCGGCGGCTTCGACGATGCGGGCCATGGTGGCGACGGTTTCGACGGGGTACTTGCCCACGCTGGTCTCGCCGGAGAGCATGACCGCGTCGGTGCCGTCGATGACGGCGTTGGCGACGTCGGAGGCCTCGGCGCGGGTGGGGCGGGAGTTCTCGATCATCGAGTCGAGCATCTGGGTGGCGACGATGACGGGCTTGGCGTTGCGCTTGGCCAGTTTGACGGCGCGCTTCTGGACGATGGGGACCTGTTCGAGGGGCATTTCGACGCCGAGGTCGCCGCGGGCGACCATGATGCCGTCGAAGGCGGCGACGATGTCGTCGATGTTCTCGACGGCCTGGGGCTTCTCGATCTTGGCGATGACGGGGAGGCGTCGGCCTTCCTCGTCCATGATGCGGTGGACGTCGTCGATGTCGCGGCCGCTGCGGACGAAGGAGAGGGCGATGACGTCGGCGCCGGTGCGCAGGGCCCAGCGGAGGTCTTCGATGTCCTTCTCGGAGAGGGCGGGGACGGAGACGGCGACGCCGGGGAGGTTGAGTCCCTTGTGGTCGGAGACCATGCCGCCTTCGATGACGAGCGTGCGGACGCGGGGTCCGTCGACGTCGATGACCTGGAGGGTGACGCGTCCGTCGTCGACGAGGATGCGTTCGCCGATGGAGACGTCGGCCGCGAGGCCCTTGTAGGTGGTGCCGCAGGTGTGGCGGTCGCCCTCGTGGTCTTCGACGGTGATGGTGAACTCGTCGCCGCGTTCAAGGAGTACGGGGCCTTCGAGGAAGCGGCCGAGGCGGATCTTCGGGCCTTGAAGGTCGGCGAGGATGCCGACGCTGCGGCCCGTCTCGTCGGACGCCTTGCGCACGCGGTGGTAACGCTCCTCGTGTTCGGCGTAGGTGCCGTGGCTGAGGTTGAGGCGGGCGATGTCCATCCCGACTTCGACCAGGGCTTTGATCTGGTCGTATGAGTCGGTGGCGGGGCCCAGGGTACATACGATTTTTGCTCGACGCATGAGTCGAGCGTATGCCCCTACCAGGCAGTAGGAAATTGGTTCCTGGTGTCCACTCAACAACCTTTGGGCGAAAGCTTGTTGACATTACTTGAATGTGCGTGGGGGTGCTCTGATGAGCACCCCCGAAGCACCGTTCGTGGGGGTTTTCCCGGCCCTCGGGTGGGGGCTCGTTCACCGATTCGGTGGCCGAGTCCGGCCCTCCCGTCCTTGACGCCGCGGGGGTCGGGGCGGGCGCCCTTCCCCGTCGGGTGGCGCGGTCGGGTGATGCGTCGTTCAGAGCTGCGGCGGGGTCATGGTGAAACGGGCGTTGACCTGGGCGTACACGGTCTGGCGCTGGGGTTCGAGGTCCAGGGGCGGGGCGGCGGCGTCCTCGGCGGCGCTGAAGGCCATGGTGCGCATGCCGCCGCCGGCCTGCGGGTAGGGCGAGGCGTTCTCGGCGCCGAGGTCGGCGAGTTCGACGAGCGCGGAGAGGTTGGCGCCGAGGGCCTCGGCGTATTCGCGGGCGCGCTGGACGGCTTCGAGCACGGCTTGGCGGCGGGCCTGGCCGTGGGCGGGCGAGGTGGGGCGCAGGGCCCACCAGGGGCCGTCGACGCTGGTGAGTTCGAGGTCGGCGAGGCGGGTGGTGAGTTCGCCGAGGGTGGTGAAGTCGTTGAGTTCGGCCGTGATGGTGACGCGTCCGTGGTAGGCGCGGATGCGTTCGCCGCGGCCGTGGCGGGTCAGTTCGGGGGTGATGGAGAAGGTGCCGGTTTCGAGTTTCTCGACGGGGTCGCCGTAGCCCTTGATGAGGTCGAGGACGGCGGTGTTGCGGCGGGTGAGGTCTTCGAGTGCGGACCGGCGGTCGGTGCCGCGGGCGCTGACGGTGATGCCGATGCGGGCGATCTCGGGGTCGACTTCGATGCGGGCTTCGCCGCAGACGGCGACGCGGGGTACCTCGGGGGTTCCGTACGGCTGGGGTGTGGCGTCGTGAGTCATGGTTTCACTGTCGCACTGTCGCCGGGGGTGTGGCGGAAGGCCGGGGCTCCTTTCGGCCCCGGCCCGGCGGGATCGGTGAGCCGGCCTAGGGGGCGGTCCATTTCTGGTTGGGGGTTCCGCCGCAGGTCCAGATCTGGAGGCGGGTTCCGTTGGCGGGGTTGTTGCCCGTGACGTCGAGGCACTTGTTCGCCTGCGGGTTGACGATGTCGCGGGCGGCGGGGAGGGCCCAGCGTTGGGCGGGGGTGCCGTTGCAGTCGTAGAGCTGGACGGGAGCGCCGTCGTTGGTGGCGCCGGCGGTCACGTCGAGGCATTTGCCGAGGGCGCGGAGGGTGCCGTCGGCGGCGACGGTCCATTGTTGTGCGGGGGTGCCGTTGCAGTCGTGGAGTTGGACGGGGGTGCCGTTGGCGGGGTTGGCGCCCGCCACGTCGACGCATTTGCCGGCGAGGCCGGTGACGGGGCCGGTGCGGCCGGTTCCGCTGTCGGAGGTGGTGACGCGGACGTGGTCGACGACGAGTTGTTGCGGGAAGGTGGTGCCGGCGTCGGGGTCGCCGGGCCAGTAGCCGCCGACGGCGAGGTTGAGGATCAGGAAGAAGGGCTTGTTGAAGGCCCAGGCGCGGCCGCCGAGGTCGGCGGGGGTGCGGCGTTGGTAGACGGTGCCGTCGACGGACCAGGTGACGGAGTCGGGGGCCCAGTCGACGGCGAAGGTGTGGAAGGCGTCGGCGAAGGCCTGGCCGCCGGGGAGGGTGTAGGCGGCGCCGATGCCGCCGGAGCCCGAGTAGCCGGGTCCGTGGAGGGTGCCGTGGACGGTGGAGGGTTCGAAGCCGACGTTCTCCATGACGTCGATCTCGCCGGAGGCGGGCCAGCCGACCTGGCCGATGTCGTTGCCGAGCATCCAGAAGGCGGGCCACATGCCCTGGCCGCGCGGGACCTTGAGTCGGGCTTCGACGTGTCCGTACGTCTGGGTGAAGCGGCCGGCGGTGTTGAGGCGGGCGGAGGTGTATTCGCAGCGTCCGTACCAGCAGGAGTAGTTGGCGGGGTTCTCGCGGCGGGCGGTGATGACGAGGTGCCCTTGGCCGTCGAGGGCGGCGTTGGCGTTGCCGGCGGTGTAGTACTGCCGTTCGTGGTTGTTGACGTTGTCGCCGGTCTCGGTCTGCCATTTGGCCGGGTCGGGGGCGGTTCCGGCGGGGCCGTCGAAGGTGTCGGAGAAGCCTGCGGCCGCGGTGGTGATCGCGGCGGGGGCGGCGGGGCGGGCTTCGCCGGCGGCGGTGGAGGGGGCGGTGACGGCGCTCCAGCACAGGAGGGCCAGGGCGCCTAACGCGGTGGCGCGCAGGGATGCGGTGCGTGGGGGCACGGGATCACTTCACTTCTCGTGGGGGGCGGTGGGGGGACGGCGGGGGCCGCAGGGGCCACTGGAGGGGCATGCGCATGACAAACCCTCACACGGAGGGAGCGTGAGGCGTCCGTGCGCTGCTTAGTTCAAGACTTGATTGAAGTCTCGTGGGGCCGGCTGCGTCAAGACGCGCGCGCCGACCAGGCGTTGCGTCGGTCACCGGATCGCAACCTGGCGGGGGTGTTGCGCATTGTTACCCGTGGGTCAGAATCTACGCGCGTTGTTCACGCCTCAAAAGGGGAGATGGCATGGCGTTCGACCGTAGGACTTTCATCGGCAGCACGGCGGCGACGGGTGCGGCCGTGGCGTTGGCGGGGGCCACGAGCTCCCCGGCCGCCGCCGCCCAGGACGGATCGAAGGGGTCCGGTCCGCGGACCTACTCCTTCACGGTGATGGGTACGACCGATCTGCACGGAAACGTTTTCAACTGGGACTACTTCACGGACAAGGAGTTCGACGACAAGGCGCACAACGACGTCGGTCTGGCGAAGGTCTCCACGCTGGTGAACCGGGTGCGGGCGCAGAAGGGTCGGCGCAACACGCTGCTGATCGACGCCGGTGACACGATCCAGGGCACCCAGCTGTCGTACTACTACGCGAAGGTCGACCCGATCACGGCGCGTCGCGGTCCGGTGCACCCGATGGCTCAGGCGATGAACGCGATCGGCTACGACGCGGCGGCGCTGGGCAACCACGAGTTCAACTACGGGATCCCCGTGCTGCGCAAGTTCGAGGAGCAGTGCGACTTCCCGTTGTTGGGGGCGAACGCGCTGGACGCGAAGACGCTGCGGCCGGCGTTCCCGCCGTACAGCGTCCACCGGCTGCGGACCCCGTGCGGGCGGGACGTGAAGGTGGCGGTGCTGGGGCTGACGAACCCGGGCATCGCGATCTGGGACAAGGCCAACGTGCAGGGGAAGATGACGTTCCCGGGGCTGGAGGAGCAGGCGGCGAAGTACGTGCCGAAGCTGCGGTCGATGGGCGCGGACGTGGTGATCGTGTCGGCGCACTCGGGTTCGAGCGGTACGTCCAGCTACGGGGACCAGTTGCCGCACATCGAGAACGCGGCGGGTCTGGTGGCCGAGCAGGTGCCGGGGATCGACGCGATCCTGGTGGGTCACGCGCACACGGAGATCCCGGAGTACCGGGTGAAGAACAAGGCGACCGGCAAGGACGTGGTGCTGTCGGAGCCGTTGAAGTGGGGCCAGCGGCTGACGCTGTTCGACTTCGAGCTGACGTGGTCGAAGGGCTCCTGGTCGGTGGCGAAGGTGTCGGCGCAGGTGCTGAACTCGAACGAGGTGGCGGAAGACCCGAAGATCGTCCGGCTGCTGTCGGACGAGCACCGCAAGGTCGTCGGTTACGTGAACCAGGTGATCGGGACGTCGACGCAGGCGATGTCCTCGGCGGACGGGCCGGTCAAGGACGTGCCGATCATCGACCTGATCAACCACGTGCAGGCGGAGACGGTGAAGGCCGCGCTGGCGGGCGGCGAGTGGGCGGCGCTGCCGGTGCTGTCGCAGGCCTCGTGCTTCTCGCGGACGGCGGCGATACCGGCCGGGCAGGTCACGATCAAGGATGCGGCGGGGCTGTACCCGTTCGAGAACACGCTGGAGGCGCGGCTGCTGACGGGTGCGCAGGTGAAGGACTACCTGGAGTACTCGGCGCGGTACTACGTGCAGACGGCTCCGGGGGCGCCGGTGGATCCGGCGAAGCTGACGAACGCGGAGGGCATCCCGGACTACAACTACGACGCGGTGTACGGGCTGACGTACGACGTGGACGTCGCGCAGCCCGTGGGGTCGCGGATCACGGGGCTGTCCTTCCAGGGGAAGGCGGTGGACCCGGCGGCGCGGTTCGTGCTCGCGGTGAACAACTACCGGGCCTCGGGTGGCGGCAACTTCCCGCACGTCCCGCAGGCCAGGCAGTTGTGGGCCAACTCGGACGAGATCCGCAACGTGATCATCCAGTGGGTGAAGGCGAAGGGGACGGTGGACCCGGCGCAGTTCGCCTCGGTGGACTGGCGGCTGACGCGGGCCGGGGTGCCGGTCTTCTAGTCGGGGGCCCGTGAGGGCCTGGGTCCTGTCGTCGAAGTGGCGCCGGTAGGACCCGCGGTGTCCGGTGCCGTGCATCGCAAGGCGCAGCGGCGCCCGTGTACGGGACGTACTCGGGTGCCCTGACAACGCGGCGAGGTGCGGTACCGGGCGCCGCGGGCCAGGCGAGACTTCGACGACAGGGCCTAGGGGTGTTCGACCAGCGGGAGCAGCTCGCCCGCGGGATGGGGGCGGGTGTGCTCCCGCTGGTCGAGGCCGAAGGTGGTGAAGGCGGTGCGGGCGGGCTGGGGGTAGGGGTTCTTGCCCGTCAGGGTGTTGAGGATGCCGGCGCTGCGCCAGGCGGCGAGGCCGAGGTCGGGGGCTCCGACGCCGTGGGTGTGGCGTTCGCCGTTCTGGACGAAGACGCTGCCGGTGACGGCGGGGTCGAGGATCATGCGGTGGCGTTCGTCGATGCGGGGGCGGCCGGAGGAGTCCTTGCGCAGGTAGGGGTCGAGGCCTGCGAGGAGACTGGTGAGGGGCCGTTCGCGGTAGCCGGTGGCGAGGACGACGGCGTCGGTGGTGAGGCGGGAGCGGACGCCTTGTTGGGTGTGTTCGAGGTGGAGTTCCACCTTGGTGGTCGCGACGCGGCCGGCGGTGCGGACGCTGACTCCGGGGGTGAGGACGGCGTCGGGCCAGCCTCCGTGGAGGGTGCGCCGGTACAGCTCTTCGTGGATGGCGGCGATGGTGGCGGCGTCGATGCCCTTGTGGAGTTGCCATTGGGCGGGGACGAGCCGGTCGCGGACCGGTTCGGGGAGGGCGTGGAAGTAGCGGGTGTAGTCGGGCGTGAAGTGTTCCAGGCCGAGCTTGGAGTACTCCATGGGGGCGAAGGCCTCGGTGCGGGCGAGCCAGGTGAGGCCTTCGCGGCCGGCGGGGCGGGCGCGGAGCAGGTCGAGGAAGACCTCGGCGCCGGACTGACCGGAGCCGATGACGGTGACGTGTGCGGCTCCGAGGACGCGTTCGCGGTTGTCGAGGTACTCGGATGAGTGGATGACGGGGACGGTGGGCGCTTCGGCGAGGGGGCGCAGGGGTTCGGGTACGTAGGGGGCGGTGCCGACGCCCAGGACGAGGTTGCGGGTGTGGGCGCGGCCGAGGGCCTCCGCTTCGCCGTCGGTGTCGAGTTGGGTGAAGTCGACTTCGAAGAGGTCGCGTTCGGGGTTCCAGCGGACGGCGTCGACCTGGTGGCCGAAGTGGAGTCCGGGGAGGCGTTCGGCGACCCAGCGGCAGTAGGCGTCGTATTCGGAGCGCTGGATGTGGAGTTGCTCGGCGAAGTAGAAGGGGTAGAGCCGTTCCTTGTGCCTGAGGTGGTTGAGGAAGCTCCAGGGGCTCGCCGGGTCGGCGAGGGTGACGAGGTCCGCGAGGAAGGGGACCTGGAGGGTGGCGCCGTCGATGAGGAGGCCGGGGTGCCAGCGGAAGTCCCTGCGCTGGTCGTAGAAGGCGGTGGCGAGTTCGCCGACGCCTTGTCTGGGGAGGCCGTCGGCCAGGGCGGCGAGGGACAGGTTGAAGGGACCGATGCCGATTCCGACGAGGTCGTGGGGGGTGTCGAGTTGCGCGGTCATCGGTGGGCGCTGCCTTCCAGGAGGGTGACGAGGGTGTCCAGGTCCCCCGCCGTGGTGTGGGGGTTGAGCAGGGTGGCCTTGAGCCAGAGGCGGCCGTCGGCGGTGGCGCGGCCGAGTACGGCGGCGCCGTCGAGGAGGAGGGTGCGGCGCAGGCCCGCGAGCTGCTCGTCGTCCATGGGGGTGGGGCGGAAGAGGACGGTGCTGATGGTGGGGTGGGCGTGGAGTTCGAAGCCGGGGTGGGCGTCGAGGAGTTCGGCGAAGCGGTGGGCGGCGGCGCAGGTCCCGTCGATGAGGCGGGCGAGGCCGTCGCGGCCGAGGGAGCGCAGGGTGACGGCGATCTTGAGGATGTCGGGGCGGCGGGTGGTGCGCAGGGAGCGGCCGAGGAGGTCGGGGAGGCCGGCTTCGGTGTCGTCGGTGGCGTTGAGGTAGTCGGCCTGGTGGCCGAGGGGGGCCAGCAGGCGGGTGTCGGGGACGGCGAGGAGGCCTGCGGCGACGGGCTGCCAGCCGAGTTTGTGCAGGTCGAGGGTGATGGACTGGGCGCGGGAGAGCCCGGTGAGTTGGTGGCGGTGGTGGGGGCTCAGCCGGAGGAGGCCTCCGTACGCGGCGTCGACGTGGAGGTCGGCGCCGTGGCGTCGGCAGAGGTCGGCGAGGGGCTCCAGGGGGTCGATGAGTCCCGCGTCGGTGGTGCCGGCGGTGGCGGTGACGAGGACGGGTCCGTCGAGGCGGGTGAGGGCTTCGGCGAGGCGGGCGGGGTCCAGGACGCCGGCGGGGGTGGGCACGGTGACGGTGGGGGGCAGGCCGAGGAGCCATGCGGAGCGGGGGACGGAGTGGTGGGCGCTCGCGCCGTGGACGACGGTGAGGCGGGGGCCGTGGCGTTCGCGGGCGAGGAGCAGGGCGAGTTGGTTGGCCTCGGTGCCGCCGGTGGTGACGAGGGCGTCGGGGTGCGGGGTGTCGTAGTACTCGGCGGCGAGGGCGCGGGTGAGGAGTGCTTCGAGGGTGGAGGCGGCGGGGGCCTGGTCCCAGGAGTCCATCGAGGGGTTGAGGGCCGCGGCGGCGAGGTCGGCGGCGACCGCGACGGCGAGGGGTGGGCAGTGCAGGTGGGCGGCGCAGAGCGGGTCGGCGGGGTCGGCGGCGCCTGCGGCGAGGGTGTGGACGAGGGTGCGCAGGGCTTCGTGGTCGCCGGCGCCGCGGGTGGGGAGTACGTCGCCCAGCGCGTCGGTGACGCGGGCGGTGACGGCGGCGGGGCCGCCGGCGGGGAGGGGGCCGGCGCGTTCGGCGGCGCCGCTGCGCAGGGCGTCCAGGACGGTGTCGAGGAGGGGCCGCAGGGCGTCGGCGCCGCCGCGGCCTCCGGCGAGCGGGGGCGGCGGTGGCGGGGTGCCGGGCGGCGGGGTCATCCGGTGTCCTTCGCGGAGGCGGGCGGGAACGGCCTGGTCGTTCCCGCCCAGCACAACGATCAGACCCGAATGGGGTAACCGCCGGGGTTTGTCCGCCCGTCCGGTCTCGGCCGGGTGTTCGGTCGGACCGGCCCGGGGCGTTCCCGTGTGCGGGCCGGCGGTCAGCCGTTGCCGCGGACGCGCAGGGCGCGGGCGAGGTCGTCGAGCTGGTCGACGAGTTGGCGGCGCAGCAGCGGGATGATGTCGGTGTCCTCCAGGCAGGCGCGGCCGGCGCGGAGGTTGGCCTCGTCGACGGCGTGCGAGGGGAAGGCCCACCGTCCGACGGCCTGGCCGATGGCGGGGCCGCGGCGGGCGCCGAGGGCGACGGCCTCGGGGTAGTAGCGCGGGACGTAGTCCTGGACGAGTTCGGCCTGTTCGGGCTGCCAGAAGCCGGAGGCGGTGGCTTTGAAGAGGTAATTGGACAGGGAGTCGTCGTGGAACATGCGCTGCCAGGCAACGGCCTTGGCCTCGGGGGTGGGGAGCGCGGCACGGCAGCGGGCGGCGCCCTCTTCCCCGGTGGCGCTGGGGTCGTCGGCGAGGGCGTTGTCGATGTCGGTGTCGGTGACGGCGCCGAGGACGGCGAGTCGGGCGAGGATGCGCCAGCGCAGTTCGGGGTCGAGTTCGGGTCCGCCGGGGACGGTGCCGTCGGCGAGCCAGCCGGCGAGGGTGTCGGGCTGGGTGGCGCTGTCGATGTGGACGCGGACGGCCGCGAGGCGCAGGCCGGGGTCGGAGCCGTCCTCGGTGCGGCGCATCAGGGCGCGGGCGACGGTGGTGAGGGTGGTGAGGGCGGCGGTGCGGCGGCCGGGGGCGACGTAGTGGGCGGCGACGCGGTTGCGGGCGAAGCCGAGGACGCCCTGGACGATCGCGAGGTCGTTCTCCTCGGGGAGGTGGGCGTGCGCGGTCTCCAGGTAGGACTCGGGTTCCAGTTCGCCGTCGCGGACCATGTCGCGCAGGGAGTTCCAGACGACGGCGCGGGTGAGCGGGCCGGGGATGCGGGACAGGCCGCGCAGGGCGGTCTCCTCGGAGACGGCGTCGAAGCGGATCTTGACGTAGCCGAGGTCCTGGTCGTTGAGGAGGATCAGGTCGGGTCGGGGGCCGCTCGCGGAGACGACGTCGGCGCTGGGGACGTCCAGGTCGAGGTGTTCGCGCAGTTCCAGGCCGCCGGTGGGGTCGCGGTCGTAGAGGCCGACGGCGATGTGGTGGGGGCGGCTGCCGTGGTGGTCGACGGTCAGGGTCCAGCCGGTGTCGCCGTCCTCGACGCGCGGGGTGAGGGTGTCGACGCCGGTGGTGCGCAGCCAGGTGTCGGCCCAGGTGTGGACGTCGCGTTCGGTGTGGGCGGCGAGGGAGTCCACGAAGTCGGCGAGGGAGGCGTTGGCGAACTTGTGGCGCGCGAAGTGGGTGTTGATGCCGGCGAGGAAGTCCTTCTCGCCGAGCCAGGCGACGAGTTGGCGCAGGGCCGAGGCGCCCTTGGCGTAGGAGATGCCGTCGAAGTTGAGGAGGGCGGAGGCGGTGTCGGGGACGTCCTCGGGGGCGGGGGCGACGGGGTGGGTGGAGGGGCGTTGGTCGGCCTCGTAGCCCCAGGGCTTGCGCTCCATGCCGAACTCGGTCCAGGTGTCGGTGAAGCCGGTGGCCTCGACGAGGGTCTGGTAGCCCATGTACTCGGCGAAGGACTCGTTGAGCCAGATGTCGTCGAACCAGCGCAGGGTGACGAGGTCGCCGAACCACATGTGGGCCATCTCGTGGGCGATGACCATGGCGCGGCCCTGGCGTTCGGTGTCGGTGACGGCCGAGCGGAAGATGAACTCGTCGCGGAAGGTGACCAGGCCGGGGTTCTCCATGGCGCCGGCGTTGAACTCGGGGACGAACGCCTGGTCGTAGGAGTCGAACGGGTAGGGCTCGGCGAACTTCTCGTGGTAGCGGTCGAAGCAGGCGGTGGTGACGGAGAGGATCTCGTCGGCGTCGGCGTCGAGGTGGGGTGCGAGGGATTGTCGGCAGTGGAGGGCGAAGGGCAGGCCGGCGTGGTCGGTGCGCACGGTGTGCCAGGGGCCGCCGGCGATCGCGGCGAGGTAGGTGGGGATCGCGGGGGTGGGGGCGGAGGTCCAGGTGCCGGCGCCGTCCTCGGGCCGGTCGGCGCCGCGGGTGGTGATGCCGTTGGCGAGGACGGTCCAGTGGGCGGGGGCGGTGACGGTGAAGGCGAAGACGGCCTTCAGGTCGGGCTGGTCGAAGGCGGGGAAGACCCGCTGGACGTCGTCCAGGAACATCTGGGAGTAGACGTACGTCTCGCCGTCCGCGGGGTCGGTGAAGCGGTGCAGGCCCTCGCCGGTGCGGGAGTAGTTCATGCGGGCATGGACGCGCAGCTCGTGGGGGCCTTGGGTGAGCCCGGTGAGCGGGAGGCGGTTGTCGGTGAGGCCGGCGGGGTCGACGGGGCGGCCGTCGAGCTCGACGGAGCGCAGTTCGTCCGGTTTCAGCTCGACGAAGGTGTCACCCGAGGCGCGGGCCGTGAACCGGATGAGGGTGGTGGAGGTGAAGGTCTCGTCACCGGTGGTGAGGTCGAGGGTGACGTCGTAGTGGTGGACGTCGAGGAGCCGGGCTCGGAGCTGCGCTTCGTTGCGCGTCAATGCGGACATGGGGCCCATGCTGCCTGATGGGTCGGGCGGGCCCCAGGGGCCTACTCCTCGCCGGCGGCGATCGTCTCGTGGTGGCGGATGACCTCGGCGATGATGAAGTTGAGGAGTTTCTCCGCGAAGGCCGGATCGAGTTTGGCGTTCTCGGCGAGCTGGCGCAGGCGGGCGATCTGGCTGGCCTCGCGGCCGGGGTCGGCGGGGGGCAGCTGGTGGCGGGCCTTGAGGTGGCCGACCTGCTGGGTGCACTTGAAGCGCTCGGCGAGCATGTGGACCACGGCCGCGTCGATGTTGTCGATGCTGTCGCGCAGGCGGGACAGCTCGGCGGTGACGTTCTCGTGGGCCTCGTCGGTGTCGCTGTGGTTCATGGTTCCCGAGAATACGTGGCGGACGCGACGGGTTCCTCGGCACCTCGACCGGTGAGACGGCCGGCGGGGTCGGGGCGGGGTCCGGCGGGCACGGGACGGCCCGAAAGGGCCGGCCTACAGGGCCTGGAGGGGCAGGGTGGCGGTGACGAGCCAGCCGCCTTCGGGGGCGGGGCCGGCGGTGAGGGAGCCGCCGAGGGCCTCGGCGCGTTCGGCCATTCCGGCGAGGCCGTAGCCGCCGCCCCGGGCGTTCTCGGAGAGGCGGGCGGGGTGGCCGCCGTCGTCCTCGACGCGTACTTCGAGGCCGGCGGGGACGGTGCGCAGGGCGATGTGGACGGTGGTGGCCGTCGCCGCGTGTTTGCCGATGTTGGTGAGGGCTTCGAGGACGATGCGGTGCGCGGTGGCGGCCACGTCCGCGGGGAGCCGGGTCTCCAGGCCTACCTCGACGCTGAGGGTGACGGGCGGGCCGGTGACGGCGAAGCGTTCGGTGAGTGCGCGCAGGTCCGCGAGGCCGGCGACGGGGGTGGTTCCGGCGGAGGTGTCGCCGCCGCCGGTCTCGTCCTCGCGGAGGATCTTGACGAGGCGGCGCATGGAGCCGAGGGCCTCGTCGCCGGCGGTCTCGATGCGGCCGAGGATCTCGGCGGCGCGGTCGGCGCTGACTCCGGTGAAGCGGGCGGCGCGGGCCTCGACGACGATGCCGGTGACGTGGTGGGCGACGAGGTCGTGGAGTTCGCGGGCGAGCTCCAGGCGTTCGGCGGTGCGGACGGCGCGCAGTTCGCGGACGCGTTGGACGGACTGGAGGCGCAGGAGCAGGGAGTACGCGCCGACGACGACGGCGAGGACGGAGAAGAGCAGGGTGAACCGGCCGGGGTCGGTGTCGCGCACGGGGACGGCCATGCAGCCGAGGCCGAGGAGGGGACCGAGGACGGCGGCGGTGCGGGCGGGGGCGCGGAGCAGGACCTGGGAGAGCAGGACGAGCAGGGCGATGGCCTCGCCGGCGCCCCAGACGACGAGGGGGTGGTTGCCGAAGACCAGCAGGAGGGTGGCGGTCCAGGTGATGGCGGCGGCGAACCAGGCGCGGGTGAGCAGGGGGATGCGGGGCCAGGGCGCGGCGCTGAGGCAGACGAGGATCCCGGACACCCACACGGTGGCGTGCGGGGCGCTGGGCTGACGGGCCAGGACGATGCCTTCGAAGGTGACGAGGCCGAGGAGGAGCAGCGAGAGGGTGACGCGGAGCAGCCGGGCGGCGCGGGGGTGGTGGCGGGTCCAGGAGGCGAGGGGGCTCATCGCGACGGTCGCGGCCGGTCGGGGCCGGTACGGAAGGCCGGGGACACACCGCGTCTGGGGCCGGGGCTCGCACCGCGCCGGCGGCCGGGGCTCACGTCGCGCCGGCGGCGAGGCCGCTTTCCCAGGCCCATGCGGCGATCTCGACGCGGTTGCGGGCGTCGAGTTTGGTCTGGACGTTGGCCAGGTGGGTCTTGACGGTGGACAGTGAGACGAAGAGTTCGCCGGCGATCTCGGCGTTGGTCAGGCCGCGGGCGAGGCAGCGCACGACGTCCACCTCGCGTTCGGTGAGGGGTTCCGAGGGGCGGCGGGCGGCTCGGGCGGCGGGGGCGTGGGCCATTTCGCGGAGCAGTCGCACGGTGATGGCGGGTGAGACGAGGGAGTCACCCACGGCGGCGGCGCGGACCGCTTCAACCAGCATGGCCGGGCTCGCGTCCTTCAGGAGGAAGCCGGACGCTCCGCCGCGGAGCGCCGCGTGGACGTATTCGTCGAGGTCGAAGGTGGTGACGATGACGATGCGCGGGGTGTCCTGGCCGGCGAGGCGCCGGGTGACTTCGAGGCCGTCGAGGCGGGGCATGCGGATGTCGAGGAGCAGGACGTCGGGTCGGTGGGCGGCGACGGCCGTGAGGGCCGCCTCGCCGTCGACGACGTCCGCGACGACCTCGATGTCCGGTTGGCTTTCGAGGATCATGCGGAAGCCGGTCCTGACCATCTCCTGGTCGTCCGCGATGACCACTCTGATCGTCATGCGTTGCCTGCCCCACTGTCGCCCACTGCCGATGGTGTCGTCCCGGAGGGGTCCGTTCCATGGGACCGGTGCGCGTGTCGTCCCGCAACCGCTCGGCGGGCCGTCGGGAGGGTGCCGCGGGACCGGGACGGCGGTGTGCCGGCCCCGCGATGGTTCGTCCGACGTTACGTGCGTGTGGGGTGGGGCGCCTCGTCCTTCCGGCGGTTTCCCGGCTGCCCGGTTCGGCCGGAAGGACGAGGGTGGGTCACAGGGTCGCCGCGGCGTTCTTGATGGCGGTGGCGAAGGTGGAGACCTCGGAGTAGACGCCGGGGTAGTTCGGGCGGGCGCAGCCCTCGCCCCAGCTGACGATGCCGACCTGGATCCAGGCGTTCGCGGCGTCGCGGCGGAACATGGGGCCGCCGGAGTCGCCCTGACAGGTGTCGACGCCGCCCTGGGGCAGGCCGGCGCAGATCTCCTCACTGGGGACGAGGTCGCTGCCGTAGGCGTTCTGGCAGGAGGCGTCGGAGACGAAGGGGACGGTGGCCTTCATGAGGTAGCGCTGCTGGCCGCCGCCTTCGCGGGTGGCTCCCCAGCCGGCGACGGTGAAGGTGCCGTTGTCGTAGGCCTTGGTCTCGGCGATCTTGAGGGTGGGCAGGTTGATGGGTTTGGCGAGTTTGATGAGGGCCCAGTCCTTGCCCTTGCCGTTGTAGCCGGGGGCCTGGAGCACCTTGGTGGACTTGACCTTGACGGCGCCGGCGCTGTTGAGGTCGACGACGCCGGCGGTGGCGGTGATGGAGGTGTTGTTGCCGGAGCCGTTCACGCAGTGCGCGGCGGTGAGGACGATCTGCTGGGTGTACAGGGCGCCGCCGCAGCCCATGGAGAGGCGGACCATGAAGGGGAACTCGCCTTGGGCGGCGCGGGTTCCGCCGACGACGGGCGCCTGGGAGGCGGTGGCGGAGCCGGGCTGGAGGCTGACGGCGGCCAGGGCGACGGCGCCGACGGCGAGGGCGCGCTTGAGGGTCGTGGCAAGGGTGGACACAGTCGACACACTGCCTTTCGTGGGGGGTTGGGCCGTGCGTGTCGTCATCGGGTGAATGACGAGTCCATGACACATCGCGCGTGTGGCCGACATCAAGAAGGCGTTTTCGGACAACTTTCGGCGTGGGGGCCCGCATGACGCAGAACCACGGGCGCGGCAGCCCGGTCGAGCACGGATTTCCGCACTTGGGCACGGTTCACCGCGCCCTCACGGCCCTCTTCCGCCGCCTGTCCTACGACGGGATCCGCGCCTACGACGCCGGCTTCCCCGCCGCCGACGCGGAGTTCTCCCCCGACGACGATCCCCACCTCGGGGCGCAGCGCGTGGCCCGCGCGACGGTGCGCGCGCTGCGGCTGCCCGATGCCCGGCTGGTGATCGGCTACCGGGCGATGACGGAGGCGGCCACGGTGGAACTCGGCCCGGGTCCCGAGTACTTCGTCGAGGTCAACGAACGCTTCCTGACCCACCGCCGGGACCTCGCGGCGGCGCTCACCCACGAGGTCGCCCACGTCCTGCTGCACCGCCTGGACCTGCGGTTTCCCACCACCGAGGACAACGAGATCCTCACCGACACCGCCGCCGCCTACCTGGGCGCCGGCTGGCTGCTCCTCGATGCCTACCGCGAGGACGAGTTGACGCACCAGAAGCTCGGCTACCTCACCCCGGAGGAGTTCGGCTACGTCCTCGCCAAGCGCGGCGACCTGATCGGCGAGGACCTCTCCACCCGGTTCACCAGTCCCCGGGCGTACGAGGCGTACGTGCGCGGTCGCGCCCTCGCGGCCCGGGACCACCGCCGTGCCCCGCTGGCGGCCGCCTCCTGGCCGGAACGCCTGCGTTACGCGCGCGATCGCCGGGCCGGATCCGCCGCGCCGGGGGCCCCGTACCGCTTCGAGCGGCACGCGGACGGGGCGCGGGTGAGCTTCCCGTGCCCGGTCTGCCGGCAGTGGCTGCGGCTGCCGGTCGGCGGGCCCGTCCGGGCCCGCTGCGGGCTGTGCCGCACGGTCCTGGAGTGCGACACCTGAACCGGCGCCGGCGCTCCCGCATCCGGCCCGGAACCCCGCGCCGGCGGTCTCGGAACAGGTTGCGGACAACATGATGGGCCGACTGCGGTTCAGCGGGTGGATGTAGCGGGTAGTCATACTCCATCGCACGAGAGAAGCTCCGGATCCGACCCCTCGCCAGGGGGCCGGGCCCGGAGCTTCTTTCTCTGTGTCCGGACGCCCCCGACGCCTACAGGGTCCCGACGAAGGCGGCGAAGGCGGCGCGGCCGACGGTGAAGACGGGGCCGTCGGGGTCCTTGGAGTCCCGCACGGCGACCAGGCAGGGCTGGGAGGCGACCTCGACGCAGTCGCCGCCGCCGGAGCCGCTGTACGAGGCCTTGCGCCAAGCGGTGGTGCCGAGGGGAGTGCACTCGACGCAGTCGCCGCCGGTGGTTCCGCTGTACGAGGACTTACGCCACTGCGCACCCGTCAGGGCCTGGGTGATGTCCATAGCGTTCCTCCAGTACGCGGGCAATCAGTGCCGACGAATCCTCCAGCGAGAGCGCGTCGGCCTGCAAGCGAGCGTAGCCGACCGAACGCTCCTTGATCACTTGCGGATTGGCCGTCATGTGTCCGATGTCGTAACTCTCGGCGTAGAAAAGGTCCGGATCGCTATCGAAACGAAGGAGATTGAACGACCCACGGGTGGCGCTGTGTTCACCGGTAACGAAGGGAAGCACTTGAATCTGCACCCACTGCCGATCGCGGAGGCTCAACAAATACAGCAGCTGCTCCCGCATGACGCCCCGCCCGCCCACCTGCCGAAGCAAGACGCCCTCGTCGAGAACCACCCAGAGAGCAGGAGGGCAACTCCGCGTCAGTATGCGCTGCCTCTCCAGTCGAGCCGCCACGAGTTCATCGAGGTTGCTCGGACGATCGGCGGCCAGCACGGCACGCGCGTACGCCTCCGTCTGCAGCAGCCCGTAAACGACCTGTGCCTGATAGGTGGAGAGGTACGCAGCGTTCGCCTCCATCTCCGCGTACGCCTGGAACCAGGTCGGCAACTGACTCCTCAGCACCAGCCCCACCAGCCGGGAGAACACCCCGCCCGTCACCAGCGCCGCGTCCACCCGGTCCGAGAACGCGCGGGTGGGTACCTTCCTCGCCGTCTCGATCTGTCCGACCAGGGAGCCCGCGCAGAAGATGATGTCGCCGAGCTGCCCCTGTGTCAGCCCGGCCTCCTCCCTCAGGCGGCGCAGTTCAGAGCCGTAGTGGTCCAGCGGCGATGCGCTGGGGTCGAGGTTGCGGATGTTGACCACGGGCGGTCACCCCCATGCTCGCACCGTGCGGCGTTCGGTCGGGTCCAGTCCGTGGCCGAGCGTAACCAGGCCTGCGCGCGGAGGTGGCCTGAATCCCTCGACTCCCCTCCCTTCGAGGGAAGTCGAGGGAGGGGTGGTGCCCGCCGCCCCGGACTACCGTGACCCGTACACCGGCTGCGGTGCCTCCGCCGCCGACAGGAGCTTCGTCGCCGCCTCCCCCGCCTCCGCCGGGGTCCAGCGTTCGCCGCGCTCCGCCGTCGGGCCCGGCCGCCAGCCCTGCATGACCGTGATCCGGCCGCCCTCCGCCTCGAAGACCCGGCCGCTCACCCCGGCCGAGGCGTCCGAGCCCAGCCACACCACCAGCGGCGACACGTTCTCCGGGGCCATCGCGTCGAACTCCCCTGCCACCGGCGCCGCCATGGTCCGGGCGAAGGTCTCCTCCGTCATCCGGGTGCGGGCCGCCGGGGCGATGGCGTTGACCTGGACCCCGTACCGGCCCATCTCCTCCGCCGCGACCAGCGTCAGGCCGAGGATCCCGGCCTTGGCCGCGCTGTAGTTGCCCTGCCCCACCGATCCGAGCAGTCCCGCGCCCGAGGAGGTGTTGACCACCCGCGCCGCGACGGGCCGGCCCGCCTTCGCCTGCGCCCGCCAGTGCGCGGCGGCGTGCTTGAGGGGCAGGAAGTGCCCCTTCAGGTGCACGCGCATCACCGCGTCCCAGTCGTCCTCGTCCAGGTTGACCAGCATCCGGTCCCGCAGGAAACCGGCGTTGTTGACCAGGGTGTCCAGCCGCCCGAAGGTGGCGACGGCGTCCGCGACGAGCGAGGCCGCGCCCCGCGAGGTGGCGATGTCCCCGCCGTGCGCCAGTGCCTCCCCGCCCAGCGCGCGGATCTCCTCGACGACCCGGGCCGCCGGACCGTCCGGGCCGGGCAGCCCGTCGAGCCCGACCCCCAGGTCGTTGACGACCACCTTCGCCCCTTCCGCTGCGAAGGCCAGCGCGTGGGCGCGGCCCAGCCCCCGACCCGCGCCCGTCACGATGACCACACGACCTTCGGCAAGTCCCATCTCAGTTCTCCTTGTTGACAGTCGCCGCGTCCAGGAAGGCCGGGCGTTCGCCGCCCCCGTGCACGAGCAGGCTCGCGCCGCTCACGTATCCGGCCCGGTCTCCGGCGAGGAACACCGCCGCCTCGCCCACGTCCGTCGGGTCGGCCAGTCGCCCCAGCGGCACGGTCGCGCCGACCGCGGCGATCCCGGCCTCGTCCCCGTAGTGCAGCTGGGACAGTTCGGTGCGCACCATGCCGAGGATCAGCGAGTTGACCCGTACCTCGGGCGCCCACTCCACGGCCATCGATCGGGCCAGGTTCTCCAGTCCCGCCTTGGCGGCGCCGTAGGCGGCCGTGCCGGGCGAGGGGCGGGTGCCGCTGACGCTGCCGATCATCACGACCGAGCCGTGCGAGTCCCGCAGCCACGGGTACGCCGCCAGTGAGGCGGTCATGGGGGCCACCAGGTTCAGTTCGACGACCCGCGCGTGCCGTTCGGCGTCGCCCTCCCCCAGGAGCCGGTACGGGGTGCCGCCCGCGTTGTTCACCAGGCAGTCGAGCCGCCCGTACCGGTGCGCGGCCGCCGCGAAGAACTCCGTCACGGCGGCCGGATCGCGCAGGTCGAGCGCCGTGAAGGCGGCCGTCCGGCCCGCCGCGGCCACCGGTTCGTCCGGTGGTCGGCGGGCGCAGACGAGCACCTCCGCGCCGGCCGCGAGGAACGACCGCGCGATGCCGGCGCCGACGCCCCGGGTTCCGCCGGTGACGACGACGACCCTCCCGTTGAGCTCCATCGACTGCTACCTTCCTCACCTAACAAATGTTTGGTGGAAAGGTAGCTGATCCGCTCATGGGTGTCTCCACCTCCGGCCCCGACAAGGGCATCGCACTCGTCACAGTCGACTTCCCGCCCGTCAACGCTCTGCCCGTACAAGGCTGGTACGAGCTGGCCGACACCCTGCGCGCCGCCGGCCGCGACCCCGACGTCCGGTGCGTCGTCCTCGCCGCCGAGGGTCGGGGCTTCAACGCCGGCGTGGACATCAAGGAGATGCAGCGCGACACCGGTCACGACGCCCTGATCGGCGCCAACCGGGGCTGCTACGAGGCCTTCGCCGCCGTGTACGAGTGCGAGGTCCCCGTCGTGGCCGCCGTGAACGGCTTCTGCCTGGGCGGTGGGATCGGCCTGGTCGGCAACGCCGACGCGATCGTCGCCTCCGACGACGCCGTCTTCGGACTGCCGGAACTGGACCGGGGCGCGCTCGGCGCGGCCACGCACCTGGCCCGCCTCGTCCCCCAACACCTGATGCGCACCCTGTACTACACCTCGCGGACCGTCAGCGCCGCCGAACTGCACGCGCACGGTTCGGTGTGGAAGGTGGTCCCGCCCGCCGGGCTGCGGGCGGCGGCGCTGGAACTCGCCGCGGAGATCGCCCGCAAGGACGGTCTGCTGATCCGGCTGGCCAAGGCCGCCATCAACGGCATCGACCCCGTGGACGTGCGGCGCAGCTACCGCTTCGAGCAGGGCTTCACCTTCGAGGCCAATCTCAGCGGGGTCGCCGACCGGGTCCGCGACACCTTCGGAAAGGCGGACGAGGCATGAGCGGCACAGCGGCGTCGGACAAGGTGATGTCCCCCGAGGAGGTGGTCGGGCGGCTGCGCAGCGGGATGACCGTCGGCATCGGCGGCTGGGGGTCGCGGCGCAAGCCCATGGCCCTGGTGCGGGCACTGCTCCGATCCGAGATCACCGATCTCACCGTGGTCTCGTACGGCGGCCCCGACGTCGGCCTGCTGGCCGCCGCGGGTCGGATCCGCCGGCTCGTCACGCCCTTCGTCACCCTCGACTCGATCCCGCTGGAGCCGCACTACCGGGCGGCCCGCGAGCGCGGCGCCTTCGCCCTCACCGAGCTCGACGAGGCCATGTTCATGTGGGGGCTGCACGCCGCCGCCAACCGGCTGCCCTTCCTGCCCGTCCGCGCCGGTCTCGGCTCCGACGTCATGCGGGTCAACCCGAACCTGCGGACCGTGACCTCCCCGTACGAGGACGGCGAGGAGTTCGTCGCCGTCCCCGCGCTGCGCATGGACGCCGTGCTCGTCCACCTCAACCGCGCCGACCGACTCGGCAACGCCCAGTACCTGGGCCCCGACCCGTACTTCGACGACCTGTTCTGCGAGGCCGCGGACGCCGCGTACGTCTCCTGCGAGCGGCTCGTCGAGACCGCCGAGCTGTCCAAGGCCGGGCCGCCGCAGTCCCTGCTGGTCAGCCGGCATTCCGTCACCGGGGTGGTGGAGACCCCGAACGGCGCGCACTTCACCTCCTGCGTGCCCGACCACGACCGCGACGAGCCCTTCCAGAAGCTGTACGCGAGCACCCCCTGGCCCGAGTTCGCCGCCCGGTTCCTCTCCGGCGCGAGCGAGCACGACTACCAGTCCGCCGTGCGGACCTGGCACGAGGAGCAGCAGTGAGCACAGCGTCAGAGGCCACCGCGGGCGTCAGTCGCGCCGAGTACTGCGTGATCGCCTGCGCCGAGGCCTGGCGGGGCGACGGCGAGGTGCTCGCCTCCCCGATGGGTCTGATCCCGTCCTTCGGGGCCCGTCTCGCGAAGCGGACCTTCTCCCCCGACCTGCTGTTGACCGACGGCGAGGCCACGCTGGTCGGGCTCGACGGGACGCCCGAGGGCTGGCTGCCGTACCGCCGTCACCTCACTATGGTCACCGGCGGCCGGCGGCACGTGATGATGGGAGCGAGCCAGATCGACCGGTACGGCAACCAGAACATCTCCTGCGTCGGGGACTGGGAGCAACCGACCCGCCAGCTCCTCGGGGTGCGCGGGGCGCCCGTCAACACCCTCAACAATCCGGTGAGTTACTGGATCCCCAAGCATTCCCGCCGGGTGTTCGTGGAGCGGGTCGACATGGTCTGCGGCGTCGGCTACGACCGCGCGGAGGCGGCCGGGGCGACCCGCTTCCACCGCCTGCCGTGCGTGGTGAGCGATCTCGGGGTCTTCGACTTCGCCGGCCCGGACCACGCCATGCGCCTGGTGTCGGTGCATCCGGGCGTGAGCGTCGAGCAGGTCCGGGAGGCCACCGGTTTCGAGCTCGCGATCGCCGGCGAGGTCCCGTACACCCGGGAGCCGACGCCGGAGGAACTGCGGCTGATCCGCGAGGTCGTCGACCCCAAGGGGCTGCGCGACCGGGAAGTGCGGGTCTGAGGGCATGGAGACGGCATTCACCGAACTGGTCGGGGTCCGCCACCCGATCGTGCAGACGGGCATGGGCTGGGTGGCCGGCCCCCGACTGGTGTCGGCGGCGGCGAACGCGGGGGCGCTGGGGATCCTGGCCTCGGCGACGATGACGACGGAGCAGTTGCGTGCGGCGATCCACGAGGTGAAGTCCCGTACGGACGCCCCGTTCGGGGTGAATCTGCGCGCGGACGCCGGGGACGCCGTCGAGCGGGTCCGGCTGATCGTCGACGAGGGGGTCCGGGTCGCCTCGTTCGCCCTCGCCCCGTCGAAGGAGCTGATCGCCCGGTTCAAGGACGCGGGCGTGGTCGTCGTCCCCTCGATCGGGGCCCGGCGGCACGCCGAGAAGGTCGCCGCCTGGGGCGCCGACGCGGTGATCGTGCAGGGCGGCGAGGGCGGCGGGCACACCGGGGACGTGGCCACGACGGTGCTGCTGCCGCAGGTGGTGGACGCGGTGGACATCCCGGTGATCGCCGCGGGCGGTTTCCACGACGGTCGCGGCCTGGTCGCCGCGCTGTCGTACGGGGCGGCGGGCATCGCCATGGGCACCCGCTTCCTGCTCACCTCGGACTCCACCGTCCCGGACGCCGTGAAGGCCGAGTACCTGAAGGCCACGGTCAGGGACGTCACCGTCACCACCGCCGTCGACGGGCTGCCGCACCGGATGCTCCGCAGCGAGCTGGTCACGTCCCTGGAGCGGGCGGGCCGCGCGCGGGCCCTCGCCAAGGCGGTGCGGCACGCGGCCGGCTTCCGGAAGCTGTCGGGGCTGTCCTGGCCGCAGATGGTGCGCGACGGCCTGGCGATGAAACACGGCAAGGACCTGTCCTGGAGCCAGGTCCTGCTCGCCGCGAACACCCCCATGCTCCTCAAGGCGTCCATGGTCGAGGGCCGTACGGACCTCGGCGTCATGGCATCGGGCCAGGTCGCGGGCGTGATCGAGGATCTTCCGTCGTGTGCGGAACTCGTCGCCCGGGTCATGGCCGAGGCCCACACCGTGCTGGACCGACTGCACGACCTCAACCCCCCGCACCCCCCGCACTCGCTCGGCACCCTGCCACCACCAGGGTGATCCCCCTTCTCCGTTACAGGAGTCGCCCCAGATGAGCCGTGCCCGAATCCGCCTGGCGACCGCGGTGCTCGCCGCCGCCCTCGCCGCCGGGACCCTGCCCGCCGCCGCGTACGCCGCACCGTCGCCCGGCGCGGCGACCGGTACCGCCGCGGTCACCGGTACCGCCGCTTCCGCCGAGCGGTACCGTCCGTCGGCGGAAACGATCCGTCAGATCCCCCTCCAGGGCGCGGTCAACGTCCGTGACCTGGGCGGGTACCGCACCTGGACCGGCGGACAGGTCCGTCAGGGCCTGGTCTACCGCTCCGACGCGCTGGGCAAGCTGACCGCAGCCGACCTCACCACCGTCTCCGGCCTCGGCCTGCGCAAGGTCGTCGACTTCCGCATCCCGATGGAGGTCCAGTACGACGGCGCCGACAAGCTGCCCGCCGGACTCGTCTCCACCGCCCGTCCCGTCAGCGACCTGGGCCTGTACGCGACCCTGGTCGGCGCGATCGCCAGCGGGGACCCCGCCACGCAGGAGCAGATGCTCGGCGGCGGTCGCGCCGAGGCCTACATGCGCGACATCTACCGCACGTTCGTGACGAGCCCCGAGAACCGGGCGCAGTTCGCGACCACCCTGCGGGAGATCGCCGACGGCGGGCAGGGCCCGCTGCTGTACCACTGCACCTCGGGCAAGGACCGCACGGGCTGGATGAGTTACGTCCTGCTGCGCGCCCTCGCCGTTCCCGAGGACACCGCCGAGCGCGACCACCTCGCCTCGAACACCTTCCGCGCGGCGTACGACGCCCAGGTGCGGGCCGGCCTCAAGCAGTCCGGCCGCATGCAGAACCCGGACCTGCTGATCCCGCTCCAGGAGGTCCGGCCGGACTACCTCGCCGCCGCAACCGCCCGCATGGAGGCGGACTACGGCGGCTTCTACGGCTACCTCACGGACGGCCTCGGCCTGGACCTGCGGACGCTGGCGAAGCTCCAGGCCAGGATGGTCCGGTAGGCCCTGTCGCCGAAGGGGCGCCCGGGCCCGGAACGACGGAACGCCGGGCGGCGCGTGTTGCGCGCCGCCCGGCGTACCGGTGTGTTCGTGGGGCGAAGGGTCAGGAACCCGCGCGCCCGGCCGCCGGACGGCCGCCGCCGGAACGACGTCGCGCGGCGGGAGCACCGCCGGTACGGGCCGCGCCCTGGCCGCCGCCCTGACCGCGGGAGCCCGCCGGGGCGCCCTGGCCGCGTGCGCCGGACTGGCCGGCGCCGCCCTGGCCGCCGCCGGAACGGGCCCGACGCGAACGGTCGCCGCCGCCCGCGGTGGTCGAGGCCGCGGCCGCGCCCTGGCCGCCGCCGGAGCGACGACGCGCGCCGCCCCCGGTGGAGCCGCCGCCGGAGCGGCCGGCGCTGCGCGGCTTCGGCGGGGTGGGCTGCGGCACGTCCAGCACCACGGGGACGCCCGAGGGCTCCTTGGCGCCGGTCAGTCGGGACAGCTCCGCGTCGGAGGACTTGATCTGCGCGGTGCGCGGGGAGATCCCGGCGTCCGACATCAGCCGGGTCATGTCGCGCTTCTGGTCGGGCAGCACCAGGGTGACGACGCTGCCGGACTCGCCGGCGCGGGCGGTGCGGCCACCGCGGTGCAGGTAGTCCTTGTGGTCGGTGGGCGGGTCCACGTTGACGACGAGGTCGAGGTCGTCGATGTGGATGCCGCGGGCGGCCACGTTGGTGGCGACCAGCGCGGTGACCTCGCCCGTCTTGAACCAGTCGAGGGTCCGGTTGCGCTGCGGCTGCGAGCGGCCGCCGTGCAGACCGGAGGCGCGGACGCCGTCCGCGAGGAGCTTCTTGACCATGCGGTCGACCCCGCGCTTGGTGTCGACGAACATGATCACCCGGCCGTCGCGTGCGGCTATGCGCGTGGCCACGGCCTTCTTGTCGGTCTCGTCCATGACGTACAGGACGTGGTGCTCCATCGTGCTGACCGCGCCGGCGGACGGGTCGACGGAGAAGGCGACCGGGTCGTGCAGGAACATCTTGACGAGCTTGTCGATGTTCTTGTCGAGCGTCGCGGAGAACAGCATGGTCTGGCCGTCGGCCTCGACCTGCTTGAGCAGCGCGGTGACCTGCGGCATGAAGCCCATGTCGGTCATCTGGTCGGCCTCGTCGAGGACCGTGATGGAGACCTGCGAGAGGTCGGCGTCACCGCGGTCGATGAGGTCCTTCAGCCGGCCGGGGGTGGCGACGAGCACCTCGGAGCCGCGGCGCAGCGCACCGGACTGCCGGTTGATCGACATGCCGCCGACGACGGTCGCGATGCGCAGGTTGACGGCCGTGGCGTACGGGGTCAGGGCGTCGGTGACCTGCTGCGCCAGCTCGCGGGTCGGTACGAGGACCAGCGCGAGCGGCTGCTTCGGCTGCGCGCGGCGACCGGCGGTGCGGGCCAGCAGTGCCAGGCCGAAGGCGAGGGTCTTGCCGGAGCCGGTACGGCCGCGGCCGAGCAGGTCACGGCCGGCGAGCGAGTTCGGCAGCGTGGCGGCCTGGATCGGGAACGGGTCGGTGACGCCCTGGGCGGCGAGGGTCTTCAGCAGCGCCTCGGGCATGCCCATGTCCTCGAACGCGGCGACCGGCGGCAGGGCCGGGGTCAGCGGGTCGGGCATGGTGAATTCTTGGGGCCTGGCCACGGGGGCGGACTTCTGCCGTCCCGCGCCAGCCTTCGGACGTCCCTGAGCCGCACCTCGACCCCGGGTGGGGCGGCGGCTGGGTCGTGCGGAGCTGGAGCTGGTCATGCGAGAAAGCCCTCCTGAAACCGGCAGGTAAAACAAACAGTCGAAACAGCAGACAAGCCGGGGCCCGCACCTTCACGGTGCGGACCCCGGCGTGCTGATTACGTCAGTTGGCGGGGAGGATGTTCTCCGCCTGGGGGCCCTTCTGGCCCTGGGTGACGTCGAAGGACACGCGCTGGCCCTCCTGGAGCTCACGGAAGCCCTGGGTGGCGATGTTCGAGTAGTGGGCGAAGACGTCCGGGCCGCCACCGTCCTGCTCGATGAAGCCGAAGCCCTTTTCCGAGTTGAACCACTTCACGGTGCCAAGTGCCATTTGAATCTCCTGAATAGGCGGCAAGGGCCCCATCCGGAGATCCCGGTAAAAACAATTAAAGCGCCTGTCGGAGCATTCCCGTCAGGCGCACATAAAGTTCATGGGTACCACAACTGCAACGAGCTCTAAGCTAGCACACGCCGGCGCACCCGCGCCCCCGCAGGTCTGTGACCTGGCTCCGGGGCGCCCGGGCGCCCCGGAGCGGGTCCGGTCTCCCGGGGCCTCAGCCTCGATCCACCGCGTGATCTCTGGTCACGCGGTGTGATTGTTTTCGGGGCGGGTTTCCGGTTTTGGGCAGGGTGGGTTTCCGGCTGGCCGCTGCCGGTGGCGGGTTCTCCAAGGTCTTCCA
>NZ_JAPNLK010000071.1 GCF_026627505.1 Streptomyces sp. H27-H5 | reverse complement strand
ACCACCTCCGACCTGGACGATCTCCTGGCCAGGCTCGACCAGCACACCGCCGATCACCCAGAAGAATCCTCCGCCGCCAAGGCCGCGTGATCAACCCCCGAAGGACTTACGACGCAGACCACTAAGCTGACAGACTGTTCATGGTGGGCTACGCCCCCTTCACGACCGACCACGACGACGGAGGCAGCGCGGTGCCGGAAGCCAGGACCCCCGCACAGGAAGCCAGGACCCCCGCACAGATCGAGGCGGACATCGTCCGCCGCCGGGAGCAGCTGGCCGAGACGCTCGACGAGATCGGTGTGCGCGTGCACCCCAAGACGATCGTCGGGGACGCCAAGGCCCGGGTGGTCGGCGTCGTCGACCACACCGCCGGGCGTGCCGTCGTCGCCGCCAACCGTCTGGTGACGGACGTGAAGGACGGCCTGCGGCACGACGACGGGGCGCCGCGCCTCGAACGGATCGTGCCGGTCGCGCTGTTCGCGGTCGGTGTCGTCGGTCTGGTGGTGCTGGCCGTGCGCCGCAAGCGCTGATGGCCCGCCGGCGCACACCGGGCGCACGGGCGGGTAGGTTCGGGGCGTGAGCGACGACACCACCACCCACGACAAGCTGCCCATCCGCATGCTGCACGACCGCGTGCTCGTGCGATCCGACTCCCCCGAGGGCGAGCGGCGCTCGGGCGGCGGCATCCTGATCCCGGCGACGGCCGCGGTGGGCAAGCGGCTCGCCTGGGCCGAGGTCGTCGCGGTCGGACAGAACGTGCGCGGCGTGGAGCCCGGCGACCGGGTGTTGTACGACCCCGAGGACCGGGCCGAGGTCGAGGTGCGCGGGGCGACGTACGTGCTGATGCGCGAGCGGGACCTGCACGCGGTGGCCGCGGAGCGGCTCGCGGGGTCCGAGGACTCCACCGGGCTGTACCTGTAGGAGCGCCGGCAAGCGGGGCGAAGGGCTGGTGGCCGAGGTCACCGGCCCTTTTCGTCGTCCTTTGCTACGGTGGGAAGGAACCCCGACGAGACGCGCCGTACCGGGTGGCCTTGGCTGTACGACAAGACGACGCACCCCGTTCGCTCTCGTTCCGGAGGTGCCTGTCATGGCCTGGGTTCTGCTCATCGTCGCCGGTCTGCTCGAAGTCGGCTGGTCGATCGGCATGAAGTTCACCGAGGGATTCACCCGGCTCTGGCCCAGCGTGTTCACCGGCGCCGGGATCGTCGCCAGCATGGTGCTGCTGTCCTACGCCGCCAAGACCCTGCCGATCGGCACGGCCTACGGCGTCTGGGTGGGCATCGGCGCGGCCGGCGCGGCGGTGCTGGGCATGGCGGTGCTGGGTGAGCCCGTCACCGCCGCCCGGATCTTCTTCATCTGCCTGCTGCTGGTCGCCGTCGTGGGCCTCAAGGCGACCTCCGGTCACTGACCGGGTGCCGCCCCGTCGTGCGCGCCGCGCCGGCGCGCGTCACTCCAGGGAGTCCGCCGGGGGACGGCGGCCCCGGAGGGGCCCGCCGGGGCTCTGGCCCGGGCTCTGGTCGCCCTGGCTGTCGCCCCCGGCGCTCTGGCCGCCCTGGGTCTGGCCACCGCCGGTGTCGCCCCCGGTGGTCTGGCCCGCGGTGTTCTGGCCGCCGTTGGTCTGGCCGCCCTGGGTGTCGCCCCCGGTGCTCTGCCCGCCGTTGGTGTCGCCGCCCGTGTTCCGGCCGCCGTTGGTCTGCCCCTGGTCGCGGCCCTGGCCCTCGTTCTGCCCCTGTCCCTGCGTCCGTCCCTGGTCCCGGCCGTCGGTCGGCCGGGCGGGCCGGCTCGGCGGTACGGGTGCCACGGGGGTCCGGCTGCCCGGCCGCTGCGGCCGGCTCGGCTCGACGGGCGGCTCCGGGGGTTGCGCCGCGCCCTCCTGGAGTTCGAGGTCGAAGTCGACGGGGTCCGTGGTCTCCAGGGCCGTCTTGGTGTACGCCGCCCAGATGCGCGCCGGGTACCCGCCGCCGCCGATGCGGTTCTCGCCGAGCGCCCCGTACAGGGACTCCAGCCTGCCCGTGTCGGGGTCCTGGCCCATCATCGACACCACCGTGACCAGGTCCGGGGTGTACGCGGCGAACCAGGCGGCCCGGTCCAGTTCGGCGGTGCCGGTCTTGCCGGCGGCCGGCCGGCCGGCGGCGAGCGCGGCCGTGCCGGTGCCGTTGTCCACCACGCTGACCAGCATCGAGGTGGTGGTGTCCGCCGATTCGCGGCTGACGGCCTGCTGCGGGGCGCGGTCGGGGAGGCGGACGGTTTCGTCGCCCTTGCTGATCTTCTCCAGGAAGGTGTACGGGGTGCGGCGGCCGTGGTCGGCGAGCGTCGCGTAGGCCTGGGTCATGTCGAGGACGCTGGCCTGGATGGTGCCGAGCGCCATCGCCGGGCCGGGATCCCAGTTCGGGGTGTTCGCGGGGATGCCCAGGGCGGCGGCGGTCTTCTTGACCTTGTCGGTTCCGACGTCGACGACCATCTGGGCGAAGACGGTGTTGACGGAGAGGTCGGTGGCGGTGTTCACGGTGATCTCCCCGTACGACAACTGGCCCTCGTTCTCGGGCGCGTAGACCAGCCGGGTGCCGACGACCCGGCGCTTGTTGTCGCCGTTGTAGAGGGTGTTCGGGGTGATGAGACGGCCGTCCTGGGTGCGGGAGTCGTTCTCGACGGCGGCGGCGAACACGAACGGCTTGAAGGTCGAGGCCACCTGGTAGTCGTGCCGGGTCGCGTTGTTCACGTACTGCCGGGTGTAGTCGATGCCGCCGTACATGGCGACGACCTTGCCGGTGGCGGGGTCGATGGAGACCCCGCCGGCCCGCACGACGCGGTCGGCCTCGCGCTTCTTCGGGTCGAGTTTGGACACCAGCTCGGTGTCGACGGCGGCGACGAAGGCGTTCTGGCGGCGCTTGTCGATGGTCGTGGCGATCCGGTAGCCCCCCTCGGCGAGGGTCTTGTCGTCGAGGATCCCGCGATCGACGATGTAGTCCTTGACGGCCTCGACGAGGTAGCCGCGCTGTCCGGAGAGCCCTGCCGCCGGGCGGAGTCGGCCCGGTTCGGGGAACCGGGCCGCCGCCCGTTCGGCCGGGGTCATCCACTTCTTCTTCACCATGCCGTCGAGGACGTAGTTCCAGCGGGCGACGGCGCGGTCGCGGCTCTGCGGGTGGGCGACGACGTCGAAGGCGCTGGGGGAGTTGAGGAGGGTGGCGAGGTAGGCGCCCTCGGCGGTGCCGAGCGTGCCGACGTCCTTGCCGTAGTAGGCCTGGGCGGCGGCCTGGATGCCGTAGGCGTTGCGGCCGAAGTAACTGGAGTTCAGATAGCCCTCCAGGATGTAGTCCTTCGACTTCTCGCGGCCGAGTTTGATCGCGATGAAGAACTCCTTGGCCTTCCGCTTCACCGTCTGTTCCTGACCCAGGTAGTAGTTCTTGACGTACTGCTGGGTGATGGTCGAGCCGGACTGCCTGCCCTTGCCGGTGAGCGTGTTCCAGGCGGCGCGGAGCATCGCCTTGGGGTCCACCGCCCGTTCGGAGTGGAAGTCCCGGTCCTCGGCGGCCAGTACGGCCTCCTGGACGGTGAGCGGGACCTGGGAGAGCGGGACGTTGACCCGGTCGACCTCGCCGTCACGGGCGAGCGGTGAACCGTCGGCGTAGAGGTAGACGTTGGACTGGGCGGTGGCGGCGGCGTTGGCGGGCGGGATGTCGACCAGCAGGTAGCCGGCGACCAGGGCGCCGCCGATCAGCAGGGCGATCAGCAGGACGCCGCCCAGCAGCATGCGCCAGGTGGGGAGGATCCGGCGCCAACCGGTCCGCCGGCGCCCGGCCTTGCCGGGCTTCGGGCCGGTGGTCCCGGCGGTGTGCGCGCCGCCGCTCTCGTCCCGGGGCGTGCCCCCGGGCCCACGTCCGCCGGTCGGGGTCGGTTGCGGTTCGTCGGGGGAGTCCGGGTCGCGAGGAGTCCAGCCCGGGGGTGGTGACTGGTCGCTCATCTCCTGGGCTCCTCGCGGCCGTCGTGCCAAATATCCACATCTGTCCCTCATGGTGTCTACCTGATGGCCACTGATTCCGCGCCGGACGGGCATAAAACGGTCGCGTGGATCGCCCCTCCGCACTAAGCTCGCGCGCTTTGGCCGACACAGGAACGACGTGGGAAACGGAGGGATACGGTGCGTCAGAGAGCTGCTCTCTACACGGCCGTCGCGGCCGGCGGATTCCGGCGCTACGCCACCTACGGGACGGCGACCGCCGCCGGTGTGTTCACCAACACCGTGTTCGGTTTCATCGTCGCGTACACGTACATGGCGCTCTGGGACGAGCGCCCCGGCCTCGGCGGGTACGACCAGGCCGAGGCCCTCACCTTCGTCTGGGTCAGCCAGTCGCTGCTGGCGGCCGGCGCGCTCATCGGGGGCGGGTTCCAGGAGGAGATCCAGGAGCGGGTCCGCACGGGGGACATCGCCGTGGACCTGTACCGCCCGGCGGACCTCCAGATGTGGTGGCTCGCCTCCGACCTGGGCCGGGCCGCCTTCCAACTGCTGGGGCGCGGGGTCCTGCCGATCGTGGCCGGCGCACTCGCGTTCCGGCTGGCGCTGCCCACCGACCCGTTGCGCTGGGCACTCTTCCTGGTGTCCGTGACGCTCGGACTGGTGGTCGGCTTCGGGGTGCGCTACCTGCTCGGGCTGGCCGCCTTCTGGCTGATGGACGGGGCCGGGATCAACCTGATGGCGACCGTCGTGTCGATCTTCTGCTCGGGGATGCTGCTGCCGCTGACCGTCTTCCCCGGCGCCTTCGGGGAGCTCGTCCGCGCCCTGCCCTGGGCGGCGATGCTCCAGGTGCCGATGGACGTGTTGATGGGCAAGCACTCCGGGGCCGGGGACGCTGCAGAGGCCCTGGGGTTCCAGGCGTTCTGGGCGGTCGTCCTGTTGGGGCTGGGGCGGCTCGTCCAGTCGGCGGCGACGCGCAAGGTGGTGGTCCAGGGTGGCTGAGGTGACGCTGGAGCGCCCGCCGGTCGGGCTGCCGGACCTCCCGCGACGCGGTCGGGTGCGCGAGGGGCTGCGGGGCTACGGGCTGATCGCGGCGATGTGGATCCGCTCGACGATGACGTACCGGACCTCGTTCCTGCTGTCCACCTTCGGGAACGCGGCGATCACCCTGCTCGACTTCGTGACGATCTTCATCATGTTCTCGCACGTGGACGAGCTGGGCGGCTTCACGCTGCCCGAGATCGCCCTGCTCTACGGGTCCTGCTCGGCCTCGCTGGGCCTGGCCGACCTGCTGCTGGGCAACACCGACCGGATCGGCGTCCGGATCCGGGACGGCTCGCTCGACACGATGCTGGTGCGGCCGGTGCCGGTGCTCGCGCAGGTGGCGGCGGACCGGTTCGCGTTGCGGCGGGTGGGTCGGATCGTGCAGGGGCTGGGGGTGCTGACCTGGGCGCTCTGGACCCTGGGCCCCCAGGTGGCGTGGACGCCCGGGAAGGTGCTGCTGGTGCCGGTGATGATCACGGCCGGGGCGGCGATCTTCGGGGCCGTGATGGTGGCCGGGGCGGCGTTCCAGTTCGTCGCGGGCGACGCGGCGGAGGTGCAGAACTCCTTCACGTACGGCGGCTGCACGATGCTCCAGTACCCGCCGACCGTCTTCGCGAAGGACCTGCTGCGCGGGGTGACCTTCATCGTGCCGCTGGCCTTCGTCAACTGGCTGCCCGCACTGCACGTGCTGGGGCGGCCCGATCCGCTGGGCCTGCCGGGATGGGTGGCCTACCTGAGCCCCCTGGTGGCCTTCGTGGTGTTCCTGCCCGCGTCGCTGGCGTGGCGCGCGGGAGTTCGTTCGTACCGCAGCACGGGGAGTTGAGGCAGGGATGGCAACGGACACGTTGATCTCGCTGGACGGGGTCGAGAAGGTCTTCGACGTACGGCGCCGCGTGAGCCTGATGCGCCGGGAGAAACGCCAGGTCAGGGCGGTGGACGGGATCAGCTTCGAGGTCGCGCGGGGCGAGGTGGTCGGCTACATCGGGCCGAACGGCGCCGGGAAGTCCACCACGATCAAGATGCTGACGGGGATCCTCACGCCGAGCGCCGGCCGGCTCCGCGTGGCCGGCATCGACCCGGCCCGGGAGCGGATGCGGCTCGCACACCGGATCGGCGTGGTGTTCGGGCAGCGCACCACGCTCTGGTGGGACCTGCCGCTGAAGGACTCCTACGGGCTGATGCGGCGGATGTACCGGATCCCGGCGGCGCGGTTCAAGGAGAACCTGGAACGCTGCGTGGACCGGTTGGACCTGGCCGAGCTGCTCGACGTACCGGTGCGCCAGCTGTCGTTGGGGCAGCGGATGCGCGGGGACATCGCGGCGGCGCTGCTGCACGATCCGGACGTGCTGTACCTGGACGAGCCGACGATCGGGCTCGACGTGGTGAGCAAGGCCAAGGTGCGCGGGTTCCTGCGGCAGCTGAACGAGGAACTGGGCACGACCATCCTGCTGACCACGCACGACCTCCAGGACATCGAACAGCTCTGCGAACGGGTGATGGTCATCGACCACGGGCGGTTGATGTACGACGGCCCGCTGGGCGGGTTGCACACGTCGGTGGCCGGCGGGGCGGGCGAGCGGACGCTGGTGGTGGACCTGGAGCGGGAGGTCCCGCCGATCGAGGTGGTCGGGGCGCGGGTGGTGCGGGTGGACGGGCCCCGGCAGTGGCTGGCGTTCCCCGCGCAGGCGTCGGCGGCGCCGCTCGTGGCGGCGGTGGCGGCGCAGTACCCGCTGGTGGACCTGTCGGTGCGCGAGCCCGACATCGAGGACGTGATCGCACGGATGTACGCGGGACGGGGGTGAACTCGGGGTAAAGCCCGGGTGGGGCGGGCCCCTCGGGCCATACAACTCGCCGGGATCACTGCATAGGCTGGGCCACATGAGTGACGATCGGTCGGAGAGGCCGTTGCCGGAACTGAGGGCGTCCGATGCCGACCGGGACCGGGTGGTGGAGCGTCTGCGGGACGCTGTCGCCGAGGGCCGGCTGGACATGGAGGAGTTCGAGGAGAGGCTGGAGGCGGCGTACACGTCCCGTACCTACGGCGAGTTGGAACCCCTGACGCGCGACCTTCCCGCCGTGCCGGGAGCCGTGGCCCCCCTGGCGACCGGGCAGCCCGCGCCCGCGGGCTCCGGTGTCGCGTGGCCCGCGCGGATCGGCGGCTCGGGCACCTCCGCCACGGCCGTCGCCGTGATGTCGGGGTTCCAGCGCAAGGGGCACTGGACGGTGCCCGCCCACTTCAACGCGGTGGCGTTCTGGGGCGGCGGCGAGCTGGACCTGCGGGAGGCGAACTTCGCCCAGCGCGAGGTGGTGATCACCTGCGTCGCCGTCATGGGCGGGATCCAGATCATCGTGCCGCCGGGCGTGGAGGTGGACGTTCGGGGCATCGGGGTGATGGGCGCCTTCGATCAGCGCCCGAGCTCCGAGCGGGCGGAACCGGGGGCTCCGCGGGTGGTCGTGAACGGCTTCGCCTTCTGGGGCGGGGTCGAGGTCAAGGTCAAGCCGCCGAAGACGCCCAAGCAGGCGCGCGGCGGGCGGCCCCGCAAGGAGCTCTAGGCCGTCCCTGTCTCCGGTCGGGGGCGTTCACCCGGATCGCCGACGGTCCTCCCTCGGGGGGATCGGTACGGCGCGCCGGGAACTCCTCGGACCTCCCGGGAGTCGGATGCTATGCAGACAAAACCGGCCACCGGGGGAAGGCAGGAGCACGTGGAAGACGTGGACAACCGCGAAAGGGCGCGGGCCGGGGTCGCGGCCCCGGCCGCACCACCCGCCCGGGGCGGGTTCGTGTTCAACGCAGCGGACGAGGAGCGGCAGCGCGGCGTACGCCGCATGAAGGCCACCGCCACCGGCCTGCTGATCCTGGTGGCACTGGTCTACGTGCTCGCCACATGGGCGGAGCACAGGGGCGCGGGCGCCTGGGCCGGGTACGTGGCGGCGGCGGCCGAGGCGGGCATGGTCGGTGCGCTCGCCGACTGGTTCGCGGTCACCGCGCTGTTCCGGCGGCCGCTGGGCCTGCCCATCCCGCACACCGCGATCATCCCGACGAAGAAGGACCAGCTCGGCGTCTCCCTCGGGGAGTTCGTCGGCGAGAACTTCCTCTCCGCGGAAGTGGTGCGGGCCCGCCTCGGCGCGCTCGGGATCGGCGGCCGGCTCGGATCCTGGTTGGCGGAGCCCGCCCACGCCGACCGGGTCACGGCGGAGTTGGCCACCGCGCTGCGCGGGGCGCTGACCGTGCTGCGCGACGCCGACGTCCAGGCCGTCGTCGGCGAGGCGATCACCAGACGGGCCGAGAGCGCCGAGATCGCGCCCGGCATCGGCAAGATGCTGGAGCGGGTCGTCGCGGACGGCGGGCACCACCGCGGCGTCGACCTGATCTGCGTCAAGGCGCACGACTGGCTCGTACTGCACGGGGACTCGGTCATGGACGCGGTACAGGGCGGTGCCCCCGGCTGGACCCCCCGGTTCGTCGACCGCAAGATCGGCGACCGGGTGTACAAGGAACTGCTGCGCTTCGTCACCGAGATCCGGGACATGCCCGAGCACCCGGCACGGGGCGCCGTGGACCGGTTCCTGAAGGACTTCGCGGTCGACCTGCAGTCGGACACCGACACCCGGGCGCGGGTCGAGCGGCTCAAGAACGACGTCCTGTCCCGGGGCGAGGTGCAGGACGTGATCGCCTCGGCCTGGACCGCGATCCGGTCGATGATCCTCTCGGCGGCCGAGGACGAGCAGAGCGAACTGCGCCTGCGGGTGCGGTCCTCGCTGATGTCCCTGGGCGCACGCCTGGCCACGGACGGCCGGCTCCAGGCCAAGCTGGAGGGCTGGATCGAGGGCGTGCTGGTGTACGTGGTCACCACCTACCGGACGGAGGTCACCTCGTTGATCACCGACACGGTGGCGGGATGGGACGCGGAGCACACCTCGCGGAAGATCGAGGCGCACATCGGCCGCGACCTCCAGTTCATCCGGATCAACGGCACGGTCGTGGGCGCGCTGGCGGGGCTGCTCATCTACTCGGCGTCCAAGGCCTTCGGGGCGTAGACCGTCCCTCGCGGGCCTTGCCGGAGCCCGAGCCGGGGCCGGGGCCGGGGCCGGGGCCGGAGTCGGGGTCGGGGCGAGGGCACGCGCCCCGGCGGGGCCCCGCGGGGCGGCTCAGTCCCGGTCGGCCACGACCCAGGCGGCGGCCGCGACCACGCCCGCCGCACCGAAGACGGCCGGCCAGGCGCCGACCTTCTTGGCGAGGGGGTGGGAGCCCGCGAAACCGGCCACGTACAGCGCCCCGAGTCCGGCCGCGGCGGGCGCGCCGGCCCGGCGGTGCCAGCCACGACCGGCGGCGATCCCCGCGGCGCCGAGGACGACCCCGCCCAGGGGGCGCTTCCCGGTCCACCGGGCCACGGCGTAGCCGCCCACCAGCCCGGCCGCCGCCACCAACGAGGTCGGTACCCGCTCCATGTGTCCCACTCCCTCTGCGCGTTCTGCCGTAGTCGACCCGCACGGTCCGGCGGTCCGGCAGACCGGGGAGCCATGCGTACGGTTGTCCGACGAGGCTAACGCGAGCGCCTGGCCATCCGACGGGCGCCCAGCGCCCCGCACACCATCGCGATCCCGCCGATCACCGAGTCCGGTACCGCGGCCTGCACCGAAGGCGGCAGCAACGCCACGCACCCGAGCACGAGGAGGAAGGCCAGGGCGCATCCGCCGGCCGCTCGCATCAGTCTGTCCACGGCTGGACAACGCGCCGTCCGGTTTCCCGACACGGAGACCGGGGAGGGGATTTGTCGCACACTCTCCTGATCCGCGTGATGCCCGTCCCGGCAACCCGAAGCGCATAAATTCGCTCTCCCAAGACAAACGGGAGATTCCCCACCACGGCCCCCGGGCCCCCGTGCCTGCGGGGACCCGCCACCCCACCGCCCCACCCTCGACATCAGGAGCCCGGACATCGTGATCTGCTACGGACAGGCCGTCCTCGACCTCGCGGACGAACTGGTCGACGCCTACGCCGACGTCTTCTCCGCCCCGCCGTGGAACGAGGATGAAGAAACCATTCGCCTGTTCGCGGCCCGCCTCCCGGCCGACGCCCGGCGCCGTGGTTTCCGTACCGCCCTCGCCCAGTCCGCGACCGGCATCGACGGCTTCGCCACCGGCTGGCTCACCCCGAACACCTTCCCCAAGAACCGCGCGTACGCCCAGGTCGCCGCGCAGCTCGGACCGGCCCGGGTCAAGGAACTCCTCACCGGCGCGCTGGAGATAGACGAACTCGCCGTACGCCCCCACGCGCGCGGTCGCGGCACCGGCCGCGACCTGCTCACCGAGATCACCGCCGACGCCCCCGACCGGCGCGCCTGGCTGCTGACCTCCCGGCTCGCCCACGACACCGTGGCGACGTACCGGCGCCTGGGCTGGCACGAGGTCACCGCGCTCCCCGGCACCGAGACCGGCGTCGTCGTCTTCCTGGCCCCGGACCACCCGAACCGCTGATCCCGGCCCGGCCCGGGGGCAGGCCGCACCGCCACCGGGCAGGCCCGCGCCATGACCACCACGAAGCGGACCCACCCGACCCCACCGAGCCGCGCGACCCCACCGAGCCGTTCGAGCCGCGCGACCCCACCGAGCCGCGCGACCGATGGCACCGGCGCGTCCCGGCCCACCCGGTACCGGTACGACCTGGCCACCCGCCGGCAGCTCCTCGCCGCCGGCGTCCCCGCCGGGACGATCACCTCCCGGAGCCGGCCGGGCGGGCCCTGGCAGCGGCTGCTGCCCCGCGTCCACCTGCTCCAGACCGGCCCCCCGGGCCGACGGCAACGCGCCCTCGCCGCCGTGATGTACGCCGCCCTCGCCCTGCTCGGTGTCCGCGACGCCCCGGACACCCCCGCCGACGTCCTGATCCGCGGCCCGCGCCACGGACCCCGACCTCATCCGCTCCGTCCTGGCCCAGGTCGTCCAGGCCGGCTGGTGCCACCCGCAGGACCTGCACGCCGAACTCCGCTCCGCCCGCCTGCCGGCCCGCCCGGCGGTCCGGGCGGCCGCGTCGGAACTCCTGGTGGGCGTCCGCTCGGTCGCCGAGGCACGGGCCCGCGAGGCCCTGGCCGCCGCCGACCTCCCCACCCCCCTGTGGAACGCACGCCTCCACACCCCCGAAGGCGCCTTCCTGGAGATCGACTCGGTCGAGTACCACTTCACCCGCGATGCCTGGCACGCCACCCTCCGGCGCCGACTGCGCCTGGAGGCCCGCGGCGTCCTGGTGGTCAGCGCGACCCCGTCGATGGTGCGCGGCACCCCGGCGGAGGTCCTGGCGGCCCTGCGCGTCCTGCTCGCGCTCGGCGGCGGACCCCGCCCCAAGCGACCGACGGTCGTGGCCCGGGGCCACGTCCAGTTGGAGCTGCCCGTGGCACCACAATGAAGGGGTGGAAGCCCTGGAGAGCACTCCCGACGTCCGCGCTCGCATGAGCCGGCAGAAGAGCAAGGACACCAAGATCGAGGTGGCCCTGCGGAAGACCCTGCACGCCTCGGGGCTGCGGTTCCGCGTCCACGGCCGCCCCGTGAAGGGGGTGCGCAGGGAGGCCGACATCCTCTTCGGTCCGGCGCGGGTCGCGGTCTTCGTCGACGGCTGCTTCTGGCACGGCTGCCCGGAGCATGCGACCTGGCCCCGGCGCAACGCGGAGTTCTGGCGGGCGAAGATCGAGGGCAACCGGGCCCGGGACCGGGACACCGACGCCCGGCTCGCGGAGGCGGGCTGGCTGGCCGTCCGGGTGTGGGAACACGAGCCGCCGGCCGAGTCGGCGGTCCGGGTCGCCGAGGTGGTGGCGCGCCGGAGGGCGGAACGCGCCGCCCGCTCCGCCGCTCGTACCGCCGCCCGCGCCGCGGTCGTCCGTACGGCCGTCGGCGATGCCCGGAACGCTGCCGGTGAGGGACCTGCCGCCGGCGGGGTCCCTGCCGAGGACGGCGGGTCGCCGGCCGGGTGACCTCAGGTCACATGTGACGGGCGAGGAAGGTGTGGATGGCTCCGGCCAGCGCCGTGCCGAGGCCGACGGGCACGGCGTTGCCGATCTGACGGGCGATCTGGATCTTCGTCCCGTACCACTTGAAGTCCTCGGGGAAGCCCTGGATGAGGGCGGCCTCGTAGTGGGTGATGGGCCGGTCCGCGGTGGGGTGGAGGTACCGGCCCTTCTCGGGCTTGTAGAACTCGGTGCGGATGGTGACCGACGGGGTGTGCGCCCGCAGGCGCCCCATCACGTCCCCGGAACCCGAGTTGTGGTTGTCCCAGCTCTCCGTGGAGAGGTAGAACTCGGGCCCCTTGAGGCGCTTGTAGTCCGGCCCCTCGGTGGACAGACGGATGTTCCCCGACCGGTCGACGCGGTAGTGCACGCCCCGGAGGTCCTTGCGGTTGCCGTTCTCGGGGATCGCCTTGTACCTCGCGCGCGAGAGGTCTTCCGGGCTGCGGCCGAAGTGCAGGTCCGTGGTGAGGTGGTGGCCCTGTACACCGTCCACGAGGGCCGGTTCGCCGCCGCGCGGATCCGGCATCCGGTCGAGGAGGGGCCGCTTCGCCGACCGCTCGAAGACCGTGGAGACCGGCTCCCAGCGCGGAAGCGTGGGCCGGGTGTCGAACAGGGGCGCCTGACGCTTCGAGCCGGAGCCGGAGCCGGAGCCGGAGCCGGAGCCGGTGGTCGTGTCGGCCCCGTCGGTGTCGACCTCGCCCGTGTGGCCGTGCTTCGCGTGCGTCGGTTCGGGGTGCGTGAGCACCTCTCCGAGGTCCTTGCGCGTGCAGATGACGATCACGCGCCGGCGGGCCTGGGGCACCCCGTAGTCGGCGGCGTTCAACAGCGCGGGCATCACGGTGTAGTCGTAGAGCGGGTGGCCCGGGGTCTGCGAGGCCGTCCGCAGGTCCTCGAACTGCGGGGACTTCAGGAACCGGTCGACGTTCTCGATCACGAAGACCTTGGGGTGGACCCGGGCCACGACCCGGACGTACTCCTGCCACAACTCGTTGCGGGGGTCGTCCGGGTTCTGCTTGCCCAGTCCGGAGAAGCCCTGGCAGGGCGGGCCCCCCATGATCACGTCGACCTCGCCCTTGAACGGGGTGGGGTCGAAGCCCGCGATGTCGCCCGGGTAGACGTGCGCCCCGCCGAAGTTGGCCGCGTACGTGGACGCGGCCGCGGGGTCGAACTCGACGGCCGCCACCGAGGTGAAGGGGTTCACGCCCGAACGAGGGGTGTAATGGGAGAAACCAGCAGAAAAGCCGCCCGCCCCGGCGAAGAGGTCCATGACCCGGATCTGGCCAGGCCGGGACGGCTGGGGCTGCTTTCTGGTCATGGGGGGCAAGTGTAGTCGCGGGGCATCGCCTCGAAGGCCCGTCGGGCGAGCCCCGCCCGGGGGCCTATTCGCCGTGGCACTCCGCGTACGGCTTGCCCGAGGCGCACCAGCAGGAGTCCGCCGGCGACGGGGGCCACGGGGTGGCCTTGCCGCGGGCGGCGAGGGTGGTCGCGAACTCCACGAGCAGGCTCGGGGAGGCCGGGGAGGTCTTCTCCGAGGCCGCGAAGGCCTCGAACGCGGGCACGCTCGCGGTGACGATCCCGAGATTGGTGGTTCCCGAGGCGGCCAGGGCGCGCAGGGAGGTCTCGACGTCCCGCAGGTGGGCCTCGTGCGAGGGGTACTCGGCGGAGAGGGTCGGGTAGCTGGTCAGGAGTTCGGCCAGTTCACGCTGCGGCCAGTGCAGGATGGCCACCGGGAAGGGGCGGGACAGGGCGGCCCGCCGGTCGCCCAGCTCGGCGCGCAGGCGGGCGATCTCGGCGCGGAGCTCCGCCGGGTCGTCGGAGCCCAGGGCCCAGATGCGCTTCGGGTCGTGGAGCTCGTCCAGCGGGATCGGCCCGATGTGGCGGGTGTCGGCGACCATGTCCCAGTCGTCGTGAGGAAGCCCGAGGAGACGGCGGACCCGGTGCCGGCCGGTGATGAGGGCGGTGGTGGCCCGGGTCAGGGGGGTGCTGTCCGGAATGAGGAGGTTCGCGGCTTCGGTGAAGCACTCCTCCGAGGCGGTCAACTCGTCGTGGGCCTCCAGGGCTTCGGCGATGACCTCCCAGGGGGCCGGATCGACCGGAGCGGCGGCACGGATGCCCTGGATGAGGGCGCGAGCCTCGGCCTCGTGACCGTACTCCCACAGGTTCGCGGCCTGGAGGGCCTTCACGAGGTGCGGGTTGGCCGGTTCGCCGGCGAGGAGTTGGTCGTAGAGCGTGCTCGCCCGGTCGCGTGCGTCGGCCAGTTCGAGGTGGGCCGCGGCCTGGAGGAGCAAGGGCTCCTGGTCCTCGGGGTAGCGGGTCGCCGTGCGGATGAGGCGCTCGGCTTCGGCGATGTGCTCGGCAGGCGTGTCGGGGCGCATGGTTCACACCGTACTGGCCATGGTCAGTTGACGGGGGAGGACTTAGGGTGCCGCCCGTGCGGGATCACATACCTGTGGTGGTGCAGGGGAGCGGCCGGCGGGCGCGCCGGGCCGGTCTCGCGGGGGCGCTGTGGGCGGCCGCCGAGCTGATCGTCACGGCCGGCGTGGTGGTGTTGTTGCTGGTGGTGCACCAGGTGTGGTGGACGAACCGGCAGGCCCTGGCCGCCGCGCGGGACGAGGTCCACGCCCTGGAGCGGTCCTGGGCCGAGGAACCGGCCGTGCGTCCGACCCCCGCCCCCGACCCGCCCCCGGGCGAGGGGGCGACGCCGGCCCCCGAGGACGCCCCGGAATCCGCGCCGCAGTCGCGGGACGAGCCCGGGTCGGGCGTGGAAGGGAGTCCGGGCACCGGTCCGGGCCCCGGTTCCGGCGGGTCCGCCGCGGCCGGCCGCGGAGTCGAGCCGCCGGCGCGCGACGGTTCGTACGCGATCCTGCGCATCCCGCGCCTGGGCGTCGTGGTGCCCGTGGCGCAGGGGATCGACAAGCGGGCCGTCCTGGACAAGGGGTACGCCGGGCACTACCCCGGTACGGCCGCGCCCGGCGCGCGGGGAAACTTCGCGCTGGCCGGGCACCGCAACACCCACGGGGAACCCTTCCGGTACATCAACCGGCTGCGCGCCGGGGACGAGCTGATCGTCGACGTGCGGGGCGAGCGGTACACGTACGTCGTGGGGAAGGCCCTCGGGCAGACCACCGAGCGGGACACCGGGGTGATCGCGCCCGTGCCCCGCAGTGTGGTCCGACCCGATCAGGGCTACACCGAGCCGGGCGCCTACATCACGTTGACGACCTGCACGCCCGAGTACACGTCCCGGTACCGGCTGGTGGTGTGGGGGACCCTGAGGCGCTGAGCGGGCGAGCGGTGCGCCCCCCGTGCCGGTTCTCGCTCCGGTGCCTTCGGGGACGATCCGGTGCCTTCGGGCCGCTCCGGTGCCGGTGGAGATCCGGCGGTCGGCGGCCGGGACCGTTGTCGGTGCGGGCGGTTATCATCGGGGCGAGCAGCAGGTCTCGTACGCGAGTTCGTGAGAGGAGGCGGTCCCATGACCGGACGACCCGTCGGTCGTTCCACCGGTCGCTTCGGCGCGCGCCTCTCCGCCCTGCTGTCTTCCGTGGTGTTCTCCCGGGGATCGCAGCTGGTGATGACCCTGCTGCTGCTCGGCGGGTTCCTCGGGCTGCTGCTCGGGGAGAACGGCCTGGCCGCCGCGGTGGTCGCACTCGCCGCCGCCGTCGCCGTGGGCGCCGCGGCCCTGGCCGCCAGCCTCGTGCGGCCCGTGCCGCCCCACCGCATACGCACCGCCATCCGCGATCGCGAGCACCGTACGGCGTTCCTGCCGCAGCGCGATCCCGACGCCTCCGGCCGGTCGCGGCCCAGGGCACCCGGCCGCCTCGTCCCGACGGCCGCGTAGGGGCGCGCAGATCGCCTTGTCCCACCACTGATCACTGCTGTGCCCCTCGCGGGTCGTCACGCCGAAATGCACCTCTTTCGACGTTCGACGAGACCCCTCGGAGGGCCCGCGTGTCCGTTTTCACTCATCTTGTTGCCCAGCTGGGCCGGCTTCTGGAGCCGGTACTGGCCGAGTCCGCGACCGCCGCCGCGATCGTGCTGTTCACCGTGCTCGTACGGCTCGCCCTGCACCCGCTCGGTCGGGCCGCCTTCCGGGGCGCGACCCCGATGGCCGGGTGCCTGCCGATGCTGCTGCAACTGCCGGTGTTCTTCGTGATGTACCAGGCCTTCTCCTCGGCGAAGGTGAGCGGGGCGGCCAACGAACTGCTGGGCCACCGGCTGTTCGCCGCGCCGCTCGGGGACCGGTGGACCGACGCCCTCGGCGAGGGCGGTGTGTTCGGGGCGCCGGGGCTGGTGTTCCTCGGGCTGTTCGCGGCGATCGCGGTGGTGGCCGCCTGGAGCGCGGTACGCGGACGGCGCGCCGCCGCGGCCGCGCCGCCGGCCCCGGTCGCCCTGCCCGTCGGCGCGGCCAAGGGGGCCGCGGCGAAGCGGGTCGCCGCGAAGGGCGCCGCGACGAAGGGTGCCGCGGCGAAGTCCGGTGCCCGGGGGAGTGCGGCGGCCGCCGCGAACGGACTCCCGCAGGTCACGGCCGAGCAGCAGGCGATGATGCGCAAGCTGGGCGGCGTACTGCCCCTGCTGTCCTTCGGGACGTTGATCACCGCCGCCGTGGTGCCGCTGGCCGCCGGGCTGTACCTGCTGACCACCACCGCGTGGACCGTCGCCGAACGCGCCTGGCTCCAGCACCGCAAGGAGCGGCAGGGCGACGGAGCGCAGCGTTCCAGTCTGTGAACAGGGTCTTGCGGATCGGTCATCCATCTTGGAGGATCAACCAATCCTCCGATGGCCGCAACCCATCGGCCGGCCCGTGCACGCCCATGGGCCGACCACTCACGACCACGGGAGAATGCCCATGAAGCTGCTGCGTGTCGGACCGGTCGGGTCGGAGCGCCCCGCGCTGCTCGACCAGGACGGAACCCTGCGGGACCTGTCCGGCCTGATCACGGATGTGGACGGCGCCCTGCTCGCCGACGACTCCGTGCTGTCGCGGGTACGGGAAGCGGCGGCGTCCGGGGAACTGCCGGTGCTCGACGCCGAAGGGCTGCGCGTCGGGTCGCCGATCGGCCGCATCGGCAAGATCGTGGGCATCGGCCTGAACTACTTCGCCCACGCGGCCGAGGTCGGCGCGGAACCCCCGGCCGAGCCGATCCTGTTCCTCAAGGCCGCGGACACCGTGGTCGGCCCGGACGACACGGTGCTGATCCCGCGCGGCAGCGTGAAGACCGACTGGGAGGCGGAACTCGGCGTCGTCATCGGCGCCACCGCCCGCTACCTGGACTCCGCCGAGGAGGGCCTGGCCCACGTCGCCGGGTACACGCTGGTGAACGACGTCTCCGAGCGCGAGTTCCAGATCGAGCGCGGCGGCACCTGGGACAAGGGCAAGAACTGCGAGACCTTCACCCCGCTCGGCCCCTGGCTGGTGACGGCCGACGAGGTCGCCGACCCGCAGCGGTTGGACGTGCGGCTGTGGGTCAACGGCGTCCTGCGGCAGGACGGCAACACGGCCGACCAGATCTTCCCGGTCGGCGAGGTCGTGCGGTACCTGAGCCGCTTCATGACGCTGTACCCGGGCGACGTCATCGTCACCGGCACGCCGGCCGGCGTGGCCATGGGGCAGCCGGAACCGAAGCCGTACCTGCGGGCGGGCGACGTCGTGGAGCTGGAGATCGAGGGCCTCGGCCGGCAGCGCCAGGAGTTCAAGGGCGCGTAGGCCGCTCTTCGGAAGGGCCCGGCCGACCGGTCGGGGGCACGGGGGGAGGGGCAGGTCGCCGGTCGGGCGGCCCGCCCCTTCGCCGTCACCGGCCCGTCACTGTTCCAGGGACACCGTCACGCCCTCGTCCGACGACCGGCGGGCCGCCTCCAGGACGGCCAGGCAGTCGGCCGCCTCCCGGGCGGTGACGGGGGCGGGGCCGCCCGTGCGCAGGGCCGCCTCGACCGCCGCGTAGTAGGCCGGGTAGTCGCCGTGCTCCGTCGGCACCGGGATGCCGCTGCCGGTCAGCGGGGACTCGCCGGAGCCCAGCCGGCCCCACAGGTGCGGTTCCTCCTCACCCCACAGCACGCCCTCGGCCGTGCTCGGCCGCAGGCCCTCGCGCAGCGCGGCCTCCTGCGGGTCGAGGCCGTACTTCACGTAGCCCGCGCGGGAGCCGAGGACCCGGAACCGGGGCCCCAACTGCGCGGTGGTGGCGCTGACGTACAGGTGGGAGCGGACCCCGCCCGCGTGGGTGATCGCGATGAACGTGTCGTCGTCCGCCTCCGCGCCCGGGCGGCGCACGTCGGCCTCCGCGTAGACGCGCACGGCCGGACCGAACAGCACCAGCGCCTGGTCGACCACGTGGCTGCCCAGGTCGTACAGCAGGCCGCCGAGCTCCTCGGGCCTGCCGGACTCCCGCCAGCCGCCCTTGAGCTGCGGGCGCCACCGCTCGAACCGGGACTCGAAGCGCTGGACCTCGCCGAGTTCCCCGCCCGCGATGAGCCGGCGCACGGTGAGGAAGTCGTTGTCCCAGCGGCGGTTCTGGAAGACGGACAGGAAGGTGCCGGTCCTGTCGGAGAGGGCGGCGAGTTCGCGGGCCTCGGCCGCGGTCGCGGCGAGCGGCTTGTCCACGACCACCGGGACGCCGGCGGTGAGGGCGGCCGTGGCGAGCGGGACGTGCGTCTTGTTGGGGGCGGCGATCACGACCAGGTCGACGGGCGGGGCGCCATCGCCGCCGGACCAGAGCGCGTCGGGGGACTCCGCGATCCGGATGCCCGGGTGGGCCTCGCGGGCCTGGGCCTGACGGTCCGGGTCGGAGGTGACGACCGTGTCGAGGACGAGTCCCTCGGTGGCGGACACCAGCGGAGCATGGAAAACGGAACCGGCGAGTCCGTAGCCGATGAGCCCGACGCGGAGCGGGGAGGTGGCGTTCATGGGCATACTTTGGCAACAGTGTTGCCTAAGTGCAAGGAGAGTCGGCAGGGTGAACCGGGGCAATCGGCCCAATGAGGGCAACGAGGGAAGCCGGGGCGGCGCCAACCTGCCGGCATTGCGCGGCCACAACGAGGCGCTGCTGCTGGACCTGTTGCGCGGGACCGGACCGGCCGGACTCGGACGCACCGAACTCGCCGCCCGCACCGGCCTCACCCCCCAGGCCGTCAGCAAGATCACGGTGCGGCTGGTCGCGGACGGCCTGGTCGCGGAGGCCGGGCGCGGCGCGTCGACCGGCGGCAAGCCGCGGACCCTGCTGCGGCTGGTCCCCGAGGCCCGGCACGCCATCGGGGTGCACCTGGACCGCGACGAGCTGCGCGCCGTACGGGTCGACCTCGCGGGCGGCGTCGTCGAGCGTTTCCGCGGCCCCGTCGACTTCGGGGCCGGGCCCGGGGCGGCGGTGGCGGAGACGGCGCGCGTGATCGGTCGCCTCTCCGGTGACGCGGGGGCAGCGCCGCTGCTCGGCGTGGGGGTCGCCGCCCCGGGTCCGCTCGACTGGCGCACCGGGGTGTTCGGCCCGGTGACGGGGTTCCCCGCATGGGAGGGGTTCGCGCTGCGGGCGGCCCTGGCGCAGCGGCTGGGGCCGGACCTGCCGGTGGTCGTGGACAAGGACACCAACGCCGGGGTGGCGGTGGCCGGCGCCGACCCGGGCGGCGCCGTGTATCTGCACGTCGGGACCGGTCTGGGCGCGGGACTGCGGCTGGCCGGCGAGGTGTACCGGGGGGCGCGATCGGCGGCCGGCGAGTTCGGCCACCAGGTGCTTGAACTGGACGGGCCGCGCTGCCGGTGCGGGGGTCGCGGGTGCGTGGAGGCGCTCTGCCTGGGCGCGGTGGACCGGGGCGACCTCGTCGAGGCGGCGCGGATCCTGGGCGAGGGCGCCGCGAACGTGGTGGCGCTGCTGGACGTGGAGCGGGTCCTGCTGGGCGGGCGGGTGGTGGAGGCCGCGCCGGAGGTGTTCCTGGCGGGGGTGCGGGCCGCGCTGGCCGGGCGGAAGGCGATCCCCGCGCCGGTCGTCGCGGTGGCGGCGGGCGGTGTCGCGGAGGGCGCGGCGGAGCTGGTGCTGGGGGCGTTCTTCGGGCGGGGCCTGGGCCGGTAGGCGCCGTCGGGAGTGCCGGCGCGATGGTCGGCCGGGGGCCGCCCGGGGGTCGCCCGGGGCGAGGGTTGACCTCGTGGGCTGATCGGGGGTAAACCGGGACGGACCGGGCGCGGCGGTCGGCTCGGGGTCTCGCGCGCGTGGAAAGGTGCGAGCAGGGCCGGGGTGATTGTCGCCTGGTCCGATCATCGTCCCCGTCCGGCGAGCTGCGAAGGTCTTCCATGCGAATGCGCAAAGCCCTTGTCCTCCCCGCCGTGGCTCCCGCCCTGCTCCCGTCCGTCATCCCGGCCGTACGCCCCGCCGTGCTCTCGACCTGCCTCGGGGTCGCCCTCCTCGTCGCCCTCGCACCCGGCGCCGCCGCCGACGTCGGCACCGGAGGCGGAGCGCGCCCCGCGCCCGCGCTGCCCTCCCGGGTGGAGGCCACCTGCGGGGACGGAAAGAGCACCGCCTTCCCCATCGGGGCCCGGATCCGCGGCGGTCCGGCCGTCTACCGGACCGGCGGCGGCGCGCAGTCCTGGTACCTGGACCTGACCAACACCACCGGCGACCGGTGCACCGCCATCCACCCCGTGATCGTCTTCACCGACAAGGCGCGGGCCCTGCGCCCCGCCGATCTCCGGATGGAGTTCGACGCCCCCGGCGGCCCCCACCCCGTCACCCTGGAGCACACCGACCGCGACGAGATCATCGCCGTCTTCGATGGCGGGGACGCCTTCTCCGGGTTCTCCGTCGGCGCCGGGGGATCCCTCACCGTCAAGGTGCAGCTGGCCTTCGCGCCCGACGCCCCGCTCGGCGAGGTGGTCGCCGACGCGGCCCTCGTCCAGCGCAAGGCCGACGACGGGGACTGGGTCGGCGAGGCCGGCGGGTACCGGTTCTTCGTCGAGGGGGACGAGGACTCCGCCGAGGGAGGCGCCCTCGCGCACACCGGCCCGGGGGAGTGGGTGTACGCCACCGGATCCGCGGTCGCCCTCGCCACCGGCGGCGGCCTCCTGCTCGGGGCCCGCCGGCTGCGCGCGCGGGCCGCGCGCCGATCGCCGTACACCTGGCCCACGTAGAGTCCCAGGGTGGAAGAACGCACCCGGTACCAGCCGCACCGCCCCGGCCTGCCCGTGCGCTCGGGGATCCCCGAGCACGGTCGCATCCCCAAGTACTACGCGGTCAAGGCCCGCATCTCCGTGCTCGTCGAGGAGCTGGGGGAGGGCGGGACACTGCCCACCGAACGTGATCTCGCCGAGCGGTACGAGGTGTCGCGGGAGACGGTGCGCCAGGCCCTGCGCGAGCTGCTGCTGGAGGGGCGCCTGCGCCGCTCGGGACGCGGCACCGTCGTCGCCGGACCGAAGCTGGAACAGCCGCTCTCGCTCGCGAGCTACACCGAGGGCGTGCGCCGTCAGGGCCGCCGCCCCGGCCGCACCCTGATCGGCCTGGAGCAGTTCCCCTGCCCGGCCGAACTCGGCCGCGGCATCGGCGCCGAGGCCGGCGAGCCGATCTGGCACCTGGAGCGCGTGCTCCTCGCGGACGACGAGCGGGTGGGACTGGAGAGCACGTACATCCGGGTCGCCCGGGCACCCCGGTTGGACAGCGATTTCAAGCCGGACTCCTCCTTCTACGGCTACCTCAACGACAGCCTCGGCATCGCGTTCGGCGACGCCGACGAAAAGCTGGAGACGGTGCTCGCGACGCCGCGCGAAGCCCTGCTGATCGGCACTCCGCCCGCCCTTCCGATGCTGCTCATCCACCGGTTCTCGCGCGATCAGGGGGGCGCCCCCCTGGAGCGTGTGCGTTCGCTCTACCGTGGTGATCGGTTCAGCTTCACGACGAGGCTGCGGCCCGAATAGCGGAGCACCATCCACCAACAACCCTCCTCAAAGGGGCAAAATGTCATCACGGAATGGTAACGGGTCTAGTCCAAGTGTCGGGGGCTGTTCACCGTCGCGCCACCGGCCGGCCCTTCGCGGGACACGGTCCACGCCCACCGTGGACGGCGTGAGAGTCATAGTCGTCGGAGGCGGCGTGGTCGGCACCATGCACGCCTGGCAGGCAGTCGAACGCGGCCACGAGGTCGTCCAGATCGAGCGGGAGGCCGAGGCCCGGGGCGCGTCCCTGCGCAATTTCGGCCAGATCTGGGTCAGCGGACGGGCCGGCGGGGAGGAGCTCGACACCGCCCTGCGGGCCCGCGAGCTCTGGGAGCGCATCGGCGCGGAGGTGCCCGGCCTGGGCTTCCGCGCCATCGGCTCCCTCACCCCCGTACGGGGCGCCCGCGAGTACGCCGTGGCGGAGGCGGCCGCGGCCCGGCCCGACGCCGCCGCCCGCGGCTACGAGCTGGTCACCGCCGCCGCGGCCCGGAAGATCAACCCGGCGCTGCGCGGCGAGTTCGACGCCGCCCTGTGGTGCGAACGGGACGCGGCCGTCGAACCGCGCACCGCTCAGCTGCACCTGCGGGAGGCCCTGAGCGCCACGGGCCGGTACACCTTCCTCCCCGGGCGCGAGGTCCGCGAGGTCGTCGGCCCCGGCGCCGTCCGCGACGACCACGGCGACGTCCACCGCGGCGACGCGGTGATCCTCGCCACCGGAGCCTGGCTGAGCGGCCTGGTCCGCGAGCTGGAACCGGACCTCCCCGTGCGCCGGGTCCGGCTGCAGATGATGCAGACCGCCCCGCTCGGCGAGCCGCTGACCACGTCGGTCGCCGACGCGGACAGCTTCCGCTACTACCCCGCCTACCGCAGCGACGCCCTGGACGCCCTCAACGCCGAGCAGGCGCAGGCGCCCATCGCCGCCGAGCACCGGATGCAGCTCCTGATGGTGCAGCGCCGGGACGGCGGACTGACCATCGGCGACACCCACGAGTACGAGCACCCCTTCGCGTTCGACACCCTCGAAGACCCCTACGAGCACCTCACCGAGGTCGTCGAATCGCTCCTGGGCCGCCCGCTGCCGAAGATCAGGCACCGCTGGGCGGGCGTGTACGCGCAGTGCACCGACACCACCCGCGTCGTCCACCGCAAGCAGGTGAGCGACGGCGTCTGGCTGGTGACCGGACCGGGCGGGCGCGGCATGACCTGCTCGCCCGCCATAGCCGAGACCACCGCGAACGAACTGGGCTGGTAACCACCATGAACACCGAATCCACGAGCGACACGAGCAACACGGGCAAGCCGAGCGCCACGGGCGACACGGCCACCCCCGACCGGACGATCACCCCCGGCGGGCTGATCGTCCTCGACATGGCCGGCACCACCGTCGCCGACGGCGGCCTCGTCGAGCGGGCCTTCGGGCGCGCCGCCGAGCACCTCGGCGTCGAGCCCGGCAGCGCCGACCACGCCGCGAAGCTCCAGTACGTCCGCGACACCATGGGCGAGTCGAAGATCTCCGTCTTCCGCCGGCTCTTCGGCGACGAGGACCTCGCCCGACAGGCCAACGCGACCTTCGAGGAGGCGTACGCGGAACTCGTCGACGGGGGCCTCGTCAGCCCGATCCCCGGCGCCCGCGAGACCATCGAGAAGCTGCGCGGCGACGGCCGCACCGTCGTCCTGACCACCGGCTTCGCCCGCGTCACCCAGGACGCCATCCTGGACGCCCTCGGCTGGCGCGACCTCGCCGACCTCACCCTGTGCCCCGCCGACGCGGGCGGTCGCGGGCGGCCCTACCCGGACATGGTGCTGGCCGCGTTCCTGCGCACCGGCGCGGTGGCCGACGTACGCGAGACGGTCGTCGCCGGCGACACGGCGTACGACATGCTCGGCGGCCGCCGCGCCGGCGCCGGGATCGTGGCGGGCGTCCTCACCGGCGCCCACGACCGCCGGGCCCTCGACGAGCACGGCGCGACCCACGTCCTCGGCTCCATCGCCGAACTCCCCGCACTGTTGGCCCGAGAGTCCGGCACGTGAGCGGGATCCGCTTCGAGTCCGTCTCGGTCGCCTACGACGGCAACACCGTGCTGGACTCCCTGGACCTGACGGTCGAGCAGGGCGAGGTCATGGCCCTGCTCGGTCCGTCGGGATCGGGCAAGACCACGGCGCTGCGGGCGGTCGCCGGCTTCGTACGGCCCTTCGCGGGCCGGGTGTCGATCGGGGACCGGGACGTCACCGCCCTCCCGCCCCACAAACGCGGCATCGGCATGGTCGTCCAGCAGTACGCGCTCTTCCCGCACCTGCGCGTCGAGGACAACGTCGCCTTCGGACTCAAGGCGCGCAAGACGCCCAGGGCCGAGATACCCGGCCGCGTCGCGGAGGCCCTGGAGATGACCGGGATGGCCGCCTACGCCAAGCGCCACCCCCGCGAACTCTCCGGCGGGCAGCAGCAGCGCGTGGCCATCGCCCGCGCGCTCGCCATCCGCCCCGGCGTGCTCCTCCTCGACGAGCCGCTGTCCGCACTGGACGCCCAACTGCGCTCCGGGATGCTCGCCGAACTGGCCCGACTGCACCGCGAACTCCCCGACGTGTCGATCCTGTACGTCACGCACGACCAGATCGAGGCCCTGACCCTGGCCGACCGGATCGCCGTCATGGACAAGGCCCGGCTCCAGGACTGCGGCACCCCCCGGCAGCTGTACCGCTCGCCCCGCACCGAGTTCACGGCCTCCTTCGTCGGCAACGCCAACCTCCTCCCGGTGACCGTCGCCGACACCGGTGCGGTCTTCGAGGGGCACGCCCTGGAACTGGACCGGGGCCGGGCCTCGCCCGGCGCCGGCGCCACCCTGTGCGTACGCCCCCACCTGCTCCGCCTCGGCACCGGGCCCAACGCCCTGAACGGCACGATCACCGAGGTGCAGTGGCGCGGCTCGACGCACCGGCTGTACGTGGACGTCGCGGGCCACCGGGTCAAGGCGGACCTGCCCGAACTGCGCGAGACCCCGGCGCTGGGCGATCGGGTGACCCTGCACTTCGAGCCCCGGGACGCGGTGCTGCTGTCGGCGGGGGTGTCGGATGGCTGAGGTCGCGGACCCGCGATCGGCCCCCGCCGGGCCGGCCCGCGCCACCGTCTCCCGGCAGCCGCCCCGTACCTCCGCCCCGGGCCCGCACGCCACCCCCGGACCCGCACCCGCCGTACGCGGCGTCCCGCGCTGGGTGTGGAGCCTGCCCCCGGTGGCCGCCCTCGCGCTGGTCTTCCTCTACCCGCTCGCCCTGGTCGTCCGGCAGTCCCTCACCCCCGAGAACGGCGGCGGCGCCTTCGACGCGTACTCCGCGGTCTTCGCCTCCACCGCCTTTCGCGAGGCCCTCGGCACCACGGTCTGGCTGGCCGTCGGCGCCACCGTCGGATGTCTCGTCCTCGGCTTCGCGCTGGCCCTCGTCATCGCCTTCGTGCCCTTCCCCGGGGCCGGGGCCGTCTCCCGGTTCATCGACGTCTTCCTCTCCTTCCCCTCCTTCCTCGTCACCCTCGCCCTCCTCTTCATCTACGGCACGGTCGGCATGGCCAACGGGATCTGGACCGACGCCCTCGGCGTCGCGGACGGACCCTTCCACTTCCTGGCCACGCCCTGGGGCGTCCTCCTCGCGGAGATCACCTACTTCACCCCGTTCGTCATGCGCCCCCTGCTCGCCGCCTTCTCCCAACTGGACACCGCCCAGCTGGAGGTGGCCTCCTCGCTCGGCGCCGGGCCCGCCCGGATCGTCCGGCGGGTGATCCTCCCCGAGGCGCTGCCGGCCCTCGCCGCCGGCGGCAGCCTGGTCCTCGTCCTGTGCCTCAACGAGTTCGGCATCGTCCTGTTCACCGGAGCCAAGGACGTCACCACGCTCCCGATGCTCGTCTACGGCAAGGCGATCCTGGAATCCGACTACGCCGCCGCCTGCGTCGTCGCCGTCGTCAACATCGCGATCTCCGTCGGCCTGTTCGGCCTCTACCGGGTGGTGGGCAAGCGTGCTGGTGCATAGCAGGACCGGCCGCTGGGCCGCCTGGGGCCTCTTCGGGGTCCTCTTCCTCCCCCTCTTCGCGCTGCCCCTGCTCGTCGTGGTGGCCGCCTCCTTCGCCACCCACTGGTCCGGCGCCTTCCCCTCCGGCCCGACCACCGCGAACTACGCCTCCGCCGTCCGGGGCGAATCCCTCCAGGCCCTCACCACGTCCCTGGTCACCGCCCTCGTCGCGAGCCTGCTCGCCCTCACCGTCGGCAGTTGGGCGGCGCTGGCCGGCGCCGGGTTGAAGAAGCGCGGGAAGCGCGTCCTGGACGCCCTGTTCATGCTGCCGGTCGCCGTACCGTCGGTGGTGGTGGGCCTCGCCGTCCTCGTCGCCTTCAGCCGGCCGCCCCTCCTCCTCAACGGGACGAGCACCATCGTCGTCCTGGCACACACCGTCCTCGTCACGGCGTTCGCCCACCAGTCGGTCTCCGCCGCGATCGTGCGCCTCGACCCCGCCTACGAACAGGCGGCGGCCTCCCTGGGGGCACGTCCCGCCCGGGTGCTGTGGCGGATCAGGATCCCCCTGCTGCTGCCCTCCCTGACCGCCGCCGCGGGACTCTGCTTCGCCCTGTCCATGGGCGAGTTGAGCGCCACGATGATGCTCTACCCGCCGGACTGGATGCCCCTGCCGGTCCGCGTCTTCACCGCCACCGACCGGGGTTCGCTCTTCGGCGGATCGGCCGTCGCGGTGGTCCTGATGGCCACCACCCTGCTGGTGCTCCTGGCCGTCTCCGGCATCCGTACCAAGGCGTCCTACCGCTGACCCACCCGGCCACGCCCGCGCCACACCCCCGCACCGCCCCACCCCTGCCGACTCCCTTTCCCGTAAGGAAGCCCCATGCCCGGCAAGCGCAACAGTCGTCGCATCCCCCTCCGGACCACCGCCGCCGTCACCGGCAGCCTCACCCTCGCCGCCGGCCTCACCGCCTGCGGCGCGGGCTCCGCCGACTCCAAGGCCGACGAGAAGGTCGTCACCGTCTACAGCGCCGACGGCCTGAAGGGCGAGAAGGGCGACGGCTGGTACGACAAGGTCTTCGCCGCGTTCACCAAGGAGACCGGCATCGAGGTCAAGTACGTCGAGGGCGGCTCGGGCGAGATGGTGCAGCGCGCCGTCCGCGAGAAGACCAACACCCAGGCGGACGTCCTGGTCACCCTGCCGCCCTTCATCCAACAGGCCGACGGCAAGGGCCTCCTCCAGGTCTACGCGCCCCGCGGTTCCGAGAAGGTCAACGGCGGCGACAAGGCCACCGACGGCAAGTGGACCTCGATCGTCAACAACTACTTCGGATTCGTCTACAACAAGAAGGAGTTGCCCCAGGCGCCCAAGACCTGGGAAGAGCTGCTGGACGCCAAGTACAAGGGCCGGCTCCAGTACTCCACCCCGGGCGTCGCGGGCGACGGCACCGCCGTGCTCGTCAAGGCGATGCACGACTTCGGCGGCAAGGAACCGGCGATGGAGTACCTGAAGAAGCTCCAGGCCAACAACGTCGGCCCGTCCTCCTCCACCAGCAAGCTCGCCCCGAAGACCGACAAGGGGGAGCTGCTCGTCGCCAACGGCGACGTGCAGATGAACTTCGCGCAGGCCAAGTCCATGCCGAACCTCGGCATCTGGTTCCCCGCCAAGGAGGGCGGCAAGCCCACCACCTTCTCCCTGCCGTACGCGGCCGGCCTGGTCGACAAGGCCCCGCACACCGAGAACGGCCGCAAGCTCCTCGACTTCCTGCTCGGCGAGGAGGCCCAGAAGCTGGTCAGCGAGGTCGGCGGCGGCTTCCCGGCGCGCACCGACGTCAAGCCGACCGACGCCAACGCCGTCCAACTCACCCGACTGATGACGGGAGTCGAGATCTTCGAACCCGACTGGGCGGACATCGACAAGAACCTCACGGCCCACGTGGACGCGTGGAAGTCGGCAACCGGAAGCTGACCGGTTACTCCCTGGCCACCTGAGGCCTGGAGAGTGACGTTGAGATAACGGGTCTGGACCGAACCACCCGCACTTTCGGTCCTGACCCGTCGCACGCCCGCCCGCGCCGTCCCCACGATCCCTCCCGGAGGAGAACGTGCCCCCTGCCCTGCCGCCGCGCCGCGTCCTGACGGTCGCCGCCACCACCGCCACCCTGCTGGCCACCGCCCTCGGTGCGCACCCCGCCGGCGCCGCCGAAACCGCCACCACGGACAAGGTGCTCGTCATCGGCCTCGACGGCGTGGTCCTCGACCGCGTCAAGGTCGCCGACGCGCCCCACCTCAACGGCCTGATGGCCCAGGGTCTGACCGCGAAGAGCACCCTCTACGCGAACCCGATGGCCGCCACCTCCTCCGGCCCCGGCTGGTCCAGCATCGCCACCGGCGTCTGGCCCGACAAGCACGGCGTGAAGGACAACTCCTTCACCGGCAAGAACTACACGGCCCACCCGGACTTCCTGACCCGCGTCGAGAACGCCAAGCCGGCCCTCAACACCTACGCGGCCGCCGACTGGGAGCCCATCACCTCCACCGACCAGAACGGCCCGATCTTCTCCTCGAAGGTCGACAAGCGGCTCTCCCTCAAGGGCGACCGCGACGGCTACGGCAGCGAGGACCCCAAGATCGCCGCCGCGGCCGCCGCCGAACTGCGCGACCAGAACCCGGACGCCGCCTTCGTCTACCTCGGCGAGGTCGACCACGCGGGCCACACCTCCGGCGCGGCGAGCCAGGAGTACCTGAACGCGATCGCCCGCGTCGACGTCCTCGTCGGCAAGCTCCTCACCGCCGTGGAGAGCCGCCCCACCCGCGACCGGGAGAACTGGAAGATCCTGGTCACCACCGACCACGGCCACACCGACGGCGGCGGCCACGGCGGCTCCACGATCGCGGAGCGCGGCACCTTCGTCATCGCCAAGGGCGCCGGGATCCCGGCCGGTTCGGTACGCAATGACGTACGGCTCGTCGACGTCGCCGCGACCGCGCTCGCCCAGGTCGGCGTCAGCGCTCCCGCCCTCGACGGGGTTCCGCTGAACGCCCCCGACAACGACCCCTTCGACACCCTGCGCCCCAACCTCCAGGCCCGCGTGGACGAGACGGGCATCCCGGCCGGCGTGAAGGGCTTCACGCACACCCCGCCGGCCGGCTGGGCCGTGGACAACTCGAAGATGGGCGCGGGCGGGGTCACCGAGTGGGCCGGCTGGGCCTTCGCCACCGACGAGTTCTGGAGCCAGTCGCAGCGCGACCAGTGGCGCGAGCTGAACGTCCGCTCCCGCGACGTGTTCGCCGTGGCCGACTCCGACGAGTGGGACGACAAGAGCCACACCGGCACCTTCGACTCCACCCTGGTCACCCCCGAGTGGCCGGTCACCGGCGGCTCCACGAGGACCCTGACCTACCGGACCCACTACCGCCACGAGGCCGGGCAGACCGCCCAGGTCCTGGTCTCGTACAACGGCGGCGCCCCGACCGTGGTCAAGACTCACACGGCCGACGCCCTCGCCAAGACCGAGAACCTGAGCCTGCCGGTGCCCGCCGGAGCCACCGACGTCCAGGTCCGCTTCCGCTACAGCGGCACCAACAACTGGTTCTGGACCGTGGACGACGTCACCCTCGGCTGAGCCGCCACGAAAGGGCCCCGGGCCCTGTCGGGCCGATGTCCGGGCCGTGGACGGCCTCCGCGTCCGCGGCCCGCGCCGGATAGGGTGGTACAGACCAGGGCCCCCCGAGGTCAGAGGCCCCGCAGAGCGGAGAACAGTCCCGTGGCAGAGCGCAAGCCGATCGAATCCTGGCTCACCGACATGGACGGGGTCCTCATCCACGAGGGCACCCCGATCCCCGGCGCGGATGCCTTCCTCAAGCGGCTGCGCGAGTCCGGCAAGCCCTTCCTGGTGCTGACCAACAACTCCATCTACACCCCCCGCGACCTCCAGGCCCGCCTCAACCGCATGGGCCTCCAGGTGCCCGTCGAGAACATCTGGACCTCCGCGCTCGCCACCGCCAAGTTCCTCGACGACCAGCGCCCGGGCGGCACGGCGTACGTCATCGGCGAGGCCGGTCTGACCACCGCCCTGCACGACATCGGCTACATCCTCACGGACCACGAGCCGGACTACGTGGTGCTGGGCGAGACCCGCACGTACAGCTTCGAGGCGATGACCAAGGCCGTCCGGCTGATCAACGCCGGCGCCCGCTTCATCTGCACCAACCCCGACGAGACCGGCCCGTCCACCGAGGGCCCGCTGCCCGCCACCGGCGCGGTCGCCGCGCTGATCACCAAGGCGACCGGCAAGCAGCCGTACTTCGCCGGCAAGCCCAACCCGCTGATGATGCGGACCGGCCTGAACGCCATCGGCGCGCACTCCGAGAGCAGCGCGATGATCGGCGACCGGATGGACACCGACGTCCTGGCCGGGCTGGAGGCGGGCATGCAGACCTTCCTCGTGCTGACCGGTCTCACCTCGATCGAGGACACCGAGAAGTTCCCGTACCGCCCGACGAAGACGGTCGACTCGATCGCCGACCTGGTCGATCTCGTCTGACACCGGATCACCGACGTTTCAACGCGTACGGCTGACACCCATGGGGCGTACGGCTGACACGTACGGGCCAAGCGCGCGCCGCTCCGGATGCGGAGCGGCGCGCCGCACGTGAGGCTCCTGTTCGAGGAGGTTCACCATGCGCAGTGCTCTGATCGCTTTCCGTGCCACCGGGGTGGCCGTCGCTCTGACGGCCCTCACCGCCGTGGCCGCGCCCACCGTCGTCGCCGAGGACTGGGACCGGGACAGGGATCGGGACCGCGGCAGCGTCTCGGTCCGGCCGAATCCCGCCGAACCGGGGGACCGGGTCAAGTTGGAGGTCCGCGGCTGCGCCTGCGACTGGGCCTCCGCCACGTCGTCCGTGTTCGCCTGGGAGGCCAGGCTGTCCCCGGGTCGCGACGACCGCAAGGTCCTGTGGGGCGACGCGACCATCGCCCACCACGCCGAGCCCGGATGGCACGAGATCCGGGTCAAGTGCGAGGGCCGGGAGGTGCGCGGCTCCATCCAGATCCACCGTGACCGCCCGAACCCGCACCACTCGCCGGTCTGGCCCGTCCACGCGGGCGGCGGCGGCATGGCCGCCGAGCTGGCCGCGTCCACGAAGATCGCCAAGGAACGGGAACAGGCCCGGGCCGCGGAGGGCGCGCAGGCGACCGTGACCGCGAAGAAGAGCCACGAGGCCGACGGTCCGGGTCTGCCGCACACGGTGATCGGCGCCGTCCTGGCCGCCGCCGCGACGCTGGCCGTCGCCGGTCGGGCCCTGACCCTGCGCCGTCGCCGCAGCGGCGAGTGACGGTCCGCCTCCGGTGACCGGGGAGCCGAGGAGCTCCGGCGGATCCCGCGTGCTGACCGTCGCCGCGTGGTCGGTGCTGGTGTGCGGCCTGTGGCTGTGGGGCCGCGAGATCACCGGGGTCCCGCCCCCGCCCGCCGGTCAGGCGGGCGGGGTGGTGGTCCCGGGGCTGCCGGCGGCGCACGCCCCGCTGGCCGGGGCCCTGCCCGCGCGGGTCGACGTACCAGCCATGGGCATCCAGGCCCCGGTGATCTTCCGCAGGCTCGACGCGCAGGGCGCGATCGAGCCGCCGCCGTACGAGAGTCCGGGCACGGTGGGCTGGTGGAGCGGCGGCACCCTGCCGGGCGCGGCCGGGCCGGCGTTGATGGTCGGCCACGTGGACACGAAGTCCAAGCCCGCGGTGTTCTTCGGGCTGAGCACCGCCGAGCCGGGCGGCAAGGTCCGGGTCCACCGGGCGGACGGCTCGGTCGCGGAGTTCACGATCGAGGAGGTGAAGGTCTACGAGCGCGCCGGCTTCGACCCGGCCAAGGCGTACGGCCCGCGGATCAAGGGGCGGGCGGAACTGCGACTGGTGACGTGCGGGGGCACGTACGACAAGGCCGCCAAGCAGTACACGGCCAATGTGGTGGTTTCCGCCTACCTGACGGGCGTCGGCGCCCGACCCGGAACGGCCGTGTAGACGGGCCGGAACGGCTGCGCGGGCAGGGCCGGACGAGCGAACGAAGAAACCCCCCGAGGCTTTCGCCTCGGGGGGTTTCTTCTCGTCTGTGCGCCGCCAGGGACTCGAACCCCGGACCCGCTGATTAAGAGTCAGCTGCTCTAACCAACTGAGCTAGCGGCGCTTGGTGACAGGCAAAACTCTACCCCACCTCCGGACGTGCTCGTGACCAGCCACGCCCGTGTTGTCCGATTAACCCATGTTTAAGGGGTTTATCGTGCACGATATGTCTGGGCCGAGCCGAATCTGATGCCCCGCCAGATGCGTGCCCGGACGCCGGACCAGTGGACGAGCAGGGGAGTGGACGGAACCGCATGACGATGCAGCCGCCGGTGCATGTGCAGATGCCGCAGATGCCCATGCCGGTCTTCGAGGAGTACGAGCCCGCGGGCGACTGCGTCTGCCTCGGGTGCGCGCAGCGCCGTCGCGCCCTCGCCCGTGCCCGGGCCATACCGCTTCGCGACGGCGGCCACCGCGCCGCCCGCGGCGCGCGCCGGGCGCTGGTGCTCGCCACCGCCGCCGGCGTGGTCCTGGGCGGCGGAGGCTCGGCCGCTCTGGCCGCCTCCGCCGCGGCACCCGGCCTCGGCCCGGTGCGCCTCGACGGCCCCGACCCGGGCTCCCCGCAGGGCGGCCGATCGCCGCTGCACGGGCCGAAGGGCACGCCCGCCAAGCCCGGCGGCCTGCCCGGCGCCCCGTCGGCGGTCCGGCGCATCGACCGGACGACGATCATCAACCGGGCGAAGCTGTGGCTGGACGCCAAGGTCCCCTACAGCATGTCCGAGTACTGGTCGGACGGCTACCGGCAGGACTGCTCGGGCTACGTCTCGATGGCCTGGAACCTCGGCACCAACGAGTGGACCGGCAGCCTCGACACCTTCGCCACCCGGATCACGAAGGAGGAGCTGCTGCCGGGCGACATGCTGCTCTTCCACAACCCGGCCGACCCCAACAACGGCTCGCACGTCGTCCTCTTCGGCGGCTGGGTCGACGGGACGCGGACGCACTACGTCGCCTACGAGCAGACCCGCCCGCACACCCGCAAGCAGGCCACCCCCTACGGGTACTGGACCAACGCCGCGAAGTACCTCCCCTACCGCTTCAACGGGACCACGGGAGGCGTCCCCGGCAGCACGCCCACGCCTCCCGTGACGCCCGTCGAGCTGCCGTCGACCGGGTCCCCGCCGGCGGTGTCGGCGACCTTCCCCGGTGCCTCGAAGTTCGGGCCGGGCGCGAACAACGAGTACGTGACCCAGCTCGGCCGGTTGCTGATCGAACGCGGCGGCGCCCGGTTCTACCCCAACGGCGCCGGCCCGGTGTGGTCCGACGAGGACCGGCTGGCCACCCAGGCGTTCCAGCGGGCGCAGGGGTGGACCGGCGCGGACGCCGACGGCATTCCCGGCGCCCACACCTGGCGGCTGCTGGCCCTGAGGCAGGGCAAGAGCATCCCGCCGGCGACATCGACCACGCCGACCACGCCCACGAAGCCGACCACGCCCACGAAGCCGACGACACCGGTCGGTCAGGCGGGGCCGGGCGGGGTGCCCGCCTACCCGGGGAAGGCCTTCTTCCGCCCGGGCCGGTCCCACGCGCTCATCACCGCCCTCGGTCGCCGACTGGTGCAGAAGGGCTTCGGCAAGCACTACACGTCCGGCCCGGGCGCCCTCTGGAGCGAGGCCGACCGCCGCAACGTCGAGGCCTTCCAGCGCGCCCAGGGCTGGCGCGGTGCCTCGGCCGACGGCTACCCGGGCCCGGAAACCTGGCGCCGGCTGTTCGCATGACGGAGGCAACGATGTACCCCACCCGCACCACGTCCACGACGGGCGACTTCCCCGTTCCTCCGGTCCCGCACGGTTCCCGGCCCCGCGCCGCCGGCGCCTGCCCGGGCCCCGCCGCCGGGGACGGAGCGATCCGGCCGGGCGCGACGGCGCCCGCCCAGGCCCCCCGCCCGGGGCGCTGGACCACCGCCCCGGCGCCGGCCGCGGCGGCGGCCCCGGCCGAACCGATCGCGGCCCCCGCCCCGGCCCCGGCCGTGGTTCCGGCCCCGGCCCCGGTCCGTCCCGCGTGGGCGCCCGAGGCCCCGCCGGAGCCCGCCGCGACCCCGGCCGTGCCCCACCCGGCCGCCGCGACGCACGCCCCGGTCCTCGACGTACCGCACCCGGCCGCCGACGCCGCCCCGCGGCCGGCGCCCTCGGCCGGCCCGCCGGAACCGCGCGGGGGAGAGGCGGCCGACGGCGCGGCGTCCCGGTACCCGGGCGACTTGCCGGCCCCGGCCCGCCACGCGCGGGCCTCGCACCCCGGATCCTCGACCCCGCCGGTCGACGCCGCGCCCCGGGCCGTGACCGCCGTCCCCGCGCCCGGCGCCGCCGGCCGCGCCGCCGAGTCGCCCGCGTACGCCCCCGCGCCCCGCCCCCACCCGGCGCACCCCGCCGACCGGCCGGCCGACGACGCGCACGTCCGGGCGGCCGTGCCCGAGCCGATGCTCCCGACGCCGCACCCGGCGTTCGCGCGGCCGGCGTTCGCCCACGCGGGTCCGCCCGAGGCGGCGGACACGGGCGCGGGGGAGCCCGCGCCGGCGCCGGTGCTCGTGCCGGAGTACCGCGGCTCCGTCCCCGTCGAGCCGGAGCGCCGCCCCCTGCGCGCCGCCGGACCCGAGCCGGTGGCCCCGACGGCGTACCCGACGCACGCCCACGGCCGCCCGGCCGACGCCCCGGACCCGGCCCCGCCCGCGTGGCCCGCCCGCACGGAGTCGGCGCCCCCGTACCCGCAACCGCCCCGGGACGACGCGCCGGACCGCGCGCCCGAGCCCGCGGCCGACCACGCCGCCCCGGCGGAGGGTCCCGACGAGGATGCCCCGGACGCGCGGGCGCACCCGGACGGGGTGCCGGCCGCGCGCGCGGAGGTGGACGCCCCGTCGGACGCTCCGCCGTCCCGGCCCGTGACGGACCGCCACCCCGCCCCGGCCGTCGAACCCCGGCCCCCGGCCGGCCCGCCCCTCGAACCCTGGCCCCCGGTCACCCCCGCCCCGACCCCGGCCGTGTCCGGCCGTCCGCGGGACGAGCTCTGGCCGCCCGCCGAGCCCGTCGTGCGCACGGTCCCCGGACCGGACGCGGCCGACGCCGGGGCGGACGACGTCGCCGATCTCGTCGCCCGGGCCGTGGCCCGCGGCATGGCGGACGCCGACGAGGACGACACCCGGGACCTCCCCCGTCTCCGTCCCGCCCAGGGGGCCTCCGCCACCGCGGTGCCCGTGCACCTGCCCTTCCTCGGGCAGACGCCGGCAGGACCCCCGGCTCCGGCCGAGGCCCCGGCCGCGCGGCGGTCCGGGCAGGCCGCGCACGCACCCCGACCCGCGGCCGGCCGTCGTGTCCCCCGGGGCGACGACCGGCTCCGCGAACACCGCGGACCCGTACTGCCCGGCTGGATCGCCGTGGCCGTCGGCGGGCTCGCGCTGGCCGGTTGCTCTGCGGTGCTCTGGCGGGCCGGCGCCGTCCCCGACGCCCTCGCCGCCGGCTTCGGCGCGGCCCCGCGCGCCTACCAGGGGCTGCGCGCGACCCACTGGCCCCCGCTCGCCTTCCTCGGGATCGTCACGCTCCTCGCGCTGGGCGGGCTGGGCCGCGCCAAGGCGGGCCACGCCTGGGTGCTGACCCTCTTCGGCAGCTACCGGGGCACGGTCCGGCGTACCGGCCTCACCTGGGTCAGCCCGCTGCTGCTGCGCCGGCGGGTGGACGTACGGCTGCGGCACTGGCGCAGCGACCCCATGCCCGCGGTGGACTCGGGGGGCCTCGCCCTCCAGGTGGTCGTGCAGGTCGTCTGGCAGGTCAAGGACACCGCCCGCGCCACCCTCGCCGTCGGGGACCACACGGAGTACCTGGCCGAGCAGGTCGAGTCGGCCATGGCCCGGGTGCTGTCCCAGCTGCCGGCCGACGCCTTCCACGACGACGCCCCGACGCTGCGCGACGCCGAGGCGGTCGGTGACGCGCTGACCCGCATGCTGGCCGCCGAGACCGAGGCCGTCGGCGTGGAGGTCTTCTCCGCCCAGCCCACCCGGATCGAGTACGCCCCGGAGGTGGCGGAGGCCATGCGGCGCCGGCGGATCGCGGCGATCGACGCCCGGCACCGGGACGCCGTGCTGTCCTCGGTCGTCGACGCGGTCGACGACACGGTCCACCGGCTCACGTCGCGGGGGATCGTCGAGTTGGACGACTACGAGCGCAAGGCCCTGGTGAAGGACCTCACCGTGGCCTTCTACACCGGCCGCTCCGACCAGTAGCGGCGATCGGCGGCCCGGGACACGGGAGAAGACGGCGGCGACGCGGAGAAGACGACGAGCGACGCGGGAGAACGGGTGGCCGGGAACGACCGGACCACCCGTTTTCCCATTGGTATAGACATGGCCAACTCGCGTCAATAATCTGGGACTTGGTCTAGACCTGGAAATCATCCCCACGCGTGCGCACGCTCTCGTCAGACTCCCCCCACGTCCAAGGAGCATCATGCGTTCCTTCCGCATGCCCAAACGAGCCGGCGTCACGGCCCTCGGTCTCGGTCTCGTCGCCGGTGCCACCCTCCTCGGCACCCCCACCGCCAGCAGCCACGGATACACCGACACCCCCATCAGTCGCCAGAAGCTCTGTGCCAACAAGACCGTCTCCAACTGCGGCCAGATCCAGTGGGAACCGCAGAGCGTCGAAGGCCTCAAGGGCTTCCCGGCCGCCGGACCGGCCGACGGGAAGATATGCGCGGCCGGCAACGCCCAGTTCGCCGAACTCGACGACCAGCGCGGCGGTACCTGGCCCGCCACCCGTGTCAACAGCGGCCAGAGCTACGGCTTCCGGTGGCAGTTCACCGCCAACCACTCCACCACCGACTTCAAGTACTACGTCACCAAGAACGGCTGGGACCCCACCAGGCCGCTCACCCGGGCCGCCCTCGACCCGCAGCCCTTCCTCACGGTCGCCTACAACGGCGCCCGACCCGCCTCGACCACCGTCCACCAGGGCGCCATGCCGAGCGGAAAGACCGGGCGCCACATGATCCTGGCGGTCTGGACCGTCAACGACACCCCGATGGCCTTCTACTCCTGCTCCGACGTTCAATTCTGACGTAACGTCAGCTAACCTCCGGCGGCATGCGGACGACGACCACACCCGAGACCGTCGCGGAGCTCATCGCGCGCCAATGGGGCGACCACCGGCCCGGACTGAAGCACGAGCACGCCGTCCTCAGCCGACACCGGACCGCCCAGGAGGCCGCCGCACGCGCCGCGCTGCTCGTCGACCTCCTGCCGCCGGAGGCCGAGCCGCACCTGGGAGTGCTGCTCGACAACACCCCGGAGTTCCCGTTCTGGCTCGGCGCGGCGGCCCTCGCCGGGGCCGCCGTCGCCGGGATCAACCCGACCCGGCGCGGCCCCGAGCTGGCCCGCGACATCCTGCACACCGACTGCCGGATCCTCGTCACCGAGCGCGCCCACCTGCCGCTGCTGCGCGGCCTCGACCTGCCGGGCGTACGGATCCTCGTGACCGACACCGAGGAGTACGCGCGACTGCTGGCGCCCTACGCGGGAGCCAAGCCGGGGGAGGCCGTCCTCTCCGGCGGCCCCACCCCCGCCTCCCGGATGCTCCTCTACTTCACGTCCGGCTCCACCGGCGCCCCCAAGGCCGCCCTCTGCACCCAGGGCCGCCTGGCCGCCGCCGGAACCGCGCTGGCCCGCCAGTTCTCGGTCACCCCCGACGACGTCCACTACGTCTGCATGCCGCTCTTCCACGGCAACGCGGTCATCGCCGACTGGCTGCCGGCGCTGGCCGGCGGCGCGTCCGTGGCCCTGCGGCGGCGCTTCTCGGCCTCCCGGTTCCTGGACGACGTACGGGCCTACGAGGCCACCTACTTCACCTACGTCGGCCGGGCGATCCAGTACCTCCTGGCCACCGAGCCCCGCCCCGACGACCGCGCGCACACCCTGAGGCTCGGCTTCGGCACCGAGGCCGGCGCGGTGGACGCCGCCCGCTTCGCCGAGCGGTTCGGGGTCCGGCTGGTGGAGGGATACGGGGCCACCGAGGGCGGCGCCTCCGTGGTCCGCACCCCCGACACCCCGCCGGCAGCGCTGGGCCGGGCCGGCGCCGGGGACGACCTCGCGGTCGTCGACCCCGAGACGGGGGAGGAGTGCCCGGCCGCCGCGCTCGACGGCTCGGGCCGCCTCCTCAACGGCCGGGAGGCCATAGGGGAACTCGTCAACCGCGGCCGCGGCCTCTTCGAGGGGTACTGGCGCAACCCCGACGCCGAGGCGGCGCGCACCCGCGACGGCTGGTACTGGACCGGCGACCTCTTCTTCCGGGACGCCGCCGGATTCCTCTACTTCGCGGGCCGCACCGACGACCGACTGCGGGTCGACAGCGAGAACCTCGCCGCGGCCGTCATCGAGAACATCCTCGCCCGATGGCAGGACGCGGCGGCCGTGGCCGTGTACGCCGTCCCGGACGAGGTCGCGGGCGACCAGGTGATGGCGGCCGTCGCGCTCCGCCCCGGAACGGAGTTCTCCCCGTCGGCGTTCGCCGCCTTCCTCGCCGCGCAGCCCGACCTGGGCACGAAGATGCCGCCGCGCTACGTCCGGGTGGTCCCCGAGATGCCGACGACGGCGACGAACAAGGTCCACCGCGTGGCCCTGCGCCGCGCCGGCTTCCGCTGCCCGGACCCCGTCTGGTGGTCCCCGCCCGGCGAACCGGGATACCGGCCCCTGGACGCGGAGTCCCTGGCCGGCCTGCTGTCGTCCTACGAGGCCCAGGGCCGGACCGACCTCCTGGACCGCTGACCGGGCGCCACGACCGCCCGCGGGGGTAGGGCCGGCCCCACCCCCGACCCGCCCCCTGGGCCCGTGGTCCGGCCCGAAGGACCGGGTCGGCCAGGTCGAGCAGTTCCTCGACGCGGTGGTCACCGTCGCGGCCGGCGGCACGGTCGTGGACCCCGAGGTGGTGCGCCGGCTCCTGGCCAGGCGCCGCGATCCGCTGGCCGCGCTCACCGCGCGCGAGCGGGAGGTGCTGGGCCTCGTCGCGGAGGGGAGATCCAACGGGGCCATCGCCCGTGAGCTGGTGGTGTCCGAGGCGGCCGTGGGCAAACACATCGGGAACATCCTCGGAAAGCTGGACCTGCCGCCCGCCGAGGAGACGCACCGCAGGGTCCTCGCGGTCCTCGCGTACCTCAGGGGGTAATGGTTTTGAGCACCCCTGGGGACCGGGTAGTATTTTCTCTGTCAGGCGCCGCTAGCTCAGTTGGTTAGAGCAGCTGACTCTTAATCAGCGGGTCCGGGGTTCGAGTCCCTGGCGGCGCACCTGTACTTCGGGCGGTTTCCGGTTCACCGGGAACCGCCCGAAGTGGTTTCCGGGTCCGGGTGCGCGGGCCCGAAGCCGCCTCCGGGGTGCGTCGCCCGTCAGAGCGTGAGCGACAGCAGCAGCGGCGCGGCCTTCCGGTTCAGCGTCTCCGCCGCGGCCCGCAGTCGGTGCGCGTGCTCGACCGGCATCGACAGGGCCAGGCAGCCCACCGAGGCGCCGGCGGTGATCGGTACCGCCGCGCAGACGGTGCCCACGGCGTACTCCTGGAGGTCCAGCACGGGCACGGTGGCGGGCTGACTGTCCAGCTTGGAGAACAGCACGCTCTCGTTCACGATCGTCTTCGACGTCAGCCGGGCGATCTTGTGCCGGGACAGGTGGTCCCGTCGACCGTTCTGGTCGAGCTGGGTCAGCAGGCACTTGCCGACGGCGCTGGCGTGCGCCGCCGAGCGGAAGTCGACCCACTCGTGCACCTTGGGGGTGCGCGGACTGTCCGCGAACTGGGTGATGCGGACCTCGCCGTCGACGTAGCGGCTGATGTAGACCGCCGCCCCGACCGAGTCCCGCAGTCGGTCCAGGGTGTCCTGGAGCTTGTCCTGGAGGGCCTGCTGCCGGTCGACGCCGGAGCCGAGGAGGACGAGCGAGTCCCCTATGGCATAGGCGCCGTCGGAGACCTGGAGCACGTACCCCTCCCGGCGCAGCATGAGCAGCATCGGGGACAGGTGGACCGAGGGCAGGCCTGTCTCACGCGCTATCTGCGCGTCGGTCACACCGCCGGTGTGCCGGGCGATCGTTTCGAGTACGCGAAGGGCGTACTGCACCGAATGGAACGGCGCGGTCGGCTCGGGCTTCAGCGCCACGGTTTCCCCCTACCAGGTTGTTACCGCTTGCTCCCCCACGATAGCCATCAAGCGGCTTGTGTGGAGCGCCTGTTGAAGAGATTGATGGCTCAATCAAGTCCCTCTGCCTGGATCTACTCGCCTGGCATATGCCGCTGGCATGAACGTTCCGCAGGCCGTCGGGAATGTCCCGGCCTCCTCGATGGTTCGAATTCCTCGTACGGACATGCGGGAAGCCGCGAGGGCAGCACGGGACGGGAGCGACGATGAGTGACGCCGGGGACGAGGGAATCAGGGCAGCCGGGACGGATGGGACCGCGGATCCGATCCGGGGAACCGTGCGGGGGAGCGCGCCGGTCCCGCTCTCGGTGCTGGACCTCGTCACCGTCGGGGCCGGCAGTACCGCCCACGCGTCGCTGCGCACCAGCGTGGCGATCTCCCGGCTGGCCGAATCCCGGGGGTTCCACCGGCACTGGGTGGCCGAACACCACTCCATGCCCGGAGTGGCCAGTTCCTCCCCGGCGGTGATCCTCGCCCACCTCGCCGCGCACACCTCCCGGATACGGCTCGGCTCGGGCGGGGTCATGCTGCCCAACCACGCCCCGCTGGCCGTCGCCGAGCAGTTCGGCACCCTGGAGGCCTTCGCGCCGGGCCGGATCGACCTCGGACTGGGGCGCGCCCCCGGCACGGACCCCCGTACCGCGGCCGCGCTGCGCGGAGCCGGACGGGCCGACGACGCCGCCGACGGATTCCCCCGGCAGCTGGGGGAGCTGATCCGCTTCCTCGACGACGACTTCCCCGACGGGCACCCCTATGCCCGGGTGCACGCCGTGCCCGGCCCCGTCCAGGGCCCCGCCGGCCGACCGCCGATCTGGCTGCTCGGCTCCTCCGGCTTCAGCGCCCGCCTCGCCGGCGAGCTGGGCCTGCCCTTCGCGTACGCCCACCACTTCTCGGCGGCCGGCACGATTCCCGCGCTGGACCTGTACCGGCAGAGCTTCCGGCCCTCGGCCGTGCTCGACGCCCCGTACGCCCTGATCGGGGCCGCGGCCCTGGCCGCCGACACCGACGAGGAGGCCCGGGCGCAGGTGCTGACGGGCGCGCTGTCGATGCTGCGGCTGCGCGGCGGGCGGCCCGGGCTGGTCCCGACGCCCGAGGAGGCGGCCGCGTACCCCTTCTCGCCGCTGGAGCGGGAGTTCGTGGACGGCTGGCTCGCGAACATCGTCCACGGCACCCCCGACGAGGTCCGCGAGGGACTCGACGACCTGGTGAAGCGGACGGGCGCGGACGAGCTGATGCTGACCGCCAACGCCCACGGCGGGGATGCCCGGTTGCGCTCGTACGGGCTCATCGCAGATGCGTACGGCATGCCGACGGAGGACTCGAACTCCGCCTGAGCGCACAAGAACGGGGTTTGGCTGGTTTGTTGCCGAAACCTTGCCGGCGGATGGCTTAGTGCAGCCTTAAACCGCTCGTCACCCGGGGTGGCGGGCGGTTCTGCATATGCCCTCAGGTCTCTGACGAGGCGCTTTGGCGCCCGAGTGGTCTAGTCCTTCTTTGGTCCAAACCATTGACTGGGGGCCAGGGTGATCGCTATCACTTCTCTCACCTGAAGCTGATGCTCCCCCCTCCCACCCCCCGGAGTCAGTTCATGCACATCCGTAAACCCCTCGTCGCGGCCGCCGCCACGGCCGCGCTGGCAGCCGGAGCGCTGGCCGGCTTCGCGGGCCTCGGGACCGCCCAGGCCGCGGGCTCCGCGAGCACGGCGAGCGCCGGCGGCGTGAAGATCGCGTACTACGACCAGTGGAGCGTGTACGGGAGTGCCTTCTACCCGAAGCACCTCGACACCCGCGGCATCGCCGGCAAGCTGGACGTGATCAACTACTCGTTCGGCAACATCCACCCCGCCAACCTCACCTGTTTCGAGGCGAACAAGGCGGCGGGCGACGACAACAACCCCAACGCCGGTGACGGCGCGGGCGACTCGTACGCCGACTACCAGAAGTCCTTCAGCGCGGCCGACAGCGTCAGCGGGGTCGCCGACAAGTGGGACCAGCCGATCGTCGGCGTCTTCAACCAGTTCAAGCAGTTGAAGGCCAAGTACCCCCACCTGAAGATCAACATCTCGCTGGGCGGCTGGACCTACTCGAAGTACTTCAGCGACGCGGCCAAGACCGACGCCTCCCGCAAGAAGCTCGTGTCGTCCTGCATCGACCAGTACATCAAGGGCAACCTGCCGGTCGAGGGCGGATTCGGCGGTGCGGGCGCGGCCGCCGGCATCTTCGACGGCATCGACATCGACTGGGAGTACCCCGGCTCCTCCGGCGGTCACCTGGGCAACCACTACGCCCCCGAGGACAAGCAGAACTTCACGCTCCTGCTCAAGGAGTTCCGCAGCCAGCTCGACGCCTACGGCGCGGCCAACGGCGGCAAGAAGTACCTGCTGACCTCCGCCCTCCCGGCCGGCCAGGACAAGATCAAGTACATCGAGACGGACAAGATCGGCGCGTACCTCGATTACGCGAACATCATGACGTACGACATGCACGGCGCCTGGGACAGCGACGGCCCGACGTACCACCAGTCCCCGCTGTACTCCCCGGCCGGCGACCCGACCGACCCGATCGCCCCGGGCACCCAGAAGTACAGCATCGACAACGCCATCGACTCCTGGATCGACGGCAACCCGGCCTACGGCATCGCCGGCGGCTTCCCCGCCAACAAGCTGACCCTGGGCTACGAGTTCTACTACCGCGGCTGGAAGGGCGTCCCCGCCGGGGCGAACAACGGCCTCGCGCAGTCCGCGACCGGGGCCTCCGCGGCCCGGCCCACCAGCCAGCAGGCCGGCATCGCGAACTACAAGGAACTCGTCGGCCTCGTCGACAACCCGGCGAACACCTTCTGGGACGACCAGGCCAAGGCCTCGTACTTCTACAAGGACGGCGAGTTCTTCACCGGCCTCAACCAGAAGTCCATCCAGGCCCGGGTCGACTACGGCAAGCAGCGCGGCCTGGCCGGCGCGATGATGTACTCCCTCCTCGGGCTGGACAACAACACCACGCTGCTGAACCAGATCTCGGACGCCCTCGGCGGCACCACCCAGCCGCCGACCACCCCGCCGACCACTCCGCCCACGACCCCGCCGACCACGCCCCCCACCACGCCTCCGACGACGCCGCCCACCGGCTGCGGTGCGGTCCCGGCGTACGTGGCGGGCACGGTCTACACCGGCGGCACCGAGGTCTCCCACAACGGTCACAAGTGGAAGGCCCAGTGGTGGACGCAGAACGAGGTGCCCGGCTCCACCGGTGAATGGGGTGTCTGGAAGGACCTCGGCGCCTGCTGATCCCCCCACCCCGCGCCGAGCGCCGGCCGCCCCCGCCCCCTCCCGGGGCGGGGGCGGCCGTGTTCGCGCACCGGCGCGCCGGGAACAACCCCCGGCCGCCGTCGGGTTGACTCCGGACATGACTGCCACGCCATTCGAACCGCGCACGCTGCTCGCGGGGAGCCGACTCGGTGTCCTCGCCACGATCAAGTCGAGCGGCCTCCCCCAACTCTCCCCCGTCATGCCCTTCTACGACAGCGGGACGGGTCTGCTGCACGTCTCGATGACCGAGGGGCGGGCCAAGACGGCGAACCTGCGCCGCGACCCGCGGGCCGCCCTGGAGGTCACCGCACCCGACGGCCGTTCCTGGGCCACCGCCGAGGGGCCCGTGACGCTCGTCGGCCCGGGCACCGACCCGCACGGCCCCGAGGTCGACGCGCTCGTGGAGTACTACCGCCTCGCCGCCGGGGAGCACCCGGACTGGGAGGAGTACCGGTCGGTGATGGTGTCCGACCGCAGGGTGCTGATGACGATGACGGTCGAGCGCGTGTACGGCGAGAAGCTCGGCTGACCGATCCCAGGGCCTGATCCGAAGACAGGCCCTAGTGCTGCACCGCGAAAGTTCGTGGAGGGGTGTTGGTCAGGTCGGCTGGTCGCCGAGGTAGAGGTAGCAGGCGCAGTCGAGGCAGTCCTCGGGACTGCCGAAGGGCAGGCCTGAGGGCAGGAAGT
>NZ_JAPNLK010000070.1 GCF_026627505.1 Streptomyces sp. H27-H5 | reverse complement strand
CCCCCTCCCCCTCCCCCGTCCCCGGAGTTGGCGGCGTCCGGCCGTCCGCAGGCGACGGAGAAGCCAGAGGTGAAGGAGAAGGCGGAGAGAACCGAGACAACCGAGACAACGAAGACGACGAAGACAACGGCGGCGGCACGGTCTCCGCGGCGGCGGGTGCGACGATCTCGCGCCGAACCCGCACCACGACCGCCGCCCTGGGCTGTGCCGTTCTGGCGACGTTGGGGGTCCTGCTCGCCTGGGACCCGCCGCCGTGGACCACGTTCCCGCACGATTCCCTGGGCGGGCGTGACGGCGGCCGCCTGAGGATCGGCGTCGTCGTGGACGCACCCGGGCTGAGCGAGTCGAATCGCGGCACCGTCAGCGGCTTCGAAGCGGCCATGACGGGCCGGCTCGCCCGGAGCCTCGGATTCACCGACGATTTCGAACTGGTACCGGTGACGGTCGAGAAGCGGACGGTGGCTCTCCGGGACGGGCAGGTGGACATGCTCATCGCCCATGACGAGATCACCGAAGAGCGCAGGAAGCAGGCCACGTTCGTCGGGCCCTACCTGAGGAGCTACCACGGGGTGCTGGTCAAGAAGGGGGACAAAAGCATCGCCTCCTTCAAGGACCTGAGCGGCCGGACGATCTGCACGCGCGAGCATGCCAGCACACAGGAAGCCCTGATCAGGGTCAACAAGGCGAAGATCGTGACCCGCTCGGACACGGAGCATTGCGTCCAGGCGCTGCGCACCGGCCAGGCGGATGCCGTCATCGGCAACCAGGTGGCCCTGTACGGCTACACGCAGAAGTACGCCGACGTCGAGGTGCCGCCTGCCGTGACCGACGGGCAACCCGTCGGCAACTTCGGCATCGCGCTGCCGAAGGGAACCTCCGCCGACGTGTGCAAGCAAGTGTTCAAGGCCCTCCAGGACTACGTCCGCAACGAGTGGGAGGCCGACTTCCGCACCCACTTGAACAGCGTTGTTCTGGCGTTTCCCACGACGTGGAACGCCTTCATCCCACCCGAAGGCGACATGGATCGACAGTCCTCCTGCGTCGCCTGACCGCCCGTCCTGCCCCCTCCTGACCGGCCCCTGACCCGCCCCCCTCGCCACGCGGTCGACCATCGCTCGGCAACCTGTCCAGGCCAGGGCGCTGCGGAAGCGTCGCCTGCCGCGGGCCCGCCGGTGCGGATGAACAGCGGCAACGTCCGTCGTCCGCCGCGCCGGGACGGTCGACGGCCGACACGCCACCCCGAAACCGCGTGGCCTCTGTCAGTGCCGGGTGGAAGGATTGACGCGGTCGGCATTCCGACCGCAACGGGGGGATGAGCATGGACAGCGAGAGCACCACGTACGTGTGGCCACGACAGGCGACACCGTCGGACACCGAGCAGTTGGAAGGATGGTTGGCCGAGCGCGGCTGGGAGGTCGACCCGACGGTCTACATGGCCGGCGCGGGCGGCGCCGCCGTTCAGGTCCGGCGCGCCGGGGCCGTCTGGGCCGACGGCGAGCCGGGGCTGTTGATCCTGCCTGCGGAGACCGTGGTCTGGGACGGAGCACGCATACGCATCGCGCCCCCGACGGCCGTGCCAGCGACTGCCGTGCCCACGGTTGCCAGAACGACGGCTGCCGTCGCCGCGGCTGCCGTGCCCGAGCGGTGCCCGGCCTCGTAGACGCACGTTCGAACGAGCCCCGGCGCGACGGGCCGGCGCGCGCCTGGTCCGTACGGACTCGCGCCGGTACCGGCCGATACTGATGCCGCTGTCGGTGTCGCTGCCGCTGCCGCTGCCCGCACTCGATGTCGCTCTCGCTCTCGCTCTCGCTACTGATGCCTATGCCGATGCGATGTCCGTGTCGACGGTTGCCTTCCGGCGTCCCGTCCCGGCCCGTCAGACGGTGCTGCGGGCAGCGCGGCGGCTGAGGGCGCGGGCGCGCAGCAGGGTGCGCAGGGGGGCCGCGAGTCCGTAGCCGACGTCCTTGCGCAGGGCGCCCACTCCGGCCTTTTCCACTGCCGTGAGTTGGTGGGCCATCAGTTCCGTCATGGCCGTGACCACGGGGCGCAGTCCGGGCTCCGCCAGGTCGGCGATGCCGTCGGTGGCCGCGAGGGCGGTGCGGGCGCGCTCACACTCGGCGGCGAGGAGGCCCCGTACGGCCGGGGTGTCGCGGGCCTGTTCGAGGTCGGTCCGGGTCACTCCGTGTTCGGCGAGACGGGCGCGCGGCAGGCAGAGACGGCCGTCCGCGAGGTCCCCGGCGAGGTCGGCGAGGAAGTCGACGCGCTGGGCCGCGTCCACGAATCGGCGCCAGCCGGCGGCCTGTTGCTCATCGGGGCCGTCCTGGTACTGGAGGCCGGTGGAGACGAGGACGCCGGGCCAGGCGTAAGCGTCGAGGTAGTCCTGGAACTCCGCTTCGTCGGCGAACCCGTCGAAGGCCGCCTCGGCGGTGGCGGCGCCGTCGAGGAAGCGGGTGATCCAGTGCACCGGCAGGTTCCGGGTGTGGACGGCGTCGGCGTACGCGCGCAGCAGCGGATCCGGACCGTGCTCGCCGGCCAGAGCCGCCTCGACGCGTGCGGCCAGTGCGGCGAGGCCTGCGGCGCGCTGCTCGGGAGTACCGGTCTCGGCCGTGTCGTCGACCAGGTTCATGAAGGCGACGCCGACGGCGAGTCGGGGCACCAGGTGCGGGGCGGCCAGCAGGCGCAGGGTGACGTACGGAGCCGGGTCGCGGCGGAGCACCCGGCGGGCGGTGCGGGTGTAGTCCTCCCGGAGCCGGAGGTCTGATACCCCGGCCCTGGTCAGGGTGGTGCTCCAACTGGGCATGGTGACCTTGCTCCTCGGATCGCGTCGGACCTCGCGTGAGCCCGTGCGCACGGGCTCACCGGCTCAGCGTTCCACGGGCACGCGATGTCAGGAGCCTACGAGGGTGGAGGCCACCATCGCGCCGGGGGGGGTGGTCTTCTTCGCGCCGTCGTGGAATCCGGCGAGGCGACCACGACGGCGATCGCAGGCTCCCGATCCGTCGCCGGCAGGCGGCGCGGGGTTCCGGGTGGCGCGAGCCGCCTGGCGGCGCGGGGTTCCGGGCAACGCGATCCGTCCCGGCAGCACGGGCCATCCCGGCGGCGCGGGCCGTCCCGCCGGCATGCCCGTCCCGTGCTGCACGACGGCCGGAGCCACCGCACCTCGCCGGGCCGGGCATCGGCCGGCCTCCGCCGCAGGACGCGCGGCGTCCGGCCGGCCCGGAGAACGAGGCCGGCGACTACGCGCCGGTGGCACTCCGGCTCTCCACCGGGCCGAGGGAGTCGATGTCCTCCATGAAGCTCAGCATCCGGGCATTGACCAGGTCCGGGTGGTCGATCTGCGGACCGTGGCCGGTCGCGGCGACGATCTCGGCTCGGGCGCCGGGGATCAGGCGCGGTACGCGCTCCAGCTGGCGCTTGGGGTGCACGAGCAGGCTGCGCTTGCCCATGATCAGGTAGAACGGCGTGCGGATGGAGCCCAGTTCGGCGTCCGACAGCGGTAGCGGCGCGGGGCGGCGGATCCGGAAGGCGCGGACGCCCGCCTGGATCCACGTACGCAGCTCGGGAACGACAATCACCGGCTGCTCCAGCCAGGCTGCGAGGCGGGGGCGCCACGCCTTGGGGGCGTAGGTGGCGAAGAGGCTGGCGAAGATCCAGACGAAGAAGCGCAGGCCCACCTTCTCCAGGCCGCCGGGGTCCAGGGCGGTGACGGAGGCGAACCGCTCGGGCCTCAGGTGTACCTGGTTGATGACCAGCCAGCCGCCGTACGAGGAGCCGACCAGGTGGACCCTGTCGAGTCCCAGCGCGTCGAGGGCCTCGTCCATCCACTGCGCCGCGCGCTCGGGCTGCCACATGGTCTCGCGCTGTACGCTGCGGCCGGGGTCGCCGGGGGTGTCGAGGGCGTAGACGGGCCGGTCGGCGCTGAGCGCGACGGTGTTGGGGTACCACTGGGCGGAGCAGCCGCCCGAACCGTGGATCAGGACGACGGGCGTGCGGGATTCCGCTGCCGGATCCGTGGGCCCGTACCGGTAGACGTGGGTGGTGCCGAAGGTGGTCTCGACGTCCGTCTCGGAGCGGATGGGCGCGCCCTTCGCGTAGAGCACGTCACAGGTGGCGAAGTAGCGGTCGCGCAGTTCGTCGTTGACGTAGTGGCCTATGTGGCGTCGCACGCGGTTCGTGTTCTCGGGCACGGGGCACCTCCGGGAGATCCGTTCTTCGTGATACGACAGTACCATTATGTTGATACGTCGGTACCATGAAAATCTCCCGGCCGACGGGAACGGCCGGCCCGGACCCATGGGCCAACGGCCCACGGATCAACGGCCCCATCACCCCGACCACGGCCGGAGGCAACACCGATGCCAAGGCGCGTGGACCACGCGGAACACCGCACCCGGATCGCCGTAGCGCTCATCCGGGTCGCCGGACGCCGCGGACTGCACTCCGTCGGCATGCGCGACGTGGCAACCGAGGCCGGCGTATCCCTGCGCCTGGTGCAGTACTACTTCCGGACCAAGGAGAGGCTGCTCTTCCACGGGCTCCGGCACCTCACCGATCGCTTCACGGCCCGGGTCGATGCCCGACTCGCCGCCGCCGGACCGGCCCCGGGTCCGCGCGCGACGATCGAGGCGCCGCTGCTCGCCTCGTTCCCCGTCGACGAGGAGAGCCGCACGTTCCACCTCCTCTACAGCTCCTACTCGATCCTGTCCGTCACCGACGGCACGCTCGCCGCCCAGCCGTTCACGCAGGCCGGACGGCCAGGTCGGTGATGACCTGGCCGTCCGGGACTACGTGTCGGGTGCCACGCGGCGGGCTCAGCATTCGCCCCCGGCAGCCTCTGTGGCGGCGTGGCGGGAGCGGGATGAGCGCCGCGTCAGGTCAGAGCCTGGCCTGGGATCCGTTGAGTTCCACGAAGCCGAGCGTGCGCCCCAGCCCCACGAGGCTCGTCACCACACGGCCCAGCACGTTGATCGACGCGCCCGGGTTGTTCCGGATGTTGTACGCGAACTGCGAGATGGCGCCCCAGTTGTTCTCCAGATCGGCGTAGCCCCCACCCAGAGGGGTGCTCTCCCAGCGTGCAATGTTGTTTCCGTACACGGTCGAGGATCGGGCTGAACCGGCTGGCCTCCGAGAAGATCTGAACGGCCGTCAGCAGCCCGCTTCCGACGTTGTCGCTGTAGTCGGTGGGGCTGTGGAGTTGCTGCATGCCGTGGTACATCCGCTGGGGGTTCAGCACCAGCTCGGCCCTGTTGTTCCCACCGGGCAGGCCGGCGTAGTTGCCGGTCCTCGGCATGATGCGCGCGTTCGTGATGCCGAGCGTGTTCTGGAACTCCTGGACCCGGTCGTTGAACACGAAGTGGACGTTGCTGCCCGGGGCGTAGAAGCCGGCGACGTACAGATTGTCCGCCCACAGATGGACGGACGCGAGGTGCGCGTTGTCCGTGTCCAGCACCCGGACCTGAACCAGGCGACCGCGCTCCGTGGTGGTCTGCGCGAGGCCCTCGTAGTGGGTGGGGAGGCCGTAGGTGAGCCGATGGATGTCGGCGTTGAGGTTGTAGTGGCTGCCTGAGGCTAGGTCTGCCTCGCGTGCCCGAATTGCCTCTCCGGGCACGCCTGCTGATCCCGCCGCGCACACGTCACCCGTCCCCGACGCCGCCGACCGCCCCTGCCCCCGGCCCCCCTGCCCCCGCTCCCGGCGTTCCTCCAACGGCCGCGAGAGATCGCGTCCGTACCGGGTGCGTGCTCGCTGTCTCTACCCTGGTGACATGAACGTGTTCGAGGGCGGTGACGGCCGGTACCTGGAGATGACCAACGGTGGCACGGCGGTGTTCGTGGACGTGCTGATGCTCGCCATGTCCGCGCTGGCCCGCGAGCCGTGGGACTTCCGCTTCGCCGCCCTGCTGACCCTTCAGGACCAGAACGTGATGGGCCGTGGAGTGGTCGGCTTCGACCTGGCGGAACTCGACTGGGGAGACACGCCTCAGGAGCGGGCCGCGGCCAAGGACTTCCTGCTGCGCGTACTTGACCTGGCCCTCTCGCGCCACCGGTGGGAGGAACTGACGTACGAGCCGCCCCGGGCCGAGGGGTACCTGCGTACGTACCGGGCGATGGTGGAGGACTTCGACCCCGGCACCCCGACGGCCGGCGCGGGCGTCCTGCCCGGGCCCGACGAGGCCGCGATCGCCTCGTGCGCACGCCACCGGGTACTGGACGCATTGCCGTTCTGGGAGGCGTGCGTGTTCTGCACCGCCGGCGTCTGAGGCGCCACGCCCCGTCTCCCCAGTGGTGCGGTTGTGTTCAGGTGCCTGCGGCAGTCCGCGCCGCAGGTGCCGGCCGGACGATGGCGCAGCATCCGAGGCCGATGACCAACATGGCCACGGAGAAGGCCAGGGCGGCCTGGGTGGCGGTGGTGGAAGTGCTTCCGAGGTGAGCCTGGAGGAGGACGCCCGTCGCGGCGCTGCCGAGGACCCCGCCGAGTTGGCGGGTGGTGTTGAAGACACCGGAGGCCGCGCCGACCAGGGATGGTTCCAGGGTGCGGGTGGCGATGGCGGCGAGTGGCGCCGACACCAGTCCGATGCCGATGCCGGAAACGAGCAGGGAGGGCATCAGCGCCCATGGGCTGATGCCCGGGCGCAGCAGCCATGTCAGGGAGCCGAGGCCCGCGATCAGCAGGGCGAAGCCGGCGCCGGCGAGCAGGCGGGGACTGGTGGAGTCGGACCGCTTGCCGGCGAACCGTGCGCACAGGGAGGACAGGGCGAACATCGGCACGGTGATGGCGCCCGCCGCCGGCGGACCGTAGCCGAGATCGCTCTGCAGATAGACCATCAGTGGCAGGAACAGGCCGCCCATGGCGGCTCCCATGGTCCCGCCGGCGGTGACGGCCGCGGAGAAGTTCCGGTGGTGGAACAGCCGTAGGGGCAGGAGCGGCTCATCGGGGTTGTGGTGCTGCCACCACACGAAGGCCGCCAGGCACAGGGCGCCGAAGACGAGGATCGAGGGGATCGTGATCGGACCGGCGACGGTGCCCCAGTCGTAGGCCTCGCCGCTCTGCACGCCGAAGACCAACGCCGCCAGACCGAGGCCGCTGAGCACGATGCCCCACAGGTCCAACCGGTGGTCCTTGGCCGGCCTCCAGTCCGGGAGCAGGCGGTGGGCGGCAATCCACCCGGCCACCCCGACCGGCAGGTTGATCAGGAAGATGCCCCGCCAGCCGGTCCAGGCCACGAGCAGCCCGCCGATCACGGGTCCGGCGGCCATCGCCGCGCCACCGACCGCGGCCCAGACACCGAGCGCTCGGCCCCGGCGCTCGGCGGGGAAGAGGTGGACGATCAGCGACATGGTCTGGGGTGCGATCAGCGCGGCCGTCAGCCCTTGGACGGCCCGAGCCGCGATCAGTACCGGTGCGCTCGGAGCGAGCGCGCACGCCAGTGAAGCGAGGGTGAACCCCGTGACGCCGATCAGGAAGATCCGCTTGGGCCCGTACCGGTCGCCGAGTCGGCCCGCGAGGATCAGCGGGACGGCGTAGCACAGGGCGTAGGCGCTGTTGACCCATACGGCGTCGTTGAGCGACGCGTCCAGGGACGCGCGGATGTCGGGGACGGCCACGTTCACGACGGTGGCGTCCAAGCCGATCATGAAGAAGCTGACGCACAGGGCGTACAGCGCGGCCCGGGGGCTCGGGGACGCCGAGCCGGAAGACGAACGGTTACGAAGCAGGCGGTGCAATGGCGGTCGTGTCCTAGGCATGCCCGCCTCGGCCGCACGTGACGGCACGGGAAACCGAAGTGGGGAACGGAAGCCCTCCACGGGCGATGACGTTCACACACACTTCGATCGCACAACAGGCTCCCGGATACTCGACGACACACCCAGGGCGACTCGATTCAATCCTCCGGAATCACCGTCACCCCCGGCAGCGCGCGTCCTGGCATCCGCCGCGGGTGACGTGACGAAGCCGATGTGGCGGCGGGGAACGACGCCGGCCCGGGTGCCGCGCGAACGTGTGCGGTACCCGGGCGGCCCCGCGGCCGCGTTCGTAACGACGGCCTCGTCACACGGCGGCCGGGGATCGGTGGTGAGCAGCGCGAGTCCTCCTCGGTATGACGCGTGCCACTCTCCGGGGGCTTCAGGGCGGGCATGCGCGATCATGATCGGAATGGACACTCGTTTTCTAGGCATCGCCGAACTGGACGAAGTCCCGTCCGTGGCCGTCGTGGTCGACGTCATGCGTGCTTACACCGTGGCGGCCTGGGCCTTTGCCCGGGGGGCGGAGAAGATCGTGCTCGCCGAGTCGCTGGAAGAAGCCCTGGCACTCAAGGCTTCCCACCCGGATTGGGCGGCGCTCAAGGACGGTCCACCCGCGCCCGGGTTCGACATGGTCAACTCGCCGGGCCTGCTGCGGTCCGTCGACCTCGGCGGACGGACCGTTGTACAGAAGACCACGGCAGGCACGGTCGGCGCCCTCGCGGTCAAGGACGCGTCGCTGGTGCTGTGCGCCGGCTTCGTGGTCGCGGAGGCAACGGCTCGACTCTTGCGGACGCGCGCGGGTGACAGTGTCACGTTCGTGGTCACGGGTGAGGACGGGCAGGCCGATGAGGATCTGGCGTGCGCCCAGTACATCGCTCGGAGAGCCACCGAGGCGGAGACGGACGCCACCGAGTACGTCCGCCGCGCTGCCGCGTCGCGCGCCGCCGGCGAACTGGCGGAGGGTGTGCGTCAAGGAGTCCACCCTGATGACGTCGAACTCTGCCTTGAGGTCGACCGGTTCCCCTTCGCCATGGTGGCGACCCTCGAAGACTCGCTGATGGTCCTCCGTCCGTACGCCGCGCCTTCGCCGGCCGATGACACCTGGATCTGAGTCGTTGGTGCAGCCCGACTCTCACCGGTACGCAACTTCTGGCATCCCGACTGGAGTCCGAGGCCCACCGGGACATCCGACGCGCTGCTGATCGCACGGTCCGAGGCGGGCGGCCGCCGAGCCGACCCGGCTGCTTGCGGTTGGCGGCCTGGTCGGCGGGCTGCGGGATCACCGCCCGGAAACGGCCTGGTCCTGTGACGTCCATGGCCATCGGGCCTCGCGGCCGGCCTCGACGAGGCCGATCATCCGGAACCCGGCGTCCGTCAGGCCGCCGAAGGTGTGCCGGTTGGGGCCGCCGGGGCCGTGGGCGGGCTGGTACCCCGCCAGGTTCCAGGTGTAGACCGGGACGTCCTCCGGGACCGGTTCCGCCGGACCGCGGCGCCCCAGGTGCGGACCCGTCTGCTCGTCGGTGACGATCACGACCCTCTCGTGGCCCCGGTAGTGGGCGCGTACCGCCGTGGCGGTGTCGGTGCCCCCGAGGTCGTTGAACCGTTTGAGTACGTCGAGCACCGGCTCCCCGGACCGGAACGGCACCTGCGCGCTCGATGATCCGAACTCCACCAGGTCCGCCTCCTGCGCGCGCATCGCCAGCGCCGTGCCGAAAACAGCCGCCGCGTCCGCTCGGGTCAGGGTGGACCGCTCCGAGACGGTGCCATAGAACATGGAGCCCGACCGGTCCACCAGGATCAGGGTCCGGCCGGTGAGGGCCGGCACGTTGGCCAGCGAGTGGCTCAGCGCCACCTCCAGCCGCGTCGACCAGCGCGCCGACCGTGCGTGGCGGTGGGCGGCCAGGTAGCGGAAGGGGAACTGCCTGGACCGGGCGACCTCCTCGGCGTCCGAGATCCGTGCGGCGACTCCGGCGGCAGCCTCGTCCGAGATCCCGGCCCCGTCGAAGTTGCGCAGGTTGCGCAGCAGCGCCATCGGTCCCATCGAGGGGATCACGGCTTCCCAGACGGCGGCGTCCAGCGGTCCCTGGAGCCAGCCCGCGAGGGCCTCCCAGGTCATGCCCGCCGTGGCCAGCCGCTCGGCGCCGTCCGGCCCGGTGACCACGGCGCGCCGCTCGTCCGCCGGCAACTCCATCAGCGTTCGGTGCGCGGTGAGCAGCCGGTCGCCAGGCGGCGGCGCCGCGTCCTCCGGGTGGTGCCGGCGGTCCAGTGCATACCGGAACAGCGGGCCCTGCCAGGGCTTGGCCGGGTCGGGTGTGGCGTGGACGAGGTTGAGGACGTCGCCGAAGCGGAAGGCCTTGGAGGCGGTGTCGTACTTCAGCAGGGAGCGGGACGAGTACAGCCGCCGTACCGCGTCGGCGATGCCCCGCTTCACGGGCTGTGGGACGCTCCGCCCGTAGGCCGAGGTCCAGTGGGCGAGCAACTCGCCGGGCTCGTCGGCGCGCTGGAGCACGGAATCGATGACGGACCGGTTGGACGGCCCCACGCAGGACCCGGCGGCGAGCCGTGCCCTGACGTACGCGGCTGCGCCGATCAGGGAGGCCGTACGCATGTTTCCCTCGCCTCGAAGCCAACGCAGCAGGCCGGCTGTCCATGTGGGGTCCTGGAGGGCGAGTTCACCCACGAGGCGGGTGTACCGCTCGTCGCGTTCCGGGCCGCTCTCGTAGAAGGTCTGCTGGGAGACGAAGTTCCCCACGGCCAGGAGGAAGAGCTCCTCGCGCGGCTCCCGGACGAAGCCGGGGCCGCCTTCATAGGTGAGCTGGTCCGCCCCGGTGGGGTGATGGTGGGACCACGAATCGATCGCGGTGCGGGCCGCTGCGGCGGAGATGTGCGGGGCCACGAGCATCTCGGACCAGATCTTCGACGTGCGCGGGGTGTGGCGAGGCAGGGAATCCCCCCGGATCCAAAGGCAATGGGGAGCCCCGCCCGAGGCGTCCGACGAGGCGGAGGAACGGGCGGGGCACAGGCGCCCGCGCCGCCCCGAGGTCAGAAGTGGCCGCGGCGTCACTTGGTTTCGGAAGGAAGTAGCCGCAGCCGAGCGCATCGGGGGACGCGGTCGCGCCGTCACATTAGGCAGGCCCGCGCACCGCGTGCCAGTCAATTAAAGGGCGGTGGGGAAGACGGACACCGGCATCATGCAGCGACATCCGCGTCCCGTCCGTGGACGCGTACGTGGTCGGGTCGCGTCCGTGTCCGGGGCATCGAAGCCGTTCTCAGTAGGGTTCTTCCGGTACCTCGCCCGTGAGGTACTCCGCGTCCTTCAGTAGGTGCTCGGTCACCCGCACCCCCGTGAGCCGCTCGGTCAGCGCGAGCACCGCCGCCTTGCGGTCGAGGCCGGGGTCCTCGTCGCCTGTCGGGTTGAGCCCGACCTCTCTCATCAGGGCGTTCAGCTCATCAGGAGCGCTGCCGGTTCTGTCCGCCGGCCACTCGAAGGTGACCCTCAACTCCCCGTCCTGGTACGAGTGGAAGAAGTCCATGGGCTTCCCCCCGTTGCTCGAATGCGAGACGGCTCGCGTCCCGGCGGAGAGGGCTTCCATGATGCTCGACCGTGTTCCCAGGTCGCCGCCGAACTCCAGGGCGAGGGCCCATCTCCCTCCCTCACCGGGCACCTCGAAGGCTCCTGCCAGGAAGGACTCGGGCCAACTCGCGTACCCGAACATGATCTCGCCGTGTTCCCGGATGAACTCGTCGATCCCCACGCAGGTGTCACGCGGGTCGGCCCCCGCCGTTCGCAGCAACTCCGCGGGCGAGACTCCCCGGACCAGCGTCATCGTGTACCCGATCTCCAGGGCGTAGTTGAACACGGAGGAAGCGGAGCGTATCCAGCCGTAGTCGGCTGCGCTGGGTGACGTCATGCGGCGCATCCTGCCGGCGCCGACTGACACCGGGACGCGCACCCCTCGAAGCGGGCGGCAGGTCGGCGGTCAGCGGTCAGCGGTCAGCGGTCAGCGGTCAGCGGAAAACTCGATGGGTCGTGTCAGTGCCTCGTGCGAGGCTTCTGATCATCGGCGGCATCCGACCTGTGCCGCCACCATGTCCCAGGGGGGATCCTCATGTTCACAGACCGACGTCGGCGTGCGCTCCGGGGCGTGCTCGCCGCCACGGCCGTCACTGCCGCGATGGCCGCCACGGCCGGTACGGCCTTCGCCTCCGGCGACCCGGCCGGGGCTGCACAACGGGCCCAGCAGCAGGCCCAGAAGCAGGCCGAGCATGTCCAGGGGGCAGGACGGCTCGCCCGCGCGGCCGGTTCCGTCGAGACGCCGAGCTTCGCGATGAACGCCATGGACAAGCAGTCCACCGAGCTGTACCTCTACTTCCCGAACCGCCAGGGCGCCTTCGACGACCGGTACAACGTGGAGGTCAGCTTTGACGCCTTCGCCGACTCGATCAACGTCGACAACAACAAGGACGGGTACAGCGACGGCACCTGGAGCCTCTACAAGAGCGGGGTCCTGAGCTACGGCTGGATCGACGACCAGCTCGGATACCACAGCAAGGACGTCGGCACCGCCTGGAACATCTACACCACGGTCCTGTCCCCCGGCAGTCTCGGCGGGGCCCAGGAGGCCGACCTCATCGGCCTCGACAAGGCCGGTGACCTGTGGGGTTACCTCGGCAACCCGGACGGCACGCTCGGCGAGCGCACGCGCATCGGCGGTGGCTGGGGCCAGTACACCCAGCTCGCCGGCCAGGGCGATCTGACCGGCGACGGCAAGGCCGACATCGTCGCGCGGGACAAGGCCGGCGTCCTGTGGCTCTACAAGGGCACCGGCGACTACAAGGCCCCGTTCGCCGCGCGTACGCAGATCGGCGGCGGCTGGAACACCTACGACCGTCTGCTCTCGGTCGGCGACCTCGACGCCGACGGCAGGGCGGACCTGATCGCGCGCAAGCCCAACGGCGACCTGTACCGCTACTCGGGCACGGGCGACGCCGGCGTCGTCTTCCAGAAGCCGGTCAAGATCGGCAACGGGTTCCAGATCTACAACCTGCTGTAGCAGCAGGCCGCGACGGGACGGGGGCTGCCCATGGGCGGGGGACGGCGCCCCCGCTCCGTCTCCCCCGCATGGGCATGGCCGGTCGACGGGACCCGCTACCCGTCGACCGGCCTGCGGAGCTCGCCCCGGCGCGCCGCCGGCGGCGGCTGTCGTGGCCGCAGGCGTCGGCGCGGTCCTGGCGTTCGGCCTTCGGGCGTGGTCCTTCCGCCGCTGAAGGGCCTCTTGGCTCCGGTGCTGTCGTCGATGTCGTACGAGGTTCCCGTACAAGCGGAACGGCTCCGCCCTCGCGAGGAGGGGGAGCCGTTTCCATCCGGGTGGGACCGGATCGCGTCAGGCGTGGCGGTGGTGACGGTTGTTGCCGGTGACCAGTCGGTAGACGGCGAGGAGGATCACGGAGCCGATGATGGCGGCGATCCAGGTGGACAGGTCGAAGAAGCCGTCGATGGAGTCGACGCCGAATATGACCTTGCCGAGCCAGCCGCCGAGCAGACCGCCCGCGATGCCGATCAGCATGGTGATGATGACGCCGCCCGGGTCCTTGCCGGGCATCAGGGCCTTGGCGATGAAGCCCGCGAGCAGTCCGATCAAAATCCAGGCGATGATGCCCATGACGCTTCTCCTACCTCGATGAATAAAGCCGGTGTTAACGAGCGTCTGCACCGAGTCGAGGTTTCCAAACGTGCCGAGTTCTTGATCATTCCGCGCAGGCGGAAAGTGACCTCGACCTTGACGGCCCGGGGCGGTTGTGGGCCGTGATGGCGCGGGCGACGTTACGGCCGCGCGAGGTGGTCGCACGTGAAGCGGGGGCCGGCCTCGACCGGCCCCCGACCACCATCGCGTACCGGGCCCGTACCCGGGTTCGTACCGAGTCAGCGCGCGGAGCCTGCGCGTCGCATCCGTGCGGCCAGCAGGAGGCCGGCGCCGGCGACGAGTGCGGTGCCCGCGCCGCCCGCGATCAGGACCGCGTCACCCGCGCCGGTGGCGGCGAGCGGGGAGCCGCTGCCGCCTTGGGCGGTGACGGCGGTGTTGCCCGCGTTCGTGCCGGTGTTGGGCTTGCCGGTGCCGGGCTTGGTGTCGGTACCGGGGTGGGAGCCGTTGCCGGAGTTGTTCTGGTTCTGCTTCCCGTTCTGGTTCTGACCGTTCTGGTTCTTGTCGTTCTCCTGCTGCGCCCTCTTGTCCCTGGCACTGGCTTCGTGCCGGCCGGTCGCCAGGAACGCAACGCGGTCGGCGGCGGTGCCCGCCAGCGCGGCGCGGCCCGCCTTGACCAGTTCCGGGCCACCGCCGTCGATGATCTTCGCGATGGTGACGCGGTTGTCCTGGTCGCGCAGCTCGTACTGGGTCTTCTCGAGGAACTCGCGCAGCTGGGCCGGGGTCGCGGTACCCCTGAGGAGCTTGCTGATCGCCTCGCTCAGGATGGGGCCGTCCCACGCCTCGTCGATACGGGCCAGCTCGACCCGGTCGTCCGAGGCCTGCGCGAGGTACCGCCCCGTCTTCAGGAAGGCGACGCGGTCGGCGGGGGTGCCCTTGAGCGCCTTCTTGGCCGCCTCCTTCACACCGGGGCCGGCAGTGCCGATCAGCCGGGAGATGTCGACCTGGTTGTCTTCGTCGCGCAGCTCGTGCTGGGTGACCTCGTAGAAGTGACGCAGCTGCGCCAGAGTCGCGTTGCCGTCGAGGAGCTTCATGATGCCTCCCTCCAGGCCGGGGCCGGCGCCGTTCAGGAGGCGGATGACGTGGATGCGATAGTCGACGCGACGGATCTCGTGCTGCTCGGTCTCGATGAACTCGCGCATGGCCGCCGGCCCGGCGGCGATGGCTTTGTGGCCGGCTTCCTTCATGCGCCCGCTGGCCATCGGGTCGGCAATGATCGCGAGAATGGTCTTGCGATCCTCGTCGGCCTGACCGGGTGCGGCCTGGTCGGGCACGACACGGTCGGGCACGGTCGGGGCCGGCGGGTTGCCGGCGACCGAGGCGTCCGGGCCGGCGGCGAACGCCGGCGACGAGATGAGGACTACCGGAGCAAGAGCGGCAGTGGTGACCGCTGCTGCGATCCGAGACAACTTCACGAAAACCCCCTGGAAATGTTCCTACCAGGGCGTGAGACTCGCCGGCCGCACCGATGGTTGTATGGCGCACCGAGAATTGCCGCCCGGAAAGCAGTGCCGCTCGGGGCGGGCCTGTCAGCCACTCCAGTCGATGGCGGATGATGTCGGCACCTGTGTGGTGTTCCACCCGCCCGTCGGTCGCCGGGACGCGAAGTGGGCGATGGCGTTCCGGGTCGCCGCGCAGATCGTCGACGGGTGTGTGGAGGCCGCCATCGGCGCATTCATGATCCGGGCAGACATCGCCTACGAGCTCGGCCATCCCGCGGAGTTGGAACCCCTCGTCTGCCGCGCGATCAACCTGGACGCATGGGAGGAGAGCTGGGGAGTCTCCTTCGAGGAACTCGACCGGGAAGCGGTCGAGGCGGCTCGGCGGTTCCCGAGCAGGCGCTCGACGGCGGAGGCGGGGGCCTGACCGGCGGCCTCGTTCCGAGGTCGGCGGGCGGGTGGCGGAGCCACCCCCGGACTACCGGTCCGGCGCCGCCCCGGAGTTCGTGTTCCGGGGCGGCGCCGTCGACGGCCGGGTCAGGCGGTGGTGATGTTCTCCGCCTGCGGGCCCTTCTGGCCCTGCGTGATGTCGAAGGTCACGGCCTGGCCTTCCTGGAGCTCGCGGTAGCCGGTGGAGTTGATGTTGGAGTAGTGCGCGAAGACGTCCGGTCCGCCGCCGTCCTGCGCGATGAAGCCGAAGCCCTTTTCGGCGTTGAACCACTTCACGGTTCCGCTGGCCATGATCATGCCTTCCAGTCGAGGTCGGATCCGCACCACGCGGACCCGGAGGTGATCGCCCTGGTCCGGCACTGCACAGCGAAACACCCACGCCAGGGGCGCGGGCAGGTACTGCGAACCACGACAGCTGAAGCAGAAGTTACACGCCGGAGCTGCCCGTCACCAGAGAGCAAGGGGCACTGAGGTGGATGTTTGTGTCTGAGGCGGGTGCTTCTGTGCCGGGCTGCGGTGATCATGCGGGTATCGGACCGAAGGGTCCGCCTCTCCGCGAACGTCGGACCGGGAGATCTCAGGACCGCCCCTCAGGGACGCGTGACGGCGGCCACGATCTCCCCGATGAGCTTGACCGCCTTGAGCTCGTCCAGGGCGACCAGGCCCCGCCTCCTTGGCCTCCGCTTCGGTGTCGGGGATCAGATCGGTCGACTCCCAGCGCAGGTCACGGCCGAACACCTCGTCCGATTGCTCGTCCCTCAGCACCCGCCGCCTGAGGAGGGGGCCCTGTCGGTCCTCCGCGGTGGAGTACACGACCTGCCCGTCGGCGTCGAGCGCGTCGAGGACGGTGTCGCCGAGCAGCGTGACGGGCGGGTTGCCGAGGTGGCTCTCCAGGGTGCCCGGCCGGAACCGCACACCCGTCAGATCGAGGAACCCCGCATCGTCCCGGATGAACTCGCCGCCCCGCTCGTAGAAGAGGACCAGCCGCTCGTAGAGATCGGGAAGGTCCGAGAACGCGGCAGGGTTCCGCGCCCGGAGTTCCGCCATGCGGACCGCGCCCGAGCAGGTCTGCCGAACCTCCCCGTGGGGCAGGCGATCCAGGAACTCACCGAGTTCGGCTGCCAGTTCAGGAGTCGGCTGGAATTCTGGATCCACGTACGAGGTCACATCGAAGATGGGCCGGCCACCAACGGCCGCGTACGCCTGGGCCCACACGGCCGCCCGGCGCGTGTATTCACGGAACAGGACACGACGGGACTTGACATTCCCGAAGGCGAAGTCCCAGTCACCCGTCCAATCGACCGCACGGAGGCGATTCAGCGTGGCAGACGCCGTCCGATCGGTCACTTGGACTCAAGGGTGACGAGGGTGACGAGGGTGACCGGGCCGGGTCGGTCATCGCCCGAGGAGTCCGGTGTCCGCCTCCCCCTGATGTCGACGATCGCTTCGCGACCGCTCCGATGACTGTTGACGTGGAAGTGGCCGCAGTTGCCGGGCGGTGATCTCGCGGAGGCTCACTCGTGGGTTCCTTCGGGTGCGGGGATCCTGGTCGAACCGCGCGTTGAGGTGATTGTCCCGCCAGGGGGTCGGAGAACGGGTCGAGGGTCACCTCGTACGGGCGAAAGGGCCGGCCGCCTCCCGGGCGGGGCCCTGTCGCTCAGCCCGCCGTCAGGGAGAAGCGGCGGACGACCTCGATGCTGAGGTTGTCGTGGATGGTGAAGAACGGGCAGGCGGCGAGTTCCGTGCCGCTCGCCGCGTCGCGGGCCACGACGCGGGGGCGGCGCGCTGTGCGGTCCAGGTCCGGGGCGTGTTTGCGGCCCAGTCGTACCCGGCGGGTCACTCCGTCGGCCCGTACGTCCAGGAACGCGTCCCACACGCCCGGCCCGATGGGGGCGCCGTCGTCCACCACGGCCAGGTTCGCCTCCACCCGGAAGCCGGCCGTGTCCAGGCCTTCCCCCAGGTCAGGCGAGGCGACCGCGACAACTTCGGCGGTGTGCTCCCGGCCGCTGTCGCGTTCGCGCAGGACCAGTTCGCCGCCCAGCCGGGCGGTGCTCAGCGACTCCACGTACGCGTGACCGGTCAGGCTGACCTTGCCGCCCTTCCAGGCGATCGACGCGAGGTAGTGCTGGGCGCGCAGCTTCGACGTGACGTCGAACAGGACGTCCGGAAGGCCGGCGGTCGGATCCCGGAACAGCGGGTAGAGCCGGTACACCCGGCCGTTCTCCGCCAGGTCCTCCGGGGGCTCCGCGACGGGGTCGTACTCCATGAGGTGCTCGAAGGCGCCCGGGGCGCAGCTGACGAAGGCGTACAGCCGGATCCAGTCGATCCGGCTCAGCTCGTTGCCCATGTCCGGCGTCCAGTACGCCTGGACGAGCGCCCGCCCGCGGGCGTACACCTCGGCCGTGAACGCCGGGTTGCGGTGTCGGGCGTTGACGCCCGGTAGGAGTGCCGTGCGGATCAGGCTGCGGAAGTGCCGGCCCAGCATGCGCCGGCGACCCACGGGGTCCTGTACCCGCTCGGCCACCAGGGCCATGACGCGCTCGATGTGGCGCACCGTTTCGTCGGCCGTCCGGCTGCGCGAGGTGATGTTCTGCCCGTCTTCGCGCAGGCGCAGGTAGTAGCAGTCGTAGTCGCCGACCACGGAGATCGTGCCGGCGGCCAGGTAGGCGGCGGTGACGAAGACCTGGTCCTCGCCGTACCAGAGGTCGACCGGGAAGCGGATGCGGTCGGCCTCGATGATCTGGCGGCGGATGAGCTTGGCGACGTGCAGCGACCGGTAGACCTCCGAGGTGTACAGGTCCGCGACCTCGGCGTGGCGGTACGCCTTCTCGGAGACGGTGCGGCCGAGGCCGACGTGGCGGCCGAGGACGATGTCGCTGCCCTGCGCGTCGGCCATCGTCAGGAGCCGTTCCAGCGCCTCCGGGCCGAGGTAGTCGTCGGCGTCGAGGGTGAACACGAACCGGCCCCGGGCCAGGTCGAGGGCCCTGTTGCGCGGGCCGCCCGGGCCGCCGGAGTTCGCCTGGTGCACCACCCGCACCTGGGGGTGGAGGGCGGCGAAGCGGTCCAGCTCCGCGCCGGTCCCGTCCGTGGACCCGTCGTCGACCGCGATGATCTCCAGCCGGGCCATGCCCAGGGTCTGGCCCGCGACCGAGTCCAGGCACTCGGTCAGGTAGGGCATCGCGTTGTAGGCAGCGATGATCACCGATATGTCGGGGAGACGTTCGTGGGGCATGCAGAGATTATGAATGCCGCCGGATCCCGGCCGGCCGGCCGGGGGCGATGGAGGGTCCGGGGCGGGTCGGGCGGCCGACCAACGCCGCCCGCTCGATCGGCCTGGATGAGGTCAGGTGCCGGCCAGGCTGTATCGGCGTCGATGGGCTTCGCCATCAGGCCTCCGTGAGAACGTGACACCCGGGAAACACAAGTGTCAGGGCTGAGACCACCCCAGTACGGGGACGGAGGGCGCCAACTCGGCATCCGGAAGGAGTTCAGGGCAGGGGAAGGTCATGAGCGTGCCGGTACTCGCCACTCATGCCGGAAGGAGCACCCGTGGCACCACGGCCCGGAGCGACACCGCAGACGAACCGATACCCCTACCGGAATGTACCGCGAGCGCCTTGCGCGAAGCCTTACATCGCACCGCTCACCGCCCTGGAATGGTGGCGACTCCACTCGACAGCCTGCGCACGCGACTGCAGCGGGGGCACCACGAAGCCCGCATGCCCCTCGCCCCGGCTCGCCAGGATCGGCGGCAGCGGTCGAAGGGCCCTCGGCAACACCAGGTAGAGGAGGAACGTTCGGCGCTCTGCATCACCGGCCGCAACGTCAACTTCGAACCCGCAACATATGCGGATGTGCTCCTTGTCGCCTCCGGCCGACCCGACGGTGCCCGGCCCCGAACGACACCATCCGGTGGGGCCGGAAGGCTCCGTGGCCCGGGCATATGACTTGTCGAAACGCGACTACCCGGCCGCCGAATTCCTCGGCAGTCGGGTAGTCGATTCACGCGACCCGTTCAGGGTTTGACCGCGCACGGAGAGATTGACCGGTCACATGACATGATCCAGCGTCTCAGGCGCAATGCCCTCAGTCAGGGTCACCTGGAGATGGGCTCAAGGTACCGCCCCCATATGAGGGCCTTCCTATAAGGCCCATCACCATCACTGTCATACTGCGGCTCGTCAAACTTCACCCAGTATTCCATCTCTCCAGTGCGTGCCATTGCATGATCCACGGGAGATCCCAGGCCATCAATCTCCCCTTCGAATTCTACTTGCCACGGCCCACTCCAGGATGAGTCCTGAATTACGGTGACGCGCGTTCCCGAAGGTAGAGTTGCGGGCCCACCAGCACCGCTCGGCGCAGCAATGTTGATCTCGTCACCCACCAGATCGATCCTTGAATTTGAAGTCTGCAGATTCCAGCGTGTTCTTATTGTAGACGTAGTGTACCTCGACCTCCTTTACTTTCATTTCCATTTTGACCCACCCGTCGGACGCAGGCCAGCGCGGATCCTTCATCACTGTGGGAAGTTCAGTGCCATAGATCGGATTCTCCTTGGCAAGGTCCATCGCGAGCTGCTCGTTCTTCCCACCTGCCGAGGTGCGCCCCGTCGATGCCGACTCCGCCTCGCGAAGTGCGGTACCAAAACCATTGTTGAATCGCTGGATACCGTCAACAGCCGTGTATCCACCCCCGACAGCCACGCCAGTCGAAAGAACGATTGCGGGCGCCCCTGCAATGCAGCCGATTCCCGTGAGGCAAATGGCACCGCCGGCGATATCCCCTCCGACACCGGCGGCTATCATCGCGAAGCCACCTGCGGTTTCTGCCGCCCCAATCCACACTTCGGGCTCACTGAAGATGGCCTGTGCGTACGCACCAGTGGTGCGCGCAGCATCCTTTACCCAGTCAGGGAGCCAGTCTTCGTCCTGCTTCTCCGGGACTGAATGCTCCTTGAGCCATGCCTCCTTTGCCGCCTGCCAAGCAGCCAGTTCAGCCTGCTGCTTTTCGATGACGGAATTCCTGGCTTCTACGGATGCCTGCTCCGCCGCCTCCGAGTCCTTGCCCGCTGCGGTCGCAGAAGCACGTGCTTGATTCGCGGCCACCGTGGCCTGTTCTGCGGAACTGCGCGCCTGATTGGCGGACTTTTGCGCTCGGGTGGCAGAGTTGACCGCGCTGGCTGCCGCCCGCAACGCGTCGGCTTCGGCCTGACGTGCCGTCTTCGCGGAAGCCGCGGCCCTGGTGGCGGAGGCAGCAGCGTCCTGTGCGGACTTGTCCGCCTGCGCGGCGTAGCCATTCGCTTCCGCAAGGGAGGCCTTGGCCTGCTCCGCGTACTGATTGGCCAGGTCCGCGGCGCCTCGTGCAGTCGCTGCGGCCTTGCCGGCCTCGGCAGCCCTCTCCTGGGCGGTGGCCGCAATACCGGCGCCGGTGGAGAGGAGCTGCTGGATCTGCAGGTGATGCGTATTGGCGAGCTGGTCCTTGCGCACCGCCTTGTACTGGCCGGTCTCTATGAAGTTGTGTAGAAGGTCTGACGGGCCTTCCACCGCGATGCGTGCAGCCGCCTTGAGTTCGGGGCAGCTGTTCTGCGGGCAGTCACTGCTGACAAGCTGGGTGGCGCGGAGGCGTTCATCTTCCGTACGGGCAGCGTACTGACCGGTGTTGAGGAAGACCCGGTAGGTTTCGACGTTGCCGGAGTTGAGGGCCGCCCGGCCTTGTTCCTTGAGAACCGTTCCGCCGGTGGAGATGGCCTGCGTAATGTAGAGCCGCAGTTCATCCGCCATGGCCTGGTACTGACCACTGCTCAGGAACGCGCTGATCCTGGCCTGATCGCCCTTGAGTGCCTCGGTCGCTGCGGCTCGGACCTTGAGTGACTTGGCGTCCAAAGACACTGCTTCGACGCGGGCACGGCTGTCCTGCTGCTTCGCCGTGTTGCGCCCCTTGCGAATGTAGTCGGCAATGGCTGCGTCCGAACCGGCGAGGGCTACCTGGGCGGCGGTGCGGCTCCAGGGCTCGCTGGCCTTCAAGGTCTGCAGGGCGATCTTGCGACCCTTGCTCGCGATGGCCTTGACGTCCGCCTCAGGCTTGGCGGCTGCGTCTGCCAGGGTCTGGGCCTCGGCTTCCAGATTCTTGGCCTGCTGGGCTACGGTTGTCTGCGCCTTCGTCCGCTGCTCTGCCTGGAAGGCAAGGTCCTTGGCCCTCTCGATGCCTTCATTGGTGCGGGCCTTGAGCTCCTCAGCCTCGACCTCCCGTGCCAGAGCGTGAACGGCGTTGGCCTTCGCGATGGCAGCCGTGGCCGCGTCTGCGGCCTTCTTCGCCCCGTCGGCGTGGAGTGCGGCCTTGTCGGCGGCTCCGGCAGCCTCACCGGCGTGGTCGGCGGCTTCGTCGGCCGCCTTGGCCGCGTTCTCCGCATGAGTGGCAGCCCCTCTGGCCGCGTCGCGGGATTCGCGGGCGGCTGCAGCCGACTTGCGCGCGAGCGACTCGGCCGCGTTGGCGGCGCGCGTTGCTTCGCGTGCATGCCGCTTTGCGGAGGCGGCAGCAGCAGCGGCCTCGTCCGAGTGCGCGCCGGCCTGGTCGGCGTAATTGCTGGCATTGGCGGCGGAGTTGGCGGCGCTGTCCGCGTCGGCACCGGCTCCTGCCGCTGCCCTTGCAGCTGCCCCGGCCGCATCCGCGGCGTCGCCTGCCTTGTCTGACGCTTCGGCTGCCAGCAGAGCGCCCTTGGCGGCGTTCCGGGCGTTCTCGGCGGCCTTACGGGCAGTGCTCGCATCGCCGGCATTGGTCGCGGCATGTGCGGCGGCGTTCTGCGCGTACGTCGCCGCCTGAGCCGCACCGGCGGCCGCGGACGCTGCCTGACTGGCAGCGTTCGAAGCAATACGGGCAGAGTTGTTGGCCGCGCGTGAGGCGCTGATGGCCTGCTGGGCTGCTGACGCGGCCTGTTGCGCCGCAGCAGCAGCCCTTCGAGCCGCGCTCGCGGCGCGCAGCGCGTCATTCTTGGCCGCAGCCGTCTCGACTGCAGCCTTCTGGGCCGCTTCCTTGGCCATCTGTGCGGCGGCAACGGCTACAGCGGAGGCGGTCTTGGCTGCTTCCGTCTCCGCCGCTGCCTGGCGACCGGACTCGGTGGCCTGTTCGACGAGTTGCGCGACGGTGGCGTGTTCCTTGTCCTGCGCCCTCGCAGTGTGCTGTCCGACCTGCAGGAATTCGCGGACGTCCTCGGCCGAGCCGCTCATCGCGATCCGGCCGGCCTTCCGAACGTTGGGGCCACCGGTGCTCAGGATCTGGGTGAGTTGGACCCTGTCGTCCTGCTCTTGCCGCTGGTACTGACCCTGCTCGAGGAAGTTCTTGAGGTCCTCGGGCTTCCCGTTCAGCGCGGCGCGCCCTGCCTCCTTGACCTCCGGTCCACCAGTGCTGACGATCTGGGTGACACGGACCCTCTGATCTTCCTCCAACGGCGCCTTCCAGCCGTCCTTGAGGAAGGTCTTCAACTCGGCGTCGGTGCCGGACAGCGCCTTGCGGACCGCGTCCTGCAGGCTTCGCCCGCCCACACTCGCTATCTGCGTGGCAGCGATCTGGTTGTCCTGGTACCCGGTCTCGCCCGCCACCCGGTCAAGGAACGTCTTGACTTCCGCATCACTGCCAGTCAGAGCAACTTCAGCAGCGGCCTTGAGCCCGGGACCTCCGGTCTTCCACAACTCCAGGGCACGGCCGCGGTCGGTGGCCGGGATCGGGCCGCCGCCGGTCTCGGCTGCTCCGGCGGGAGCCGCGCCAACCAGGCCCGCCACCATGGCCATCGGCAGCAGGCTCAAACCGAGGGTGCGAAGCGCACGTCCTGTCTTTCCCGCCGTTCCAATTGGCAGGTCTCTTCGTATCAAGGTCTCTCATTTCACTGACCGCCGGCTCTGAGAACCACCGGGCGCCGCATCTCGACCGCAAGATCATAACCAGGACCTTCTAGAAATTTTTTCGGCCAACACTTTTCAGCCATCAGTTCTCAGTTGCAGACCTGCTCACGGATCAAAAACCGCCGGAAGGACCGGGCCACAGGGCGGCTCGGGCACCCCAACCAACGCTCCATCCGGAACAGGGAATTCCGTGGCGCAGCGAAGCATTCGCGACACACTCGCCTTCTAATTTGTGCCATTTTGTCAGTTTTTTAGCAATAACTCCTGGTTCTATGAATTTGACGAAGCAGCAGGTCAGGGCGCTACGCTGCGCGACGAAGATCTCCTTCACATCTCTCACACACACGGGCTTGGGGATCCATATCGCCCCTTCCCGGAAAAGGAAAAATCGATGACTTCGCTTATCAGAAACATCTTCATCGGTGGAACCGCCTGCGCCGCCGTAGTGATTGGTCTCCCCGCCCTCGCCTCTGCCACGTCGTCCACGGCGGCTACAGCTTCCGCATCGAACGACGCTCCTCCTTTCGCCATCGAGGACTTCTCCTACCCGAATGCAGACAAGATCCTCATCGAAAAGGGGATCAAGATCCTCAAGGGTGACGGCCGTCTTCTGCTCGCTGATTGCAACCCGAATGTCCCCCAGATCAAGGTGAGGACCGTCTCCGATGCGGCTACCGGCAGGGCCGGGGTGTACTGCTTCGGAGCCACGGGCAAGTTGGGCTTCCTCACTCTGGAACTGCCTCGCGTCACCTCGCTGGAGACCGCCGACCACTCCATCAGCGCGGACCTGACCGCCGAGGGGCAGACGAAGACGATCGACGTACCGCAGGACGACTTCAAGCCCGTGGGCGAAGGTGACATCCCCTCAGGAGCGAAGCGCTCTGTGCTCGTCGAACTCCGTATCACCGGCTGACCACCATCAGATTGGGCCGCAAGGGTTACGGGCGGCGGCGGTAGGAGCGAAGCCCGCACCTCCCTCACCGCCCCTTGCACACTGCCCCGCGCACCGCACCACCGGCGGAGCTCGCACGTCCGTGCCCGCACGCTCTCGAACCACCGCTCTTACCTCCCGGCCGCGCGCCGGTTGACCGCGTGAAGAGTCCTACAAGAAGAGGAAGCATGTCCTTCGTCCGTCCGAGACCGAAGTGGTTGGCTGCCTGCATGACAGCAGGCATCGCCGCTTCGCTGCTGTCCGCCGGCACCGCCGAAGCCGTGGTGGGGACTCCCGCCACCGCAGGGAAGTACGCGTTCGCCGCCCGGCTGAGCATCGGTTCCGAGGCCACAGCCCGGGCGTGCACCGCCGCTCTGGTCGATGACCAGTGGTTGGCCGCCGCCGCCAGTTGCTTCGCCGGCACCCCGGGAGAGACCGTCCCGGCCGGGCAGCCGCAGCAGCCCGCCACCGCCACCTTGAGCAACGGTCAGACCCTCAAAGTCATCGATCTCGTTCCCCGCGACGACCGAGACCTGGTCCTGGCCCGGCTGGAGCGCTCGGTCACCGACATCACCCCGGCGAAGCTCGCCACGGCCGCCCCGATCCAGGGCGCGCAGCTCGTCGGCGCGGGCTACGGACGCACGAAGACGGAGTGGGTGTCCGACCGGCTCCACCAGGCCAACTTCAGCGTGACCGGCACGAACGCCGGTGCGTTCGACGTCGTCGGCAAGACCGCCGCGGACGCGCTGTGCAAGGGAGACACGGGCGCTCCGCTGCTCAACGCGGCCGGGGAGATCGTCGGCGTGGGCAGCAGGTCCTGGCAGGGCGGCTGCCTCGGCACCGACCCGACGGAGACCCGTACCAACGCGGTCGCGGCCCGTGTCGACGGCCTGGCCGGCTGGCTCGACTCGGCGCGGCAGCGCCCCGTCGTCGTCAAGAGCGGCCAGACCCTGCGGTCGGGCGAGACCCTCGCTTCCGAAAACGCCCAGTTGATCATGCAGGACGACGGCAACCTGGTCCTGTACCACCGCACCGGCGGACAGAACAAGGGTGGCGCCCTGTGGGCGTCGGGCACCGGCGGCAACCCGGGCGCGTTCGCCAGGATGCAGCCCGACGGCAACTTCGTCGTCTACAAGAAGGGCTCCACCGGCGACGAAGCCACGGGCGCCCTGTGGGCGTCCGGCACCGCCGGCAACGCGAGCGCCCGCCTGGAACTCCAGGGCGACGCGAACCTCGTCGTCTACACCAAGGACGGCGGCCACGGCATCGGCGGCCACCTGTGGCACTCCGACACCTACCCCCGCGGTGACAAGCTTGCCTCCGGCGCGAAGCTCATGCCCGGTCACTGGCTGACCAACGGCAAGAACGTCCTGATGATGGACATCCAGGGCAACGTCCTCGTCCGCGACGTGGCCACCAGCCGCGAGGTGTGGGGCAAGTACACCTGGGACTGGGGTTCGTACCTGTCCATGCAGGCCGACGGCAACCTCGTCCTGTACAAGAAGGGCACCAACACTGGAGCCCTGTGGGCCACCGGCACTCACGGCGGCGACGGTTCCTACGCCACCCTGGACAACAACGGCAGTCTGACCGTGCGTTGGAAGGAAGGCGGCCCGCGTTGGGGCAGCAGCAGCCTGGTCGGCGCCCAGTCGAACCGCTGCCTGGACTTCGACGGGGCCAAAGCCACCATCTACGGCTGCTGGGGCGGATCCAACCAGCAGTGGGACTACACCCCCGCCAAGGAAATGCGCCTCGACGGCAACCTGTGCCTGACCGCCGAGACCGGCGCCCCGCAGACGTCGCGGCTCAAGGCCCTCACCTGCGACGGCCGCGCCGAGCAGAAGTGGAACTACGACGGAACCACCATCGCCAGCGCCCTGAAGCCCGACCAGTGTGTGAACGTCTTCAGCGAGGCGACCGCCGACGGTTCCGCCGTCGGCCTGTGGGCCTGCGGCAACGGCGCCAACGCCAAGTGGAACCGCGTCTGACCTCCAGGTGGAACCGCTTCTGACCCCCGGATCGAAGCGCGTCTGACCCCTCCCTGCCCTGGGGCGGGCGGCCCGGGTGGCCGAAGGGCCTGAACCGAACCACCCCGCGCGGGGGCCTGACCGACCGGGCCCCCGCGTCGCGGGGCCACGCCCCGGAACACGGGTCCGGCGGGTACTCGGGGGCTGCGATGCACCGATGGCCCCCGTCCGCCCCATCCTGACAGAACTGCGCTTCCACGAACGGCAGTTGCCGTGCATTCGCTCTCCTCACGCGCGCCCGCGCACCGACTCCCGGCTCAAAGGATGCTCCACATGTCTGTTCTCCGTCCGCGCCCGGCGCGGATGACCGGTCTCCTCGTGACCACGACGGCGCTCACCGCCGGCCTGGTCAACGCCGGTACCGCCCAAGCAGTGACCGGCCCGGAATCCCCGGCGGGCCGGCACTCCTCCGTCGTCAAGCTGAACATCGGCGACGAGGCCAACAGCCGCGCCTGCACCGGCACCCTCGTCGACGCCTCCTGGGTCCTGACCGCGGCGAGCTGCTTCGCCACCACGCCTGGTCAGACGGTCCCCGCCGGCAAGCCCGCCCTGAAGACCATCGCGACCCTCAGCGACGACAAGGCCGTCGAGGTCGCCGAGATCGCTCCGCGCACGGATCGCGATGTGGTCCTCGCCCGCCTGGCCACCCCGGCCACCGGCCTCACCGGTGTCAAGCGCGCCACCACCGCTCCCGCCGCCGGTACGGACACGACCGCGGCCGGGTTCGGGCGGACGAAGACCGAGTGGGTGCCCGCCAAGCCCCACACCGGCGCCTTCACCGTCACCGCCGCGGACGCCACCACCCTCTCCATCACCGGCAAGGGCACCGACGCCCTCTGCAAGGGCGACACCGGCGGCCCCCTCCTCAACGCCGCCGGCGAACTCGTCGCCATCAACAGCCGCTCCTGGCAGGGAGGTTGCCTCGGCACCAACCCCACCGAAACCCGCACCGGAGCCGTCTCCGCCCGCGTCGACGACCTCCGTGAGTGGATCGACGGGTACCGTTCCCGCGCCCCGGGTTGGAAGACCCAGGCCCTGGTGCAGTCGGGCAGCAGCCTCTACCAGGGTGTCCGTATGCCCGACGGTTCCTGGACCGACTTCACCGACGTCCAGGCCAAGGCCGGCAGCCTCAACGGCATCAGGTCCTCCGCGGCCGTCGGCATGAACGGCGACACCCACGTCCTCGCCATCAGCAACAGCGGCGGGCTCTTCCACACCGTCCGCAAGCAGGACGGCACCTGGGGCACCTTCGGCGACGTGTTCTCCCAGGCCGCCACCCTCGGCAACCTCACCCAGGTGTCCGCCACGAACACCGGCTGGGACCTCCACGTCATCGCCGTCGCCGACGGCAAGGCCTTCCACACCGTCCGCACCGCGGACGGCCAGTGGTCGAAGTTCAAGGACATCTCCAGCGGCTCCGTCGGCAACGTCACGGCCGCGGCCACCGCGAGCGTCCGCGGTGAGCTCCAGGTCGCCCTCGTCTCCGGCGGCAAGGCCTACCACTCGATCCGCCAGACCAACGGGAACTGGCTCGGTTGGGGCAACGTCGCCCAGGCCGCCGGCAACACCGGCCCCATCACCGCGATCAGCGCCGCCGGCAGCGGCGACGAGGCCCACTTCGTCATCGCCACCGACAACGGGGCCCGCCAGTACCACACCATTCGCAACTTCAACGGCACCTGGGCCCCCTTCGGCGAGCTGAAGGACGTCCTGGGCACCGTGACCGCGAAGTCGGTCTCCGCAGCCGCCGTCAACGGCGAGGTCCAGGTTGCCGTGACCACCGCCGACGGCAAGGTCCTCCACACCACCCGCCACGCGGACCGCACCTGGGACTCCCCCACGCCGGTAGCCCTCCAGGGCCTGCCCGCAGCACCCGGCCACCTCGCGATGACCCCCACCTGGAACGGCTGACCGAGACCCGGATCGACCGTCCGCCCGGCCCCGCTCGCCCCAGGACCAGCGTCCCGGAGCGAGCGGGGCCGTGTGCCACGCGCCCCCGGATCCGCTGCCTTCGGCGGCGGCCCCCGCACGCACAACACCACGTCTCGCGCGTCATCGCGTACCCACTCGACTCCCCCAAGGAAGCTCCGCATGACCACGATTCTTCCCCGCCCGGCGCGGATGACCAGCCTGCTCGTCACGGCGACCGCGGTCGCCGCGGGCCTGGTCTCGGCCGGCCCCGCCCAAGCGGTCACCGGCCCCGAGGCGACGACCGGCGCGCACACCGCCGTCGTGAAACTGAACATCGGCGACGAGGCCAACAGCCGAGCCTGCACCGGCACCCTCGTCGACGCCCGTTGGGTCCTGACCGCCGCGAGCTGCTTCGCCACCACTCCCGGTGCGGCGGTGCCCGCCGGGGCGCCCGCCCTGAAGACCACCGCGACGTTGAGCGACGGTCGGAACAGCGGGATCGTCGAGGTTTCCGCGAGCGCCTCCGACCGGGACCTCGTCCTGGCCCGCCTTGCGGCCCCCGTCACCGGCATCGCCCCGGTCAAGCGCGCCGGCGCCGCTCCGGCGGCGGGCGGCGACGTGACGGCCGCAGGCTTCGGCCGGACGGCAACCGAGTGGGTACCGGGCAAGCCCCACACCGGCGCCTTCACCGTCACCGCCGCGGACGCCACCACCCTCTCCATCACCGGCAAGGGCACCGACTCCCTCTGCAAGGGCGACACCGGCGGCCCGCTCCTCAACGCCGCCGGCGAACTCGTCGCCATCAACAGCCGCTCCTGGCAAGGCGGTTGCCTCGGCACCAACCCCACCGAAACCCGCACCGGAGCCGTCTCCGCCCGCGTCGACGACCTCCGTGAGTGGATCGACCAGGCGATCGCCCCGCGCACCGCCGGTCAGGTGTCGCTGCTCGCCGGGGGCGGCGGGGTCATGTGGTCGCAGTTCGGCGACCTCGGCTACGGGGAGTACGGCACCTCGTGGGCCAAGGTCAACGGCCAGGACATCTCGCGGGTGAGCACCGTTCGTGACGGTGAACTCGTCCGCGCCTACGGCATCGCGGGTGGCAAGGTCTACGGCCAGGACCTGAACGTGCGAACCGGCACCTGGTCGGGCTGGGGCGAGGTCCCCGGCGGCGCGGCGGGTGCGAAGGACATCTCCGCGGCGCTGGTCGGCACCAGTGTCCACGTCCAGATCGTCGGATCCGAGGGCAACCTGTACTCCCAGGTCGCCGACTACAAGGCGGGTCGTTGGAACGACAGGTGGACGGCCGTCAGTTCCTCGGGCCTGACCCGTGTCACCAGCACCGCGGCGGGCACGACCGTACGGGTCCTGGCCATCAGCGGCGGCAAGGTCTTCGGCCGTGATCTGAACACCCTCAACGGCAGCTGGACCCCGTGGGGCGAGGTCCCCGGCGGCGCGGCGGGTGCGCAGGACATCGCCTCCTCCACCGTCGGCAACAACGTCCATGTGCAGATCGTCGGCGGCGAAGGGGCCCTGTACACGCAGTACGGGAACTACGACGCCGGCCACTGGGACGAGCGGTGGACGAAGACGGCCGGTGCCGGCTTCACCAACGTCACCAGCATTCCCAACGGCAGCGGTGTCGAGGTCTACGCCATCGGCGGCGACGGCAGGATCAACACCGCCACGTTGAACACCACCGGCAACACCTGGAGCCCGTTCAAGGAGCTCCAGGGCGGCATCTCCGGGACCACCGACGTGGCCGCGGCCGTGTCCGTCGCCCCCTCGAAGATCGCCCTGGCCGCCGGCGGCACCCACACGATGTACTCCCAGAACGGCAGCCTGGCCACCGGCCGGTTCGGCGCCCAGTGGGCGCAGGTCGGCGGGATCGAGGTCACCCACCTCACCAGCGTGACGGCGGGCGACGTGGTCCGCTACTACGGTGTCGCCGCGGGCAAGGTGTACGGCCGCGACCTCGACACCCGCAACGGAACGTGGACCGCCTGGAGCCTCGTCCCCGGCGGCGCCGAGGGCGTCAAGGACATCACCGCCGCGCTCGTCGGCAACAACACCCACCTGCAGATCATCGGCAGCGACGGCGGCCAGTACTCCCAGATCGGCAACTACGACGCGGGCCGCTGGAACACGCAGTGGAACAGGGTCGGTACGACCACCGGACTGACCGGCATCACCAGTGTCAGCGCAGGCACCCAGGTCCGCGTCTACGCCGTCAACAACGGCAAGGTCCTCGGCCACGACCTCGACACCCGCACCGGGAACTGGACCGTCTGGGGCGAGCTGACCGGCGGGATCACCGGTGTCAAGGACATCGCGGCCGGCATCGTCGGCGACAACGTCCACCTCGGTGTCATCGGCTCCGACAACGCCCTGTGGTACCAGCTCGGCAACTACACGGCCGGGCGCTGGAACCCCGACTGGACCAGGACCGGCGGTACCGGCCTCACCCGCCTCGCCGAAGCCACCGCCGGGAACAACGTCCACGTGTACGCCATCGGGGCCGGCGGCAAGGTCCAGAGCACGACGCTCGACACCACGACCGACACCTGGACCCCCTTCCGCCAGATCCCGGGCGCCCTCACCGGCCCGACCGACATCACCGCGAGCGCCACCAAGTAGTCCCCCCGCTCCCGCACGTGACCGTCTGCGGCGGCGTCCGCTGCCCGGCTGCGTGCCGCCCCGCACACCGCTCTCCCCAAGGAACATTCATGTCTGTTCTCCGTCCGCGCTCGACGCGGATGTCCGGCCTGGTCGTGACCGCGACCGTGGTCACCCTCGGCATCGCGTCCGCCCTGCCCGCCCAGGCCCTCACCGGCGCCGAGGCATCCGTCGGACAACACCCCGCCGTGCTCAAGCTGAACGTCGGCGACGAGGCCGACAGCCGTGCCTGCACCGCGACCCTGATCGACGAGTGGTGGATCGCCACCGCCGCCAGTTGCCTCGCCGGCACGGCGGGTCAGCCGGTCGCCGCCGGCAAGCCCGCGGTGAAGGCCACCCTCACCCTGGCCGGTGGGGACACCCGTGAGGTCACGGAGCTCGCACCGCGCTCGGAGCGCGACCTGGTCCTGGCCCGGCTGGCACTGCCCGCGCGGGGCGCGGTCACCGCCAAGGTCGCCGCCAAGGCCCCGGAGGCCGGTACCGACCTCACCGCGGCCGGCTTCGGGCGTACGAAGACGGAGTGGGTCCCGGGCAAGCCGCACACCGGTACGTTCACCCTGAACAGCAGCGACGCCACCACCCTGGCCCTCACGGGCAAGGGTGCCGACGCCCTCTGCAAGGGCGACACCGGCGGCCCGCTCCTCAACGCCGCCGGTGAACTCGTCGCCGTCAACAGCCGCTCCTGGCAGGGTGGTTGCCTCGGCACCAACCCCACCGAGACCCGTACGGGAGCCGTCTCCGCCCGCGTCGACGACCTCGCGCCGTGGATCGCCCAGACCATCGCGCCGCGCCGGTCGGCGGCGGTCAACGAGGCGGGTGGCAGTGGCCGGATCCGGTGGGCGGACTGGGACGGTGACGGCAAGCCGGACTACATCAACGTCGCCGACAGCGGCAGCGTCGAGGTCTACCTCAACCGGGGTGGCGACGGCCGCGGCGGCTGGCAGGGCCTGGGCAAGGTGGCCGAAGGCGTGACCGCCGACCGCAACCGGGTCCGCTTCGCGGACTGGGACGGCGACGGCAAGGCCGACTACCTCGTCATCAACACCGATGGATCCGTGGAGGCCTACCTCAACCGGGGCGGCGACGGCCGCGGCGGCTGGAGCGGTACCGGCAAGATCGCCCGGGGTGTCACCAACGACGCGAGCAAGGTCCGCTTCGCGGACTGGGACGGTGACGGCCGCACCGACTACCTCGTCTTCAACGACGGCGGCGCCGTCACCGCCTATCTCAACCGGGGCGGCGACGTGGTCCCGGACAACGGCTGGCAGGTCCTCGGCCAGATCACCACGGGCGCGACCAGTGACCGCAACCGGGTCCGCTTCGCCGACAACGACGGTGACGGCAAGGCCGACTATTTCGCCGTCAAGCCCGACGGCAAGGTCGACCTCTACCTCAACCGGGGCGGCGACGTCGTACCGAACACCGGCTGGCAGGTCGTCGGTCAGATCGCGGCCGGTCTGACCACCGATCACACCCGGGTCCAGTTCGTCGACTTCAACGCCGACACCCATGCCGACTACGTACTGGCCGGCGCCGGCAACAGCGCGTCCGTCTTCGCGTGGAACGGCGGCGACAAGGGCAACGGCTGGACCGACCTCGGCAAGGTCGCCAGCGGCTCCTGACCTCGGGCTCCCGCTCCTCCCGCCCCGCCGGGAGGGACATTCCGCACGGCTCGACGTGATCGACCCGGCGCGAGCGACCCAGCGTGATCGACCGCCTCCGGTTCCCTTGCGGGGGAACCGGGGGCGGCGTCCGTTGCGCCCCTCCCCCTGGGCTCGCCCCACCCCTCCCTCAGCACGGCTCACGTCTCGTGTCGTGCGCCGCCCTCACCCCCGAAGGACAGCACGACGATGCGACGCAGCACCTCCCTGGCCCTGGTCCTGACCGCAGGTGTCACCGCCGCACTCGGCCTGGGCGTCACACCGGCCGCCGCGGCCCCGCAGCCGGCCGCGCCGCTCGTGAGGATCATGCCGCTGGGCGACTCCATCACCGCCGGCGCGGGCAGCTCCGACGAGGCCGGATACCGGTCCCGGCTCTGGGATCTGATGACCGGCCAGTCCCGCTACACCGCCGACTACGTCGGCTCCGGCTCGTTCGGCACCACCGTCGACCCGGACAACGAAGGGCACAGCGGCTGGACCATTGGCGGGATCCGGGACAACATCGACCGGTGGCAGGCGGCCGCCGCACCCGACGTCATCCTGCTGCACCTGGGCATCAACGACCTCAACTCCCACAACGCCGAACCCGAGGGCGCCTCGGCCGAGCTGGTCTCGCTCATCGACCGCGTCCACGCCAACAAGCCCGGCGTCACCGTCATCGTCCAGGGGCTGCTGCCCGACACGCGCGGCCAGTACGAGCGTACGAACACCTTCAACGCCGCCGTGCGGGCCGCGGTCGCCGCCCGCTCCGCCACCGGTCGGCACCTGACCTACGTCGAGCCCCCGCGCCTGAACCCTGCGACGGAACTGCCCGACGGCCTGCACCCCAACGACGCCGGCTACCGCAAGATGGCCGCCGCCTATCACCAGGGCCTGGAGCAGGCCGTCACCGACGGCTGGACCCGATCCGCTCCGGCTCCGCGGGCCGGCACCGAGGCGGGAGGCGCCGGACGCGTCCGGTGGGCCGACGTCGACGGCGACGGACGGACCGACGAGCTGACCGTCGCCGACTCCGGAGAGGTCCGCGCCCGCCTCAACCGCGGGGGAGCGGGCGCCGGGACCTGGCAGGACATCGGCCGTGTCGCCACCGGCGTCACCACGGACCGTACCCGCGTACGCTTCGCCGACCATGACGGCGACGGGCGCGCCGACTACCTGTACATCGCCCCGGACGGCTCCGTCACCGCCTACCTCAATCGCGGGGGCGACGTCACCGGACCCAACGGCTGGGAGGGCATCGGCCGGATCGCTCGGGGCACCACGCCCGCGCACCAGCAGGTGCGTTTCGCCGACTTCGACGGTGACGGACGCGCCGACTACTGGAGGATCTCGGACTCCGGAGCCGTCAACGTCCACCTCAACCGCGGGGGCGACACCCCGGGGGCGGTCGGCTGGGTCGACCTGGGTCAGATCGCCACCGGCACCACCACCGACCGCGCCCGCGTCCGGTTGGCCGACCTCGACGGCGACGGACGGGCCGACTACTCCACCGTCAACCCGAACGGCAGCCTGACGACCTACCTCAACCGCGGCGGCGACCGCCACGGTGGCTGGCGCGGTGTCGGCCAGACCGCGTCCGGCGTCACCACAGCGCACGAACGCGTCCAACTCGCCGATCTCACCGCCGACGCCCACGCCGACTACCTCGTCCAGGAGGGCGACGGCCCGACCACCGTCTACGCCTTCAACGGCGGCGACCCCTCCCCCACGGGCTGGACCAATCTGGGCAGGATCCCCGACGGTTCGTGACCACGCCCGCCGTGTCTGGTCTGCGGTAGGGCTGTCGGTAGCCCTACCGGGGCACGTGGCCACCGAGTCGCGTGGCCACCGGGTCGCGTGGCCACGCTTGGACATGAGGTCATTTGGCCACCAAGTCATCTGACCACAGGTCAATTGGCGACCGGTCACTTGGCCTGCAGGTCACTCCGGATCAAGGACATGGCGGAGGCCAGTCGGCCGATGCCCTTCTGTACCTCGCGGATGCCCTCGGAGGCCCTGGGCTCGTCCTTCTTGGCGGCTCCGTCGACGCACTCGTTGCCGCCGTGTTCGAAGGCGGTCAGGGCTTCCGTCCAGAACCCCCGGGCGTTCTCGCTCGGGATGGTGTCGAGCTTCTTGGCCTTGCCGACCTCCGCCAGCAGTTCCTGGCAAGTGGTGCTCCAGACGTCCATCGGACGCATGCTCACCGCGTTGACCTGGCCCGCGGTGTCGGAGAGCCCTTTGACCCGGCTCTCACCCCCGGAGGACCACCAGTCCTCCAGTTTCTCGGCCGGGGTCGAGCTGCACCCGGTCAGCAGCAGCGCGGTGGCGATGGCGGTGGTGGCGACGGTGGATAAGCGGACGCGGATGCGCATGGGCCCCCCTTGTTCGGTCCTGTGATGCTGTCAGGAACCACCGGAACCGGGTAGGGCCCGTGCCCGGATCGTTCACTTCCTCCAGAACAGGTGGTGCGTCACTCCGCTCGGGCTGGGAACGACGTCCAGGTGGAACCGGTCGAGCAGCTCATCGGGCGACTCCCACAGCCGCACACCGGTCCCGAGCTTCATCGGTGAGACCGCCACGTGCAGGGTGTCGACGAGGTCGGCGTCGAGGAACTCCCGGATGGTGGTCGCTCCCCCACCGAGGCGAACGTCCCTGCCCTGCGCCGCTTCCCGCGCCAGTTGGAGGACCGTGGCCGGGTCTTCGTCGACGAAGTGGAACGTGGTGTCGGAAAGGCTGAACGAAGGACGCTTGTGGTGGGTCATCACGAACACCGGCGTACGGAAGGGGGGCTCGTCGCCCCACCAGCCCTGCCAGTCGTGGTCCTGCCAGGGCCCCCGCTGGGGCCCGAACTTGTTGCGGCCCATGATCTCGGCGCCGATGTTTCGGGGGTAGTCCCGGGTGAGGTAGTCGTCCAGGCCCCGGCTCCCTCCGGGGTCGGTGCGCATGGGCCAGCTCGCCGTGGCGCCGGCCCAGGCGAACAGCCTCCCGGGCTCGACATGGCCGAAGGGCCGTTCGAGGGTCTGGTCCTCGCCGGCGCCGATTCCGTCGATCGAGACGTTGAAGTTCTGGACTCTCAGCAGCTGAGCCACGTGTTCCTCCTGTGATCGCGACAGCGGTGATCGATTCAGAGGGTGGCGCGGGCGCCGCGCCTCTCTTGAAGCATCATCGAACGAACACCTTGAACCGTTCCACCCGCCATTCCGTACGGCGCGGTCCGGGCTCGGTGGGCCGCACGCTCCTTCGCCGTGGCGGGCTCGCTCACCGTGGAACGCCGGCTCACCGTGGAGCGCCGACTCACGGTGGCAGGCTCGCTCCCAACGGAACCGTAACCACCACGTGCGCGTGCTGTAACGGTCCGTACGCGGGCGTGAATCCGGGCCCGGGGCGGGCATCTTCACCGAACCCAACCCATCCCGGTACGTCAGCAAGACCACCCAAGCCAGAACGCTCGGCGCCCTCGGCCTCGCCGCCGCCTCGCTCCTGGCCGCCACGGCCTGCGGGCCGAGCGACGACAAGGCCGGCGCCACCCCGCCGCCGAAGTCCCCCACCTCCCCCTCGGCCTCCGCGCCGTCCTCGGGGAAGCCCTCCGCGCCGTCTTCGGGAAAGCCCTCCGTACCGTCCTCCGCGAAGCCCTCCGCGTCCTCTTCCGGGCCGGGCCGTCCGGGCGAGGCCGAGGGAGATCCCACGGGCATCGACGGCAACTGCCCCGACGAGTACACGAACGTCACGGTGGAGTGGGCCGTGCCGCCCGCGAAGGACGACTCGAAGCTCCTGCTGACCGTCACCAACACGGGGACCAAGCCGTGCAAGCTGCGCAGCCACCCGGTGCTGCGGCTGGAGAACGGCCACGGCCGGCTCGTGGGGGTGTTCGCGAACGGCCCGCTTGCCCGCTTGCCGTCTCCACGCTTCCCCGCTTGCCCACTCGCCGCTTGCCCACTCGCCCACTCGCCCACTCAGGCGAACAGTTCGCCGAGCAGCTCGGGGCCGAGAGGGATCGGGGCCGGGCGGTAGGCGGGCGGCTGCGTACCCATCAGCTCGCGCACGAGGAAGTCCCAGGAGCGCTTGCGGACGTAGGTCAGGCAGTCGATGAACGTGTGCTCGGCCCCCGGCACGATGAGCAGCTCGAAGTCCTTGTCGGCGGCGATGAGCCGGTCGGCCAGGCGCAGTGTGTGGTCCGGGTGGACCTGGTCGTCCAATTCGCCGTGGACGAGCAGGAGTTTGCCGGCCAGTCGGTCCGCGATGTCCACGTTGGAGGTACGGGCCCAGGCCTCGGGGTTGTCCGCGCCGTCGTAGGTCTCCACGAAACCCGGGTTGAAGTGAGGGGCGTCGTGGGAACCGGAGAGTGCGACCCCGACCTTGAACACCTCGGGGAAGTCCAGCATGGCCCGCGCCGCGGCGAACCCGCCTCCTGAGTGACCCATCACGCCGACCCGGTCCAGGTCCATCCACGGGCGGGTACGGGCCAGCTGCCGCAGCGCCGCGACATGGTCGGCGAGGCAGCCGGCGTCGGCCAACCGGCCGTACGAGGCGTCGTGGAAGGACTTGCTCCGCCCCGGGGTGCCCCGCCCGTCCAGTGCCACCACCACGAAGCCCAACGCCGCGAGGGGTTCCGCGTCGAGGCCCATCGCGCCGGGGTCGAAGGACGGGGCGACCCGGTCGAGCTGCGGGCCGGGGTAGACGTTGTCCACCACCGGGTAGCGCCGGGCGGGGTCGAACCCGCGGGGTCGGTAGAGCACTCCGTGGATGTCCGTCACCCCGTCGGCCGCCCTGACGCGGAACCGTTCCGGCGCCGTCCAGCCGATGGCGGTGAGCTTGCCTGTGTCGGCGCGCTCCAGCTCGACCAGCACGCGCCCGGTCCAATCCAGGACGCGGGTCACGGGCGGGGTGTCGACGGTGGACGCGGAGTCGATGAAGTACTCCTGGTGGTCCGGCAGGGTGACGACGTGGTCCAGCGCGTCGTCCGTGACCTTGGCGAAGTCGGAGCCGTCCAGGGCGACCCGGCACACCGTGCGCCGGTACGGATCCTCGTCGACCAGCCCGGAGGCGGTGAAGTACACCACCCGCTCGGCCTCGTCGACGCGCAGGATCTGCCGCACCGCCCACTCACCGGACGTGACCTGCCCGAGCAGTTCGCCGGTGCGCAGGTCGTAGCGGTACAGGTGACCCCAGCCGTCCCGCTGCGAGTACCACAGCACCTCGTCGGCGAGGATGCGTACGAGCGGCGGCTCGTACATCCACTGGTTGGGTTCCACCCGGGTGGAACCGGTCTCGCTGAGCACCGCGGTCACCTCGCCGGTGATCGGGTCCATCCGGTACAGGGTGAGCGTGCGCAGGTCGCGCGGCCGGTCGAGGTAGTACACCGCCGAGCCGTCCGGGGCCCACCACGCCCACTTGGCCGTGATCGGCGACAGCTGCGGCATGAGCAGCGGTTCGGCCTGTGCGCGGACCACCGTGCCCTCGACGACGTCCAGCACGACCAGTTCGGCCAGCGGCAGGTGCTCGTCCCCGGCGTAGGCGTACCGCTGCGTGTGCAGGCGGGGTGCGCCGCCGTCGGCGGGCCTGGCCTCCACGAGGTGGGTCAGGCGGACTGCGCGCTCGTCGGTCCGGTGCGCCAGCACCTTCGTCGAGTCGGGCGACCAGGCAACGGCGGGCGGCAGGTGGGGGAGGCCTATCTTGCGCAGCAGGGTGCCGTTGGCCGTGCTCTGCGGGCCGGGGCCGTACTGGTGGTCGGGGGCGCCGTCGGTGGTCAGCGCCCACTCGCGGCCGTCGGACAGCGAGCGCGCCCACAGGTCGTGCCCTCGCCGGGACACCGCGATCTTCTTGTCGGGGGACGGCACTTCCAGGGGGTTGCCGGGCGGTGTGAACTCGGCCCGCTCGCAGGCGTAGCCGCCCAGGCGGCAGCGCCAGTACTCGCCGAACGCGACGAACTCCACTGCGGCGTCCGCCAGTTCGATGGCCGTGAACGGCAGGGCCTCGGGGTCGACCTGCTGCTCGGAGGCCGCGGCCAGGGCGTCGGCGAGCCGCGCGTGGTCGAAGGCCGGCTCGCGGGTGCCGGCCGCCGGGTCGACCAGGACGAACCGGCGGCCGGCGCCCGTACTCACGGCGTACAGGAAGCGGGCGCCGCCATCGATCCACTGCGGTCTGACCTTGTCGCCGATGACGAGCTCGCCGGGGCGAACGGGGCGGCGGAAGAGTTGTTCTGCGGCTTGGTAGTCCTGAGTGGTGGTCATTCTCTGTTGGCCCCTGTCGCTTTCGATCTCGGTGTCGGTGTCGGTGTCGGTGTCGGTGTCGGTGTCGGTCAGAGGCTGTGGGCGGTGATGTCGCCGTAGGTGGTGGTCGCGTGGAGGGTCAGCGCGGCGGTGGCGCCTTCGGTGTTCCGGAGTGCGTTGTGGATGCGGCCGTGGCCGGTGCCGGCGTCCAGGGAGGCGGACACTCCACGGGCCGCGCCGACCGAGATGTCACCGGCCTCGGTGCGCAGCTCCACCGTGCCGCTCACGGCCTCGGCGATGTGGAGGTCGCCCTTCTGAGTGGTGAGGTGTGCGGGCCCGGCCAGGCGGCCGACGGAGATGTCACCGGCGAGGAGGGTGAGGCGGGCGCTCGCGGTCTCGTCGAGCTTGACCGTGCCCTGCGCCCTCGAAGGTCACGTCACCGAGCCGGCCGACGCCCCGGAACTCGCCTGCGGCGGTCTTCGCCTCGACGTGGGAACCGGCGGGCAGTTGAACGGTCACCTCGACGGATCCGGAGGAGGTGCCCAGGATCCGGCTCTTCGCCGATGCGGTCTCGATCCGCAGGACTCCGTCGCGGTAGTCGACGGTGATCTGCTCGGCCGCCTTCACGTCGCGGCCCTTCGAGGCGTCCTCGGGCAGGACCTCGACGGCGGTGTCGGCGCGGTCGGCGGCGATGAACCGGATACGGCCGGCGGGGATGTCGAGAACGGCCGAGATCGGGGCGGTGGTGTCGAACTTCAGCATGATGTCTTCCTTCGCTTCATTGTTTCCGATGAGGGAAACGCTACGTTGCGTTCTACAGATGAGCAACGTACCTATCGAGCGAAGTGGCCATAATGGCAGTTCAGATGCCCTACATCGTTGCAACAGAACGGCATCTAATGCAACAACTGCTCTGCCGCGCGTTGCAATGAAATGAGAGTGAACGCTATGGCCGAGATGCCGGGGGCCCAGGAAACGTCGAGGAGACGTACGAGCGTCCGCCCCCGGACGTCATGGCGTGGCGGGAGCACGGCGAGACGCCGGCAGTCGTGGTGGAGTCACTCCACGGCGCACCCGTCACCCCGTCGGACAACGCGGTGGCCTACCGGGCCGACGCGGCGCAGCGGTTCCGGCTGCGCCCGCCGCCCGGCTTGCCGACTGTGGACACCGGCATCTGGAGGTGGAAGTTGCGCCAGGTGCCATTCTCCGAGCCGTGGCCGAGCTTGTCGTACACCGCGGCCAGTGCCTGCTTGGCGGCCGTGTCGTCGGGGGCGGTGAAGACCGCGTGCCCGAGCAGCGTCGCGGCGAAGCGCAGGTCCCCGGAGGCGGCGCACTCCTGGCCTTTGGCGACCAGTGCGGGAACGCCGCCGTAGTCGGCGGCGTAGCGGCGGCCCTGCTCGACGGGCGGGTGTTCCCACAGGTGGGCGGGGTTGCCGTCGAACCAGCCCATGCCCATGTAGCGCTGGTGGATGGCCTTCACGTTGTGGCTGAGGAAACCGTAGTAGCCGCGGCGGCGCGGAGCCGGTGGTCCGTCAAGATCAGCGGGATGGGAGACTGACCGGCCGTACACATGGCCGAGGGGCGATGGCAGGTGGCACGTGACATGTGGCACGTGGCCGATGCAGAGAGCAGACAAGGTGGGGATCATCGTGCGACGACGACCGAGGCGCACAGCCGTGGCGTTCCTGGTCATGACGGCACTGATGACGGCGACGGTGACGGCCTGCGTCCATCCGCTACAGGATCTCGGCCCGCTGCCGCCCCGGTTCTCGGGCCCGCCGCTGCCTGCGGACACGGCGGTGGCGGAGATGACGTCCGTGCTGGCGGCGGAGGGCATCACCATGGAGCGGGAGCCCTCGAACGTCAACGGCATCTGCCTCGAACGACTCTCGGGACGGCACGCGCCGGAAACGGTGGACGCCGCCCTCAAGGCGGCCTTCGCGCGCGCACGTTCCGAGCACGGCTGGCAGACCGGTCCCGACCTGGGCAGCCGGACGCTCACCCTGACGAAGAACAACTGGACGGTCACGGCAGGCCTCCCCGGAGGACAGGTGGCCCAAGGCATCCAGCCGCTGATCGTCATGTCGCTGATGTGCGTGGACGGCGCCGGCACCCCCTCCGCCGTCACCTCACCGCCCGCGACCGCGCTCACGCCTTCGGCACCGCCGGCACCCTCCCCGGCCTCGCCCTGACAGGCCTGACAGAACTCGCAGGACTCGCAGGCCTCTCGGACACCTGACAGACGTGGTGGAACCCGAGAGGTTCAGGAGGGTGGTGTGGAGGGCCTTCATCGACTGCGCCGTGTGGTGGGCGCGGGAGCCTCAGGAAGGCGGACCGCCACCAGCGGCAGGAAGCAGCCGACGAGAGGCCCCATGCACAGTGCGATCAGTACCGTTCCGACGCCGAGGGTTCCGCCCAGCAGCCATCCGGCGCCGGCGACGGTGACCTCGATGCCGGTGCGGACCACGGCGAGGGGCAGGTGGGTGAGTCGTACGAGTCCGGTCATGATGCCGTCGCGCGGTCCCGAGCCGAACTGCGCGCCGAGGTAGAGCGCGTCGAAGAACGCGAGTGCGACCAGGCCGAGGGCGAGGTATCCGACCTGGGTGAGTGGTCCTTGGGGGTGGGGGAGCACGGCCGCGGTGGCATCGGCGGCGAACCCGACGATCGCCACGTTGAGGAGCGTGCCGAGCCCGGGCGGTTCTCGCAGGGGGATCCATGCCAGGAGCACGAGCAGCGAGATCAGGTTGGTCGCCCAACCGAACGAGATTCCGAGGGACTTGGCCGTCCCTTCCGTGAGCACGTTCCAGCCGGCGGCGCCGAGTCCGGACTGGACGAGGAGCATCACGGCGGCCCCGTACCCCGCCAAGCCGAGCAGGAGTTGGGGGATGCGACGCGCTTTCCGGGCTGCCCGGATCTGGGCGAGCGCGTTCATGCGCGGGATCAGGGGTGTCACGGGCGGGTCGTGTGGAGCGGTGGCGGGGGTGTGTGCCGTGGAGGAAGGAGGTGCCGGAGGTGCCATGCGGCGAGTCTCCGAGTGATCTGGCCCTGGGTTCCATAGCCAGATTGACTATGCTGGTCGGGTGAAGATCAGCTCGCACGCGGTGACCCGGATGTTGGGGCCGTGGCAGGAGGGGCCGGGGCCGGCGCACCAACGGCTCTCCGACCGGCTGCGTCTGCTCATCCTGGATGGACGTGTCTGCCTGGGTGCGGTCCTGCCGAGCGAGCGTGACCTGGCCACCGCGCTCGGCACCAGCAGGACCACGGTCGGTGCCGCGTTCCGCACGCTGGTCGAGCACGGATACCTCGCCACACAGGCCCGTACCAGGGCGACGGTACGGCTGCCCGGCGACACGACGCCCCGCAACCCGCCGCGCACGGACGCGGAGACCATCGACCTGTCGTTCGCCGCGCCGGCCGCGCCCGTCGAGATCCTCCACGCCGCGTTCGCGATGGCTCTCGAACAGCTGCCACGCCATTTCGAGCGCCACGGTTACGACCGGTACGGCACCGCGGAACTGCGCGAAGCAGTCGCCCGGTGGTACGAACGACGAGGATTGCCCACCCGGCCCGATCACATCCTGATCACCAACGGTGCGCAGCACGCGCTGGCGCTCCTGACGCGCGTACTCGTCTCGCCGCGCGACACGGTCCTCGTCGACCATCCGACCTACCCGCACGCGATCACGACCTTCACGGAAGCGCGCGCCCGCCTCCTGCCCGTCCCGGTGGGATCCGCGGTGGGCTCTGCCGGCTGGGACATCGAGCAACTCCACGCCGCGGGGCGGGCCGCGCACCTGGCCTACCTGATTCCCGACTTCCACAACCCGACGGGGATGTGCATGCCCGCGGGCGTGCGCCGACAGCTCACGCTCACCTGCCCCACGGTCGTCGACGAGACGATGACCGATCTGGCTCTGGACGTTCCGCCCCCGGAACCTCTGGCCGTGCACATGCCGACAGCCATCAGTATCGGCTCGGTGTCCAAGAGCGTCTGGGGCGGCCTGCGCACGGGGTGGATCCGGGCGTTGCCCTCCCTCCTGGAACGCGTCGCGCAAGCCCGTCCCACCACGGACCTCGGCACCCCTGTCGTCGAACAGCTCGCGACAGCAGCACTTCTGAATGGACATCAGACACGGCGGTCCGACTCGCTCCGGCACCTCAGGGCGCAACGTGACGCGCTGGGGCGCGCACTCACCGAGTACCTCCCGGACGTCCACACCCTGCAACCGGTCGGAGGCGTGACGCTCTGGGCGACGTTCCGCGAGCCCATCAGCTCCCGGCTCGCAGCCGTGGCACCCGACCACGGGGTGACGATCGCGGCCGGACCACGCTTCGGGGTCGGAGGTGCTTTCGAACGCAACATCCGACTGCCGTACACGCTCCCACCCGAGCAACTGATCGAGGGAATCCGCAGACTCGCACGAGCGGAACAGGCGCTCCGTCACGGCGCCACCGGAACGCACACCCCCGCACCCGTCGCATGAGGGCGACGACGGCGTCAGGACGCCTGGCAGCCGGCTTCAGGGTCAGGTACTCGGGGCCCGGCGCGCCACGCGGTAGCGGAGGTAGTGGACGCTCGACGTGAACGTGCGGGTCTCGACGAGTTCGAGATCCAACCGGCGCTCATCCCGGGGAAAGAACGGAATGCCACCGCCGACCAGCACCGGGTAGACCTTGGGCCGGTACTCGTCGATGAAACCCAATGCGGCGGCCTCGGCGGCGAGTTGCGCGCCGCCGATCGCGATGTTGCCCTCCCCGGGCTCGGCCCGCAAGCGCGCGATCTCCTCCGCGAGGTCGCCGGAGGCCAGGCGGGCATTGCCCCGTACCGTCGACAGCGTGGTGGAGAACACCACCTTGGGGAGCGCGTTCCAGAGCGCGGTCCACTCACGCGTCGAGTCGTCGAGCGACGGACCCTGGTCGACGGTCTCCCAGTAGAGCATCGCCTCGTACAGCCGTCGTCCCAACAGGTGGACGCCGACCTCCCGGATCTGGTCGATGGCGAAGCGGAAGACTTCCTCGTCGGGCGGCGTCCAGTCGAACCCGCCGTCCGGCCCGACGATGTATCCATCGAGGGAGACACCCATCGAGTAGGTCACGCTGCGCATCGGAAGTCCTCCTCGGGAACCGGTGATTCGACATGATGACCCGCCGGCCGTCACACGACTGTGCTGCACGACGGGGCCCGGGGGCCTCGCGACACGGCCCGGTACGACACTGTCTAGGCGTCCAACGCGGTCAGGCCGTCCTGCCAGCGCGTACGCCGTTCCTCGGGGCTCTGCTCCCACCAAGGGGTGCCCCGCTCCCCCAGGGCCACCTTCGCCCACTGCACCCTGTCCCGGGCGGCCCGCTCGGCCGCGGGGTCGTGGGCGCGGAGCGCGACGCCGACGGCCCGGCGGGCAGCCATCAGGTGGACGCGCAGGCGGGCGCCGACGTCATCGGGGATGGCCGGGTCGGTGGCGCGCCAGCGCCGTCCGCCGATGACGACGTGGTGACCGTCCGGGGTGGTGTCCGGCGGGGGTTTCCGAGTCACGGGAACCGACTGCCCACACCGGGCGGACAACAACCAACCTTGAGCCGAACGCCTGCCGCCCGGCCCGTGGCCGTCGCCGTGACCGTGGCCGTGGCCGTGGCCGTGGCTAGCCCGCCGGGTACGCCCCGACCGCCTGCCGGTAGGCGACGTGACCGCCGAGCGCGCCGGTGACGGCGACGGCGGTCAGCCCTGCCATCGACCACAGTCGGCCCTTCGTCCGCCGGCCGCCCAGTCGGTTCGTGAGGGCGATGACGTAGCAGGTGACCGCGACGGCGTTGGAGGCCGCGTGGGCGAGTCCCACCCGGGCCTGCTCGGGTGGGAGGTCGGCCCAGTCGACCCAGCCGGCCACGGCAGCCGGGGCCACACCGGCCAGGCCCACCGCCGTGAGGACGGTTGCCCCGCACTGCGCTCCCGGTACGAAGTCCAGGACCGCGGCCGACAACCAACAGCCGATGGGCACCTGCACCAGAACGGGATGGACGGGGTGGCCCAGGGCCCGCCCGCGAAGATGGTCACGCGCCCCGCCCAGGGGCAGCGAACGGATCGCCTTCTGCAGGGCCCGCACGGCCGGGTCGGCCTGCGTGGCGTGCTCGATACGGTCCAGGGCCGTCAGCCACCGGGTCGAAACCGTCCCCAGCACGGATCGGCCGGGCGGGGCGGCCAGGGCAGGGGGGCCGGGAAGGTCGGAGGTGTGAGTGTCCATGCGCAGCACCTACCCGCCCTCGCACGGCACCCCGCCGGCGACCGGGCGCGTGCGCCCACAAGGCCCTGCGACGTCAGCCTCCCGAGTGACCCCGCCCCTGCCACGACGCCACGGCCACCGCGACCATCAGGAGGGAGCGGGAGGCAGCGGGCAGCGGGAGCCGGCGGCGGTCGGCATGAGGGCGCGCCGGGCGGGAAGACGCAGCCGTAGCGGAACCCGTACCCGCCGTTTGCGGCCCCCAGAGACCCTGATGGTTAATTCGTGTGGCTGAGGGTGCTGGTGGGAGCGGGTGGGCAGGTTGTTCCTGTGTCGGTAGGGTCCGGCCGGGGAGGGGCTTGTTGTGTCGATGTCGCCGCGGTCGTGGCCGGAG
>NZ_JAPNLK010000006.1 GCF_026627505.1 Streptomyces sp. H27-H5 | reverse complement strand
TCGCCAAGATGGACGACTACATGATCAAACGGAACGAGACCGCCCGCCCCTTCAAGTGGACCTACGCCGCCAGCCCCCTCCAGGAAGCCTGAACCCCCCTCCACGAACTTTCGCGGAGCAGCACTAGAGCTGTGGTCGTCGCACCACCCGAAGGGCCAGCGAGTCGACGAAAAAGTGGCCTGGGCCCTGGAGATCTTGGCCCGCTACGCGCCGGAACGCATCAAGTAAGCAGTCCCACCCGCCTCAGCCCGGAGACCACTGGTCCCGGGCTGTTCGCTGTGCCCAGAAAGGTGATCCCATGCCCAAGATGGTCTTGCTCGCGCAGTACCTCGCGATCAACGGCACCGACGTGTCGAGCTCCACCCGCAAGGCGGAGCTCGGGATGGAGGTGGAAGACAAGGACGTCACGACCTACGGCAGCCTCGGCTGGAAGGAAGTCAAGGGCGGCCTGAAGTCGGGCGAACTCGGCGTTGAGTTCCTCCAGGACGTCGCCGCGTCCGCGATCGACTCGATCATGTGGCCGCTCTTCGGTAGCGTTGTCTCGTTCGAGGTCCGCGCCGACCAGGCCGCGGTCGGCACCTCCAACCCGAAGTACTCCGGCTCCTGCCTGATCAAAGAGTGGAAGCCGATCGAGGGCGGTGTCGGTGACGAGGCCAGCGTGTCGGTGACCTTCCCGACGTCCGGGGCCGTCACCCGCGCCACCGCCTGATGTCCCCCTCCGGTCCTCCCTTCGAGCTGACTTGCACGCATGAGGGACTCGACGCCCTGGCTCGGGCCCTGCGTGCGGAGTCTGACGGGAAGGAGCTCCGCAAGGAACTCGCGAAGAACATGCGCGCCGCCTTGAAGCCGGGGGCCGAGCAGGCCAAGAGCGCAATCATGGGCATGTCGTCCGCCGGCCCCGGCACCTCGCCCGCGCTGCGCGCCGCCATCGCGAAGAAGATCAGGCCGGAAGTCAAGCTCGGCGGTAACTGGTCCGGGGCCAGGGTCAAGGCGTTCAAGACCCGCACGGCCAAGGGCTTCGTCAACGCCCCGAAAAGGACCAACCGGCCGCGCGGGTGGCGGCACCTGGTGTACGGGCGCGCTGACTCCTGGGTGCAGCAGTACGGCGCCGCCCACTGGTTCGATCACGCCCTGGTCTACGACACCGCCCGGTACAAGCGCGCCGTGCACGAGGCGATGGAGTCCACCGCCGAGCGCATCGCCAACCGGGTCAACTGAGAGAGAGCACCCACGATGTACCTGGTCTACCAGCCCGAGGGCAGCGACGAGCCCAAGCGGTGGAAGTACAACCCCCGCAAGTTGATGTCGGCCGAGCGGGAGATGCTGGAGCGCCGCACCGGCCTCCCCTTCACCGAGTTCAGCCAGGACGTCCTCCGAGGTAACTCCGTCTGCCGGCGCGCGCTGCTGTTCATGTACCTCAAGCGCGACCACCCCGGGGTCAAGTACGACGACGTCGATTTCGCGTGGGACGAGCTGGAGCTGGAGTACTCCCGCAGCGAGCTGGAGCTGATGCGCGCCGAGGCGGCCGAGCGCGCCACCGGCGAGGAGCGGGCTGCGGCCCTGGCCCACTTCGACGCCGAGATCGAGACGGCGTTCGACGACACGGAGGACGAGGGAAAAGCGGGGCTGCCCGTCGTCGGCTGACCCGCCTCGGCGACGCGGCACACCTGATGAACGTCCGGCCCTGGGAGTGGGGGCTGATGACGGTCGAGGAGACGGACGCCGTTCTCGACTGGCTCGACGCCTACGAGAAGGCGCAGCGCAACGCGCAGAACAAGTGAACAGACGATGAGGGAGGTGCCCCGTGTCGGATACCTCGCTCGTCTTCAACCTCATTGCGAGGGACCGCGCGTCCGGCGTGATGGACCGAGTCGCGGACCGCTTTACTGCGTCAGCCACGGCGATCGGCGCGGGGGTGGGTGCGGCCCTCGGGATCGGCATCGCCAACGCGATGAACGTGGACGCGGCGAACGCGAAGTTGGCCGCCCAGTTGGGGCTCGGTCCGGCCGAGGCCGCGGTGACGGCGAAGGCGTCCGCGTCGGTCTTCGGTAACGCGTGGGGCGAGAGCGTCGAGGAGGTCAACCTCGCGATCAAGGGCGTGTACCAGAACATCGGTGACACCTCCAAGATCGAGGGCGGCCTGGAGGGTGTCACGACCAAGACCCTCGCTCTCGCCAAGACCTTCGACATGGACCTCGGCGTCACCACCGCCGCGGTCGGCCAGCTCATGCGCACGGGCCTCGCCAAGTCCGCCGAGGAAGCCTTCGACATCATCACCACCGGCCTACAGTCCGCGGCCGACAAGAGCGGTGACTACCTGGAGACGCTCAACGAGTACGCCACCCAGTGGCGCCGGGTGGGCGTGGACGGCAAGGTCGCCACCGGGCTCATCGCCCAGGGCATCAAGGCCGGCGCGCGAGACGCAGACCAAGTTGCGGACGCCATCGGTATTTTCGGTGAGACGGCCCTCAAGGGCGGCAAGTCCGTTGACGAGGCCTACAAGGCCATCGGCCTCAATGGGACGACCATGACCAAGATGATGCGGGAGGGCGGGGCCTCCGCAACGAAGGCCTTCCAGATGACCACGGACGCGCTGCGCGGAACGAAGGACGCGACCGTCCGCCTGAACAGTGCGAGCGCGCTGTTCGGTGACCCGGCGAACATCATGGGCGACGCCCTGTACGCCCTCAACCCAGCCTCGGCAGCGGCGGCTGCGGGCATGGACAAGGCCGCCGGATCAACGGACGCACTCGTCAAGGGCATCGAGGGCACCGCCTCGCACAAGCTGGAGGCGTTCAAGAACCAGGCCCTCGGCAAACTGACCGAGGTCTCCGCCGGGTTTCTGGACTTCGCGATGAAGAACCAGGGCGTGTTCGTGCCCCTGACGTACACGCTGATGGGCCTGGCCGCGACCGTTCTTGTGGTGCGCGGCGCCATGATCACCTACTCGGCGATCTCCGCCATCGTGGCTGGCGCTAACGCCGTGATCAGCGCCTCCACCTGGACGGTGATGGGCAACTGGCTGCGCATGATGGGCATCGGACTGATGGTCTACCTACGCATCGCCGCCGGGGCCGTCGTCTCAGGTATCACCACGGCGGCCGCGTGGACCGGCTCGGCGCTGGTCTCGATCGGTACGTGGATCGCGGCAGTCGTGCGCGCCGGTGCGACAGCCGCGATCCAGTTCGTGCTGATGGCCGCACGGGCCGTCATCTGGGCGGCGACGATGGCCGCACAGTGGCTGATCGCGATGGGCCCGATCGGCTGGATCATCGCCGCCGTGATCGGCCTCGCGCTGCTGATCTACCGCTACTGGGACCAGATCAAGGCCTGGACGTCCGCCGCGTGGAATGCCGTGTGGAATTACGTCAAGTCCATCACGATCAACCAGATCGCGGCAGTCGTCGGCCGGATCCGTGCGCTCCCCGGACAGATCAGGTCGATCTTCTCCGGCGCCGGACAGTGGCTCTACAGCGCCGGCCGCGACATCGTCAACGGAATCTGGAACGGCATCCAGGGCATGGGCGGCTGGCTGCGCTCCACCCTCATGGGCTGGGCCAAGCGCATGATCCCCGGGCCCATCGCCAAGGCGCTGGGGATCGCGTCGCCCTCCAAACTCCTGGCCGCTGAGGTCGGGCAGTGGATCCCGGCCGGTGTCGTCGTCGGCATCGAGGCCAGACGCGGCGAAGTCGACGCGGCCATGGCCGGTCTCGTCACGCCCCCGTCGTCCGGGCTGGCGATGAGCGCCGGCACGCAGATGGGCAGCGCCGCCGCCGGATCCCCGCTGACCCGCCCCGGCTACGGCGGACCCCAGCAGGTCATCGTGAGGATCGACTTCACCGGCACCGACAGCGACCTGATCAAGGTCTGGAGGAAGGCCGCCCGCGTCAAGGGCGGGGTGCTGGCCTGAGGCCTGAGGACGTCGTCACCCAGCAGAGCAGAGAGGAGGGGCGCTGTGGCGTACCCGACGACACCCATCGAGCTCCTCGCCGAGCTACAGATCGGCGGGACCTGGACGGACATCACCGCCGACCTGTACGCCCGGGGCCCGCTCACCATCGAGCGCGGCCGGCCCGACGAGGCCACCCGAGTGGACCCGGCGAAGGCCACCTTCCAGCTCGACAACCGCGCCAACAAGTACTCCCCGAGGAATGCCCGCAGCATCAACTACGGGCTGATCGGCAGGAACACACCGGTTCGGTTCTCGGTCCCGGGCAGCTACTCGTACCTCGACGTACCCGCGGTGGCGGGCGCTCAGATCTCCACCCCGGATCACGCGTCCCTGGACATCACCGGCGACATCGACGTGCGCGTCGAGATGATCCCGTCCGCCTGGGTCGGGACCTACGCCGCCCCGATCTGGGAGATCATGGGCAAGTACCAGGCGACGGGGAACCAGCGCAGTTGGCTGCTACTGATGAGCCCGAGCGGCCACCCCCAGTTCCGCTGGTCGCCCGACGGAACGTCCGGATACACCTTCATCGTGGCGACGCAGCCGGTCCCGGTGCTGCGTCGTATGGCCGTCCGCGCCACACTTGATGTCAACAACGGCGCGGGCGGAAACACCGTCACGTTCTACACGGCAACTACCCTGGCCGGGCCCTGGACGCAGCTCGGCGATCCTGTCGTGACCGCCGGTGTCACCTCCATCTACAGCGGCACCGCCCCGCTGGAGCTCGGGGACACGACCGGCACAAGTTTCGGTCAGCTGGCCCGCCGCTACGTCCGCGCCGAGGTGCGGTCCGGTATCGGCGGCACCGTGGTGGCCGCCCCGGACATGCGGGCCCTGACTCCGGGCACCACCTCGTGGGCCGACACGGCCGGTCGCACCTGGACGGTCGGCGGCGCCGCGTCGATCAGCAACCGGCAGTACAGGCTGCACGCCGAGGCTTCGTCCTGGCCGGCCCGCTGGGATCCGTCGGGGCAGGACGTGTACGTGCCCGTCGAGGCAGCCGGCATCATGCGCCGCCTCGGCCAGGGCGACAAAGCGCTGGACTCCACGCTGCGCCGGCGGATCCCGCCCGTCGGCAGCCCCCGCGCGTACTGGCCCATGGAGGAGGACCGCGACGCGACACAGGCATACTCACCTGTCCCCGGCGTGGCACCGCTACAGGTGACCGGCTTCGAGTTCGCCGCGGATGACACGCTCGGCGGATCGAAAGCCGTCCCGAAACTGAACGCGGCGGCGAGCATGCGCGGCACGGTCCCCGCGCACGCGGCTACCGGCTCCTGGCTGGTCGGCCTGGTCTACTACTGGCAGACCGCGCCTGCCGGCACCACGACCATGCTGGAGTGCGCCACCACCGGCACCGCCCGCCGAGTCGTGATCACCGTGGACGCGACCGCCGTGACGCTCACCGGCTACGACGCGGCCGGCGCCACCGTCGTCACCGTCGCCGTCCTTACCGCCGGCTTCGGCTTCCACGGAGCCTGGACCCGGTTCGAGGTCACCGCCACGGACATGGGCGGCGGGAACGCGAAATTTCGCGTCGGCTGGGTCGACGTCTCCGGCGGGGGCTGGGGCAACGACGTCACGGTGGCGGCAAGCCCCGGAACCGTCACTGCCGTCAACACGGTTTTCGGGCCGCTCGCGGCCGATCTGCGGCTCGGGCACCTTGGCGTGTTCAGCGACACCAGCACGGTCATGTACCAGGGCGCTGACGACGGATGGCTCGGCGAGGGGGCATCCGTCCGCCTCAACCGCCTGTGCGCGGAGGAGGGCGTGCCCATCTTCAGCGACGTCGCCAGCACCGCGATGGGACCCCAGCGCCCCGCCTCGCTGCTGGCCCTGCTGGAGGAGTGCGAGGCCTCAGATTGCGGCGTGCTGTACGAGGACCGCGACGCCCTGGCCCTGCGCTACCGCGCACGTGAGTCGTACTACAACCTGCCGATCGCGCTCACCCTCGACTACTCGGCGCCCGGGGAGGTGGCGCCGCCGCTGGAGCCCGTCGACGACGACCAGCGGGTCCGCAACGACCGCACCGTCACCCGCTCGGGCGGCTCCTCCGCACGCGCGGTGCTGGAGAGCGGCGCCCTGTCCGTGCAGGCGCCGCCCGCCGGCGTCGGCACCTACGACGATTCACAGACCCTGTCCCTGGCCACCGATGCCCAGACGGATCAGATCGCCGGGCACCTGCTGCACATCGGTACGTGGGGCGAGGCCCGATACCCCACCGTGCACGTAGATCTGGCTGCGGCACCGCACCTGATCCCGGCGATCCTGGAGCTGGACATCGGGGACCGCATCCAGATCATCAACCCCCCGAGCTGGCTGCCGCCCGGCCCCATTGACCTCATCGTCGAGGGTTACACCGAGACCATCGGTCACCCCAACGACTGGGACATCGTCCTGTCCTGTAGCCCGGCCGGGCCGTGGACCGTGGCCGTGGTCGACGACCTCGTCACCGGACGGGCCGACACCGACGGCTCGACACTCGCCTCGGGCGTCAACAGCACCGCGACGTCCCTGTCCGTTGCGACGGTGGGCGCGCCGCTGTGGTCCACCTCGGGCAGTGACCTGCCGGTGGACATCGAGGTCGGCGGCGAGGTGATGCGGGTGACCGCCATCTCGGGCGCGTCCTCGCCGCAGACGTTCACCGTGACGAGGTCCGTCAACACGGTCGTCAAATCGCAGGCCTCGGGCGCGGACGTGCGCCTCGACCAGGCCCCGATCATCAGCTACTGAGGAGGCCCCATGGCGTACACCGGATGGCTCGCCGGGATGCGGACCACGGCCGCCCGCCTCAACCTGATCTCCGGGATCTGGACGACGTACACGCCCACCTGGACATCCTCGACCGGCGCCGCCGTCTCCCTCGGCAATGGCACCTTGGAGGGCGAGTATGCGCTGTCCGGCGGAGTCTGCCGGGTGAGGATCTCGCTGGTGGCCGGCAGCACCACCACATTCGGCGGCGGTCAGTTCCGTTTCGCGCTGCCGTTCGCCGCGGCCTCGCTGGGCGCCGCCGGCATGTCGTACCTCGGCACCGCCGTGGCCCTCGATCCCGGCGGCGCCTACTACCCGGGGGCCGCGCGCGTCCTGTCCGGCGACGCGTACGTCATGGCGCTGTCGCCGACCTCGGCCACGGGCGCCACGGCCGGCGAATGGAATGCCGCCAGGCCTTTCACCTGGGGCAACACCGACAACCTGTCGATCAGCCTCGCGTACAAGCACGTCTGACCCGCGCCCCTACCCCACGCCCCGCGCCGTCGGCCGGGGCGTTCCTCATGCCTTGGAGGTCTCGCATGCCCAAGACCGGGCCACAGAGGTACCCCGGCGCCTCGTTCACGTACTGGTTCCAGGACGACTTCCCCGGCAACGCGATGGAGTCGAACGTCGGCGTCCTCCACACCACCGAGGGCCGCACCGTCCCCGACTACCGCGGCGGCCGCGACGCCCCGAACTTCACACTGCTGCCAGACATCCCGGCCCGGAAGCTGCGCGTCTACCAGCACTACGACTTCGACGTCTCCAGCCGGGCCCTGGTCAACCTCGCCGGGGGCGTCGAAACGAACACGGCGAACGCGGTGCAGTTCGAGCTGGTCGGGACCTGCGACGAGCGGAACGCGCAGACGTGGGACGGCAAGCGGGCCGGCATCGACTACATCTTCTGGCCGGACGCCCCGGACTGGCTGCTCGCCGAGCTGGGCCGGATCGTGCGGTGGGCGCACGACCAGCACGGCATCCGGATGGAGTCCAGCGTCGTCTGGAAGGCCTACAAGAAGGGCCAGGCCGGCGGCTCCTACGGCGCGAACGGGGTCCGCCTGACGGGCGCCCAGTGGGGCGCCTACTACGGGTGGCTCGGCCACCAGCATGTCCCGGAGAACGACCACGGCGACCCCGGGAACCTCGACTTCGCGCGGGTGCTCGCCCACGCGCTCGGAACGACGGAGGAAGAAGACATGTCCCTCACCCCGCAGCAGGCGGAGCAGCTCAACTACGTCGCCACGTATGGCGGCTGGGCGTACAAGGGCACCGGCAAGACCGACGCCTGGGGGCTGCTCAACACGCTCACCACGCAGGTCGCCGCGCTTCAGGGCGCGGTCGCGGCCCTCGCCAAGGCGGTGGGGGACGGGGCCGACGACGTCGACACCGACACCCTGATCGCCGCCGTGCAGCAGGCCATCGCCGACGCGGTGGTCCACGTCAACGTCACCGTCGCCGACAACACCACCCCGGGAGCCTGACCATGCGCATCTTCGGACGTGAACCCGTCTACATCCTCGCCGTCATCGCCATCGCCTTGAAGCTCGGGGCGGCGTACGGCCTGGACGTCACCGAGACTCAGCAGACCCTCATCAACACGCTGCTCGCCTGCGCGGTCGCACTCGCCTCGGCGATCGTCCTCAAGACCGGCGCGGCCGGCGCGGCGATCCTTCAACTCGCACAGGCCGCGCTGGCCCTCTTCGTCGGCTTCGGACTGGACCTGACGGCCACGGAGCAGGCGGGATGGATGTCCCTCGTCGCCGCAGTCCTGGCTGTGGTCGAGCACCGTGAGGTCGAGGCGCCGGTGGGCCGGCTGCCGATCGAGCAGTCGAGCCCGGTCAAGCCCGCCGCGCCGCAGGCGGTGTGATGCGGGCCGCCCTGTGGCGGCACCTCGGCTGGCGCGGCCTCGCACTGGCCGGGGTCGGCGCCTGCTGGGTCTGGTACGGCATCGGACTCATCGTCACCGACCGGCCAGGCGTGGTGTCGGCCACCGGCCCGCTCCTGAGTCTGGCCTGCATGGAGGTCTGGGGCGCCTTCTGGATCGCGGGCGGCCTCGCCGGAATGCTCACCGCAGCACTCCGCCCCGGGCGGGACCTGCTGGGCTTCGCAGGCCTGGCTGGCCCGCTGCTCTGGTGGGCGCTCGCGTTCATCGCTTCAGCCGCGACCGGGGCGTATGACGTCGCCTGGGCCGCAATTCCGCTGTACGTCGCACCCTTTCTGCTGGTCGTCGTCGTCGGGCAAGTCACAGGGGGGCGGACGCGCAGATGCGCATGTGAGGGGGTGACCGATGGGCGCTGAAAGTACTGTCCTCGGCGTGGTGATCGCGGTCGTGGGCGTCATAGGCAGTGTGCTCGTCGCGAAGGTCTCGGCGCCGAAACCCGCTCTGGCGGGCCCGGCCCTGGTCCCAGACCCGGACGAGGACAGGCCGACCCCGGCGCTGGAGGTGTCCCCGGACCTCTTCCAGCACTTCTCCGGCCGTATCCGTGGTCTGGAGGACAAGGTCGACCACCTCACCGATCTGGTCGAGGCGCAGACCGTGCGCGTGACGAACCTGGAACGGCTGCTCCGGCAGGCCATGCGTCTGCTGCGGCGCGCTCACCAGCAGCTCCGCAAGTCGGGCACGACCCCCGAGGCGATCCCTGCCGAACTGATCCCGTACAGCATCGACTGAGGAGGCCGTCATGCCGACGACGCGCGTCGTGACCGGCACCTACACCAACCCGGCCACGCAGGGCGCCCAGACCGGGCGGATCGTGTTCACCCCGTACCCGGGCGTGTGGACCGACGAGACCGGTGACCAGATCCTCACCGGCGGCACCACCGTCGACCTCGTCGACGGCGCGTTCTCCGTCACACTGGTGACGACGAACGCGGCCGGGGTCGAGCCGGCGACGGGCCGCCTGTGGATCGTGGAGGAACGGATCACAGACCGGCCTTACCGGCGCCGGGCGTTCGAGCTCGACGCGGGTGTCAGCGCGATCGACATCACCGATCTCGTCATCGCGGACCCGGCGGCCGCAGAGTACATCCGAGGGCCGGAGGGACCAGAGGGACCGGCCGGAGCAACTGGTCCGACCGGCGCCACTGGAGAGCCGGGCCCCGCAGGCGCCACCGGGGCGACCGGAGCCACGGGCGCTACCGGAGCGACGGGCGCAACGGGACCGCAGCCGCCGCTCGGTGCGGCCGGCGCGGGCGCGGCAATCGCGCTCCGCTCGACGGACCCGACGACGACGGACGCTCGGACCCCGCTCGCGCATGCGGCATCGCATGGCACGGGCCAGCCCGACGCGCTCGCCCCGGCCTCAATCGGCGCGGCTACCGCAGCCGCCATGACCGCGCACACCAGCGCGACGACGACAGTGCACGGCATCGCGGACACGTCTCTGCTGGAGACGTCGGCCGGGGCCACCACGAAGGTGTCCACGCATGCTGCGGCGAGCGACCCGCACGGCGACCGGGCGTTCGCGACGAGCGCGGCGTCCAGCGCGGTGGCGGCTCTGTCCGCGTTGACGCAGACGGTGATCAAGTCGGCAGACGAGACCCGCACATCGACCACCACGGTCGCCGACGACGGGCATCTGTTCGCCTCCCTGGAGGCCAACAGCGTCTACCAGTTCAGCTCTCTGCTGCTCCTCGACGGGCCGGAGGCAGCCGATGCCACGCTGACGTTCACGGCCCCTGCCGGGGCAACGGGCGGATGGGCCCCGGTCGCGGGCACGTTGGGCACGACCGTCCCGGACGGTAGCGCTCAGATCAAAGTCGCCGCCCGCCAGTTCGGCAGTAACTCGGACGTCGGTGTGATGGCGTCCTCGGCGACGCTGGCCGGGATCATGGCCATGCCGACCGGCATCGTCTCGACCGGCGCCACCCCGGGTCTCCTGCGCCTGCGGTGGGCGCAGCAGACCAGCAACGCGACGGCCGTGACGCTGAAGGCCGGCTCGACGCTCCAGGTCGTCAAGGTGTCCGGGGCGGGCCCGTCGGCGTCCGGGATCAGCTTGGAGCAGGCATACGCGCTGCCCTCGGATCAGGGGCTCCTCGCGTGGACCGGGGACCCGAACGACGCGGGGCACGTGACCGCACAAAGCAATGCGGGCGTCGCGGGCCGGATCACGCTGGTGAAGCTCCAGATCCGCAAGTCGATCACCTGGTCGAAGATCTGGTTCGGCCTCGCGGGTGTCGACGGCTCGGCGAGCCTGGCGAACTGCTACCTCGGCGTCTACGACTCGACCGGCACCCTCAAGGGCGTCACGGCCGACATCTCGTCGCAGCTCCTCACCGGTGCGACCGGCAAGTCGGTGGACCTGGTCACGCCGTTCACGGCCAGCCCGGGCGAGTACTTCGTTGCGCTGCTCCTCAATGGCACGTGGACCACCAACCTGCTCACGCTGAAATCGACGGGCGCGGGGATCACGGTGAACTGCGGCCTCAGCGCGCCGCGGTTGCGGTACTCGAACATGCTCACGTCGCAGACGTCGCTGCCGTCCACGCTCGACCTGACGCAGCAGACCGTCACGATCATCAACACCGGCTGGGCCTCCCAGTGGTACGGCGTCTCCTGACCGCTCCCCCAGCAGCACAGTGCCCCCTTCCGCCTTCGGGCGGGAGGGGGCGATTTCGTGCGTCCGGGGTCAGTCGAGCGGCAGGCCCTGGTGCGCGGCGACGATGGCGTCGATGCGGTGCGCAAGGTCGAAGTCCGCGCGGGTCAGCCGGTTGCCCGCGTCGTGCGTGGTGATCGACGCCCGCAGGTGATCGATGCGCAGGTCGAGGTCCGCGTGATGCTGGACCCTGCGGGACCGGTCGGCGATCGTGACGATCGCGGCGACCGCCGCGTGGTAGCGGATCGGGTACGTGCGGGTGATCGCGTCGCCGTCCTGCGTCCAGCCCGGCAGGTCCGCCAGGTGCTCGGCGATCTGCTCGTGCGTCATCGGCTGCGGCACGCCCATGTCATACCCCCTCGGTCACAGGTGCCAGGATCTCGGCGAGGTCCCGACCTACCGGGGCATCGTGCCATGGCCGCATGGCCTGCTCCAGGGTGGCCAGCTCGCGGAGCATGCGGGCGGAGCCGGTCTCGGCTGCGATCTCGGCGGCCTCGCGGGCGATCTCGACGGCCTGATCCGGTTCCCGGGCGCCGGCTGCTGCGGTGGCATGTCGGGCGAGGTACACGCCGCGGTCTCTGCGGGCGGTCGCGGGAATCTCAGCCAGGACTTGCGACCACAGCGATTCGGCTTCGCGGCCGAGGCGGAGCCGGCCGTAGCAGGTGGCCCGCTGCACCTCCAGGTAGCCGGGGGTGCGGCGGCACGCGTTGCCCCAGGGGAGGTCATCGTCCACGCGGGAGATCAGCCCGCCTGCGGTGTCGATGAGCCGGTCGACGGCGGTGCGGTCGCCGGTGAGGCTCGCGCCGTGGGCCTGCTGCTGCATGGCCATGATCTTCACCTTGGGGAGAATTCGGTCGTCGTCGAGGGCGGCTTCGCACAGGTCGATGACGCCGTGCCCGTCGCCGAGGTCGGTCCTGACCTGGGCCAAGTTGACGAGGCTGTAGCCGACGAGGTGCGGGTCCCTCGATCTGGCCGCGATTTCTTGAGTTATGCCCCTCCAGAATGCGGCGGCGCCGAGGTCGCCGGCGTCCTGGTAGAGCCAGCCGACGAGCGCGGCGTAGGCGGCGCCGACGCGGAGGAGCCCGCGGCGGGTCTCGCCAGCGGCGGAGCGGATCAGCTTGTCGATGAGCTGGTATTGCGCGGACACGGTGCCGATGAGGTCGTGCGGGCCGAGGAACATGTCGGCGACGTAGTGCCCTTCGAGCTGCTGCTGGAAGTAGTCGATGAGCGCCGGGTCGACGTGCTGCTTGGCGACTGGGCCGGGTAGCAGGGCGGCCGCGGTGACGTTGACGAAGGTGCGACGCTTCATGTCTTCCTCTGGGTGTGCTTCGGGTCGGATCCACCCGGCGGGCGCCCGGAAGCCCAGGTCCTCGGGCCACCGGCCGAGTGCGTCGTGCAGCACGGTCGCGGTCTCTTCCGACGGCCAGCCCGGTTTCGTGCCCTCCCAGCGCCGCCACGTGCGTGCGGACACCTCGTACGAGCGGTCGTCGAGGAACCGTTGCCCGTGGGCGCTGATCGCTGCTGCTGCGGCGTCCATGCTGCGCCAGCCCGCGCGGAGCCGGGCGGCCCGGAGCGCATCGTTTCGGTGGCCCATGGCCCCAGTGTGAGGTGTCATCGCGTGTGTCCCTGGCCGTGGCCGCTACGTGGCCACGGATGGCCGCGCGATGGCCTATCTGCCCATCTGCGTGCCTGGCCATCATCCTCCTATGACGACGAGCAGCGCAGACGAACAGAGCACTGGGCACGGTGATTTGCCGGTGCCGCCGGAGCCGAGCCCGGAGCTACTGGCCCGCGCTGAAGCCGGGTGGCAGCGGTTCCTCGGGGACGAGGAGCAGGCCGATGGCTAAGCCCCGGCTCTTCGAACATCTGGCACATCCGTTGCTCGGCCAGCCGGTCCGTGACATCGCGTCGGGGACCGAGGGCGAGCTGACTGCGGTGGTGGAGGAGGAGCAGGAGCGTGCCTTCGCTGCCCCGCTCCGGGTCCGGCTGGCCTACATCCGGATGGCGTCCGGCCGTGAAATGTCGACGGCCGTCGGCAACATCCAGGCCCTCCGATGAGTCGCCGCCGGATCATCGCGGACGTTCTCGTCGTCGCTGTCGTGCTGGTCGTGGTGTTCCTCGCCGGCACGCGTTGACCGCACGTTCCCACACTCTCAGGGAGAAGTCATGACCACTCCGAACCCTGTTCCTCCGCCCTGTATCAGCAAGCCGGGCGACCCCAAGCCGGCCGTCACCAGCGGAGTCACGGCGCCGGTGTCGCCGCGCGGGCTGCTGAGCGACGCGCAGTTCAACGGCGTGATGCACACCGTCCTCGACAACAACCCGGGCATGGAGCCCGAGCTGGCCGGCCGGATCGTGGTCGACGCGCTCGCGTTCCTGGCCGTCGCGGCCCGCACCCCGCAGGGCCTCGTGCCGTCCCGTGTCGTCGATGAGGGCTGGCACGCGCTCATCCTCCACACCCACCTGTACCAGGCGCTGTGCATGGGCCTGGGGGGCTTCGTTCACCACGTGCCTGAGCGTCCGGATCCCGGCGCCCGCTCGCACGGCGACGTCGAGCGGACGGTCGCGGCGATCGAGGCGGCCGGCTACTCGGTGGACGCGGATCTGTGGCGCGGCCCGGAGGACTCGCTGATCACGGTGGCGGCGGCCTGTCAGCACTCGCCGGACGACGGCCCGATCGTGATCATCCCCAGGCCCAAGGGCCAGCAGTAGGCTGCCGCGCATGACTGAGTGGATCGATCCCAGGTACGCCGATGTCGTCGCCGAGTTGCGCAAGCAGCAGGACGGCCCGGACCGACGTGGACCCCAGCAGCCTGTTCGGGGGTTCATCGTTCCGGACGACGACGAGGCGTAGTCCCCGCTGAACCGCCCCGGCTGGCAGCAGTCCCCCCGCTGCCGGTCGGGGCTACCACTGTGGCAAGGGGAGCCGACCGCTTCGTTTCGGAATCGAGGCTTCCATTTCGGCGCCAGGTCCGTAGGGTGTGTACGTGCACACAACAACGAACTTAGAACTCACTGGCGGGGCCATGTCCGCTACTCCCTGACCAGCACCGATAGTGGCACCCCGATGGCATCGGCAATGAGGATCAGAGAGTCGAGGAGTGGGCTGGATTGTCCCTGCTCGATTCGGACGTACGTCGCCCGGTCCATGCCGGCCCGCAGGGCAACGGCTTCCTGAGTGAGTCCTCGAAAGAGTCGCGCTTCGCGCGTTTGTTCACCGATGCGTTGCCGTCTAGCGATGACATGAGCGGGTACGGGCGCAGCGCGAGACACCCGTCCAAGCTGTCGTGATCATGGTGGGATGTATGTAGGGTGCACCCTACATTGCGTGATCTTGCATATATGCGGGCATCAGACCCGCACCCCTCAGCGGCCCTCCCTGCCCTGCCCCCCAGGCGGCGGGAGTGGCCGACTCAGCCCCCGACGGACGCGCCGGGGGCTGAGCCATGCCCGCCCCGGGGAATCGGTGCCGACGGACTCGACGAGGCGAATCCCAAGGCGCTGAAAGGGCGGCGCAGCGGCGGGCCTTGACAGGGCGAAAGTGCCGTAGATGCAGGTCAGCCCCGGCGCGCGGCCGGGGCTGATCCAATCCGCAAGAGCGTCTTCTTAAAGGGTTTGCCTGCTCGGTGCCGACGGCCTCGATGACCGCGTGCGCGCCCTGGCCGGCGGTCAGTTCGCGGACGGCCGCCTCGGCGGCCTCGCCGCGTTCGGCGACGATGTCGGTGGCGCCGAAGAGCGTGGCGATGTCCGTGCGGGCGGTGTGGCGGCCCAGCGCGATGATCCGGTCGGCGCCGAGGCGCTTCGCGGCGAGGACGCCGCACAGGCCGACCGCGCCGTCACCGACGACGGCGACCGTGGAGCCCTCGCGGACGCCGGCGCCGAGCGCGGCGTGGTGGCCGGTGCCCATGACGTCGGACAGCGCCAGCAGAGCGGTCAGCAGGTGGTCGTCGGAGGCCGCGTCGGCGGGCAGTTTGACCAGGGTGCCGTCGGCGTGCGGAACGCGGACGGCCTCGCCCTGGCCGCCGTCGTGCCCGACCGAGCCCCAGAAGCCGCCGTCCACGCACGAGGTGTGGAGGCCTTCGACGCAGTACCGGCAGGTGCCGTCGGACCACATGAAGGGGGCCACGACCAGGTCGCCGGCGCGCAGGTCGGTGACGGCGGAGCCGGTTTCCTCGACGATGCCGAGGAACTCGTGGCCGATCCGCTGACCGGGCTCGCGCGCGGCCTCGCCGCGGTAGGCCCAGAGGTCGCTGCCGCAGATGCAGGCGCGCAGTACGCGGACGACGGCGTCCTCCGGACGCCGGATCGCGGCGTCGGGCACCTCCTCCACGCGGATGTCGTGCGGGGCGTGGATGACGGTGGCGCGCATGGGGGTGCAGTCCTCCGGATCGGGGGGTGGCGTGGGCAGGGCCCGCCTTGTGGGCTCACCTACCGTACGCCTGCCTCCCGGGGGCGCACGCCGGTGGCCAGCAGGTACTGGGCCGCCAGGTAGGTGGCCATGATCCAGAAGTCGGGCCGGGGCAGCTGGGGCCATTCGGCGACCCCGGTCGCGATGAGGGTGTCGGACAGCAGGAACAGCGCGCCGCCGATCCCGGCGCGCACGCCGAGGGCGCTGGAGCGGTAGGCCATGGCAGTGAGCAGCAGGCTGTATCCGGCTACGGGGACGCGCAGCTCGGCCGGCAGGTCGCTCCAGAGCAGCGTGACGGTGCCGACGAGGGCGAGGGCGTACGCGGCGCCGAGGAGGGGGTTGGTCGCGCGCCGGCCGAAGAGGACGAGGTAGCAGACGTGGCCGAGGGCGAAGGAGCCCATGCCGACCAGGAACGCGACATCGGCGTCGAAGAGCAGGGCCAGGTCCCCGCCCCAGCCGAACAGCAGGGCGGCGACCAGCAGTCGGGGGGCGCCGAGCGCGATCACGTGGGCGACGAGCAGCGGCATCAGCAGGGGTTTGGCGAGGACGTGCCCGAGGTGCCAGTCGGCGAGCAGCGAGCCGAGGTCGACGGCCGCGGCGACGGCGAACGCGGCGAGGGCGATCCGGCCGACGAGGGCCCGTCGTCCGCCGTCGGAGGCGGTGTCCCGCGCCCAGGACGGCGTGCGGGACTCGGTGGCGCTCACGCGGCGTGCTCGGAGGCGGGGGCCTGCTCGGCCTGCGAGGAGGCCCGGGGCGCCTGCGGGGTCGGTGCGGGTTCGCCGCCCGGGGAGCCCGGGGCGGGCACGGGGGCGGCGGCCGGGGAGCCCGGGGCGGCGGCGGTCGCGGCGGGCTGCCAGCCGGGGCCGCGGAAGACCCGGCCGGCGCGCTCGCTCCAACTTCCGGCGGCGCGTACGTCGCGGGCGATGGCGGCGTATTCGTGGGTGGCCACGCGCAGCGGGTTGTGGGTGGCGATGTTCTTGGTGAGGCCGTAGACGGGCCGGTCGGTCTCCCCGACCCAGGACCCGAACACACGGTCCCAGATGATCAGGATGCCGCCGAAGTTGCGGTCCAGGTAGCCGCCCTGCGAGGCGTGGTGGACGCGGTGGTGGGAGGGGGTGTTGAAGACGTACTCGTAGGGCCGCGGCAGCTTCCCGATGCGCTCGGTGTGGACCCAGAACTGGTAGAGCAGGTTGATTCCGTAGCAGAACGGGATCGCCGCCGGGTGGACGCCGAGCGCCACCATGGGCAGGTAGAACCACCAGGTGGTGGCGCTGGTCCAGGGCTGGCGCAGGGCGGTGGTGAGGTTGAACCGCTTGCTGCTGTGGTGGACCACGTGGCAGGCCCACAGGATGCGAATCACGTGGTGGAGGCGGTGCTGCCAGTAGTACAGGAAGTCCTGGACGAGGAGCATCAGCAGGGCGGTCCACCACAGGAACGGCACGCGCAGCGGGGTGAGTTCGTAGACGGCGGTGAAGACCGCGACGACCGGGATCTTCCAGAGCAGGTCGAAGCCGATGCTGCCCAGCCCCATGGTGATGCTCGTGGCGGCGTCCTTGGTGTCGTACCCGGCGGCATCCTCGTCGGGATGGAGCCGGTAACTGACCACCTCGATGACGGTGAGCAGCACGAAGGCTGGTATGGACCACAGCACGACATCGGGCAGGTTCGGCATGTCCGCACCATAGAGCGGGCCTCGGGGCTGCCGCTAGAGGTTGTTACCGATCGGTATCCATCGGTGTTACCGACGGTTCGAGCGATGATGGCGGGGTCAAGGGGAGGGTGAGGGGATGACAGGTTTCGAGACGGTTCTCTTACGGGTCGCGGGCACGGCGGCGACCACCCTGCTGAAGTCCCTCCTCGCCCGGGCCCCCGGCGCCGGCCTGACCGCCGACCCCGCCCGTCCCGCCGGCCGCCTGCGCCGACCGACGGAACTGGGCGACCCCGAGATCCGTCGCCTGACCCGCACCCTGGCCTCCCGCTTGGGCGAGGAGACGGCCCGGCTGCCGGACCACGAGCGGTCGGCCGTGGTGGACTCGGTGGCCGACACCTTCGCCGCGGTGGGCCGGCTGGACGCGGACGCCCTCTTCGCCGCGGACCTGCGACCGGCGGCCCTGGCGGCGGCGATCCCCGAGCCGCGCGCGGCGGGCCTGAGCGACGCGGCGGAGTCCGTGCACCGCCGGCTCGTCGAACTGTGCTGCACGCACGTGGTGGAGTACGCGACGACCCTGCCGGGCTTCTCGGCCCGGGCGGACGTGGAACTGGTCCGCAGGATGGCCGAGTTGGCCCGGGCGGTGGACCGACTCGCGCAGACCGGCGACGGCGCGGCGCTCGCCTTCGAGGAGCGGTACGGCCGGTACATCGCCGAGGCGCACGGGCGGCTCCAGTTGTTCGGGCTCACCTTCAGCCAGGCCCGCCGGGAGTGGCCGCTGGACCGGGCGTACATCAGCCTGGCGGTCAGCGGCGAGCAGCTGGAGGAGCCGGGCCGGGCCACCCCGATGAGCACCGAACTGGCCCTGGGTGCCTCCGAGCGGGTGCTGCTGCGCGGTCCGGCGGGCTCGGGCAAGAGCACCCTCGTGCAGTGGCTGGCCCTGAACTCGGCCCGCCGCACCTTCGGCCCGGGCCTGCGGGACTGGAACCTCCTGGTCCCCTTCGTCCTGCCGCTGCGGTCCTTCAACTCCCCCGCGGGGCTGCCGATGCCGCAGGACTGGCTGAGCGCGACCGGGGTGCCGCTGCGGGCCCCGGACGGCTGGGTGGAGTCCCTCCTCTCCGCCGGGCGGGCGCTGGTCCTGGTCGACGGGGTGGACGAGGTCCCGCCCCGCCTGCGCGACCGGACGGAGACCTGGCTCCGGGCCCTGCTCATCGCCTATCCCACGGCCCGGTTCGTGATCACCACCCGTCCCTCGGCCGTCCCGGAGGACTGGCTGACCGGGCACGGCTTCTCCCCCTTGTCGCTGCTGCCCATGGAGCGGGACGGCGTCGGGGCCTTCATCACGCACTGGCACGACTCCGCCCGCGCGGAGGGCGTCTCCGGGCAGGAGCGGGAGCAGCTCGACACGTACGAGAAGTCGCTCATCCAGGCGGTGAGCACGCGCCGGGACCTGGGCCGGCTGGCCACCAACCCGCTGATGTGCGCCCTGCTGTGCGCCCTGAACCGGGACCGCCGGATGCACCTGCCGCGGGCCCGCAAGGAGCTGTACGACGCCGCGTTGGACATGCTCCTGGTCCGCCGGGACACCGAGCGGGACATAGCGGGGGTCGAGGGGGTCTACCTCAGCCGGGACGAGCAGACGGTGCTGCTCCAGCGGCTGGCGTACTGGCTCATCCGCAACGGGCAGTTGGTGGCCTCCTTCGAGGAGGCGATCGAAATGGTCGGCGAGTGGCTCGACGCGATGCCGCAGGTCCGGGCGCAGGGCAGTGCGCGCAAGGTGTTCCGGCACCTGCTGATCCGCTCCGGCCTACTGCGGGAACCGGTCCCGGATTCCGTGCAGTTCGTGCACCGCGTCTTCCAGGACTACCTGGGGGCGAAGGCGGCCGTGGAGTCACGGGACTTCGGCGTGCTGGTGCGCAACGCGCACGAGGACACCTGGGACGACGTGTTCCGGATGGCGGTCGGCCACGCCAGACCCGACGAACGGGCGCATCTGTTGCGGGAGTTGCTGCGCCGGGCCGACGAGAACGAACGGGACCGCAGTCGGCTGGTGCTGCTGGCGGCGGCCTGCCTGGAGCACGCCCCCGAGCTGGACCCGGAGGTGTGGCACGAGGTGGAGACCCGTACGGCGCACCTGCTGCCGCCGCGGTCGGCCGCGCAGGCCGAGGAGCTGGCCAAGGCGGGGGAACTGGTCCTGGAGCTGCTGCCGGAGCCCGCCGACCTCACCGAGGACGAGGCGGCCGCGACGATCCGGACGGCCGCGCTGGTCGGCGGGGACCGGGCGCTCCAGGTGATCGCGGGGTTCCGGTCGGACGACCGGTACGAGGTGGTGCACGAGCTGTCGGACTCGTGGGGGCGCTTCCCCAACGAGGCGTACGCGGACGCGGTGCTGTCCGGGGCGCCAGTCCGCGAGGGCCACCTGCACCTGCGCACGGCCGAGCAGTTGGCGACCTACGAGCGGTTGCGGCACATCCACCGGGTCCATCTGACCTGGGACGGCCCGATCCCGCCGGCGATCCGGGACCGGCGGGACCTGGAGTGGCTGGTCATGCACCGCAATCCGGGGCTGACCGACCTGTCCCCGCTGGCGGGGCATCCGACGCTGCGGCACCTGGGGGTGTTGGACTGTCCGCAGGTGACCGGTGTCGAGGTGGTGACCGAGCTGGCGGCGGACAGCCTCGCCTTCGGCTACCTGCGGGACGGGCTCTCGCTGGCCCCGCTGGCCGGGGTCGCGGGGCTGCGCTCCCTGGTCATCGGGTTCGAGCCGGAGCAGCGGCGGATCGGGGACGTCCCGGCGGCGGGGACCCTGGCCGCGCTGCACATCTGGCAGGGCGCCCGCCGGATGACGCTGGACGGGATCGACCGGTGGCCGGGTGTGCGGACGCTGACGATCGCCGGGAGCGGCCAGTACCGGCAGTTGACGCGGGAGCTGCCGCTGCCGGACCTGGACGGGTTGCAGATCCGGCATGCCGCGCCGGTGGCGATCGAGGCGCTCCTGCCGTACGAGCGGCTGACCCGGCTGACCCTGATCAGGTGCGCGCTGGAGGGGACGTTGGAGCCGTTGCGCGCGTTCCGGGGTCTGCGGCGGCTGGTGTTGAGCGAGTGCCTGGGCACGGTGGACCTGTCGCCGCTCGCGGATCTGGAGGGCCTGGTGGTCGAGGTGCACCGGGGCACGAACGTGAGCGGGGCGGAGCGGATCGCGCCGGAGTGGCTCGTCCGCAGGGACTGAGCCGCTCCGGCGGGACCGCCGGTTCACCAGACCCGGACCGAGCCCCCTCGGGCGAAGGCCGGACTGGTGGCGGCCGGGGGGATCTCCGTCAGCGGCTCGGCGACCTCCGAGACCGGCGGGCCGCACGTGGCCGCGACCGCGTCCAGCCGGGCGAGGTCGAAGCCGTAGACGCGGGCCGCGTTCCCGCCGACCATCGCGGCCACCTCCTCGCGGGGCAGGCCCGCGTAGGCGATGCGGAGGCCTTCGCGGGAGAACGGGGTGGTGCCCTCGTCGTGGGGGTAGTCGGAGCCCCACATGATCTTGTCGAGGCCGATCCGGTGGCGCAGCGGGACCTCGTGGGGGCGCATGAAGCTGGCCCCCACGAAGCAGTTGTCCCGCCACACCTCGCTCGGGCCCTTGCCCATGGACCGGGCCAGGCCCGCACCGAACTTGGCCTCCGCGGTGGCCGAGGCGGCGACCAGGCGGCCGTGGTAGTAGTCCAGCATCTCCATCACGCCGGGGATCCAGCCGGAGCCCTGTTCCGTCAGGACGAGCCTGAGGCCCGGGTGCCGGTGGAAGGCGCCGCCGAAGATCAGGTGCCACAGGGCGCGGTGGGAGAACCAGGTGGTCTCCACCATGAAGACCGCCCGGGCCGCCGGCTCGTCCCCCAGCGGGGGCGAGGCCGAGCCGCCGTGGTGGTTGACCGGGACCTCCAGTTCGTCGCACACCGCCCAGATGGGGTCGTAGGCGGCGGAGTACAGCTCGGGGATGCCGCTGCCCGGGGGTGCGCCCGGCAGGAGGATCCCGCCGGTCAGGCCGGCGTCCCGGGTGCGGCGGATCTCCTTCACCGCCTCGTCCACGTCGTTCAGCAGGATCTGGGTGACGCCGGCGCGCCGTCCCGGGGCGTCGTCGCAGAAGTCGGCCAGCCACCGGTTGTGGGCCCGCAGGCCCGCCCAGCGCAGGGTGAACTCCTCGCGGGTGGGCGCCGGGGCCATCAGGGAGGCGGTCGGGAAGAAGGGCGGGATCGTGTTCGGGAAGAGGACTTCCGCGACGATGCCGTCGGCTTCGAGTTCCGCGAGCCGGCGCCGGGAGTTCCAGTTCCGGTCGGCGGTGTCCGCGAGGAGGTCCTCGTACGGGTTGACGTAGGTGGACGCCCAGGCGTCGAACTCCTCGTGGTGGCGCTTCTCCAGGTACGGCTTGTAGTCCAGCAGGTCGGCGCCCGCGTGGCAGTCCGCCGAGACGACGGTGTAGCGGTCCTCGGCCGGCGCGGTCACGAGACCCCCAGCGTCGGGAAGTCGTGTCCGGTGAGCCAGTGCCGGCCCACCTCCCGCGAGCGGGCCCAGGAGGCGCGCACCGCGGCCTGGTCGGTGGACTGGCCGAGCTCCGCCGGGGTCGGGCCGATCCGGCGGGCGAGCGGGGCGAGCCGCGCCGTGTCGAAGCCGAAGACGTCTGCGGCGGCCAGGCCCAGCATGCGGCGGGTCTCGTCGACGGGGATGTCGTGGAAGGTGTTCTTCAACCAGGTGCGGGTGTGCGGCCAGGTCCCCTCGGGGTGCGGGAAGTCCGAGCCCCACAGGATGTTGTCGACGCCGATCTCGTAACGCTGGGCGAGTTCGCGGCGCTTGGTGTTCGTGGCGCAGAGGAACACCTGGCGGTCGAGGTACTCGCTCGGCGGGCGCGTCAGCTCGGCGAAGGGCGACAGTTTCTTGCCGCCGTGCGCGCCGAGGTAGAGCCGGTCCATGAACCACAGTTGGTTGGGCAGCCACCAGCAGCCGGACTCGGCGATGCCGAACCTCAGCCCGGGGTGCCGTTCGAAGACCCCGGACCACAGGAGGAACCACAGGGGCCGCGAGGGCCACCAGGTGACCTCGGAGACGTAGATGCCGAGGTGGTCGCCGTACTCGTGGCGGGGTGCGGCCCCCGAGTGCGTGACGACGGGCATCGCGGTCTCGGCCGCCGCCGCCCACACCGGGTCGTAGCGGCGGTCGTGGTAGGGCGCCTTGTCCACCCACATCGAGGGGATCATCAACGCGCCGAGCCCGGACTCCTTGGTCCGGTGGATCTCCGCGACCACCTCGGCGGGTTCGCCCGTGATGGGCAGCAGGGCGACGCCGCAGTGGCGCTCGGGGTTCTGGGACACGAACTCGGCGAGCCAGCGGTTGTGCGCCCGCGCGCCCGCCATGCCCAGTGCGGGGTCCTGGTCCCCGGACAGGCCCAGGCCCACGCCGAAGGGGGCGGCGGTCTGGCTGTCGACGGCGTCCGCGTCGGGGAAGACGACCTCGGCGGCCACGCCGTCTCCGTCGAGTTCCTTCAGGCGTCGGCCCACGTCCCAGCCGCCCTTGAGGCCTTCCTCGTGGTCGTGGAACCACTTCTCGGCGAAGGCCTCGTTGCGCACGCCGAGGCGGGTGGCCTCCTCGCGGCGCGCGTCGCGTTGACCGAGGAACTCGTCGAACTCGCGGTGGAAGGCGCTGTCGAGGTAGGGGCGGTACTGCTCGGTGGGCAGGCCCGCGTGGCAGTCGGAGGAGATGATCAGGTACGGGTCTTCGTACGGGGTGTCGCTCACGACGAACGCTCCTCAGTCGAGGATGAAACTTTCCAGGTAGGCGGGGTTGGCGCGGTCGAGCATCGACCGCGACCGGGCGCGGATCTGCCGGTCGCTGTGCTCACTGGCCGGGAGCATCCAGAACCGGTCGGCGAGGATGCCCTCGACGACGTGCTCGGCGACCTCCTCGACCGGCGTGAACTCCACCGCCTGGCCGGCCTCGCGCATCGCCGTCTCGTACTGGTCGAGGCTGCGGTACGGGGACTTGCGCGGCCGCTCCTTCGCGTAGCGGTCGGGCCGGTTGCGGTGCGATTCCCACAGTCCGGTGCGCAGCATGTGCGGTCCGGGGAAGAGGACGGAGGCCCCGACGTGGGCGCCCTCCGCCTTGAGGTGGGCGTAGAGCGACTCGGTCATGGTGACCACGGCCGCCTTGGTGACGGCGTAGACGGAGGCGGTGGGAAGGGGGGCGATGCCGCCGTCGCCGGAGGACGTGTTGACGACGTGGCCGGGTGCGCCGCCGGCGAGCATGCGCGGGACGAAGGCCTGGATCCCGTGGAAGACGCCCCAGACGTTGACGGAGAAGGCCCACTTCCAGTCGTTGGGTTCGTGCTCCCACATGCGGCCTTCGGCGCCGGAGCCGACGCCCGCGTTGTTGCAGAGCACGTGGACGGCGCCGAAGGCCTCGTACGCCGCGTCGGCGAGGGAGAGCACGGAGTCCCGGTCGCTGACGTCGACGGTCCGGGCGAGGACCTTCGCGCCGTCGGCCGCCAGTTCGTCGGCGGCCTTGCGCAGGGCGCCCTCCTCCACGTCGGCGAGGACCACTCTCAGCCCCTCGGCGGCGAAGCGGCGGGCCATGGCGAGGCCGATGCCGCTCGCGGCGCCGGTGACGACGGCCACCTGTCCCGGTTCGAGTCGCATGTCAGACGCTGCCTTCCGGGGGGCCGTCCAGGATCTGCATCGGGTCGTCGTAGCGCTGGTGGACGTACGGGAGCAGGGCTTGGGCGCTGACCCGCTCGACGACCCTGCCCCGCTGGTCGGTGGTCTTCTCACCGATGGTGATCTCCACGAGACGGCGTACGGGAAGATCCGCGACCGGGTCGAACATCGACTCGCGCAGCACCACGTCACCGGCGACGTGCTCCAGTTTGCGGACCTTCTCGTTGCGGGTGCAGTGCACGAGGACGGGCTCGACGTCGAAGCCCGAACCGTCCACGGCGGGCAGGAACTTGAAGTAGAAGTCGGTCTTGGTGGCGGGTGCGGGCAGGGGCAGGGCGCGGTCCACCGCCCCGCGCACCTCGACGAAGGCGATCCCGTGCCGAGCGAGGGCGGCCCGTACGACGAGCCCGTCCCGCTCGACGGTGACCTCGCCCAGCTTCTTCGGCTCCCCGAACACCTCGCGGCCGCCGACCAGGGCCCGCTCGTGCGTCATCGGCATCACGAGCGGGTACCAGCCCTCGACCTCGCCGTGGCGGGCGGCGACGGCCACCGAGCCGGCGCCGAGCGGGTAGCCGGGCAGGTCGACCTTGCTGATGTTGGCTCGTACGAGGGGCCGCTCGGCGGGCTTGAGCGGCGGCGGCAGGACGGCCGCGACCACGTCCGCGTCGCTCTCCCAGACGGCCACCACCCCGGTGGACCAGATGTCCGGGAGTTTCGAGCTCTTCTCGCGCGACGCCGCGATCTCCGCCTCGGTGCGCGCTCCGTACCGTACGCGTGCCATGGGTGTACCACCCTTCGCCGGGTTTCCCGGGGGCTCTGTAACACAGTTACACCGCCGACGATGAAGGGTAAAGACCCACGTACACAACAGAACTGACGGATCGACAGATTGGCGGCCTGCCCCATGGCCCGAAACTCGCTGACCCGCGAGGAGGTGTTGGAGGCGGCCGCGTCGCTGGTCAAGCAGCACGGCCCGGCGGCTCTCACCATGCGCAAACTCGCCGCCGAACTGGGCACGGCCGTCACCTCCATCTACTGGCACGTCGGCAACCGCGAATCACTGCTCGACGCCCTCGTGGAGCGGACCGTCCGGGACATGGGCGCGATCCTCCCCCGCCCCCCGTCCGGGGGGACCGGCGCCGCCCGCACCCCGGCCGACCGGATCCTCTCCGTGGCCCGGACCCTGCGCCGGGAACTGCGCGAACGCCCCCACCTGATCGCGATGGTCCACGAACGCGGGCTCACCGAGCGGATGTTCCTGCCCGCCCAACAGGCCCTGGTCCACGAGGTGCACGCCGCCGGACTGCGCGGGGCGCGGGCCGCCGACGCGGTCCGCGCGATCCAGTTCCAGATCGTCGGCTTCCTGCTCGTCGAGCGCAACCGCGAGCGCTCCCCCGTCCAGTCCCCCGCCGAGAGCGAGCTCTGGGACCCCGCCGACGCCCCCGACGACCCGGCGCTCGCCCGCGCGCTGGCCCGCCCGGCCGACCCGGAACGGCTGTTCCTGCTCTCGGTTCGGGCACTCGTGGGCGCCCTGCTGTCCCCGCCGTCGGACCCGCCCCCGGACCCGGCGCCGGCGCGAACGGCTCGCGGCGGCTGACCTCGCCGGGGGCCGGGTCGAGGGCGGGGTACCCCGTCGGGGCCACGGGTGTCAGTCGGGGCCGATATCCTCTGTGACCATGCTCGACGACCGTACGACCGCAGAGACGATGTGGCCGACCGCGTACCCACAGGGGTACGCGGTCGTCGACGTGGAGACCACCGGGCTCGCGCGCGACGACCGGATAGTGTCCGCGGCCGTCTACCGGCTCGACGCGCAGGGCAACGTGGAGGACCACTGGTACACGCTGGTCAACCCGCGCAGGGATCCGGGCCCGGTCTGGATCCATGGCCTCACCACCGCCATGCTCCAGGACGCGCCGCTCTTCGAGGACATCGCCGAGGAGTTCGCGGGTCGCCTCGCGGACCGTGTCCTCGTCGCCCACAACGCCATCTTCGACTGGCAGATGATCGCCCGGGAGTACGCGCGGGCCGCCACGACGGCGCCCGTCCGTCAGCGGCTGTGCACCATCGCCCTGTCGAAGGAACTGAACCTGCCGCTGCCCAACCACAAGCTGGAGTCCCTCGCCGCGCACTTCGGCGTGGTCCAGCAGCGCGCCCACCACGCGCTCGACGACGCCCGGGTGCTCGCGGAGGCCTTCCGTCCGTCGCTGCACGCGGCCGCGCGGGACAACGTACGGCTGCCCCTGCTGGAGTGCCGGCCGTTGACGGAGTGGTCGGACACGCCGGCCGCCCCCCGGGTCGGCTACCAGGGGCCGTTCGGCGCGACCAGTTGGCGGGCCTCCCGCAAGCGGCCCGCGTGCCCGCACCCCAATCCGGGACGGTTCGAGGACGGCAAGCCCCTCAAGCAGGGCATGCGGATCGCGTTCTCCGGGGACACCTCCGTGGACCGCGAGCTGCTGGAGGATCGGGCGATCGAGGCCGGCCTGCACGTCGCGACGAGTGTGTCGCGGCTCACGAGCCTGCTCGTCACCAACGACCCCGACTCCTCGACCTCGAAGACCGTCAAGGCGAAGTCCTTCGGCACCCCGGTGGTCGACGAGGCCGCCTTCACGCACCTGCTGCGGGACGTGGCTGCGGCAGACGGGTGAGCGTCGGGCGACTCGCCCGGCGCCCTCCTTCCCGGTCCGCCCGTCCGGTTCCACCCTGTGGCGCATGGCACGTTGTGAGGTCTGCGGAAACGATTACGGGATGTCTTTCGAGGTGCACGCGCAGGGCGCGGTGCACGTCTTCGACTGCTTCTCCTGCGCCATTCACCGCATGGCGCCCATCTGCGAGCACTGCCGGGTCCAGATCATCGGGCAGGGCGTAGACGTCGAGGGACAGTGGTACTGCGGGGCGCACTGCGCCCGTGCGGCCGGAAAGGCGGGCATCGTCGATCACGTCTGACCCTCCGTCGCTCCCCGACCCGTCGTCACCCGATCCCCTCGGTCCGGGCCCCGGACGGCCACCCGGCCGCCGGGGTCTTCTCCGCTGGGGGTACCGTCGAGGGCGTGTACCGCTTTGTACTGACCCGGCAGTGGGTGTGCCTGACCCTCATCGCCCTCGCCCTCATCCCCGCGATGATCAAGCTGGGCTTCTGGCAGTTCCACCGCCATGAGCACCGGGTGGCGCAGAACGAGCTGATCGCGCGGAACCTCTACGGGAAGCCGGTGCCCGTCACCGAGCTCACCTCCCCCGGTCACACCGTCCCCCGGGCCGACTACTGGCGCGCGGTCACCGCCACCGGCACGTACGACGCGGCGCACGAGGTCGTGGTCCGTCGGCGGACCAACAACGACGACAAGGTCGGCTTCCACGTCATCACCCCGCTGGTGCTGAGCGACGGCCGGGTCGTCCTGGTCAACCGCGGCTGGGTGGCGGGCGGCGACGACGCGCGCGCCTACCCGCCGGTGCCGGCCGCACCGAAGGGCGAGGTCACGGTCACCGGACGGCTGAAGGCCGACGAGACGAGCGGCGACAGCGGGATCAGGGACCGCAAGGGGCTGCCGGACCGCCAGGTGATGCTGATCAACAGCACGCAGCAGGCGCAGTACACGGGCCGGACCGTCCTCGGCGGCTACCTGGAACTCACCGCGCCGGTCCCGGCGAACGGCAGCCCGGAGCCGGTGGGCGACCCCGACCACGACTCGATCGGCGCGCACATGGCGTACGCGATCCAGTGGTGGATGTTCACGGCCGGAGTGCCGGTGGGGTGGGTGATCCTGGTGCGCCGGGAGAAGCGTGACCGTGCGGAAGCGGCCGCGAAGGCCTCCTCGGAATCGGTGCCCGCTTCGGCGTAGCGTGTCGGGCATGGATCTTGGACTGAAGGACCGTGTCTACGTCGTCACCGGAGCCACCCGCGGACTGGGCTTCGCCTCCGCGCGCGAGCTGACCGCCGACGGCGCGAAAGTCGTACTGACCGGCCGTGACGCGGGGCGCGCGGCCGAGGCCGCCGCCTCCCTGGGCCCGAACGCGGTGGGAGTGGCGGCGGACAACGCCGATCCCGCGGCGGCCGCCCGGCTCGTCGCCGAGGCCCGGGAGCGCTTCGGGCGCCTCGACGGCATCCTGATCAGTGTCGGCGGCCCGGCCCCGGGCACGGCCGCGGACAACACCGACGAACAGTGGGCCGCCGCCTTCGAGTCGGTCTTCCTGGGCGCGGTCCGGCTCGCGCGCGCCGCGGCGGCCGAGCTGGGCGAGGGCGGCGTCATCGGGTTCGTGCTGTCGGGCTCGGTGCACGAACCGATCCCCGGGCTGACGATCTCGAACGGACTGCGGCCGGGGCTGGCCGGCTTCGCGAAGTCCCTGTCGGTGGAGCTGGGCCCGCGCGGGATCCGGGTGGTCGGGCTGCTGCCGGCCCGGATCGACACGGACCGGGTCCGGGAGCTGGACGCCCTGTCCGGCGACGCGGACGCCGCCAGGAAGACGAACGAGTCCCGCATCCCGCTTCGGCGCTACGGCACCCCGGAGGAGTTCGGTCGCACGGCGGCCTTCCTGCTGTCCCCGGCGGCCTCGTACCTGACGGGCGTCATGCTGCCGGTCGACGGAGGCTCCCGCCACGGCTTCTGACGACCGCTTCCGACGACGGCTCGCGCCCCTCGGCCGGTGCGGCTCGGGTCTCAGGTGACCCGGGCCGCCCGGTGCGAGCCGACCTTGAGCCGGGCCTCCGCGGGGAGTTCGGGCAGGCCCGCCGAGGCCCGGGCGTGGGCGAGGACCGGCCCGGCGAGCCCGGCCAGCGCGTCGGCGGGGACCGCGTGCGGTTCCAGCTCCAGCGCGACCCGCAGGCTTGGCGTCTCCCGGCGCCCGCGCAGTGCGACCCGGCAGCGGGCGACCCCGTCCAGGGCCCCCGCCTCGGCGGCCACCGCCGACTCCAGCGCCCGCCCGCGCAGCAGCGCGTACGCCCCGTCCCCGGTGTCCACGAGCACGGCGTCCAGACGTGACCTGCGCAGTTGTGCCAGCAGCCACCACAGGGCGAGCAGTACGCACAGGCCCAGCCCGGCGATCACCGCCCACCACCACCAGCCGTCCGCGTGCCAGTACCGGTGCCGGGCCTGCGCCGTCAGCAACGGCGCGTGCCGGCCGCCCAGCGGCCAGGACCCGGTGATCACCGAGATCCCGGCAGCCAGCAACACGGCTCCGATGATGGCCAGCAGCACCCGGTTGACCGAGCCGAGCATCGCGTCACCCTTTCCGGTTGACCCGTACGCGGGGCCCCGGCTCGTGCACGAGGCCCAGTTCCTCGATGCCGACGGCGAGTACCGCGTCCAGGTCGGCCCGTACCTCGTCCAGTTCGCGGAAGTGCGAGGTGGCCCTTACCCCGATGCGGGACCGGCCCACCTTGACCCGCACGGTGTTCACCCCGGGCACCTCCATGGCGCGGTCGCGCAGGACCAGCCCGGCCGCCTTGCGCCCCAGCCCGGCTCGCATCCCCGACTCCGAGGTGCGCATCTGCAGGATTCCGCGCAGCCCCGGGGTGACCGCCAGTACCAGCAGGACCGCGCCGATCAGCGCCAGTACCCCGGCGCCGATCAGGACCTCCGGGTCGACGGGGGTGTGCCGCTCCAGTTGGAGGGCGAGTTCCCGCCGCCAGCGCATGCCGGGCCGGTGGGCGCGCACGGCAGCCAGGTCGTACAGGAGGACTCCGGCCGCGCCCAGCACGGCCAACGCGGTCAGCGCGGCCGGGATCCGGCGCGCGGAGCGGAACCGGCGGGCATCGGCCGTCACCGCAGCCGCCGGTCCCGCCCGGCGGCTGCCGGGCGGATGTGCGCGGGGTGCAGGTGCTCGACCTCGACGGCCACCTCCGGCACCGTCATGGACGCGCACTGCTCGACGCGTTCGGCCACCCGGCGGCGGACGGCCGCGCTCTGGGCGGCGACGTCGGACGGGTAGGGCAGTTCCAGGCTCACCCGGACGCGTGCGATGTCGTGGTGGACGGTGACGGTGGCGTGCGGGGGCGCCGCCCAGTCCGCCTCGGCGACGAGCGCCTCGCGTGCGGCCTGCGCCGCGATCTTGGCGACGACCCGGTCCGCGATCCGGGTGGATCCCCGCTCGGCGGCGGGCACCCTGCTCGGCACGGCCCGCGGGGTGCTGGTGCTCATCGGGGCCTCACCTGCGCCGGTCGTCGCGTGGGCGGAACAGGTCGCCGAGTTCGAGGTCGCCGTCGAAGAAACGGCCGGCGACGAATCCGATGGCGCCGAGGGCGGCGACCAGCAGAAAGGCCCCGAAGCCGCCGAAGTAGCCGGCGAACCCCATTCCCATGCCGGCCAACAGGCCGGCAACCGCCATGCTCATGCGGGCTCCTCTCGGCTAGTGGAGCCTGGATTCCGGCTCGTCGTCTTCCTCATCGGGCAGCTTGACGTCGCTGACCGCGATGTTGACCTCGACGACCTCCAGGCCCGTCATGCGCTCGACCGCCGAGATGACGTTCTCACGTACGGCTCGGGCAACGTCGCGGATCGACACGCCGTAGTCGACGACGATCTCCAGATCGAGGGCCGTCTGAACCTCGCCGACCTCCGCCTTGACGCCCCGGGACACGGAGGCTTTCGCCCCGCCGGGAACGCGGTCGCGGACGGCTCCGAAGGTGCGGGAGAGGCCGGTGCCGCTGCCCATCGCGTGGACGCCGACCACCTCGCGGGCGGCCAGTCCGGCGATCTTCTCGACCACCCCGTCGGCGATGCTGGTGCGGCCCCGTTCGGCCGGGTCCCGGTGGGAACCCCCTGCTGTGGATTCGGTCATCGTGTGTCCCTTCGCGCTTGCGGACTCCCGACCACGGTAAGCGCGAAGGCGCCCCTGCGCGCCGTGGACTGGGCCGATCGATCCACCCCCCGGCCGTCTGCCCGCCTCCCCCGCCGCCAACCACCCGGCGCCGACCGGCCCGAGGGGAGGCGGCGGGGGAGGCCATGCCGACGGGGCCCGGTGCCCCCGCGCGCGCGGCGCCGGTGCGCGCGGGATCCGGGCCCCGTCGGGGCGTGGAGGGGTTCGGGGTCAGTCGGAGAGCCCGGCCAGGTCACGCAGACGACGCGCCTGGGCGGCGCGCTCAGCGGTGCGCTGGGCGTCGTAGGGGCGGGCCGTGGCGTCCCGGAGCAGGGCCTTGGTCTCGATGACCGCGTCCCGCGGCGGGGCCAGCAGCGCGGTGGTCAGGTCCTTGACGGCCGCGTCGAGTTCGTCGACGGCGACCACCAGGTTCGCGAGGCCCACCCGCTCGGCCTCCTCGGCGTGCACGGAGCGGCCCGTCGCGCAGATCTCCAGCGCGCGGGCATAGCCGACGAGCGAGGTCAGCGGCTGGGTGCCGGCCAGGTCGGGCACCAGTCCCAGGCTGGTCTCGCGCATGGCGAACTGGACGTCGTCGGCGACCACCCGCAGGTCGCACGCGAGCGCGAGCTGGAAGCCGGCGCCGATCGCGTGCCCCTGCACGGCGGCGATGGAGATGATGTCGTTGCGGCGCCACCAGGTGAATGCCTCCTGGTACTCGGCGATGGTGCTGTCGAGCAGTTCGTCCGAACCGCGCGCCAGATCGAGGAAGGACGGCTCACCCTCGAAGCCTTCAGGGGTGAACGCCTGACGGTCGAGCCCTGCGGAGAAGGACTTGCCTTCGCCGCGCAGCACGACGACCCGAACGGTGCCCGGCAACGACCGTCCGGCCTCCGTCAACGCCCGCCAGAGCGCGGGGGACTGAGCGTTTCGCTTGGCCGGATTGGTCAGTGTCACCGTGGCGACCGTGTCGTCGACGGTGAGCCGTACGCCGTCCTTGTCGAGCAGAGCCATGTCGGTGCCCTCCGGTGTGTAGTCGGCCGCGAGCCCGGCCTAAGTGACTGCACAGTAACCACCCAGCCGACCATATGACCGACCGGGGGGTCACCGAAGGAACCGTCATGCCTCGGAACCGTTTGAGCAGCGTCAAACGTCACGCATGGAGCTGTGGGGCGTCTCCGGCCGGATCAGGCCGAGGCCGCCTTCTTGCCGCGCGTCGCGCCACCGCGACCACGCAGCACGACTCCGGACTCACTGAGCATCCGATGGACGAATCCGTACGACCGGCCGGTTTCTTCGGCCAGCGCCCGGATACTCGCACCGGAGTCATATTTTCTCTTCAGGTCTGCCGCGAGCTTGTCGCGCGCGGCGCCGGTTACCCGGCTGCCCTTCTTCAGAGTCTCGGCCACCCGTGCCTCCTCATGGGAAGTGCGCTCTGGACTTCTCATGATCACCCCTCCCACGCTTCCTGGCCACCCATTCAGCAAGGTCGGTGCGACGGCATTTCTCAAGGAGTGGACACGGGGGCAGAACGGAATCTTCTCTTCCGCTGCATGACTTGCGTCACATTCCTTCACCCCTGAGGGGAATCAGCAGGTCAGAGGCCCGGCGTGGAAAAGGCGACGACCCCGGCCGCGTACCCGAGCGGGTACGGCCGGAGCCGTCGAACACCGTGCGACGGTATGAGACCGCCTCACTCAGATGATGGATCACGCGTGGGCCGAATGATCCATAACGCACTGGATCAACGAACCGGACCCGCTCGGCGGGCCCGCGACACGCCGATCAGGCGAGGGCGACCAGGTCCCGGTAGTCCGGGCCCCACAGGTCCTCGACCCCGTCCGGCAGCAGGATGATCCGCTCCGGCTCCAGGGCCTCGACCGCGCCCTCGTCGTGCGTGACGAGGATGACGGCGCCCTTGTACGTGCGCAGCGCGCCCAGGATCTCCTCGCGGCTGGCCGGGTCGAGGTTGTTCGTGGGCTCGTCGAGGAGCAGCACGTTCGCCGAGGAGACGACCAGCGTGGCCAGGGCCAGCCGGGTCTTCTCGCCGCCGGAGAGCACGCCCGCGGGCTTGTCCACGTCGTCGCCGGAGAACAGGAACGAGCCGAGCGTCTTGCGGACGGCGACCAGGTCCAGGTCGGGGGCGGAGGAGCGCATGTTCTCCAGGACCGTGCGCTCCGGGTCCAGGGTCTCGTGCTCCTGGGCGTAGTAGCCCAGCTTGAGGCCGTGACCGGGCACGACCGTGCCGGTGTCCGGCTTCTCGGTGCCCGAGAGCAGGCGCAGCAGCGTGGTCTTGCCGGCGCCGTTGAGGCCGAGGATGACCACGCGGGAGCCCTTGTCGATGGCCAGGTCGACGTCGGTGAAGATCTCCAGGGACCCGTAGGACTTCGACAGGCTCTCGGCGGTGAGCGGGGTCTTGCCGCAGGGCGCCGGGTCCGGGAAGCGGAGCTTGGCGACCTTGTCGGACACGCGGACGGCGTCCAGGCCCGCGAGCAGCCGGTCGGCGCGCTTGGCCATGTTCTGCGCGGCGACGGTCTTGGTGGCCTTGGCGCGCATCTTGTCGGCCTGCGAGTTCAGGGCCGCGGCCTTCTTCTCGGCGTTCTGGCGCTCGCGCTTGCGGCGCTTCTCGTCTGCCTCGCGCTGCTGCTGGTAGAGCTTCCAGCCCATGTTGTAGACGTCGATCTGGGAGCGGTTCGCGTCCAGATAGAAGACCTTGTTGACGACGGTCTCGACCAGGTCGACGTCGTGGGAGATCACGATGAAGCCGCCGCGGTAGGTCTTCAGGTAGTCGCGCAGCCAGACGATGGAGTCGGCGTCGAGGTGGTTCGTGGGCTCGTCGAGGAGCAGGGTGTCGGCGTCCGAGAAGAGGATGCGGGCGAGCTCGACGCGGCGGCGCTGGCCACCGGAGAGGGTGTGGAGCGGCTGGCCGAGGACCCGGTCGGGCAGGCCGAGGGCGGCCGAGATGGTGGCGGCCTCCGCCTCGGCGGCGTAGCCGCCCTTGGTCAGGAACTCGGTCTCCTGGCGCTCGTACTGCTTCATCGCCTTGTCGCGGGTGCCGCCGGAGCCGGAGGCGATGCGCTCCTCGTTCATCCGCATCTTCTTGATCAGCACGTCGAGGCCGCGCGCGGAGAGGATCCGGTCGCGGGCCAGCACGTCGAGGTCGCCGGTGCGCGGGTCCTGCGGCAGGTAGCCGACCTCACCGGATCGGGTGATCGTGCCGCCGGCGGGCTGGCCCTCGCCCGCGAGGCACTTGGTGAGGGTGGTCTTGCCCGCCCCGTTGCGGCCGACCAGACCGATGCGGTCGCCCTTGGCGACGCGGAAGGAGGCGGATTCGATGAGGATGCGGGCGCCGGCGCGCAGCTCGATGCCGGTGGCGGTGATCACGGAAATACTCCAGGGCGGTGGGGACGGCGGAAGGGGGGCAGGACGCGCGGGACTTCCGACGCCGCTAATCCGCGAGGAGATTTGCCATGGAGACATTCTAACGGGGGCGCGCAACCACTTTTCGGGCCGCCCGGCCCCGATCGCCCCGGGCGGCGCCCCTCCCCCGTGTCCCCCGTTCGGCGCACGGCCCACGCCGATCGTCCGGGGCGCGTATCAGGATGAAGGGGATGATACTCGCCGCAGGGGCGGACACGAGGAATCGAGGGCGGTGCGGCATGCAGTTCGACGACAACGCCAATCTGGATACGTCCGAGGTCAAGGACGTGCGGGGCAGCCGCATCCCCGGCGGGAGGGCCACGGTCGGCGGCGGCATCGTCGGCCTCATCGCACTGATCATGGGGTTGCTCTTCGGCGTGGGTCCCGAGCAGCTGGGGCTGACCGAGGGCAATCCCGAGCCGGTGGCCACCTCCTCCTCCGCGAGCCAGGTGCAGCAGGCCTGCCGCACGGGGCAGGACGCGAACACCCGTGAGGACTGCCGGCTCGTCGCGGTGGTGAACAGCACCCAGGACTTCTGGAAGCAGGAGTTCCAAAAGCGCGGGGGGCAGTACAGCCCGGCCTCGACGGTGTTCTTCACCGGCCGGGTGAACACCGCGTGCGGCGCGGCCACCTCCGCGGTCGGCCCCTTCTACTGCCCCTCCGACCGGCAGGTCTACCTGGACCTCGGCTTCTTCGAGGAGCTGCGGACGAAGTTCGGCGCCACCGGCGGACCCTTCGCCCAGGCCTACGTCGTCGCCCACGAGTACGGGCACCACATCCAGAACCTGACCGGCACCCTCCAGCGGGCCCAGGACGGCCGGCAGGGCGCGAACAGCAACGCGGTCAAGGTCGAGCTCCAGGCGGACTGCCACGCGGGGGTGTGGGCGCACAACGCGACGCGCACCCCGGACGAGTCCACCGGACGCCCGCTGATCACCAGGCTGACCGACGAGGACATCAAGGACGGTCTGGACGCGGCGGCGGCGGTCGGCGACGACCGGATCCAGGAGAAGTTCCAGGGGCGGGTCACCCCCGAGTCGTGGACGCACGGCAGCGCCGAGCAGCGCCGGCAGTGGTTCTACCAGGGTTACCGGACGGGCGACATGGCCCAGTGCAACACCTTCCGCTGACTGTCGGTGGCGCCTGCCATGCTGTGTCGTGGGTCACATGCCGGTGGTGACAGGCCGTTGGTCACGGACCCGTCCAGGCACGCAGGCGCACTGCACGAGAGGGAGTGATCGTCATGGCAGGTGTTCCGTCCGTCTACCCGACTCTGCTCTACCGCGACGCCAAGACCGCCATCCAACTGCTGACGGAGGCGTTCGGGTTCACGCAGGTCGCGGTGTACGAGGGTGAGGACGGGGCCGTGATGCACGCGGAACTGTCCTACGGCAACGGCGCGGTGATGCTCGGCAGCAAGGGCCGCGGCGGCCAGTTCGACAAGGTGATGGCGGAAGCCGGGCCGACCGGGGTGTACGTGGTCGTCGACGACGTGGACGCCCACCACCGCAGAGCGGTCGAGCACGGGGTGGAGATCCTGATGGAGCCCACCGACCAGGACTACGGATCGCGCGACTACATGGCGCGCGACGCCGAGGGCAACGTCTGGAGCTTCGGGACGTACGCGCCGCAGATCTGACCCTGCGGCGCGTCCTCGTCGTGCGGGGGCTACGCCCCGCCGGTGTGGACCTGGAACGCGGCCCGCCGGACCGCCTTGGCCAGGGCCGGGTCGGGGTGGGCCGCGGCCAGCGCGACCAGGACCTGCACGGTGCGCGGGTGGCCGACGGCGCGGACCTCGTCCAGCAGCCGCGGGACCGTGGTGCGGACCGCCGAGTCGAGGTGGCGGGCCAGCAGTTCGGCCTCGCCGTGGTCGGCGATGGCCGCCGCCGTGTCCACCCAGAGCCAGGTCGACTCCTCGGCGGTGAGCACGTCCTGCGCCTCGTCCGGGTCCACCCCGTCGTGCTCGGCGAGCCAGAGCAGGGCGTACGGGCGCAGCGCGGGTTCCCGTACGGCGGCGCGGACGTCGGGCTCGGCGGGGGCGCCGACGACGCGCAGGGCCTCGAAGGCGAGTCCGCGCGTCAGGGCGTCCTCGCCGCGGGCGGCCTGGAGGAGTTCGCCGATGGCGTGGCCGACGGGGCGGGCGGCGAGCCAGGCCCGGTACTCGGCGCGGGCCGGCCCGGGGGTGAGGCGGGCGCAGCCGTGCAGCATCGCGGCGGCGGACTGCTCGATGTTCCCGGCGGGGCTCTGCGCGGCGACGCAGATCTGTTCCAGCTTGACCCAGACGGCCCAGCTGCCCAGCGGCGTCAGGGCGGCCTGTGCGGGGCCGAGGGTGACGGCGTCCACGGCGGCGAGGCCGCCGAGCGCCCAGCGCAGCAGCCGGGCGAGCGGGACGGGCTCCGCGGGGGCGCCCTGTGCCGGGAGGGCCGCCTGGGCGGTCGCCGAGCCGGCCGTCGTCCCGTCCGGGCCGCCGTTCGCGCAGGTCCCGTAGGGCACTTCGCAGCGCTCGTCGCGCAGTTCGGTGACGCGCTGGCCCAGCAGGTCCAGCAGGTCCGGGACGGTCACCGGGCCGGCGGACAGCTGGAGCAGCGAGAGCAGTTGGGGCATGGCCTCGACGACTTCCGCGACCACGGCGGGGGCGATGTCGGCGGGGGCCGGGTGGACGAGGGACCAGGCGTCGAAGAGGGCGACCCAGCCGCGCAGCACGGCCGTGTCGTCGCGGTCCCAGGCGCGCAGCCGCCAGCCCGGCCGGGCGTCGCCGCCGTGCACCTCGACGAGACCGGCGAGTCTGGAGCGGTCCCAGCCGACCCTGATCTGGCCGTGGGTCAGGTTCAGTTCCGCCGCGGCCCGTTCGACGTCGGCGGTCGAGAGCCCCGCCGCCGGTGCGGGCCGGCCGCCGTCGCCCGCCCCGAGGTGCAGCTCGGCCCAGCGGGCCAGGCGCACCGCGTCGGCGAGGGAGGCCCGGGCCCTGTTCGCGAGGTCGGCCGTGGCGGGTGTGCCCGCCGGAGGCCGGGGGGCGGGTCGGGTCCTTCGGTCGGTCACCGCCTTGCGGGCCGCGGCCACGGAACGCGGGGAGACGAGTCGGAGTCTGGAGTCGCGAGCCAACTGCTCATCAGGCTTTCGGGACGTCACGGAAGCAGTCTCGCCCGTCACTGGCCGAAAGCCCAAACGGAACCGGTCGTTACCGCCGGCCGGCGGGGGGATGGAACGGAACAAACCGCCCGCCGTGTCCCGTCCTGCACACGCCCGTCACATGAGGGGGGTGAGGAAGCGGCGCAACACCTCCTCGTAGCCGGCGGGATCGGCGTTCCACATCGCGCCGTGCGGGGCGTCGGGAACGGTGCGCAGGGTGACGAGGTCGGGTCGGGCGGCGGCGAGCCGGCGGGACGGCTCCCACGGGGCGAGCCCGTCGTCCGGGCCGTGGAAGATCAGGACGGGGACGCGGAGCGCGTCGGGGTCCGCTCCCGGGGCGCGGTGGTCGGCCCGCAGTCCGGCGCGGCCCTCGGCGGCCCGGACGACGAGCGGGATCAGGGGTGCGGGGGTGCGTCGGGCGGCGGTCAGGCCCCGCAGGGTGGCGTGCCAGTCGAGCACCGGGGAGTCGAGCACCAGCCCCGAGATCCGACCGGCCAGCGCCGACCGTTCGACGGCGCGCAGGGCCATGGCGGCCCCGGTGGACCAGCCGTGCAGGATCACGCGGCGGGCGCCGTAGCGGAGGGCGTAGCGGATGGCCGCGTCGAGGTCCCGCCATTCGGATTCGCCGAGGTGGCCGAGGCCGTCCGGGGAGGCGGGGGCGCCGAGGTCGCCGCGGTAGGCGAGGTCGAGGACGGGGAGGTGGTGGCGGTGCAGGAAGGGCATGACCACCATCGGGTGTTCCCGGGTGGCGCCGAGGCCGTGCACGGTGATCACCCAGGTGTCCCGGGCGGCGGGAACGAACCAGGCGGGCAGCGGGCCGAGCTCGCCGGGGACGTCCACGTCGGCGTGGTCGAGCCCGAGGGCGGTGCGCGGGTTGCCCAGGTGCACCTGGGGGGTGAGGGTGACCCGGGTTCCGGGTTCGAGGCGGCCGTGGGTGACGGCGACGAGCCGCCGGACGACGGTGTCCGGGGCGTGCGCGACGTCGGCGACGACGGGGCCGACCACCGCGTGCACCCCGGGCGCGTCCAGTCCGTACGTGCCGGGGCGCAGGGAGGCGAGCGAGCGGGTCAGGGTGATGCGGTCGGCGGTGGTGGAGTGGACGCTGAGCCGGGGGCCGCCGGGGAGCGGGCGGCCGGGTTCGGTTCGCAGGGCCGCGTCGGCGGCGTACCGACCGGCGGCGACGGCGGCAGCGCCGGCACCGATCAGGGTCGTGGTGACGGCCGCTGCCGTCGTGGCGGTTCGCACCGCTCCAGTCTCGGCGCGCGAGGGCGGACGGGCCACCGGAGGGGATGCGTCCGCCTTCGTCGGCGGGCCGAACGGAACGGGGAGCGGAACGCGGCCGCCGGGATGCGTGCGGGAGTGATGTAGGTCTCTTCGGGGCCCGCGGGAGGGGTGTTCGCCCGGCCGAAGCGCCCGTGCCCGACCGCGTGTTCACCCCGCCCTGACGTGCATTAATCGATATATCTACGAAGGAATCGGGAAATACGACCCGATCGAGCCGTGGCGTGATCCACCACCCGGTCCCATCCAGTTCATCTTCCGTTCACTCAGGTTGCCTACGGTCGCCGAACCACTGACGTCAAACAGAAGTCTGGGTAAATGGAGCACATAACGCTTCTCCTCGGGATCGTGGTCATCACCGCTCTCGTGTTCGACTTCACGAACGGTTTCCACGACACGGCCAACGCGATGGCCACCACCATCTCGACCGGCGCCCTCAAGCCCAAGACCGCGGTCGCCATGTCCGCCGTGCTGAACCTGGTCGGCGCCTTCCTGTCGGTGGAGGTCGCCAAGACGATCTCCAGCGGACTCGTCAACGAGAGCGGCATCCAGCCCGAAGTGATCTTCGCGGCGCTCGTCGGCGCGATCCTCTGGAACCTGGTGACCTGGCTGGTCGGCCTGCCCTCCAGCTCCTCGCACGCCCTGATGGGCGGCCTGATCGGCGCGGCCGTCGCCTCGGCCGGTCTCGACGCCGTCAACGGCGGTGTGATCGTCACCAAGGTGCTGCTGCCCGCCATCGCCGCGCCGCTGGTCGCCGGCTTCGCCGCCATGCTGGCCACGAAGCTCTCGTACAAGGTCGGCAAGAACCTCGGCGCGAAGACCTCGGCCAAGGGCTTCCGGGCCGGTCAGATCACCTCCGCGGGTCTCGTCTCGCTGGCGCACGGCACCAACGACGCGCAGAAGACGATGGGCATCATCACCCTGGCGCTCGTCGCCGGGAACGCCCTGCCCGCCGGGTCCAACCCGCCGGTCTGGGTCATCGTCTCCGCCGGTCTCGCCATCGCGATGGGCACCTACCTGGGCGGCTGGCGCATCATCCGCACCATGGGCAGCGGCCTGACCGACCTGCAGCCGCAGCAGGGCTTCGCCGCCCAGACCTCGGCCGCCAGCGTCATCCTGGCCTCCTCGAACCTCGGCTTCTCCCTCTCCACCACCCACTCGTGCTCCGGCGCGGTCATGGGCGCGGGGCTGGGTCGCAAGGGCGGTGTGGTCCGCTGGTCCACCGCCACCCGGATGTTCATCGCCTGGGGCCTGACCCTCCCGGCCGCCGCGCTCGTCGCCGCGGGCGCCGAGCTGGTCATGCGCACCGGTGACATCGGCGTCGCCGCCGTCGCGGTCTTCCTCGTCGCGTCCTGCTTCGCCATCTGGGTCATCTCGCGCCGCCAGGTCGTCGACCACCACAACGTCACCGCCGCGGAGCCCGCCGGCTCCGAGGTCGCGACCGAGGAGGCCGGCGTGGTCACCACGGCCATCGCGGCCGTCACCGTCCCGCCGACCACGGCCGCCGCGGCCGCGATCGCCGCGGACGACGACCTCCGGGCCACCATCCCGGCCGCCGCCGCTCCCGCGGCCCCGACGACCCCGTCGGCTCCGGCCGCCGCGGTCTGACCCCCGAGAACGACAGAGGAATCCGCAGTATGAAGATCGACTGGGCAGCACTCGGCTCCGTCTTCGGGGTCAGCCTCTCCGCCACCGTCGCCCTCGTGGCCCTCTTCACCCTGGGTCTGGTCGGCCTGTCCAAGCACGAGACCGCCACCGAGCAGGGCGGGGCCGCCACCCTGGCCCGCAGCGGCGCGTACGCGTGCTTCGCACTCTGCGCGGCGGCCGTGACCTTCGGGATCTACCTGATCGTCAGCTGACGTCGCACGTCCGAAAGCTCCCTCCGGGTCCGTCCCGGGGGGAGCTTTCGCATGCCGTCGCCCCACACTCACCGCAGGTCAACAGCAAGTTGACGGGCGTTCCTGGGCCGTGGTGGACTGCCCGAGCCAATACGGCGGCATGGAGAGGAAGTCCGGTGCGAATCCGGCGCGGTCCCGCCACTGTCACCGGGGAGCGCACACCGCCCGTGCGCCCCGGGAGCCAGGAACTCTCGCCGCCGTACACGTCGAACCAGGGCGCGGACCCTGAGTGAGGACATACCTGCCACCATGCGTGCCGATCGCGTTTTCGCGTACGGCGTCACGGCGGGCCTGATCGGCGACCGGATCCTCGGGGATCCGCGCCGCGGGCACCCCGTGGCCGCCTTCGGAAGAGCCGCCGCCTCCGTCGAACGCGCCCTGTGGCGCGACGACCGCGCCCGCGGCGTCGTGCACGCCCTGGTGTGCGTGGGGGGCGCGGCCGCGCTCGGCGCGCTGGGCTCACGGGCCGTGCGCTCCCGGCCCGCGGCCGCCCGTGTCGCCCTCACCGCCGTCGCGACCTGGGCCGTTGTCGGCGGCACCTCCCTCGGACGGGAGGCCCGTGCCATCGGCGGGGCGCTCTCCGCCGGGGACACCGAGGTGGCCCGCGACCGACTGCCGCACCTGTGCGGGCGCGATCCGCAGGCCCTGGACGATCAGCAGATGGCCCGCGCGGTCGTGGAGTCCGTCGCCGAGAACACCTCCGACGCGGTGGTCGGGGCCCTGGTCTGGGGCGCCGTCGCCGGCGTGCCCGGCCTGCTGGCCTTCCGCGCCGTGAACACGTTGGACGCGATGGTGGGCCACAGGTCGCCCCGCCACCTGCGCTACGGCTGGGCCTCCGCCCGGCTCGACGACCTGGCCGGCTGGCCGGGGGCCCGGTTGACGGCGCTGGCCGCGGTACTGGCCGGCCCCGACCGGCGGGGAGCCGTGCGGGCCTGGCGCGCCGACGCCGCCGCGCACCCGAGCCCGAACGCGGGCCCGGTGGAGGCCTCCTTCGCCGGCGCGCTGGGCGTTCGGCTGGGCGGCACCCTCGCGTACGGGGGGCGGGTCGAGCACCGGGCCGTGTTGAACGGCGCCGCGGGCCGGCCGGTGGAGGTCGCGGACATCGAACGCGCCGTACGGCTGTCGCGTCGGGTGACGTGGGTGGCGCTGGCCACGTGTGTGGCACTGCGGTGTGCGGTGTCGCGTCGGTTCGGGAAGGGAAGCGCGTGACGGCTACCAGGCGGGGCGGCGGTCTGTTGGTCGCCGGGACGACCTCGGACGCGGGCAAGAGCGTGGTCACGGCGGGCATCTGTCGCTGGCTGACCCGCCGGGGCGTCAAGGTCGCGCCGTTCAAGGCCCAGAACATGTCGTTGAACTCCTTCGTCACGCGGGAGGGCGCCGAGATCGGGCGGGCCCAGGCCATGCAGGCCCAGGCCGCCCGCGTGGAGCCGACGGCGCTGATGAACCCGGTGCTGCTCAAGCCCGGCGGCGACCAGAGCAGCCAGGTGGTGCTGCTGGGCAGGCCGGTGGGCGAGATGAGCGCGCGCGGGTTCTTCGGGGAGCCCGGCGGGTCGTCGACCGGGAAGGAGCTGCACGGGGGCGGTCGGGAACGGCTCCTCGGGGTCGTCACGGACTGTCTGGAGCAGCTCCGGGGCACGTATGACGCCGTGATCTGCGAGGGGGCGGGCAGTCCGGCCGAGATCAACCTGCGCCGGACCGACATCGTGAACATGGGCATCGCGCGGGCCGCGCGCTTCCCCGTGGTCGTGGTCGGGGACATCGACCGGGGCGGGGTCTTCGCGTCGTTCTTCGGGACCACGGCGCTGCTGTCGCCCGAGGACCAGTCGCTGATCGCGGGCTACCTGGTGAACAAGTTCCGCGGCGACGTGTCGTTGTTGGAGCCGGGCATGGAGATGCTGCGCGGGCTGACCGGTCGGGCAACGTACGGCGTGCTGCCGTTCCGGCACGGGCTGGGCATCGACGAGGAGGACGGCCTGCGGGTCTCGCTGCGGGGCTCTGTGCGCGAGTCCGCGGTGGCCCCGCCGGTGGGCGCGGACGTGCTGCGCGTCGCGGTCTGCGCGGTCCCGCTGATGTCGAACTTCACGGACGTCGACGCGCTCGCGGCGGAGCCGGGGGTGGTGGTCCGGTTCGTGGACCGGGCCGAGGAGTTGGTCGACGCCGACCTGGTCGTCGTACCGGGCACCCGCGGCACGGTGAAGGCGTTGGCGTGGCTGCGGGAGCGCGGTCTCGCCGACGCGCTGGCCGCGCGGGCGGCCGAGGGGCGGCCGGTCCTGGGGATCTGCGGCGGGTTCCAGGTGCTCGGCGAGCACATCGAGGACGAGGTGGAGTCCCGGGCGGGCGCCGTCGACGGTCTCGGCCTGCTGCCGGTACGGGTCCGTTTCGCGCGGGAGAAGACCCTGGCGCGGCCCGTGGGCTCCGCGCTGGGCGAGGAGGTCTCGGGGTACGAGATCCACCACGGCGTGGCCGAGGTGCTGGGCGGGACCCCCTTCCTGGACGGCTGCCGGGTCGGCGAGGTGTGGGGAACGCACTGGCACGGCTCGCTGGAGTCGGACGGCTTCCGCCGGGCGTTCCTGCGGGAGGTCGCGGCCGCGGCCGGGCGGCGTTTCGTCCCGGCGCCGGACACCTCGTTCGGCGCGCTGCGCGAGGAACAGCTCGACCTGCTGGGCGACCTGATCGAGGAACACGCCGACACCGACGCGCTGATGCGGCTGATCGAGGGCGGGGCCCCGACGGGCCTCCCCTTCCTGCCGCCGGGCGCCCCGTGAGGGGCGCGGGCTCCGGTCCGGCCGCACATCCGAGGGGCCGCCGATCCGGCGGCACCGATGTCCATCGCAAGCCACTCGAAGGAGTGACCGTCTCATGAGCAGCGCCCACTTTCCGTTCTCGGCCGTGGTCGGGCAGGACGACCTGCGGTTGGCCCTGCTCCTCAACGCCGTGAGCCCGGCGGTCGGCGGCGTGCTCGTGCGCGGCGAGAAGGGGACCGCGAAGTCCACCGCCGTGCGCGCGCTCTCCGCGCTGCTGCCGCGGGTGGACGTCGTGCCCGGCTGCCGGTTCTCGTGCGCGCCCGCCGCGCCCGACCCCGACTGCCCCGACGGACCCCACGAGGCGGGTCCCGGCGGGGAGCGCCCGGCCCGGATGGTCGAGCTGCCCGTCGGCGCCTCCGAGGACCGTCTGGTCGGCTCCCTCGACATCGAACGCGCCCTGTCCGAGGGGGTGAAGGCCTTCGAGCCCGGCCTGTTGGCCGACGCGCACCGGGGGATCCTGTACGTCGACGAGGTGAACCTGCTCCACGACCACCTGGTGGACGTGCTGCTCGACGCCGCCGCGATGGGCGCCTCGTACGTCGAGCGCGAGGGCGTCTCCGTACGGCACGCGGCCCGGTTCCTGCTCGTCGGGACGATGAACCCGGAGGAGGGCGAGCTGCGCCCGCAGCTCCTGGACCGGTTCGGGCTGACCGTCGAGGTCGCCGCGTCGCGCGAGCCGGCGCAGCGCGTCGAGGTGGTGCGCCGCCGGCTGGCGTACGAGGACGACCCCGCCGGGTTCGCGAGCCGCTGGGCCGGTGACGAGCACGACGTGCGCGCCCGTGTGGTGGCCGCGCGGGCCCTGCTGCCGCGGGTCGTGCTCGGTGACACCTCGTTGTTGCAGATCGCCGCCACCTGCGCCGGTTTCGAGGTCGACGGCATGCGCGCCGACATCGTGATGGCCCGTACGGCGACGGCCCTGGCCGCCTGGGCCGGGCGGACCGACGTGGTCAAGGAGGACGTGCGGCAGGCCGCGCTGCTGGCGCTCCCCCACCGCCGCCGCCGGGCCCCGTTCGACGCGCCCGGCCTCGACGAGGACAAGCTGGACCGGATCCTGGACGAGTTCCCCGACGACGAACCGGAACCCGAACCGGAACCCGAGGGCCCGGACGACCGCGGCCCCGGCGACGAGGGCCCGGACGACGGCGGGCCGGACGGCGGCGGCGCGCCGCAGGACGAGGAGCCCCAGGCACCGGACTCCCCCGAGGCGCCGGGGACCCCCGACACCGGGGGGACCCCTGACGCCGGGGAGGCTCCCGACGCGCCGGAGTCCACCGAGGACCCGCGGTCCCCGGCCCCGCGGGGCGGCGCCCCGGAGCAGGCCGCCGTACGGGCCTCCGAGCCGTTCCGCACCAAGATGTTGAGCGTGCCCGGGCTCGGCGAGGGCGCGGCCGGCCGCCGCTCCCGTGCCCGGACGGCGCACGGCCGGACCACCGGCTCCCGGCGCCCCCGGGGGCAGCTGACGAAGCTGCACCTGGCCGCGACCGTGCACGCCGCCGCCCCGCACCAGAAGGCGCGCGGGCGCAGCGGGCGCGGGCTGGTGGTCCGCAAGGACGACCTGCGGCAGGCCACCCGGGAGGGCCGTGAGGGCAACCTGGTGCTCTTCGTCGTGGACGCGTCGGGTTCGATGGCCGCCCGGCAGCGCATGAGCGCGGTCAAGGGCGCCGTGCTGTCGCTGCTGCTGGACGCCTACCAGCGCCGGGACAAGGTCGGTCTGATCACCTTCCGGGGTGCGGGCGCCGAGCTGGCGTTGCCGCCGACGTCCTCGGTGGACGCGGCCGCCGCGCGGCTGGAGCAGCTGCCGACCGGGGGCCGCACACCGCTGGCCGCCGGTCTGTTGAAGGCGCGCGAGGTGCTGCGGATCGAGCGGCTGCGGGACCCTTCGCGGCGGCCGCTGCTGGTGGTCGTCACCGACGGGCGGGCCACGTCGGCCGGCGGTCTGGGCGGCGACGCGCGGGAGTTGGCCGGGCGCGGGGCGCGGCTGTTGGCCGCCGAGGGCGTCACCTCGGTCGTCGTCGACTGCGAGAGCGGGCCGGTCCGGCTGGGCCTGGCCGGGGTGTTGGCCGCCGATCTGGGCGGGCCCGCGGTCAGCCTCGACGGGCTGCGGGCCGACAGCCTGGCGGGGCTCGTGAAGAACGTTCGTACATCGGTGGAATCCGCCCGGTCGCCGCAGGGCGCCGGCAACAGGAGGGCCGCGTAATGCCGCAGGGACAGCCGTCCGTCGTTCCGGACGACGGACTCACGACGCGCCAGCGTCGCAACCGCCCCCTCGTCTTCGTCCACACAGGCCCCGGCAAGGGCAAGTCGACGGCGGCCTTCGGGTTGGCGCTGCGCGCCTGGAACCAGGGCTGGCCGATCGGGGTGTTCCAGTTCGTCAAGTCGGCGAAGTGGAAGGTCGGCGAGGAGAACGCGCTGAAGGTGCTCGGCGCCTCGGGCGAGGGCGGTTCCGTCGTCTGGCACAAGATGGGCGAGGGCTGGTCGTGGGTCCAGCGTGACGCGCAGCTCGACAACGAGCAGGCGGCCAAGGAAGGCTGGGAGCAGGTCAAGCGCGATCTGGCCGCCGAGACGCACCGGCTGTACGTGCTCGACGAGTTCGCGTACCCGATGCACTGGGGCTGGATCGACGTGGACGAGGTGATCGAGGTGCTGCGCAACCGTCCCGGCACCCAGCACGTGGTGATCACGGGTCGCAACGCGCCGGAGAGGCTGGTGGAGTTCGCGGACCTGGTCACCGAGATGACCAAGGTCAAGCACCCCATGGACGCCGGCCAGAAGGGCCAGAAGGGCATCGAGTGGTGACATCGCTCCCCATACCGCGCCTGGTGATCGCCGCGCCGTCCTCCGGCAGCGGCAAGACCACCGTCGCGACGGGCCTGATGGCGGCCTTCTCGGAACGCGGCCTCGCCGTGTCCCCACACAAGGCCGGGCCCGACTACATCGACCCGGGTTACCACGCGCTGGCCACCGGCCGGCCGGGGCGGAACCTGGACGCCTTCATGTGCGGGCCGGAGCTGGTCGCCCCGCTCTTCGCGCACGGGGCGGCCGGGTGCGACCTGGCCCTGATCGAGGGCGTGATGGGCCTGTACGACGGGGCTGCGGGGCGCGGCGAGCTGGCCTCGACGGCGCAGGTCGCCAAGCTGCTGCGGGCGCCGGTGGTCCTGGTCGTGGACGCCTCCTCGCAGTCGCGGTCGGTGGCGGCGCTGGTGCACGGCTTCGCCTCGTTCGACCCGCAGGTGCGGCTCGGGGGCGTGATCCTCAACAAGGTCGGCTCAGACCGGCACGAGGTCATGCTCCGGGAGGCCCTGGAGGAGGCCGGGATGCCGGTTCTGGGTGTCCTGCGGCGCGCTCCGCAGGTTGCGGCGCCCTCGCGGCACCTGGGGCTGGTACCGGTGGCCGAGCGCCGGGCCGACGCGGTGTCCTCGGTGGGGGCGCTCGCCGACCAGGTCCGGGCGGGCTGTGACCTGGACGCGCTGATGGCCCTGGCCCGGACCGCGCCGCCGCTGGACGGCGAGGCGTGGGACGCCGGCGCGGCGATCGCGTCGGCGTCGGGCCCGGCGGTGGGCGGGGCGCTCTCGGACGGCCTCGCGGAGGCCGGGCGGGGCGGCCGGCCGCTGGTCGCCGTGGCGGGCGGGGCCGCGTTCACGTTCTCGTACGCCGAGCACGCGGAGTTGCTCACCGCCGCAGGGGCGGACGTCGTCACCTTCGATCCGCTGCGGGACGAACGGCTGCCCGACGGGACCGCCGGGCTGGTGATCGGCGGCGGGTTCCCCGAGGTGTACGCGCCCGAGCTGTCCGCCAACGAGCCGCTGCGCGGGGCCGTCGCCGCCTTCGCCGCGGCCGGCGGACCGGTGGCGGCGGAGTGCGCCGGGCTGCTGTACCTCGGGGCGTCGTTGGACGGCAAGCCGATGTGCGGGGTGCTGAACGCGCGGGCCCGGATGTCGGAGCGGCTGACGTTGGGCTACCGCGAGGCGGTGGCGGTGTCCGACAGCTCGCTCGCCGTGGCGGGGACCAGGTTGCGCGGGCACGAGTTCCACCGCACGGTGATCGAGCCGGGCGCCGGTGCCTCGCCCGCGTGGGGGTTCACGCATCCCGAGCGTCGCGTCGAGGGGTTCGTGCGGGACGGGGTGCACGCCAGCTATCTGCACACGCACTGGGCGGCGGCCCCGGCCGTCGCACGGCGGTTCGCCGGGTCCGCCCGGCGCTTCGCGGAAGCCGCGGCGCCGGCCCGGTGACCTCGGTCCGCGCGCCGGTGGTCTCAGTCCGCGAGGCCGACCACGAGCCAGATCCCGGCCACCCCGCCCACCGTGCACATCAGCGTGGACAGGGCGGGGTGCTTGTGGTGCGCCTCGGGGAGGATCTCGGCGGCGGCCAGGTACAGCAAGGCACCGCCGAAGAAGCCCAGGTACGCTCCGAGCGGTTCCTCCGGAAGGGTGAACAGCAGAGTGGACGCGGCGCCCACGACGGGCGCGACCGCGTCGGCGAACAGCATCATCAGCGCCTTGCGGCGGTCGTTCCCGTAGAGCCGGGTCAGGGTGTACGTGTTGAATCCGTCGGCGAAGTCGTGGGTGATGACGGCCAGCGCCACGGCCACGCCCATGCCGCCGCCGACCTGGAAGGCCGCGCCCAGGGCCACTCCGTCGGCGAGGCTGTGGCCGACCATCGCGGCGGCGGCGGTGAGACCGACCTCGGGGACCCGGCCGCCGTGCTCGCCGCCGGCGCCGTCCCCGTCCGCGGCGCCGTGCGCGTGCTGCCGCACGGCCAGCAGGCGTTCCACCACGTGCGCGACGAGGAAGCCGGTGACGAAGAGCAGCAGGGCGAGCGGGACGCCGAAGACCTCCCGGCCGGCCGCGTGCATCGCCTCCGGGAGCAGGTCCAGGCCCACGACTCCGAGCATCAGCCCGCCGGCCAGGCCCAGCACGAGGTGGCGGCGGTCCGTGACGCGTTGCGCCGTCCATCCGCCCGCCAGCGTCATCAGGAACGCGCCCAACGCCACGATCACCGCCATGCGCCCCTGGATACCGGGCGCGGGCGGCCGGCGCACTTCCGCTCGCGGGTGGCGGGCATCAGCGTGTTGACGAATGTGATGTCGAGAGTGACGACGGAGGGAGGACCCCGTGGGTGAGTACGTGACGCCGCTGGTGGTGGGGGTGGGCGGACGCGCGGGGGTCTCCGTGGCGGAGGTCTGCGCCCTGGTCGAGGAGACGCTGCGCGGCGCGGGGCTGGCCACCGGGTCGGTGACGGCGCTGGCCACGGTGGAGTCGAAGACGGCGGAGGCGGGTCTCGCCGGGGCGGCGGAACGTTTCGGCGTACCGCTCGTCGGCTACTCCGCCGAGCGGCTGGCCGCCATCGTGGTGCCGCATCCCTCGGACGCGGTCCGCGACGCGGCCGGTACCTCCTCGGTGGCCGAGGCCGCCGCCCTCGCGGGGGGCGGGGACCTCCTCGTGCCCAAGCGCCGGTCGATGGCCGCCACCTGCGCCGTGGCCACCGCTCAGGCGCACGACCTGCGCCACCACGGGGACGCCGAGGTGTTGGACGCGGGTGAGGCGCTGGTGGACCTGGCCGTGAACGTACGGACGGACACGCCCCCGCAGTGGCTCAGGCGGCGGATCGCCGACTGTCTCGGCGACCTGGCCGCGTACCCGGACGGCCGGGCGGCCCGCGCGGCCGTCGCGGACCGGCACGGGCTGCCGGTGGAGCGCGTCCTGCTGACGGCGGGCGCGGCGGAGGCCTTCGTGCTGATCGCCCGGGCCCTGGGCGCCGTACGGCCCGTGGTGGTGCATCCGCAGTTCACCGAGCCCGAGGCGGCCCTGCGGGACGCCGGGCACCGGGTGGAACGGGTGGTGCTGAGCGCGGAGGACGGGTTCCGGCTGGACCCGGCCGAGGTGCCCGAGGACGCGGACCTGGTGATCGTGGGGAACCCGACCAACCCGACGTCGGTCCTGCACCCGGCGGCGGACCTGGCGCAGTTGGCCCGGCCGGGCCGGACCCTGGTGGTCGACGAGGCGTTCATGGACGCGGTCCCGGGGGAACGGGAGGCGCTGGCCGGGCGGATGGACGTGCCGGGACTGGTGGTGCTGCGGAGCCTGACCAAGACCTGGGGGCTGGCGGGGCTGCGGATCGGCTACGTGCTGGCGGAGCCCTCGGTGATCGCGAAGCTCGCGGCGGCGCAACCGCTGTGGCCGGTGTCCACTCCGGCGCTGGTGGCGGCGGAGGCCTGTGTGGCTCCGGCGGCACTGGCCGAGGCCGAGGCGGCCGCGCGGCGGATCGCGGTGGACCGGGCCCATCTGCTGGCCGGGCTCGCGGAGTTCGACGAGGTCACGGTGGCGGGGGTGGCGGAGGGGCCGTTCGTCCTGATCAAGGTGGCCGGGGCGGCGGAGATCCGTACCCGGCTGCGCGCGCTGGGCTTCGCGGTGCGGCGGGGTGACACCTTCCCCGGGCTGGACCCCTCGTGGCTGCGGCTGGCGGTGCGGGACCGCGCCACGACGGGCCGTCTCCTCCAGGCCCTGGACCACGCGCTCGCCCTGACCACGCGCTCGCCCTGACGACGCGGACCACGGGCTGAGCACGGACTGAGCTGAGCACGGCGGCCGGACCGGGGCCGCGGCCGGGGGGCAGGGCGGCCGTGGCGTGGGGGCTTGGGGTGAGCGAGGATCAGAGCGTCAGTCGTGCGTGAAACCGGGGGTTCGAGAATGAGGGCAGTCGCCAAGATGGGCGCCGCTGCGGCCGCGTTGGCAGTCGTGGGCGGCGCGGTCTACGCCGTGCCGCACCTGAGGGGCGGGGGCGGCGGGGCGAAGCCGGCCACGGAGCAGCGGCTGGGCGCGAAGCCCACCGGTGCGGCGCCGGCGCCGGCCGGGACGCCGTTCACCCTGGTGGCGACCGGCGACATCATCCCGTACCCGTCGATCATCCAGCGGGCGGCCGACGACGCCGAGGGCACCGGCCGGGCCCACGACTTCCAGAAGATCCTCGCGGGGGTCAAGCCCCTGATATCCGCCGCCGACCTGGCGATATGCCACCACGAGATACCCTACGGGCGCCCCGGCGGCCCCTACACGGGCTACCCCGCCTTCAAGGCGCCCCACGAGTTGGCCGACGGCCTCAAGGACGCCGGGTACGACAGTTGCTCGACCGGCTCCAACCACACGCTCGACGACGGCTACGACGGTCTCGTCCGCACCCTCGACCACCTCGACCGGGTCGGCATCAAGCACGTCGGATCGGGCCGCAGCGCCGACGAGGCGAAGGCCCCCGCGCTCGTGCGGGCGGGCGGCGCGCAGATCGCCCAGTTGGACTACACGTACGGGACGAACGGCATCCCGATCCCGGCCGGCAAGCCCTGGTCCGTCAACCTGATCGACAAGGCGCGGATCATCGCCGACGCCCGCGCGGCGCGGGCGGCGGGCGCGAACGTCGTCGTCCTGAGCGTCCACTGGGGCACGGAATGGCAGACGGCGCCCGACCAGCAGCAGCGGGAGCTGGCGCAGGCCCTGACCGCGTCGCGCGGCGCCGACGGCCTCCCCGACATCGATCTGATCCTCGGCACGCACAACCACGTCCCGCAGCCCTACGAGAAGATCAACGGCACCTGGGTGGTCTTCGGCATGGGCGACCAGGTGGCCAGCTTCTACGAGGCCGAGAAGGCGCGCGGCAACATGTCCTCGATCCCCCGCTTCACCTTCTCGCCGGCGAAGGGCCGGCCGGGGCGCTGGGAGGTGGTGAAGGCCGAGTACCTGACGCAGTACTCGGACATGACCCCGCCGTTCCGAGTCGTCTGCACCTCCTGCGCCGCCGGCGACGACACCCTGTCCGCGGCCGACAAGAGCCGGTACGCCGCCGTCGACCGGCAGATCACCGCGGCCGTGGCCTCGCGCGGCGCGCATGCCCAGGGACTGGAGCACGCCACCCGCTGAGCCCGGCCGCGGCCGTCCGCCGTCGCCCGCCGGCGCTTGCCGCTACGGGGTCGCCCGGCCGCGCCGGGTCACGACGAGCGCGCCCGCCCCGATGCCGAGCAGGAGCAGTGCCCCGCCGGCCACCCAGGGGGTCACCGAAGCCGCCCCGGTCTCGGCGAGGTTGCTCGCGCCGGCGGGGGTGGCGGCGGGCTCGGAGACGGTGACGTTGGAGCCGGTGGCGGCCTGCGGCTTGACGTCGGGCCGGGCGGGGGCGGAGGCGCTCGGCCCCGGACCCGGACCGGACGGGGACTCGCAGCGCGCCTCCGCCAACACGATGTCGCCCTCGACCTGTGCGACGTTCAGGTCCAGCGGGTTCACCGACACCTTCAGCCGGAGCGCGGCGGCGGCGGCCGTGGTGGAGGTGGTCTCCGTACCGGACAGCTCCAGGCTCACCAGCCCGACCTTCGGCACCTCCACCTTGGTGGGGCCGCCCGCGGTGAGGGTGACCTTCTTGCCGAGGACGGTGACGTTGCCCAGGACGTTCGCGCTCGCCACCGGCTTCTTGCCGGCCTCGCACACCGCCTTGGAGGTGACCTTCTCGACCTGGATGAGGGAGAGCAGCGGCAGACCGGGGACGTGGACCTTGGCCTTGGCCAGGTTGACCTCGGCCTCGGCGCGCTTCTTGTCGGCGGTCGCCTTGGAGGTGGCGACCTCGGCCCGCAGCACGCTCACCGGCTTGCCCTCGTCGACCCCGTCGAGGGCCACGGAGAGCACGGTCTTCTCGGCGGCGGCCGGGGCGCTGACCTCGTTGAGCGTGGTCTTCAGCGGGACGTGCACGCTCTTGTTGAGCAGGCCCACGTCCAGTCCGGCCCGCAGGACGACGGCTCCGGCCCTGCCTTCGCTCCCGGCGCCGCCGCCCGTGGCGAAGGCGGGCGGCGCGGTGAGCAGGGCCACCGCCCCCGTCGCGAGCAGGGCGGCCGCGGGCATGCGGAAGGTGTTGCTGTTCAAGATGGTGGAACCCCCGGGGAGATGGGTGCCGTCGCGCCGCCAATGGGGGACATTGCGCGCGCCGACGGCCTCGACCCTCGGAATCTTTACGCACTGTGGGTGAACGGGCGGCAACCTGGCGTGAGTTCACCCCAACGGGTGGTTTTCACGCACGCTTTCGATTCTTTACGCCTCAGGAGGGCCCAGAAGGACTCCGGAGGAACGGAAGTTTCCCTCCGCCGGCGTCCCGATGCCCCGATCAGGCACTCCTAACGACGGCCGGGCCCGCGATGTCACGCCCGGTCAACCGCGCTCCACGGGGCAGGGCTCAGGCGCGGACCTTCCCGTCGACCACGACCCGCAGTGGCTGCGCCAACGCCCGTACGTCGGCGCGTGGGTCGGACGCGTAGACCACGAGGTCCGCCGGCGCCCCCTCGACCAGACCGGGCCTGCCGAGCCACTCCCGCGCCGCCCAGGCGGTCGCCGACAGGGCCTCCAGCGGCGGGATTCCGGCCTTCACCAGCTCCGCCACCTCGGCGGCGACCAGGCCGTGCGGCAGGGAGCCCCCCGCGTCGGTGCCCACGTACACCGGGACGCCGGCGTCGTAGGCGGCCCGGACGGTGTCGTAGCGGCGCTCGTGGAGCCGGCGCATGTGCGCGGACCAGCGCGGGAACTTGGCGTCACCGCCCGCCGCCAGCTTCGGGAACGTCGCGATGTTCACGAGGGTCGGCACGATCGCCACCCCGCGTTCCGCGAACAGCGGGATGGTGTCCTCGGTCAGGCCCGTGGCGTGCTCGACGCAGTCGATGCCCGCCTCGACCAGATCGCGCAACGAGTCCTCCGCGAAACAGTGCGCGGTGACCCGGGCGCCGAGGCGGTGGGCCTCCGCGATGGCCGCCTCGACCTCGGCGCGCGGCCAACAGGCCGTCAGGTCACCGGCGTCGCGGTCGATCCAGTCGCCGACGAGCTTCACCCAGCCGTCGCCGCGCAGCGCCTCGCGGCCGACGTACTCGACGAGGTCGGCCGGCTCGATCTCGTGGGCGTAGTTGCGGATGTAGCGGCGGGTGCGGGCGATGTGCCTGCCCGCCCGGATGATCTTCGGGAGGTCCTCGCGGTCGTCGATCCAGCGGGTGTCGGAGGGGGATCCGGCGTCGCGGATCAGGAGGGTTCCGGCGTCCCGGTCGGCGAGTGCCTGCACCTCGGCCGTGGCGGCGTCCACGGGCCCGTGCGCGTCGAGCCCCACGTGGCAGTGCGCGTCGACCAGGCCCGGCAGCGCCCAGCCGGAGACCTCGGTGACGTCGCGGGCGCCGCGCGGGCGCTCGTACGAGATCCGGCCGCCGACGACCCACAGTTCGTCGCGTACGTCGTCGGGCCCCACGAGGACCCGTCCCCTCACGTGCAGCACATCGCCCGGACCGCTCACATCGCTCATGTCGGCACCCTACGCGGGTGCTCGGTAGGCTCGACCGGTAACCCCGGACGAGGAGAGCACCGCCGTGAACCACCCCCTGCTGGACCTTCCGCCGCTCACCGCGGCGCGCTTCGCGTCGATCGAGCGGGGGGTCGCGGAACTCCTCGACACCCGGCAGGACGTGGTGATCACCCAGGGCGAGGCGCTGCTGCCGCTGGAGGGCTGCATCCGCTCGGGGGCCAGGCCGGGTTCGACGGCGCTGAACATCGTGACCGGGCCGTACGGGACCACCTTCGGCAACTGGCTGCGCGACGGCGGGGCAACCGTGGTGGACCTGGCCGTGCCGTACGACACCGCGGTGACCGCCGCGCAGGTCGCCGAGGCGCTGGAGGCGCACCCGGAGATCGACTTCGTCTCGCTGGTGCACGCCGAGGCGGCCACCGGGAACACCAACCCGATCGCGGCGATCGGTGAGGTCGTACGGGCCCACGGCGCGCTGTTCATGCTGGACGCGGTGGCGTCGGTGGGCGCGGAGCCCCTGCTCCCGGACGCGTGGGGCGTGGACCTGTGCGTGATCGGCGCGCAGAAGGCGATGGGCGGTCCGGCCGGCGTCTCGATGGTGTCGGTGTCGGAGCGGGCGTGGGCCCGGTTCGCGGAGAACCCTGCCGCGCCCCGCCGCTCCTACCTGTCGCTGCTGGACTGGAAGGAACGCTGGATCGACGGCGGTCGCACGGCGCTGCCGCACGCGCCGGCGCAGTTGGAGATGCTCGCGCTGGAGGCCTGCCTGGAGCGGATCTCGGCCGAGGGCCTGACCGCGGTCGAGGCCCGGCACGCGGCGGCGGCGCGAGCCACCCGCGCCGGCGCGGCGGCCCTGGGTGTGGCCCCGTACGTCACGGTGGCCGCGGAGGCCGCGCCGGTGGCGACCACCCTGCGGGTTCGCGGGGCGTCGGCGGTGGTGGCCAAGGCGCTGTCGGTGGACCCGTCGGTCCCGCTCGCGGCGGGCGGCGGGGCGCCGGCCGAGGAGATGCTCCGGGTCAACCACTACGGTGCGGCGGCCGATCTGGCCGTCGTCCGGGGCTCGTTGACGGCCCTGGCCGCGGCACTGTCCGCCGACCCGGCCGAGGCGGTGGCGGCGGCGACCGCGGCCTGGTGACGGCGCGGGTCCCGGACCCCCGAGGGGGACCGGGACCCGGACGTGCGGCGGCTGGTCGGGTTCGGTGCGGCGGTTCGGCGGCGCGGTGGGTTTCAGCCGGCGAGCACGTCCAGCAGTCTGTCGACGTCGGCCTCGGTGTTGTACAGGTGGAACGAGGCCCGCAGCGAACCGGCGCGGGCCGCCACGGCGATGCCGGCCGACTGGAGTGCGGGCTGCCGGTCGGCCAGGCCCGGGACGGACACGATGGGCGCGCCGCCCGGCACGGGCTCGTGGCCGATGCGGGCGAGGCCGGCCCGGTAGCGGGAGGCCAGCGCGGTGTCGTGGGCGTGGACGGCGGCGAGGCCGATCCGCTCCAGCAGCGCCAACGAGGGCGCGGCGGCGTGGTAGGCGAGGAAGGCCGGGGACTCGTCGAAGCGTCGCGCCCCGTCGGCCGGTCGGGACATCGGCCCGTAGGTGGCGTCCGCCGGCGCTCCGGCGGCGGCCCAGCCCGCGTGCAGGGGGGTGAGGCCCTCCTGGGCCTCCCGCGAGACGGTCAGGTACGAGACCCCGCGCGAGCCGAGCAGCCACTTGAAGCCGGCGGTGACCGTGTAGGCGTACGGCGACGCGTCGAAAGGCATCCATCCCGCGGCCTGGGTGGCGTCCACCAGGACCCGCGCGCCGTGCGCGGCCGCGGCGGCGCGCACCGCCGCGAGGTCGGCCGTGCGGCCGTCGGAGGACTGCACGGCGCTCAGCGCGACCAGCGCGGTGTCCGGGCCGACGGCCTCGGCCATCGCCCCCAGCGGGGCGAAGCGGACCTTGAGGTCCGCGCGCACCACGAACGGGTTGATCACCGAGGCGAAGTCGCCCTCGGGGCACAGCACTTCGGCGCCGGCCGGGAGCGAGGCCGAGACGAGACCGACGTGGCCGGCCACGGTCGAGCCGACGGCGACCCGGTCGGACGGGACCCCCACCAGCCGTGCGAAGGAGTCCCGTGCCCGGTTCACCCGGTCGAAGTCGCCGGATCCGGCGGGGAGTCCGGCCCCGGCCGCCTCGGCCAGGGCCCGTACCTCCGCGACCGCGGAACGCGGGAGGACGCAACAGGTCGCGGTGTTCAGGTAGGTGGTGGTGTGCGCGAACTCGGCCCGGACGGCCTCGGCAAGGGGAAGGTCCATGGACCCACTGTGAGCGGCAAACGCCCCCCAGTCCATCACCGGGTTCCGGACACCCACCCGAGGTTCCCCTCAGGTGGGTGGGCTCACGCCTTCGGTACGGCGCAGGCCCCGTCGGGTTCGCAGACCTCCGCGTCGGAGGCCGCGGCGACGGGTGCGAGGGTCTCGCGGCCGGCCCAGGCCTGCTCCAGCGCCTGGGTGAACACCTCGGCCGGCTGGCCGCCGGAGATTCCGTAGCGACGGTCGAAGACGAAGAACGGGACGGCGTTGGCCCCCAGCTCGGCGGCCTCGCGCTCGTCGGCCCGTACCGCCTCGGCGTAGGCGGAGGAGTCGGCGAGGACCGTACGGGCCTCCGCCTCGTCCAGTCCGGCCTCCACGGCCAGCGCGAGGAGCACCTCGGGGTCGAAGACGCTGCGCTCCTCGGCGAAGTTGGCGCGGTAGGCGAGGTCGAGGAGCTCTTCCTGGCGGCCTCGGGCGGCGGCCAGGTGCAGCAGGCGGTGGATGTCGAAGGTGTTGCCGTGGTCACGCCCCTCGACCCGGTAGGTGAGCCCCTCCGCGCGTGCGCTCGCCGCGACGTGCTCCTCCATGCCGCGCGCCTCGTCGAGGGTGCGGCCGTACTTCCTGGCCAGCATCTCCACGACGGGCGCCACGACGCCCTTGGCTCCGCCGGGGTCGAGCTCGAAGGACCGGAAGACGATCTCCACCTCGTCGCGGTGCGCGAACTCGGCCAGCCCCTTCGTGAAACGGGCCTTGCCGATGTAGCACCACGGGCAGGCGATGTCGCTCCAGATCTCGACGCGCATGTTCCTTCTTCTCTCCGTGTTCGGGAACCCGGCCGGTCTCCTCGTGGGGGGACGCGGCCGACGGGCGCCGCGCCCTTCGCGGCACGGCGGTTTCCGGTTCAACCAACCTGGGAGTCGTCTCATTCCCCGGACAACGGCCGTGCGCCGGCCGCCTTCGACCGGGGCTCCGCGCCGTCGGCGACCCGCAGCCAGAGCGTGAGGTGGGACCCGGAGCGGTCGGCGGCGGGATCCGGGCGCCAACCGTGCGAGGCGTAGAAGGCCTGGGCGCGCAGGTTGTGCTCGAAGACCTCCAGTCGTACCCGATCGACGCCCGCCCGACGCCAGACGTCCAGGCAGGCGGCGTGCAGGGCCGCCCCGGTGCCCTGCCGCCAGTGGTCGGGGTCGACGTGCAGCTGGGTGAGCGTGGCCTGCCCCTCGGCGGTGCGGAACGCGGCGACCCCCGTGAGCACCCCGTCCCGCTCCGCGCAGAACACCCCGCCCTCGGCGCCGGCCCGGGACCAGCCCTCGCGGGTCCGCGCGAACCCCTCGTCCCCGCCGTGGACCGCCTCGGGGACCCGACCTCGGTAGTAGGTGGAGCGGGCCCGGGTGTGGAGGGCGGCGATGGCGTCGAGATCGGCGGGGAGCGCGGTCCGGATCATGGGAAGGGAAACGCGCCGGGAACCGTGTCGGTTCCCGGCGCGTCGGCTACGCGTTCGAGGCGGCTACTTCTTCAGCCACGTCGACATCATCTTCTGCGCGATCGGCGCGGCGAGCCGGCCGCCGCCGATCTCGGAACGGTCCGTGTCCGAGTTCTCGATGACGACCGCCACGGCGATCTGCCGGTCCCCCGCCTTCCCGTACGAGGTGAACCAGGCGAGCGGCGACTGGCTGTTGTTCACGCCGCGCTGCGCTGTACCGGTCTTGCCGCCCACCTCGGCGCCCGCGACCTGGGCGGGCCTGCCGCCGCCCTCGGTGGCGACCGTCCGCATGGCGTCCTGGAGCATGGACGCCGTCTTGGCGCTCATGACCTCGTCGGTCTTCGGGTCCTTCAGGCTCTCCAGCACGTTGCCGTTGGCGTCCGTGACCTCGGAGACCATGTGCGGGCCGACGAGCTTGCCGCCGTTCTCGATCGCGGCGGTCACCATCGCCATCTGGAGCGGGGTGGCCTGCACGTCGAATTGGCCGATACCCGTCTGTGCGACCTGGTCGACCGACATCTTCTTCGAGGGGTACTTGCTCGGCGGGTTCGTCCGCACCGGGGTGTCGATCTGCGCGTTGAAGCCGAGCTTCTCGGCCATCTTCAGCATCTTGTCCTGACCCAGCTTGTGCGCGAACTCCGCGAACACGTTGTTGCAGGACAGCCTCAGGGCGGTGCGCGACGAGACGTTGTTGCACATCTCGTCCGGGACCTCGCTCTTGAGCTTGGTCGTGGTGCCGGGAATCGTGTAGTTGCCCGGGACGGACGCGTTCTGGTCGATGCTCGTGACCAGGCCGTTCTCGATGGCCGCCGCGAGGGTGACCAGCTTGAAGGTGGAACCGGGCGCCTGCGGCTTGCGCAGCGCGCTGTTCTCCATGGCCTTGCCGTTCTCGGCGGACAGTTCCGCCCAGGCCTTCGTGTCGTTGGCTCCGGCGATGCGGCCGGGGTCGAACGACGGATTGTTCACGACGGCGAGGATCTCGCCGGTCGCCGGGTCGATGGCCACGGCGGAGCCCTGCTTGCCCTGGAGCGCGTCGTAGGCGGCCTTCTGGACACCCTTGTCGATGGTGGTCAGGACGTTGCCCGGGGCGGCCCGCTTGTTCGTGAGCGTGTCCATCACCGTCTTGAGGCGGTTGTCGGAGCCGTTGAGGATGTTCTTGTAGACACCCTCCAACATCGACGTGCCGAACGCCTGGGAGCTGAACCCGGTGATCGGCGCGTAGAGCGGACCGTCGGTGTACGTGCGCTTGTACCCGAAGTCCTTGCCGCCCGTCTTCACGGAGCCGGTGATCGCCTCCCCGCCCACGATGATGTTGCCCAACGGGTTCTCGTACTGCCCGATGAGGTTCCGTCGGTTGTTCTTGTCGTCTGCGAGGGCCTGGCCTTGGTATGCCTGCACCCAGGTGACGCGGACCAGCAGGGCCAACACCAGAAGCAGACAGAAGACCGACGCACGCCTGATCGTTTTGTTCATCCTCAAGAAGGACGTGTCAACGGCTCCGGGCGTTCCGCTCCGGCCCGATTGTGGCGGGGTTCTCAGTGTTTCCTCATGAGGAAGCCTCCCTCGTAGGCCGCGATGACCGCCTGTGTACGGTCCCGGGAGCCGGTCTTCGCGAGGACGGCGGCCACGTGCGTCTTGATCGTCTGCGGGCCGACGCCCAGGTGCTCGCTCATCTCGTGGTTGGAGAGTCCGGTGGCGATCAGGCGCAGTACGTCGGCCTCCCGATCGGTGAGCCGGGCCACCCACGGAGCCACGCCGAGCGGGCCGGCGGCCGAGTGCGGGGAGCGGGAGTGCGGGGGGCCGGAGTGCGGGGGGCCGGAGTGCGGGGCGGGGGCGTACATGGCGGCCAGCGACCGGACGGCCGCCGGGAAGAGCAGCGAGTCGCCGCGACCGACGAGCCGGACCGCGCCGATCAGCTCGTCGGGGTCGGCCCGCTTCAACAGGAAACCGGCCGCGCCGGCGCGCAGCGCCTCGTAGACGTAGGAGTCGGTCTCGAAGGTGGTGACGACCACGATCCGAGGCGGGGCGGCCATGGTGGCGAGGATCCGCTCCGTGGCCCGGATGCCGTCGATCTCGGGCATCCGTACGTCCATCAGCACCACGTCGGGCGCCAGCGAACGGACCAGCGGAACGACCTCCGCCCCGGAGCCGGCCTCGCCGACGACCTCCAGATCCGGTTCGGCCTCCAGGATGACCCGCAGGGCCGTCCGCACCATCCGCTCGTCGTCCGCGATCACGATCCGCAGCGCGGGCCGGGTCATCGCCCACCCCCGCCCAGCGGCAGGACGGCCCGCAGCCGCCACAGGCCGTCGTACGGGCCGGCCTCGACGGCCCCGCCGAGGAGGGCGGCCCGCTCGCCGATCCCGCGGAGCCCCCGACCTCCGGTGGCCCGGCGCTCACGCTCCCCGCTCGCGGCGGAGGCCGGCGGGTTGGTCATGGTGATCTCCAGTTCCCGGTGTCCGTGCGGTTGCGGATGCGGGCCCTGATCGTGCTCGCCGTCCCCGTCGCGCAGCACGATGCGCAGTTCCACGGCGCCGGCCCCGTGGCGCAGGGCGTTGCTCAGGCCCTCCTGGACGATCCGGTAGGCCTCGCGGGAGGTGATCGCCGGGAGTCGGGCCCAGTCGCCGGCGCGCCCGGGGTCCAGGTGGGCGGTGATCGGGGTACCGGCGGCCCGGGAGCGGGCCAGCAGCCCGTCGAGGTCGCCGGCGAGGGTGGGGGCCGGTTCCGTGCCCGGCCCGGACGGGTCGTGCGGGCCGCCCTCGCCCTCCTCGCGCAGGAGACCGAGCACCGCGTCCAGCTCGCCGACCGTCCGCCGGGTGGTCTCCTCGATGGCGGTCAGCGCCTCGCGGACGAACACGGGGTCACGGTCCAGGACCAGCCGGGCCGCACTCGCCTGGAGGGTGACGGCGCTCAGCGCGTGCCCGACCGCATCGTGCAGCTCCCGGGCCAGCCGGTTGCGCACCGCCAGGTCGGCGGCCCGCTCCTCGGCCACCGCCAACCGGTCCGCCGGGGTGGGGCCGAGCAGGACCGGCGCCAGCCTGGCCAGCAGCGCCCCGGCGCCCGCGACGCACCACCCGAGCCCGACGAGCAGCGCCACCCCGAGCAGTGGAGCCGTATAGGGCCGGGCCTCGCCGTCGAGCCAGAACAGCCCGAGGTCGGAGTGGCGCAACGGGTCCGTGAACGGTGCCACGATGAGCACCACCGCCAGCGGCGGCAACGCCAGGCACATCCCGCTGACCAGCGCGCCCACCCCCAGGTGCGCGGTCCACCAGGCCGAACCGCGTGCCCGGGCCGACCAGGACCGGGCCGGGCCCTCCGCCAGCCCCTCCCCCGGCACCCCGCACAGGGCGCGCACCGCGGCGACCGACATGGGCCGGACCAACCCGAACGCCCCGGTCGCGGCGGCGAGGGGCAGGGCCGCCCCGTAGGCGGCCAGGGCCAGCGGGAGGGAGGTGAGGGTGTTGCGCCCGCCCGCGACCACCCCGACCACCACCTGGGTCAGCAGGAAGTACGGCATCAGCAGGGCCCCGCCGAGTATCTGGTGCACCCACCGCAACCGCGCCCGCGCCCCGAACCACCGGCCCCACGGACCCGACCGACGCCCCGAACCCGACACCCCCACAACCTCCCACCGAGCCACCGGACTCCACCGCCCCACAGGCCGAACCGAACCGCTGGACCGAACCGAACCCCAGGACCGGACCGAACCGCAGGGCCGAACCGCTGGACCCGATCACCCCACCGGACCCCGACCGCCCCGGCCGCACGCGTGTCACCGCCGGTCGCTTCAGGCCGCGCGGCGGGCGGCGAGGAACCGCGTGAGAACCGTGACGGCGAGCAGTCCGATGATCATTTGGGCAGCGTAGAGCAGAACGGTCGCGGCGGTGGGTCGTTCGTCCGGCCCCGACCCTGCGCCCAGCAGGGCGACGGCGAGCCACATCCCCCAACTCAGCGTCGCGGACGAACCGATCCAGGCCACGGCCAACGGCCCCCGCGCCCGTCTGCTCCCGCCCCGGGCCAGCCACACCGAACCCGCCCCTGCGGCCAGGGCACATATCGCGTGGGCGACGGACACCACTCCCGAATCCGAGGAGTACCGCGCGATCTGCGTCGGGTTCTGTCCGGCCGTGCCGCCGAAGCCCCAGTACACGTACGCGGCGGCCACCGCCAGGGCCATGACCGCCGCGGCTCCCGCCACCACCCCCGTGGATGGCGGGAGCCGCTCGCCCAGGCGCCCCTGCCACCGCCGGCCCCAGCGCTGCCGCGCGTAGGGCACGAACAGCCCGGCCAGGGCCACGGCCTGGACGATGAACCCCAGGTAGACGACGTTGAACACCCAGGGTTCGAGGAAGGGCTCCCTGGCCGCGCGCTCGGCTGCGTCCGGGCCCGATCCCAGTGCCGCCACGAGTAGTTGGCCGGGATAGCCGAGGACGATCGGCGTGAGCAGTCCGGTGGCGGCGAAGACCGGGACGGTCAACAGCCGGGCCGGCACCCTCAGGCCCCGGGGACGGGTCAGGACCAGGGCGAGCAGCACCACGCCCGAGTCCATGACCAGGGAGAGGGCATTCATCAGGGGGAGGATCAGTCCCGGACCGAGCAGGTCACTGCCGTCGGGTATGCCCAGGTGACTCCCCGCCAGCCAGGCGGACTTGAGCGTCAGATACGGCACGGTGGCGGCGATCGCCACCGCGCGCAGGATCCGCCGCCCGACCCCCAGTGCGGGTCCGGATTCCGGCACAGGCGTGGATTCCGGCACAGGCGTGGATCCGGGCACAGGCGTGGGTGCGGGTGAGGAGGGTTGCGGGTCGGAGGTCGGTGGCTGCGGGTGAACGGTTGCTCCGGTCATGACTCAACGGTCCCGTGCGCCGCCCCGCCGCACCTCCCCCTCATTGGGGAACCTCCTCCCCCACGCGGGGGAGGACGCATCGATTCCGCCGCCCGACCCCGGCCCGCCGACCCACCCGCCCCGCATCACACCCCCCAGGCCACACCCCTCACGTCACACCGCTCACGTCACGTCCCCCCACGTCACATCCGCCGCGTCACCACCGACAGCCGGTCCCGCGCCTCGAACAACGACGCCTTGATCAGCTGCTCGTGCCCGTCCGTCAGCCGCGCCACCGGCACCGAACAGCTCACCGCGTCCCTCGCCGGCGTCCGGTACGGCACCGCCACGCCGAAGCAACGCAGCCCCAGCGTGCTCTCCTCCCGGTCCACCGCGTAGCCCTGTTCCCGTACCAGCGCCAGCTCGTCCACGAGCCGGTCGCGGTCGGTGATGGTGTGCTCGGTGACCGCCTCCAGCCGTCGCGGGAGCAGCCGTCGCACCTCGTCGTCGGTGTGCGTGGCCAACAGTGCCTTGCCGAGCGCCGTGGAGTGGACCGGCAGCCGCCGCCCGACCCGGGTGAACGGCCGCAGGTGGTGCCGGGACTGTCGGGTGGCGAGGTACACCACGCTCGTCCCGTCCATGCGGGCCAGGTGGATGGTCTCCGTCGTGTCGTCGGAGAGCCGGTCCAGGGTGGGCCGGGCCGCCGCCACCACCTCGTCGCCGTCGATGTACGAGCTGCCGACGAGCAGGGCCCGTACTCCTATGCCGTAGCGCGTGCCGGTCGCGTCCGTCTCCACCCAGCCCAGGTTCACCAGGGTGCGCAGCAGCATGTAGAGGCTGGACTTCGGCAGGGAGAGGTCGTGCTGGATGTCGGCGAGGCTGTGCAGCCCCGGCCGCGCCGCGAAGTGCTCCAGCAACAGCACCGTGCGCACCGCCGACTTGACGGCCGCGTGCGTGCCCGAACCCCCCGGCTCCGCACCCCCCGACCCGGCGGACTCAGCTGTGGTCATTCGCCTTCGTGCCCCTCTTGTCTCTTGTCAACCCGGAAGACGCGGAAATAGAGTCCACGATGGATGTGATCATTCATCCATCGGAACGGCGTTCAGAGTACTGAACGCCGCCGCGCGGGTCAGCGGAGATCCAGGAGGCAGTGCGCCATGGGAGCAACACCAGTCTGGAGTGTGGACCCCCGCACCGGGAAGCAGCGCGAGCAGGTTGCGGTGGAGGCCACACCCGGGGAGGTGGACGAGGCCGTCCGCGCGGCGCACGCCGCCCGGGCCGCGCTGACGGACCGCACCGCGCGGGTCGCGTTCCTGCGCGCCGCGGCCGATCTGCTCGACGAGTCCGCCGCCCACGTCATCGAGGCGGCCGACGCCGAGACGGCGCTGGGCCCGGGCCGCCTCACCGGCGAGCTCGCCCGTACCACCGGCCAGCTGCGCGCCTTCGCCGATGCCGTGGACGAGGGCGCGTACCTCGACGTGCGCATCGACCACGCCGACCCGGCGTTGAGCCCGCCGCGCCCCGACCTGCGTCGCTACAAGGTGCCGCTGGGCGTGGTCGCGGTCTACGCCGCCTCCAACTTCCCGCTCGCCTTCTCCGTGCCCGGCGGGGACACCGCGAGCGCGCTGGCCGCCGGTTGCCCGGTCGTGGTCAAGGCCCACCCCGACCATCCGGCCACCTCGGAGCTGTGCGCGTCCCTGCTGCGCCGGGCGGCGGTCGCGGTCGGGTTGCCCGCGGAGGTCGTCGCGGTGGTCCACGGCTTCGAGGCCGGCCTGGAACTGGTGCGCCACCCGCTCGTGGCCGCCGCCGGATTCACCGGTTCCATCCGGGGCGGTCGGGCCCTGTTCGACGCGGCCGCCGCGCGGCCCGTCCCCATCCCCTTCCACGGCGAACTCGGCTCCCTCAACCCCGTCGTGGTCACCCCGGCGGCGGCCGCCGAGCGCGCCGAGGAGATCGGCGCCGGACTCGCCGCTTCCGTCACCCTCGGGGTCGGCCAGTTCTGCGTGAAGCCCGGGCTGGTGCTGGTCCCCGCGGGTGGGGACGGCGACCGGCTGACTTCCGCCCTCACCAAGGCGCTCGGCGAGACCGAACCCGGCGTGCTGCTGGACCACCGGATGCGGGAGAACTTCGTCGCCGGGGTCGGCGAGCGGGCCGCCCTGCCCGGCGTCACCGCGCCCGTGACCCCCGGTTCCGGCGGGGAGCACACCGTCGGCGCGGGCTATCTGACGGTCGACGCCGCGCGCCTCCTGGCAGGCGGCGCGCACGAGGTGCTGCTGGAGGAGTGCTTCGGCCCGGTGACCGTCGTCGTCCGGTACGCCGATCAGCACGAGGCGGCCGGGGTGCTGAGCCTGCTCGGCGGGAACCTGAGCGCCACCCTCCAGCTGTCCACCGCCGAGACCGGGGGCGCGCCCGGACCGGCCGGCGAACTGATCGCGCAGGTCACCGGCCTTGCGGGACGGATCGTCGTCAACGGCTGGCCGACCGGTGTCGCGGTGGCTCCGGCCCAGCACCACGGCGGCCCGTACCCGGCGGCGACCTCGCACTCCACGTCGGTCGGCGGCACCGCCGTCGAGCGCTGGCTGCGGCCGGTGGCCTACCAGTCGGTGCCGGAAGCCCTGCTGCCGGCGGAACTGCGCGAGGCCAACCCGCTGGGCCTGCCGCGCCGGGTCACCGGGGAGCAGGCCCGCACGCCGGGTCACTGAGCCGACAGGCCCACCGAACCGCCTCCCCACCAGCCCATGCGGCCACCCGGCCACCCGGCCACCCGGCCACCGCATAATCCGTTGCCCGCCCGGTGCTCGGCCCGGCAGGCTGCGCGTCATGCCGAAACCGCACGGATTCACGTACGAGAGACAGGGCGACTCCGTCGTCATCACGCACCGGGGCCGGGCCGCGGGCTCCCTGAGGGGTGGCCGCGCCGAGAAGTTCCTGCTGGAGGTGGAGTCGGGCGACGCGCAGCTGGTGATGGCGCGCTGGACGGGCGCCTACAAGTTCGGCAACGAGCGCACCGCCAGGAACCACCCCCGCAACCAGCGCTGACCCCACCGGGCCCCCGACCGGCCCGGCCCGGCCCCCGGAAATATCCCGCGAGGGTAAGGGAACGGCAAAGCACCTCCGGTCGTTCTCCGGGCATGACCGCTATGACCCCTGGTTCCAATCTGCCGCTCAACACCGTCCGGGTGACGGTGGACGTGGCTGCTCCGGTGCGGCTCGACGTATCGGGACTCCTCCTCGCCGCGGACGGCAAGGTGCGTTCCGACGCCGACTTCATCTTCTACAACCAGCCGACCGGCCCCGGTGTGAGTCACCGGTCCGGAGGCGGGTCGACGCCCGACTCGATCACGGTGGACACGGGCGCCGTGCCGCCGGGCATCGAGCGGATCGTGGTCACCGCCAGCCCGGATGCCGCCGGGCAGACCTTCCAGGGCATCGAGCCCACGGCCACGGTCCGGGACGCCGTCGGCGGAGCGGTGATCGCCACCTTCACCCCGCCCCAGCTGGGTTCCGAGACCGCGCTCGTCGTCGTCGAGGTCTACCTGCGCGGCGGCGTGTGGAAGGTGCGCGCCGTAGGCCAGGGCTACGCCGACGGCCTCGCCGGCATCGCCACCGACTTCGGGGTCTCCGTGGACGAGGAGCCGCCCCCGGCCTCCGCCGCACCTGTGGCGCCCCCCGCTCCGCCGGCGCCGCCCGCCGCGCCGCCGACCCAGTACCCGCCCTCCCCCTGGCTGGGGGGTTCGACGCCCACCCCGGCCGCCCAGGCCCCCGCCCAGGCCTGGGGCGCCCCCACGCCCGCACCGGCACCCGCCGCCCCGCCCGCGGCCGCCCCGGGCGCCGGGAAGATCAACCTCGACAAGGGTCGGGTCAACCTCCAGAAGAACCAGACCGTCTCCCTGGTCAAGGGCGGCCGCCCGTTGCTCTCCCAGGTCAAGATGGGCCTCGGCTGGGAGCCCGCGTTCCGCGGCCGCGACATCGACCTCGACGCGTCGGTCATCGCGTACGGCCCCCAGCGCAACCACATCGACAGCTGCTACTTCGGCAAGCTGTCCATCCTGAACGGCGCCGTCAAGCACTCCGGCGACAACCTCACCGGCGAGGGCGCCGGGGACGACGAGGTGATCGTCGTGGACCTCGGCCGGCTGCCCGCCGAGGCGACGGGGCTGGTCTTCACGGTCAACTCCTTCTCCGGCCAGAAGTTCAGCGAGGTCGCGAAGGCCTACTGCCGTCTGATCGACGCGGCGAGCGGAGAGGAGCTCGTGCGCTTCGACCTCACGGGCGCCGAACCCCAAACCGGCGTGATGATGGCCAAGTTGATCAAGCAGTTCAGCGGTGAGTGGGAGATGACGGCCATCGGGGACTTTGTGAAGTCCCGCACAGTGCGCGGCATGGTCAAACCCGCCTCGCAGGCACTCTGAGCAGGTGGGCGGGCACATGGTGCCACCAAAAGCCGTTTCGGGTGAGCGATTCCACCTCGAAATCGGCGGTGATCGTCAGTGCCCGCCCGTAGCCTTGAGCCATGCACAAGACACTCCAGCCCGCGGGTCCGGCCCGCCCGTCCGCCGCAGAGGCGAACGAGGCGATCCGGCACCTCGTCGAGACCGGGGTCGGCGGTGAGTGGCCCTCCGACGCGTACGAATTCCTCCTGGAGGAATGGGCCGCCGCCTCCCGCTCGGAGACCGCGGCGACCCAGTAGCGCGCCGTCGGCCGTGGCCGCGCCCTCGCCTCAGCGGGCGCGCCGCCACGGCCCGGTGACGGCCAGCATGATGCCCGGGTCCTGGATGTTCGCGTAGAGGGTGCGCCCGTCCGGTGAGAAGCACACGCCGGTGAACTCCGAGTATTCGGGCGCCTCGTTCGTCCCGATGTTCAGCTCGTTGCGTGCCAGCGGGTAGGTGCGCCCCGATTCCGTCGCGCCGAACAGGTGCTGGAGCCCCGTCCCGTCCTCCGCGATGACCAGGCCTCCGTACGGGGACACGGTGATGTTGTCGGGGCCGTCGTAGGTGCCGTCCTGCGACGGGTCGGCGTTCACACCGAGCAGCACGGTGAGCCGGATCGTGCGCCGCTTGGGGTCGTAGAACCACACCTGGCCGTCGTGCGGTGTGCCCGGGCTCTCCGCGCGGGCGAACGAGGAGACGAAGTACGCGCCCCCGTCGGCCCACCACATGCCCTCCAGCTTGCGTCCCCGGGTCACCGCGGTGTCCGCGAACTGCTTGCGCACCGGCGTGGTCCGCGCGTCGCGGTCGGGCACCTCCACCCAGTCCACCCCGTACACGGTGCCGATCGCGGTGGCGCGCGAGAGGTCGTCGACGAACCGGCCGTTGCGGTCGAAGCACTTGGCGGCGGCGAGGACGCCCGCGTCCGGCGCGAGGGTACGGAGCCTGCCCCGCCCGTGCCGGAAGCCCTGCGGCGGAGTCCAGCGGTAGAGCAGCCCGTTGGGGCCGGAGGCGTCCTCCGTCAAGTACGCGTGGCCGTGGCGCGGGTCGATGACCACGGCCTCGTGGTCATAGCGCCCGAAGGCCTTGACGGGCCTGGGGTCGCGGTTGGCCCGCCGGTCGTGCGGGTCCACCTCGAAGACATAGCCGTGGTCCTTGGTCATGCCGTTCTTGCCGGCGAGGTCGGAGTTCTCCTCGCAGGTCAGCCAGGTGTCCCAGGGGGTGGCTCCGCCCGCGCAGTTGGTCGACGTACCGGCGATGCCCACCCATTCGGCGACCTCGCCGCCGCGCCGGACCTCGACGACCGTGCAGCCACCGGCGGCGGCCGGGTCGTAGACGAGGCCTTCCGCGAGCGGGACGGGCCGCTCCCAGCCCGTGCGCGGGCCCTTCAGCTCGTGGTTGTTGACAAGGAGGGTGACTCCCCGGTGTCCCTCGAACGCGGCCGTACCGTCGTGGTTGGACGGGGTGGTCTCTCCCGAGTCGAGCGTGGTGACACCGCTGTGGGTGATCACGCGGTACCTGAATCCGGCGGGCAGGGCCAGGATTCCGGCCGGGTCGGGCACGAGCGGACCGTATCCGGGGCCGTGGGGGCGGCCCTGCTCGTCGTGCCGCGTGCCGTCGTCGGCCGCGAGCGCTCCGGGGGCGGTGGCGAGGGCGCCGACGGTTCCGGTGAGGGCGACTCCGGCACCGGCGATCACGGTGCGGGCGGTGAAGTCTCTACGGGTGAGCGGCATCGGATCTCCTGGGGTGGGGAGGTGGGGCGCCTGTCGTGCGGTCGTCGGCGCACACGCTCCCGCCCGCACGTGAACGGCGGCTGAACTACCCCCGAACGCGAACCGTCCCCTCACGCCCGGCCGGAATGGCGAACTCCAGCCCAGGATCGGCGCGTTGTGCACCCCCGGGCGGCCCCCTCGGGCGCGCGATCGCCGCGCGCCCGCCCCGGACCGACCGGACCCGCCCGTCCGGACCGCCCGGGACCGCCCGCCCCGGGACCTTCCGTCAGGGCTGTCGGGAGCGGGCCTTGAAGGCGGCCTTGCGGGATTCCTTCGCCGTCTTCTTGTCCGGGTGCAGCCGCCCCATCGCCTCCAGCACGTAGGCCGTGGCGGGGTGTTCCACCCGCCACACCTGCTCGAAGAAGCCCGCGTGATGTTCGGTCAGGGTGTGCATCAACAGCGGGAGTTCCTCCGTCTCGCCGTCGGCGGCGAGCTGAGCGGCGATCGTGTCGACCGTCAGCCAGAACACCATCGCCCCGTCCGGCGCCGGGATGTCCGTCGCCCCGCGCTCGGCGAGCCAGACCCGGGCGAGCCCCCCGAGTTCCGGGTCGTCCAGGACCGCCCGGACCGCCGGTTCGGCGTCGGGGCCGGCCGGGGCGAGGGCCTGCTGGCAGCGCAGTCGGCGCAGCGGCGCGCCCTCGTCGTCGCCGCGGGCCGCGGCCAGCAGTTCGGCCACCGCGGTCGGCAGGTCCCGTCCGGTCAGCCACTGCTCGATCTCGGCCTGCGCCGCGTCCTCCGGGTAGAAGGAGACCGCGTCGAGCAGCGCGTCGGCGCCCTTGTCGGCCAGTTCCCCGATGGCCGGGGCGTCGACCCCGGCCTCCAGCATCCGGGCCCGGATGCCGTACAGGCCGAGGGCCGTCAGCCGGACCATGCCGTACCGCGCCACGTCCTCCTCGGTGCCGTCACCCTGCCCGGCGAGGAGTTCCTCGTCGTCGGCCTCCGCCATGAGCGCCTCGTCCACCGGGCGGAACTCGACCAGCCCGATCGGCTCCAGCTGCCGGAACTGGTCGTCGAGGCGCATCATCGCGTCCGAGACCTGTTCGAGCACGGCGTCGGTGGGGTCGCCCATGTCGTCGGGGACGACCATCGAGGCGGCGAGCACCGGCAGCGGCACCGGGCTGTCGCCGGAGCCTCCTTCGGCGACGGTGAGCAGGTAGAGGTTGGCGAGCACCCCGTCGAGGAAGTCCGCCTCGCGCTGCGGGTTCCAGTCGAGCCGGTCGAAGTCGATGTCGCCGCCCGCGTCCAACGCGTCGACGAGGTCGTCGAGGTCGGGCACGGCGGCGTCCGCGAGGACGGCGTCCAGGGCCGCGAGCCACAGGTCGAGCACATCGCCGGGCGCACCGCCCGCGATCAGGGCCAGGTCCTCGCCGGGGGCGGCGGTGCCGTACCGCGGCTCCGCGCCGTCCGCGGCGCCCTCGCCTGTCTCGTGCTCCGCGGCGCCCGCGTCCTCGTCCGGCCCGGTCACGTCGACCAGCCCGGTGTCCACGGCCACCCGCCAGGCCTGGCTCGCGAGCACCGGGCCCTCCTCGCCCTCGGGGTCGAGCCCCAGGACGGCCGCCGCCTCGGCGAGCTGTTCGGCGGTCAGTTCGCCGCCGACGTCCACGCGGGTGTGGGGGCCGGCCCAGCGGGCGAGGCGCACGGCGTGCGCGAACAGCGGGGTGACCAGGGCGTCGCGGGCCAGTTCCGCATCGGAGTGCAGCCGTACCGGCGGCAGTGTGGGGTGCGGCTCTGCGGACATGGGGCGGTTCTCCTCGCGGTCGCGGTGGGGCCGTTGGGTCGTACGGCGACGACCCAGCGTAGACGCAATTCGGGCATGCCCGAGGGGCCATCGCCCTTGGTTCATCCCACAGTCAGCTGCCGTCTTCCTCGGAGACCTTGACAACTTTGCGGTCCACACAGGAAATTGACGCGCGTAGATGTACTGAGCAGTACGGGAGCCCCGGAATTCCCGGCGTTCCCCCCACCCTCACACCGGAGTTCCCGCCCATGCGCTCCTCGCATCCCCGTTCCGCCGCCGTCGCGGCCCTCGTCGCCACCGCGCTGGCCACCGGCCTGCTCGCGGGCTCCGCCGACGCGGCCGAAGGCGCCGTGTCCGCCGATCCGATACGCATCCACGACATCCAGGGCACCACCCGCATATCCCCGCTCAACGGCAAGCAGGTCGCCGACGTCGAGGGCATCGTCACCGGCGTGCGGACGTACGGCTCGCGCGGCTTCTGGATCCAGGACCCCGACGCCGACGACGACGCCGCCACCAGCGAGGGCGTGTTCGTCTTCACCAGCTCGGTGCCGACCGTCGCCGTCGGCGACGCCGTCAAGGTGACCGGCACGGTCGGCGAGTACATCCCGGGCGGCGTCTCCTCCGGCAACCAGTCCGTGACCCAGATCGCCAAGCCGGTCGTGACCGTGGTCTCCTCGGGCAACGCCCTGCCGGCCGCGACCGCGATCAACGAGTACACGGTGCCCGCCGCGTACGCCCCGGCGGGCGACCCGGCCGCCGCCGGCAGCATCAACGCCCTGACCCTGGAGCCCTCGCGCTTCGCCCTGGACTTCTACGAGTCCGTCGAGGGCATGAACGTCAAGATCGGCACGTCGCGCGTGGTCGGTGCCACCGACCCGTACTCGGAGCTGTGGGTCACGGTCAAGGGCTGGGAGAACACCGCCAAGCGCGGCGGCACGATCTACGGTTCGTACGAGTCCCAGAACACCGGCCGGCTCCAGATCCAGCAGCTCGCGCCCGTCGCGCAGCAGCCCTTCCCCGTGGCCAACGTCGGCGACAAGCTGACCGGCGCCACCGAGGGCCCGCTGGACTTCAACCAGTTCGGCGGCTACACCCTGGTGGCCCGCACGCTCGGCACGGTCAAGGCGGGCACCCTGGCCCCCGAGAAGACCAAGGCGCAGGCGGGCGAGGAGCTCGCGGTGGCCACGTACAACGTCGAGAACCTCGACCCGAGCGACCCGCAGGAGAAGTTCGACGCGCTGGCCAAGGCCGTCGTCGAGAACCTCGCCTCCCCCGACGTCGTGGCCCTGGAGGAGATCCAGGACGACAACGGCGCCAAGAACGACGGCACCGTCGCGGCCGAGCAGACGCTGACGAAGTTCACCGCGGCGATCACGGCGGCCGGCGGTCCCGCGTACCAGTGGCGGACCGTCAACCCCGAGAACAACAAGGACGGCGGCGAGCCCGGCGGCAACATCCGTCAGGTGTTCCTCTACAACCCGGCGCGGGTCTCCTTCACCGAGCGCGCCGCGGGCGACGCGGTGACGGCCACCGGTGTCACCACGGTCGACGGCACGGCCGCCCTGACCCACTCCCCCGGCCGGATCGACCCGGCGAACGCGGCGTGGGCCGACAGCCGCAAGCCGCTGGCCGGCGAGTTCGTCTTCCGCGGCAAGACGGTCTTCGTCATCGCCAACCACTTCGGTTCCAAGGGCGGCGACGAGGGTCTCACCTCGCACCACCAGCCGCCGGTGCGCTCCTCGGAGGCCAAGCGGCTGCTCCAGGCGCAGGCCGTGAACGGCTTCGTCAAGGAGATCCTGGCGGCCGACAAGAAGGCGAACGTCATCGCCCTCGGTGACATCAACGACTTCGAGTTCTCGGCGACCGCCGACGCCCTGGCGGACGGCGGGGCGCTGTACCCGGCGATCAGGTCGCTGCCGAAGGCGGAGCGCTACTCGTACGTGTACCAGGGCAACGCGCAGGTGCTGGACCAGATCCTGACCAGCCCGGCGATCAAGACCTTCACGTACGACAGCGTGCACATCAACGCGGAGTTCGCGAACCAGAACAGCGACCACGACCCGCAGGTGCTGCGCTTCCGCCCGTAGTCACGGGCGGAACGGCAGGGGGTCCGGGCGCCGTCCCGCCCGGGCCTCCTGCCACCCTTCGAGGGGGCCTTTCAGGACAAGGTGGGGACTTTCGGCCCTGGCGTGACACTCGACACACCCCTGTCCAATTCGGCCGTTCTGGTGTTGAGTGTCTGCACGCCCGATCTTGCACGCTCGATCCCGCACCCCGGAGGACCGTGTGTTTCCCTCCATCACCCTCGTCCAGGAAATCGGCATCGCCGTCCTGCTCGTGGCCGCCCTCGTCTGGGTGGTCGGCCTCGGCCACATCCTGTGGGACGGCCGTCTCCACCACTCCGGGCAGGACTCCTTCGAGGGCCTGGCGACGATCCCGACCCAGCGCGGCCCGGCCGGGCACCCCATGGAGTCGGTGGAACTGACGGAGGAGGAGGAACAGGCCTTCGCCGGCCTGGTCCGCACGATCCCCCTGCACTGACCGGTTCGGCCCGTCGGGCCCCCTCCCCCGCTCGGGGCGGGAGGGCCGCCCGCGGCCGGCGTCCACTCGGGGACGCGCGACGCCCTCCCACCCGTTCGGGGTGGGAGGGCGTCGCGGTGTCCGGCGCCGGCGATCCGGCCCCGGTCGTGGGTCAGTTGTGGCTGTGCAGGATCTCGTTCAGGCCGCCCCAGACCGCGTTGTTCGGGCGGGCCTCGACGGCGCCGGTGACCGAGTTGCGGCGGAAGAGGATGTTGTCGGCGCCGGAGAGCTCCAGGGCCTTGACGATCTGGCCGTCCGGGAGGGTGACGCGGGTGCCCGCGGTGACGTACAGGCCGGCCTCGACGATGCACTCGTCGCCCAGGGCGATGCCGACGCCCGCCTCGGCGCCGACCAGGGTGCGCTCGCCGATCGAGATGATCTGCTTGCCGCCGCCCGACAGGGTGCCCATGGTGGACGCGCCGCCGCCGATGTCGGATCCGTCGCCGACCACGACGCCGGCCGAGATGCGGCCCTCGACCATGGAGGTGCCGAGGGTGCCGGCGTTGAAGTTGACGAAGCCCTCGTGCATGACGGTGGTGCCCTCGGCGAGGTGCGCGCCGAGGCGGACGCGGTCGGCGTCGGCGATGCGGACGCCCTTGGGGGCGACGTAGTCCGTCATGCGCGGGAACTTGTCGATCGAGGTGACCTGGAGGTGCAGGCCCTCGGCGCGGGCGTTCAGGCGGACCGTCTCGATCTCGTCGACGGGGACGGGACCCAGCGAGGTCCAGGCGACGTTGGTCAGCAGGCCGAAGACGCCGTCGAGGTTCTGGCCGTGCGGCTTGACCAGGCGGTGGCTGAGCAGGTGCAGGCGCAGGTACGCGTCGTGGGCGTCCAGCGGCTTGTCGTCGAGCGAGGAGATGACCGTGCGGACGGCTACGACCTCGACCCCGCGGACCGCGTCCCGGCGGATCGCCTTCGGCGCGGTGGCCCCGAGGAGTTCCACGGCCTGTTCGGCGGTGAGGCGCTCGGTGCCGGCCGGGCCGGGCTCGGCGACGAGGCGGGGGGCGGGGAACCAGGTGTCGAGGACGGTGCCGTCGGAGGTGATGGTGGCAAGGCCGGCGGCGACGGCGCCGGAGGTACGCGTAGCAGTCATGCCCGAAACCTAACCGGCGACGGGCCGCGGTCGCGAACCGGTCTCATGTGACGGTCGCGCCGCGTGTCGCGCTCGGTGGGCGGGAATGGGCCCCGGCTCCCTCCCCCACGCCCGGGGTCCCGGCTCCCCACACGCTCGGACTCCCGACTCCCAGGCGGCGGCGAGCAGGGCGAGGCAGCGCCCCCGGCTCGGTGGTGACGCCGCGGCCCAGACCCCCGTCCGGGGCCGCGGCGGGTCCGTGGGTGGCGCCGCGGGCCGGGCCGACCCGAAGGGGAGACCGGGCCGCCGGGGAGCGACGCCACCCTCGGCACGTCCTCGCCCCTCACCACACGCCGCCCACCACGAACAGGTCAGTTCCTTTTGGGAACGGACTATGTCAGCATGGCAGCCTTGGGTCAACGGACAAAGGAGTTCCCATGGCCCAGCGCACGCACCTCGGCGACGCGGACTGCTCCATCGCCCAGGCCCTCGACGTCGTGGGCGACTGGTGGACGCTGCTGGTCGTGCGCGACGCCGCGCGCGGCGTGCACCGGTTCGAGGAGTTCCAGCGCGAGCTCGGCGTCTCCCGCAAGGTGCTGACCGAGCGGCTGAAACTCCTGGTCGAGGCCGGGGTGTTGACGCGCGAGCCGTACCAGGAACGTCCGGTGCGGCACGAGTACCGGCTGACCCCGCGCGGCCGGGGGCTGCTGCCGGTGCTGGTGGCCCTCCAGGACTGGGGGGACACCTGGGTCCTGGGAGAGGGAGAGATGACGGCGACGACCGAGGAATCCTCGCGGGAGGCGGCGCGGGTCCACGCGCTGCTCGGCACCCGGGTGCCGGAGCTGCTGCTGCCGGACCGGTTCGGGGAGCCTCGCGACCCCGTGGCGGACACGCCGTTCACGGTCCTGTACTGCTTCCCCGGCGCCTACGCCCGGGCCGAGTCCTATCCGCCGGGGTGGGCCGGGATCCCCGGGGCGAAGGGGTGCACCCTGGAATCCTGCACGTTCCGGGACCAGTTGGCCGAGTTCACGGCGGCGGGCGCGACGGTACAGGGCGTCTCCACCCAGCGGCCCGACGAGCAGCGGGAGTTCGCCGAGGCGGAGCGGTTGCGCTTCCCGCTCCTCTCGGACGCGGGACTCGCGCTGACCTCGGCACTGCGGCTGCCGACCTTCCGCGCGGGCGGGGTGAGCCGGCTCAAGCGGCTGACCCTCGTCCTGGACCGGGACCGGACGGTGCGCGAGGTGATCTACCCGATCACGGACATCGAGGCCGGCGTCCGAACCGCCCTGGAGGCGGTCCGCGGCGCCGCCTGACCGACCCCGCCGCGCCGGCCGCAGGCACGCCGCCCGGACGGTGGTTCCCCACCCCCCCCCGGGCGGCGGTTTCTCACGCCCCGGCCAGCACCCGCCCCAGGATGTCCCGCGTGTACGCCGGGTCGTACTCCGCGTCCGTCAGCAGGACCTGGAGGCTGATCCCGTCCATCACCGCCACCAGCGCCCGCGCCGTCACCGGGTCCGTCCGCTCGCCCAGCGCCGCCGCCACGGCCCCGCACCACTCGGCGGCCACCGGCCGCAGCGCCGGGCGACGCAGGGCCGCCAGGTACAGCTCGTACTCCAGCTCCACCCGCCCCCGGTCCCGGCCCGCCGCGAGGAGTTCCCCCAGCAGTCGCGCGAGCGCCGTCGCGAGGTCCGGCTCCCCGGGGTCGGGCACCAGGACGAAATGCTCGTTCGCCTGGCGCAGGGCCGCCACGAGGAGGTCGTCCAGGGTCTTGAAGTGGTAGGTCGTGGATCCCAGGGGGACGTCCGCCTCCGCCGCCACGCTGCGGTGGCTCAGGCCCGCGATGCCCTTGGCGCCCACCACCCGGATCGCCGCGTCGATGATCCGCTGTCGTCGTTCCGGGTCGTGGCGGCGCACCGCTCCGGCCGGCATCAGTGGGCCGCCCCGCCGATGTTCAGCAGGACGACCCCGCCGATGATCAGCGCGATCCCGGCGATCTTCGCCGCGGTCGCCGCCTCCCCGAGGAACAGCATGCCGATGGCGGCGATCGCGGCCGTGCCGACGCCCGCCCAGATGGCGTAGGCCGTTCCCACCGACATGGATTTCAGGGTCTGCGCGAGCAGGGTGAAGGCGATGAGGTAGCCCAGGACCGTGCCGATCGAGGGCCACAGCTTCGTGAAGCCGTCGCTGAACTTCATGGCGGTCGTGCCGGCGACCTCGGCGGCGATGGCCGCGGCAAGCAGTACGTAGGGCATGCGTACAAGGGTACACATCGTTGCGTACGCCCGTACACATATCAGGGCCCACTCCTCTGCGACCGCCCCTCCGGGAAGCCGGTCCGGCGGGGCGAACGGAGATCAGGTCCGGCGGATCAGTTGAGCGTGAACCAGGCCGCCCGCGCCTTCTTCCACTCCGCGTGCGTCAGGTCCTTGGCCTCGGTGCCGTCCCCGTACAGGTCTCCGGAGCCGCTGTCGGTGATCAGCTGGACCCGCGCCCCCGCCACCGACAGGTCGGGCACCTCCACGATGGCCTCCCAGCCGCCGGGATCGGTGGTCGGCAGGTCGGTCCGCTTGACCGGGGCGTGGCCCGCGACCCCGTCCCACTGGTACAGCGCGTACGGGTCGGAGTTGTCGTCGGCGGCCCAGGAGCCGGCCAGGATCAGGTACTGGTCGGCGGCGTTCTTGCGGATGTCGCGGATCGCGAGGCCTCCGAGGTCGAGCTCGATGCCCGCGCCGAAGGTGGCCTTCGCCCCGGTGGACAGCACCTTGTCGAAGTTGGTGACCGGTACCACCAGCGCCTTGCCGCCCGGCACGGCCGGGGCGAGCGGCGCCCGGAAGCCGAGGTAGGCGGTGGTGGTGGAGCCCGGCGCGAACTCCAGCCCCTCCACGTTGAACCCGTCGATCTGCTTGGGCGCCTCGCCGTCGGCCGTGCCGGCCGCGAAGCCGTAGCGGTTGCCGTTGCCCTTGTCCCAGGCCACCAGGTCGTCGCGGAGCTTCTTGTACGAGCGTCCGTACGCGAGTTGCGCGCCCGCCCCGGATCCGCTGAGCGTGGTGGTGAACACCGTGTTCCGCTCCGCCTTGTACTCGCCGTCCTTGTTGTTGCCGAGCGAGCCGGTCCAGTAGACGGTGTCGCCCACCCGGGCCGCCGCCTCGATGTCGACCTCCTTCTTCAGGCCGAGCGAGGGGCCGAGGTCCCAGGTCCTGACCGGCGCACCGGTGCGGGAGCGGTCGTAGAGGCGCAGGACGTTGGACTCGTCGTCGGCCACCAGCACGTGTCCGCCACCCACGTCCACCGCGGCCGAGGCGTCCGAGGAGCCCGTGAGGTAGCGGGTCGTGGGCGCGCCGCCGACCCGCGCCGAGGCGGCGTAGGCCAGGGTGGCCGTCGCGGTCTTCCCGCCGCGTCCGGTGACCTGGAGCGTCAGGTCGGTGTAGCCCTGCCCCCGCGGGCGGACCGTCAGGCTGCGGTCGCCCGAGGGGGTCCGCCGCTGCCGTACGTCGGCCACCGCGGCCACCGCGGGGTTGCTGGAGGACAGCACCCGCAGCCGCAGGAAGCCGGCCGGCACCCCGGGCTGCTTGACGTCCACCGTCACGGCGGGGTCGCCGTACGCGCCCACGGCTCCGGTGAGGTGGGTGGCGGAGAGCGAGATCGTCGGGTCGGCGTACCCGGCAGCGTGCGCGGGCGCTGTGAGCCCCGCGACGAGGAGGGCCGCGGCCCCGGCGACGCCCACGGCGCCCGCACGGCGCACCGGCGATAGGCGAACGGTCACAGATGGTCCTCTCGACTGCTGCGCCACGGCATGAGCGTGGCGGCCATGGAGAAGATTCGGCCACCGCGGCCAACTTCCGGTGCACGCCGTCCGACGGCCGGGCGAACAGGCCGAGGAGCGGACGTCGCAAGGGGGCCCGAACGGCAGGAGGGGCCCCCGGCACCGTGCCGGGGGCCCCTCCTCACACACGTCGACTCAGACGTTGAAACCGAGTGCGCGCAGCTGCTCACGGCCGTCATCCGTGATCTTGTCCGGGCCCCACGGGGGCATCCAGACCCAGTTGATGCGAAGTTCGTTGACGATGCCTTCCGTCGCCGACTTCGCCTGGTCCTCGATGACGTCCGTCAGCGGGCAGGCCGCCGAGGTGAGCGTCATGTCGAGGGTGGCGATGTTCGCGTCGTCGACGTGGATGCCGTAGATCAGGCCCAGGTTCACGACGTCGATGCCCAGCTCGGGGTCGACCACGTCGTAGAGGGCCTCGCGGACCTCTTCCTCGCTGGCCGGCTTGATCGACGCCTCGGGCGTCGCGTTCTCGGTCATGCCGTCTTCCTCTCCGCGTCGCCCAGGGCCTGGGCGGTCGCGTCCTTCCACGCCATCCAGCTCAGCAGAGCACACTTCACGCGGGCGGGAAACTTGGCGACACCGGCGAACGCGACCGCGTCCTCCAGTACCTCTTCCATGGCCTCGTCGGGCTCGATCTTGCCCTTGGACTGCATCAGCTCCAGGAAGGTCTCCTGGATCCGACGCGCGTCGGCGAGGTCCTTGCCGACCAGCAGCTCGTTCAGCACGGACGCGCTGGCCTGGCTGATGGAGCAGCCCTGGCCCTCGTACGAGACGTCGGTGAGCGTCTCGCCGTCGTACTTCACGCGCAGCGTGATCTCGTCACCGCACGTGGGGTTGACGTGGTGCACCTCGGCGTCGCCGTCGCGCAGGCCACGCCCGTGCGGGTGCTTGTAGTGGTCCAGGATCAGTTCCTGGTACATCGAATCCAGCTTCACTGCGTCCTCGTCGCCTTCGTCGCTTATCCGAAGAAGTTCCGTACGTGCTCCAGCCCGTCGATCAGTGCGTCGACCTCGGCCGGAGAGGAGTACAGGTAGAAAGACGCCCGCGTGGTCGCGGGAATTCCGTAGCGCAGGCAGACGGGGCGCGCGCAGTGGTGTCCCACGCGGACCGCGATGCCCTGCTCGTCCAGCACCTGGCCGACGTCGTGCGGGTGGATGTCACCCAGCGTGAAGGAGATGGCGGCGCCGCGGTCCTCGGCCGTGGTGGGGCCGATGATCCGCAGGTCGGGCACCTCCAGGAGACGCTTGACGGCGTACTCCGTGATCGCGTGCTCGTGCGCGGCGATCTTGTCCATGCCGATCGCGCTCAGGTAGTCCACGGCCGCGCCGAGGCCGACGGCCTGGGCGATCGGGGGCGTACCCGCCTCGAACTTGTGCGGGGCGGGGGCGTAGGTCGAGGCGTGCATCGACACGGTCTCGATCATCTCGCCGCCACCGAGGAACGGCGGGAGGTCCTCCAGGAGCTCCTGCCGGCCCCACAGGACGCCGATGCCGGTCGGGCCGCACATCTTGTGGCCGGTGAAGGCCACGAAGTCGGCGCCGAGCGCCTGTACGTCCAGCGGCATGTGCGGGGCGGCCTGCGAGGCGTCGATCAGCACCAGCGCGCCGACCTCCTGCGCGCGCCGGACGATCGCCTCGGTCGGGTTGACCGTGCCCATGATGTTGGAGACCAGCGTGAAGGAGACGATCTTCGTCTTCTCCGTGATGACCTCTTCGATGTTGGACAGGTCGAGCCGGCCGTCGTCGGTGAGGCCGAACCACTTCAGCTTCGCGCCCGTGCGCTGCGAGAGCAGCTGCCACGGGACGATGTTGGAGTGGTGCTCCATCTCCGTGATGGCGATCTCGGTCTCGCGGTCGACCCGGTAGGGCTCGTCCGCCCAGCCGAGCATGTTCGCGACCAGGTTGAGCGACTCGGAGGCGTTCTTGGTGAAGATCACCTCGTCGCGGCTCGGTGCGTTGATGAAGGCGGCGACCTTGTCGCGGGCGCCCTCGTACAGCGCCGTGGCCTCCTCGGCGAGCACGTGCACGCCGCGGTGGACGTTGGCGTTGTGCTGCTCGTAGTACTCGTTCAACGCGTCGAGCACCTGGCGCGGCTTCTGCGAGGTCGCCGCGTTGTCCAGGTAAACGATCTTCTTCCCGTCGTGGACCACACGATCCAGAAGGGGGAAGTCCTTGCGGATCGCCTCGATGTCGAGGAGGCCAGGCAGCTGTGTCACGCGGTCGCGCCACCCTTCACGTACTTGTCGTAACCCTCGGCCTCCAGCTGGTCCGCCAGCTCGGCGCCGCCGGACTCGGCGATCCGGCCGTTCGCGAACACGTGCACGAAGTCGGGCTTGATGTAGCGCAGGATGCGCGTGTAGTGGGTGATCAGCAGGGTGCCGACCTCGCCGCCCTCACGGACCCGGTTGACGCCCTCGGAGACGACGCGCAGGGCGTCGACGTCCAGGCCGGAGTCGGTCTCGTCGAGGATCGCGATCTTCGGCTTGAGGAGCTCCAGCTGGAGGATCTCGTGGCGCTTCTTCTCACCGCCGGAGAAGCCCTCGTTCACGTTGCGCTCGGCGAAGGCCGTGTCCATCTGGAGCTGCTCCATGGCGGACTTGACCTCCTTCACCCAGGTGCGCAGCTTGGGGGCCTCGCCGCGGATGGCGGTGGCCGAGGTGCGCAGGAAGTTGGAGACCGAGACGCCGGGGACCTCGACCGGGTACTGCATGGCGAGGAACAGGCCGGCGCGGGCGCGCTCGTCGACGGACATCTCCAGGACGTCTTCGCCGTCGAGGGTGACGGTGCCACCGGTGATCGTGTACTTCGGGTGACCGGCCAGCGAGTAGGCCAGCGTGGACTTGCCGGAGCCGTTCGGACCCATGATGGCGTGCGTCTCACCCTGCTTGACGGTGAGGTCGACGCCCTTGAGGATCTCGCGGGCGCCGTTCTCGGCCTCGACGGAGACGTGCAGGTCGTGGATTTCAAGCGTTGCCATGGATACCTCAGGACTCCTGGGTGAGGGAGACGAGCACGTCGTCCCCTTCGATCTTTACGGGGTATACGGGTACGGGGCGCGTCGCGGGCAGACCGGACGGCTTGCCGGTTCGCAGGTCGAACGCCGAGCCGTGCAGCCAGCACTCGATCATGCAGTCCTCGACCTCGCCCTCCGAGAGGGACACGTTCGCGTGCGAGCAGATGTCGTTGATCGCGAACACCTCCCCCTCGGTGGAGACGATGGACACCGGCGTGCCGTCGAGTTCCACCCGCTTGGGGGTGTCCGCCTCCAGCTCGCTCAGCGCACAGGCCTTGACGTAATTCATCAGACGGAACCCTGGAGCTCGGTCTCGATCTTGGAGAGCAGGCGCTCCTCGATGTCGTCGACACCGATCTGCTGGACCAGCTCGGCGAAGAAGCCGCGCACGACCAGCCGGCGGGCCTCGTCGGCCGGGATGCCGCGGGCCTGGAGGTAGAAGAGCTGCTCGTCGTCGAAGCGGCCGGTCGCCGAGGCGTGGCCGGCGCCGACGATCTCGCCGGTCTCGATCTCCAGGTTCGGCACCGAGTCGACCCGCGCGCCGTCCGTGAGGACGAGGTTGCGGTTCATCTCGTAGGTGTCGGTGCCCTCGGCGGTCTTCTCGATGAGCACGTCACCGATCCAGACCGCGTGGGCGTCCTGGCCCTGGAGGGCGCCCTTGTAGACCACGTTCGACTTGCAGTGCGGCGCGCTGTGGTCGACCAGGAGGCGGTGCTCCTGGTGCTGGCCGGCGTCCGTGAAGTACAGGCCGAAGAGCTCGGCCTCGCCGCCGGGGCCGGCGTAGGTCACGCGCGGGTGCAGGCGGACGAGGTCGCCGCCGAAGGTGACGACGATCGACTTGAAGGTCGCGTCCCGGCCCACCAGCGCGTTGTGCTGCGAGACGTGGACGGCGGTGTCGTCCCAGTCCTGCACCGACACGACGGTGAGCTTCGCGCCGTCGCCGACGAGGAAGTCGACGTTGGCGGCGCGCACGCCGTCACCGGTGTGGTCGATGACGACGACGGCCTCGGCGAAGGCCTTCACGTCGAAGACCGTGTGGCCGAAGGTGGTGCCCCCCTCACCGTGCAGCGTGACGCGCACGGGCTCGGTGAGGACGGCCTCCTTGGGCACGGTGACGACCGTGGCCTTGGCGAAGGACGAGAATGCCTGGGCGGCGACCCGGTCCACCGGGGTGCCCGCCTTGCCGATGCGCGCGTCGCCGCGCTCCACCGACTCGATCGTGACGACCTCGGGCGCGTCGATCTGGGCCTTCAGGGTGCCGTCGGCGACCGCGGTGCCGTCGTGCAGGCCCCGCAGGCGGGCGAGCGGGGTGAACCGCCACTCCTCCTCGCGGCCGTTGGGAACCGGGAAGTCCGCCACGTCGAAGGACGGGGGCGCGCTCATCCGGGTGGCGACGGTGGACTCGGCGGCCACCGCGATCGCGCCGGCGGTGGTCGAGCCCGCCGGAATGTTCTGAGCCTCAGCCATGGCTGTCGTCTTGCTCTCTTCCTACGTCTATGAATGTGCTGCGGATGGTCCGGGCGGGTCGGGACTAACCGACCGAGCCCTCCATCTGCAGCTCGATCAGCCGGTTCAGCTCCAGCGCGTACTCCATGGGCAGCTCACGGGCGATGGGCTCGACGAAGCCGCGCACGATCATGGCCATGGCCTCGAACTCGGTCAGTCCGCGGCTCATCAGGTAGAAGAGCTGGTCGTCGGAGACCTTGGAGACGGTGGCCTCGTGACCCATGGAGACGTCGTCCTCGCGGACGTCCACGTAGGGGTACGTGTCCGAGCGGGAGATCGTGTCGACCAGGAGCGCGTCGCACAGCACGTTGGACTTGGAGCCGTGCGCGCCCTCGCCGATCTCGACCAGGCCGCGGTAGGAGGTGCGGCCGCCGCCTCGCGCCACCGACTTGGAGACGATGTTGGAGGAGGTGTTCGGCGCCATGTGGACCATCTTGGAGCCGGCGTCCTGGTGCTGGCCCTCGCCCGCGAAGGCGATGGACAGGGTCTCGCCCTTGGCGTGCTCGCCCATCAGGTAGACCGCCGGGTACTTCATGGTGACCTTGGAACCGATGTTGCCGTCGATCCACTCCATGGTCGCGCCCTCGTACGCCACGGCGCGCTTGGTGACCAGGTTGTAGACGTTGTTCGACCAGTTCTGGATCGTCGTGTAGCGGCAGCGGCCGCCCTTCTTCACGATGATCTCGACCACGGCGCTGTGCAGCGAGTCCGAGGAGTAGATCGGGGCGGTGCAGCCCTCGACGTAGTGGACGTAGGCGTCCTCGTCGACGATGATCAGCGTCCGCTCGAACTGGCCCATGTTCTCCGTGTTGATGCGGAAGTAGGCCTGGAGCGGGATGTCGACCTTGACGCCCTTGGGCACGTAGATGAACGAGCCGCCCGACCACACGGCGGTGTTCAGCGACGCGAACTTGTTGTCGCCGACCGGGATGACCGTGCCGAAGTACTCCTGGAAGAGCTCCGGGTGCTCCTTCAGCGCGGTGTCCGTGTCGAGGAAGATGACGCCCTGCTCCTCCAGGTCCTCGCGGATCTGGTGGTAGACGACCTCGGACTCGTACTGGGCCGCGACACCGGCGACGAGGCGCTGCTTCTCCGCCTCCGGGATGCCGAGCTTGTCGTACGTGTTCTTGATGTCCTCGGGCAGGTCCTCCCACGAAGCGGCCTGCTTCTCGGTCGAACGCACGAAGTACTTGATGTTGTCGAAGTCGATGCCAGAGAGGTCCGAGCCCCAGTTCGGCATGGGCTTCTTGCCGAACAGCTTCAGGCCCTTGAGTCGGAGGTTCAGCATCCACTCCGGCTCGGACTTCTTGGCCGAGATGTCGCGGACGACATCCTCGGACAGACCCCGCTTGGCGACGGCGCCCGCCGCGTCGGAGTCGGCCCAGCCGTATTCGTAGGTGCCCAGGCCATCGAGCTCAGGGTGAGCAGTCTCCGTGGTCATGCGGGGTTCCTCCCGGCCGTACTTGCAGATACTGATGTGTCGGTCTGTGCGGCGCCCTTGGCGCCGGCGCCTGCGCTGCGCGGAATGAACGTCGTGCACACCCCGTCACCGTGGGCGATCGTGGCGAGTCGCTGCACATGTGTCCCGAGCAGGCGGGAGAAGACCTCGGTCTCCGCCTCGCAGAGCTGCGGGAACTGCTCGGCCACGTGGGCGACCGGGCAGTGGTGCTGGCAGAGCTGTTCACCGCTGTGCGGACCGGGAGCGCTCTTCGCCGTGGCAGCGTACCCGTCCGCGGTCAACGCCTTGGCCAGGGCCTCGGTCCGTTCCGCGGGGGCGGCCGCCTCGACGGATTCCCGGTAGGTCTCCGCCTGCGCGGCCAGTCGTGCGCGGGCGAACGCGGCGACGGCCGCCTCGCCCTGCTCGCCCCCGCCGGCGGACTGCGCGATCCAGCGCAGGGCCTCGACGGCGAGCGAGTCGTAGGACTGGTCGAACGCGTCGCGGCCGCAGTCGGTGAGCGCGAACACCTTGGCCGGCCGACCCCGCGTGCGTGCGCCGTACACACGCTGCTCGCGGGGTGCGATCACGTCGTCGGCGACGAGTGCGTCGAGGTGACGACGGACGGCGGCCTGGGTGAGGCCGAGACGCTTGGCGAGGTCGGCGACGGTGGACGGACCGTGGTCCAGGATGGAGCGCGCGACCCGGTTGCGGGTGGACCGCTCCCCGGTCACGAGTTCCCCCTGGGGGGTCTCGATCATCCGTTCGCCGTATTTCACAACGCCATTGTTGCGTAATTAACCGGGCATCGACAAGCCGTGACCGAGGCCACCCCGGGTGGCCTCCATCACTAAGGGTCACCTAATTTATCGACGCAGAGTTATTCGGAGGCCTGCATTCCGATCCCTTGGGCGGCCCGTCCAGGGCGCCGGGCAACGGCTCCCACCAGCAATCCCCCGCACGAGTCCGTCCCTGGACGGTAAACGCCGGGATCCGGAAAAGTTCACGGAAACCGACTGGGCCATCCAGGACCATCGGGCCGAAAAGAGCCGTGATCGCGACGCGGTGTTCGAATCCGGGAGCCGGGAAATCCCCTCGTCCGGCCGCGGAACGGGGATTTCGACCGCGCCTGCGAGCGCCGAAAATCATGGACGGTCATGCCCGTGCCCCCGCCGCCCCCGGCACCGAGGACCCCTCTCGGCCCTCCGTAGACTCACCCGCATGAGCAACGACCCCGCCGTGGAGATCCGCGGACTGGTGAAGCGGTACCGCCCCCACCCCCACCGACCGGCCGTGGACGGACTGGACCTCACCGTCCGCACGGCGTCGGTCACCGCGGTACTGGGTCCCAACGGCGCGGGCAAGACCACCACGGTGGAGACCTGCGAGGGCTACCGACGCCCCGACGCGGGCACCGTCCGCGTCCTCGGCCTCGACCCGATCGCCCAGGCCGAGGCCCTGCGCCCGCGGATCGGCGTCATGCTCCAGTCCGGCGGGGTCTACTCCGGCGCCCGCGCCGTCGAGATGCTCCGCCACATGGCCAGGCTGTACGCGGACCCGCTCGACGTGGACACCCTCGTGGAACGCCTCGGACTCGGCGGGTGCGGCCGCACCGCCTACCGCCGGCTCTCCGGTGGCCAGCAGCAGCGCCTGTCGCTCGCCATGGCCGTCGTGGGCCGGCCCGAGCTGGTCTTCCTCGACGAGCCCACGGCCGGTCTCGACCCGCAGGCCCGCCGCGCGACCTGGGACCTCGTACGGGAACTGCGCGCCGACGGGGTCACCGTCGTCCTGACCACCCACCACATGGACGAGGCCGAGCAGCTCGCGGACGAGGTCGCCATCGTCGACGCGGGCAAGGTCATCGCCCACGGCAGCCCCGAGCAGCTCTGCCGGGGTGGCGCCGAGAACACCCTGCGTTTCACCGGCCGCCCCTCCCTCGACCTGGCTTCCCTGCTGAAGGCGCTGCCCGACGGCACCGAGGCCGCCGAGCTCAGCGCCGGGGTCTACCGGGTCACCGGCGACGTGCACCCGCAGCTGCTGGCCACCGTCGCGTCCTGGTGCGCGCAGCACGGGGTGATGCCGGACAGCCTCTCGGTCGAGCGGCACACGCTGGAAGACGTCTTCCTCGAACTCACGGGCAAGGAGCTGCGCGCATGAGCGCCGGTACGTTCACCCCCAACCCGGGGGCCGCTCCCCTGTCCCGCATGATCCGGGCGCAGACCGCGCTGGAGACCCGGATGCTGCTGCGCAACGGGGAGCAACTGCTGCTCACCGTGATCATTCCGGCGCTGCTGCTCGTGCTCTTCTCCGCCGTCGACGTCGTGGACACGGGCGAGGGCAAGGCCGTGGACTTCCTCGCGCCCGGCATCCTCGCCCTCGCGGTGATGTCCACCGCCTTCACCGGCCAGGCCATCGCCACCGGTTTCGACCGCCGCTACGGGGTCCTCAAGCGGCTCGGGGCCTCCCCGCTGCCGCGCCGGGCCCTGATGGCGGCCAAGACCCTGTCCGTCCTGGTCACCGAGGTGCTCCAGGTCGCCCTGCTGACGGTGATCGCGCTCGCGCTGGGCTGGTCCCCCCACGGGAACCCGCTGTCGGTCGCCGCGCTGATCCTGCTCGGCACCGCCGCCTTCTCGGGGCTGGGCCTGCTGATGGCGGGCACGCTCAAGGCCGAGATGACCCTGGCCGCCGCCAACCTCGTCTTCCTGCTGCTGCTGGTCGGCGGCGGGGTGATCGTGCCGCTGGACAGGTTCCCCGACGCCGTGCGCTCCGTACTCGAACTGCTGCCGATCTCGGCCCTGTCCGACGGGCTGCGCGAGGTGCTCCGACACGGGGCCTCGATGCCCTGGGGCGACGCCGCGATCCTGTTCGGCTGGGCGGTGCTGGGGCTGGGCGCCGCCGCGAGGTTCTTCCGCTGGGAGTGAATCCCCTCCCTCGCGCGTTGGCATGACAGGAGGATGACCACCTCCACGCATCAGTGACGCACGACGAGGACGCCGGGGGGCGGGCATGACACAGCGGGAGGCCGTTCTGCGGCTGGACGAGCAGTGGGCGAGGGTCCGCTCGGGAGCCGCGCACGCGGAGCCCGGGGAGAGCGACCGGCTGCTGGCCGAGCTGATCGGCGCGCTCCGCGAGCCCGCCCGTACGGACGCCGAGTGCGCGGCCCGGCTGGGGCTGCGGCTGGGCGACCTCGCGGCCCGTCGGTTCGCCGCCGGGGACCGGGCCGGGGCGCTCTCGGCGATCGAGGAGGCCCTGCGGCACGCGCAGCAGGCCGCGGGCCACGCTCCCGAGTACGCCCGCTGGTACGCCCGGGGGCTGATCAACCAGGGCGTCTGGCTGTCCTGGCCCCTCAGCGACGACGCGCGGCTCCCCCGGCACCCGCTGGGCACGGTGGCGGAGAGCGGCCCGACCCCGATGGAACGCGCGGCCGGTGAGCGCGCCCGGGACCTGACCCGTGCCGCCGTCGAGGTGTGGGCGTCCCTCGATCAGCACGATCCGGTCAACCGTCGCGGTCTGGCGCAGGCCAAGGTGTTTCTCGGCGACCGGCTCGCGGAACTGGGGTTCGCCGAGGACGCGGTGGCCTGGGCCGTCGACGCGGAGGCGGGGTTTCGCCGGCTGCTGCTGGCCGCGCCCGGCGCCGAGGAGGCCCAAGAGGCCGAGGAGGCCCTGGACCACATCGGTCGGCAACTGGAACTGCGCCTGCGCTTCCTGTCCTTCGACTCGCTGGTGAGCCTGCGCGCGGGCGGCCTGCTGCCCGAACGGCTGCTGCCCCAGGCGGTGGTGGCGGCGCGGATCCAGGGCGTCGCCGCGCCCGACATCGCGGCCCGGCTGGGCCTGGGCACCGAGCAGGTGGGCACGATGCTGGAGGTCACGCCCTGGCTCGCGGTGTGGCGGGTGGAGGTCCGGGGCGCGGACGGGCTGTGGACCGTACAGGAGCGTCCGTGGCACGGCTCGACGGAGGTGCGCGACCGCACCGCGGAGGACGTGGCGGCGGAGCTGGTGCGCGGCTTCATGGACTCGCCGGACTACCCGGGCGACAGCGGCCTGTGGCGGATCCGGCTGTGGTGGCACGAGGAGGGAGACCCGGCCGGAGCACGGTTCCGCCTGGTCATAGGACCCGACTCGGCGGCCGGCACCCCCTCGTGAAAGTTTGCACAAGGGGCGGCATACGATAGGGGCCGTGTTGACCCCTCTCTCCTTCATCGCCGGCCGCTGGACCCCGTCACCCCGGACCGTCCGGCGGGCCGCGCTCGCCGCGCTCGTCATGAGCGTGGTCATCGTCGTCACCGGCGGCGCGGTGCGGCTGACCGGATCCGGTCTCGGCTGCGACACCTGGCCCAAGTGCACCGACGAAAGCCTGATCGTGACCCGGGAACAGGGCTTCCACGGGGCGATCGAGTTCGGCAACCGCATGCTGACGTACGTGCTCTGCGCCGCCGTCGGCTGGGCCATCGTCGCCGCCCGTTCGACGAAGCCGTGGCGCCGTTCCCTGTCCCGGCTGGGCTGGCTCCAGTTCGCCATCGTGATGGGCAACGCCGTGCTCGGCGGCATCACCGTCCTGACGGGGCTCAACCCGTACAGCGTGGCCGGGCACTTCCTGCTCGCCACCTCGCTGATCACGGTGACGACGATCACCTGGCAGCGCGCCGCCGAGGGCGACTCCCCGGCCCGGCCGCGGGTGCCCGCCCCGGTGCGCAGGCTCTCCTGGACGCTGATCGCCACCACCCTGGTGCTGATCGCCGCCGGCACGGTGGTCACCGGGTCCGGTCCGCACGCGGGTGACAGCAGCGAGATCAAGCGGATGCCGTTCGACTGGGCGGCCACCGCCCACGTGCACGCCATCGCCGCCTGGGTGGTGTGCGCGCTCGCCGTCGCGATGTGGCTGGTGCTGCGCGTGGTCGACGCCCCCGTCGACACCCGGGCGCGCGCCCGCGACCTGCTGATCGTGCTGCTCGCCCAGGGCGCCATCGGCTACGTGCAGTTCTTCACCCAGGTGCCCGAGGCCCTGGTCGCCGCCCACATGCTGGGCTCCTGCCTCGTGTGGATCGCGGTGCTCCGCGTCGCGCTGAGCCTGCGCGAGCGGCCCGCGGACCAGGCCGGGATCCCGGCCCAGGGCGACCCGCTGCTCGCCGCCGTCTGAGCCCGCCCGGCCCGCCCGAGCCCCGCTCGGCCCGGGTCCGTCGACGGCCCGGTCCGTCGCGGGCCGGGCCGCTCAGGCGCGTTCGTCCAGCCGGTAGACGCGCCGGGCGTTCCCCGCCGCGATCATGGCCGCGACCCGGTCCGCGTCCTGCCGGGACCAGGACCCGTCGGCGACCCAGCCACCGAGCACGTCCTGGAGCGCCTGCCGGAAGACCAGGGCGCCGACGGCGTGCAGCTCGGGCAGCCTGCGACCGCCGCTGGAGAACATCAGCTTCCCGAAGGGGGCGGTCTCCAGCAGTTCGGCCAGTACCGTCGCCGCCCGCGCACCGGTCTGCGAGAGGACCGCGCCCAGGTCGGCGTACACGTGGGGGAAGGCGGACGCCAGGCGCGCCGAGTGGCGGTGGTACGGATAGCCGCCGAGCAGGACCAACCGGGTCCCGAGGCCCGCGGTGGCCCGTACGAAGTCGGTCAGCAGGGCCGGATCGGCCCGCCCCGGGTACTCCGCCGGCTCCCCCGCGCCCGTGTGCAGCTGGATCGGCAGCCCGGAAGCCACCGCGCTCCACAGCAGGTGCCGCAGGAGCACCGGGTCCCGTACCGCCTCGCCCTTGGCCCGGCGGGCCAGCCACCGCCCGGCCGCCCCGTGCACCTCGCCGGGACCGGGCGGCTCGGGGGCGAAGGCCAGCACGGCGGGGTATCCGGCGGCATCCCCGCAGCTGAAGGCCGCGGCCCCGGCGGCGGCGTGCTGGAGCGCCTCGACGAGGTGGGAGAGGAAGGCGGTGACGGTCCCGGAGGTGTCGGCGACCTGCTCGGCCAGCAGTTCGAGCCGTACGATCTCGAAGGCCTCGGCGTCGCCGGCGAGGGACAGTTCCTTGGGCCCGGTGACGTCCCCGGGAACCCCCGTGTCGACCAGGTACGCGGCGACCCGGGAGCCGCGCAGGAGACGTTTGCCGGCCTCGACGACCCCGAGCTCGCGCCGGCGGGCCAGGTAGCGGGCGGGCGTGCAGTGGGGCTCCAGCCCCAGCAGCGGCGGACACCAGCGGCGCACGGCGAAGCCGGTCTGGGTGTCGAAGAAGGTGGTGCCCGCGGCGGGCGGGCCGGCAGAGCTGATCAGCTGGGCCTCGAAGGTGCCGAGGCCCAGCTCCGTGCGGAGCACTCCCTGGCAGTACTGGTCCACCAGGGGCGGCGTTTCGATCATCCGGTCATCCCGTTGCGGACGTGAGGAAGGCGCTTCCACACGTCCTAACGGGTGAGCGGGGTGTGAGGTGTTGCTCGGGCTGTTGACCGAGCCCTCAGAATCCGGGATTGGCGGGTCCGCCCATCTGGATGCCGGCCATCCGGGTCCACTCGTAGGGCCCGGTCCGCACGCGCGCGGCGAACTCGCCGTCGAACTCCTCGTGCAGGGTCAGTCCGGCCTTCTCGGCGGCCAGCTCGGCCACGCCGTAGGTCGGGGCCACCAGGTCGCCCCAGCCCCCGTCGGTGCCCACGAGGACGATCCGGGTGCCGGCCTGGCCGATGTGGGCCAGCTGGCCCTCGGCGCCGCCGTGCTGCTTGGCGAACGCGCCGATCTGCCGGGCCAGCTTCGCGGCGGTGCGGTCCTGCTTCTTGTCCGGCGTGGCCGGGGTGACCGGGGTGTCTGCGGTGTCTGCCATGACTCGCATGCTACCGACGAGTAATCACTTGAGGAAGGGATCCACGGCGACGGCGACGAAGAGCAGCGACACATAGGTGATCGACCAGTGGAACAGTCGCATCTCCTTCAGCTTCGCGCCCGTCACGCCCGACTTGGCCCGCGCGTTCAGCGCGTGCGCCTCCCACAGCCACCAACCGCCGGCCACCAACGCCACCGTCGTGTAGAACCAGCCGGTGTAGCCGAGCGGGGTCAGCAGCAGCGAGACCGCCACCATCACCCAGCTGTAGAGGACGATCTGGCGCGCCACGACCTTGTTGCCCGCCACGACCGGCAGCATCGGCACGCCGGCCCGCGCGTAGTCGTCCTTGACCTTCATGGACAGCGGCCAGTAGTGCGGCGGCGTCCAGAAGAAGATGACGAGGAACAGGATGATCGCGGCCCAGGAGACCTCGTTCTTCACCGCGGACCAGCCGATGAGCACCGGCATGCAACCGGCGATGCCGCCCCAGACGATGTTCTGCGCGGTGCGCCGCTTCAACAGCATCGTGTAGACCACGACGTAGAAGAGGAGCGCGCCGAGCGAGAGGGCCGCGGACAGCCAGTTGACGAGGAGCCCGAAGAAGAGGGTGGAGACCACCGCGAGGCCGAGGCCGAAGGCCAGGCACTCACGCGGGCTCACCATGCCGGTCACCAACGGCCGCTGCGCCGTACGGTCCATCAACGCGTCGATGTCGCGGTCGATGTACATGTTCAGCGCGTTCGCGCCACCGGCCGAGAGGTAACCGCCGAAGCAGGTCGCGAGCACCAGCCAGAGGGAGGGGACGCCCCCCTCGGCCAGGAACATCACCGGCACTGTGGTGATCAGCAGAAGTTCGATGATCCGAGGCTTGGTCAAAGCCACGAATGCCATGGCCCTGGCCCCGAACGGCCGGTGACCGGGGCTCGTCCCGAGCACCGCCGCTGGACGGGATTCGACGGCCGTCACGCACACCCCTGAGAGAGAATCCAGCAAGCTCCGACTCGCACTCTTCAGGCGTGAAAGTCCGGTAAAGGCTTGCGCGTACCACGCCACTCTAGACGTTGCTCTTGTGTCGCCCTGCGCGGGGGTCGCCTCGTGTTGGGCCGATCGGCCGGAGCCCAGGTGAACACCAGTGGCCAACCAGGCGACGCACTACCGGCACTCGAATAGCCGCACGCCCCGGCGGGGGTAGGCTCGGAATCGCGCCGGTGCACCGTTCGTCACCGGGAAACGACATGTGGAGAGGAGCCCTGACAAACGGTGAGCACCAAGCCGACCACCACAGAGCTCGAGTGGACCGAACTGGACCAGCGGGCCGTCGACACCGCCCGCATCCTGGCCGCCGACGCGGTACAGAAGGTCGGGAACGGCCACCCCGGTACGGCGATGAGCCTGGCCCCCGCCGCGTACACCCTTTTCCAGAAGGTCATGCGGCACGACCCGGCCGACCCCGAATGGGTCGGGCGTGACCGCTTCGTGCTCTCCGCAGGGCACTCGTCCCTGACCCTCTACACCCAGCTCTACCTGGCCGGTTTCGGCCTGGAGCTGGCTGACCTGGAGGCGTTCCGCACCTGGGGCTCCAAGACCCCCGGTCACCCGGAGTACGGACACACCAAGGGCGTCGAGACGACCACCGGCCCGCTGGGCCAGGGCGTCGCCAACGCGGTGGGCATGGCCATGGCCGCCCGCTACGAACGCGGTCTGTTCGACCCGGAGGCCGCCCCGGGCACCTCCCCGTTCGACCACATGATCTACGCGATCGCCGGCGACGGCTGCCTCCAGGAGGGCATCTCGCACGAGGCGTCCTCGCTGGCCGGCCACCAGAAGCTCGGCAACCTCGTGCTGCTGTGGGACGACAACCACATCTCCATCGAGGGCGACACGGAGACGGCCGTCTCCGAGGACACCCTCGCGCGCTACGAGGCCTACGGCTGGCACGTCCAGCGCGTCGCCCCGCAGGAGAGCGGCGACCTGGACCCGAAGGCGCTGTTCGCCGCGCTGGAGGCCGCCAAGGCCGAGACCGGGCGCCCGTCGTTCATCGCGATGCGCTCGATCATCGCCTGGCCCGCCCCGCACGCCCAGAACACCGAGGCCGCGCACGGCTCGGCCCTCGGCGCCGACGAGGTCGCGGCCACCAAGCGCGTCCTGGGCTTCGACCCGGAGAAGAGCTTCGACGTCGCCGACGAGGTCCTCGCCCACACGCGCGAGGCGCTCGACCGGGGCCGCGAGGTCAAGGCCGCGTGGGAGAAGGACTTCTCCGCCTGGCGCACCTCCGACCCGAAGCGCGCGGCCGAGTTCGACCGCATCAACGCCAACGAGCTGCCCGAGGGCTGGGAGGAGAAGCTCCCCGTCTTCGAGACCGGCAAGGGCGTCGCCACCCGCGCCGCGTCCGGCAAGGTCCTGGAGGCCCTCGGCGCGGTCATCCCGGAGCTGTGGGGCGGCTCGGCGGACCTCGCCGGCTCCAACAACACCACCATCGACAAGAACTCCTCGTTCCTGCCGGTGGGCAACCCGCTCCCGGGCGCCCAGCCGTACGGCCGCACGATCCACTTCGGGATCCGCGAGCACGCCATGGCCGCGGCCATGAACGGCATCGCGCTGCACGGCCACACCCGCATCTACGGCGGCACGTTCCTGACGTTCTCCGACTACATGCGCAACGCGGTCCGCCTCTCCGCGCTGATGCACGTGCCGGTCACCTACGTGTGGACGCACGACTCCGTCGGTCTCGGCGAGGACGGCCCGACGCACCAGCCGGTCGAGCACGTCGCCTCGCTGCGCGCCATCCCGGGCCTGAACGTGGTCCGCCCGGCGGACGCGAACGAGACCGTCGTCGCCTGGCGCGAGATCCTCCGGCGCCACACCAAGGTGTTCGGCAAGGGCGCCCCGCACGGTCTGGCGCTGACCCGCCAGGGCGTGCCCACCTACGAGCTGAACGAGAACGCCGCCAAGGGCGGGTACGTCCTCCTCGACGCCGAGGGCGGCGAGCCGCAGGTGATCCTCATCGGCACCGGCTCCGAGGTCCAGCTCGCCGTCGGCGCCCGCGAGGCGCTCCAGGCCGAGGGCATCCCGACCCGCGTGGTCTCGATGCCGTCCGTCGAGTGGTTCGAGGAGCAGGACCAGGCGTACAAGGACAGCGTCCTGCCGCCCGCCGTCAAGGCGCGCGTCGCCGTCGAGGCCGGCATCGGTCTGACCTGGCACCGCTACGTCGGCGACGCCGGCCGGATCGTGTCGCTGGAGCACTTCGGCGCCTCCGCCGACGGCGCCCTGCTGTTCCGCGAGTTCGGTCTGACGGCCGAGGCCGTCACCGCCGCCGCCCAGGCCTCCCTCAGCGAAACGGGCGGCCTCACCGCCGCCGCGCGCTGACACCGGTACACGAACCAGTAGGAGATGCAATTCCCATGACAGACGCACTCAAGCGCCTCTCCGACGAGGGCGTGGCGATCTGGCTGGACGACCTGTCCCGCAAGCGCATCACGTCCGGCAACCTCGCCGAGCTCATCGACCAGCAGCACGTCGTCGGTGTCACCACCAACCCGTCGATCTTCCAGAAGGCGATCAGCAGCGGCGACGGTTACGAGCAGCAGCTCGCCGACCTCGCGGCCCGCAAGGTCACCGTCGAAGAGGCGATCCGCATGATCACGACGGTGGACGTCCGTGACGCCGCCGACATCCTGCGCCCCGTGTTCGACGCGACGGAGGGTCAGGACGGCCGGGTCTCGATCGAGGTCGACCCCCGGCTGGCCCACAACACCACGGCGACCGTCGCCGAGGCCAAGCAGCTCGCCTGGCTGGTGGACCGCCCGAACACGCTCATCAAGATCCCGGCGACCAAGGCCGGCCTGCCGGCGATCACCGAGGTCATCGGCCGGGGCATCAGCGTCAACGTCACCCTGATCTTCTCGCTGGAGCGCTACCGCGAGGTCATGGAGGCGTACCTGGCGGGTCTGGAGAAGGCCAAGGCCGCCGGCCTGGACCTCGCCAAGATCCACTCGGTCGCCTCGTTCTTCGTGTCCCGCGTGGACACCGAGATCGACAAGCGCCTCGACGACCTCGGCACCGACGAGGCCAAGGCCCTGAAGGGCAAGGCGGCCCTCGCCAACGCCCGTCTGGCCTACGAGGCCTTCGAGGAGGTCTTCGCCGGTGAGCGCTGGGCCGCCCTGGACAAGGCGCACGCGAACAAGCAGCGACCGCTGTGGGCCTCGACCGGCGTCAAGGACCCGGCCTACAAGGACACCCTGTACGTGGTGGACCTGGTCGCCCCCGGCACCGTGAACACCATGCCGGAAGCCACCATGGAGGCCACCGCCGACCACGGCGAGGTCGCCGGCGACACCATCCGCGGCACCTACGAGCAGTCGCGCGCCGAGCTCGACGCGGTCGCGAAGCTGGGCATCTCGTACGACGATGTCGTTCAGCTGCTGGAAGACGAGGGCGTCGAGAAGTTCGCGGTGTCCTGGAACGACCTGCTGAAGTCGACCGAGGCGGAACTCGTGCGCCTTGCCCCCACGGAGGCCTGAACACTTTGTCTGTGAACGGAGCGAACCCGCTTCGTGACGCACAGGACCGGCGGCTCCCGCGCATCGCGGGGCCGTCCGGCCTGGTCATTTTCGGCGTTACGGGTGACCTGTCGCGCAAGAAGCTGATGCCTGCCGTCTACGACCTCGCCAACCGCGGCCTGCTCCCGCCGGGCTTCTCGCTCATCGGGTTCGCCCGGCGCGAGTGGCAGGACGAGGACTTCGCCCAGGAGGTGCACGACGCGGTCAAGGAGCACTCGCGCACCCCCTTCCGTGAGGAGGTGTGGCAACAGCTCGTCCAGGGCTGCCGCTTCGTCCAGGGCGACTTCGACGACGACGCGGCCTTCGAGACGCTGAAGGCCACGATCGAGGAACTCGACAAGGCCCAGGGCACCGGCGGAAACTTCGCCTTCTACCTCTCGGTTCCGCCGAAGTTCTTCCCCAAGGTGGTCCAGCAGCTCAAGGACCACGGTCTGGCGCAGAAGGAAGGCTCGTGGCGGCGCGCCGTCATCGAGAAGCCCTTCGGCCACGACCTGAAGAGCGCGGAAGAGCTCAACAAGGTCGTCCACGAGGTCTTCCCCCGTGACGAGGTCTTCCGGATCGACCACTACCTCGGCAAGGAGACCGTCCAGAACATCCTGGCGCTCCGCTTCGCCAACACCATGTTCGAGCCGATCTGGAACCGGTCGTACGTCGACCACGTGCAGATCACCATGGCGGAGGACATCGGCATCGGCGGCCGGGCCGGGTACTACGACGGCATCGGCGCCGCCCGTGACGTGATCCAGAACCACCTGCTCCAGCTGCTCGCGCTCACCGCGATGGAGGAGCCCGGCTCCTTCCACCCGAAGGCGCTGGTGGCGGAGAAGCTCAAGGTGCTGACCGCCGTGGAGCTGCCCGAGGACCTGGGCAAGCACACCGTGCGCGGCCAGTACTCGGCGGCCTGGCAGGGCGGCGAGAAGGTCGTCGGGTACCTCGAAGAGGACGGCATCGACCCCAAGTCGAAGACCGACACCTACGCGGCCATCCGTCTGGAGATCAACAACCGTCGCTGGGCGGGCGTCCCGTTCTACCTGCGGACCGGCAAGCGCCTGGGCCGTCGGGTGACCGAGATCGCGGTGGTCTTCAAGCGGGCCCCGTACCTCCCGTTCGAGTCGGGCGCGACCGAGGAGCTGGGGCAGAACGCCTTGGTCATCCGGGTCCAGCCGGACGAGGGCGTGACGGTCCGCTTCGGCTCCAAGGTGCCCGGCACCTCCATGGAGGTGCGGGACGTCACGATGGACTTCGCCTACGGCGAGTCCTTCACGGAGTCCAGCCCCGAGGCCTACGAGCGGCTGATCCTCGACGTCCTGCTGGGTGACGCGAACCTCTTCCCGCGTCACCAGGAGGTCGAGCTCTCCTGGAACATCCTCGACCCGATCGAGCAGTACTGGGACAAGCACGGCAAGCCCGCGCAGTACCCGGCGGGCACCTGGGGACCGGTCGAGGCGGACGAGATGCTCGCACGAGACGGACGGAGCTGGCGCCGGCCATGAAGATCGACCTTACGGAGACCACCTCCAGCAAGATCAACGCCGCGTTGGTGCAGGCACGCCGGGACATCGGCACGCCGGCCATCGGCATGGTCCTCACGCTGGTGATCGTGACCGACGAGGAGAACGCGTACGACGCGCTCAAGTCGGCGAACGACGCATCCCACGAGCACCCCTCGCGGATCATCGTCGTGGTCAAGCGGATCAGCCGCTCGCCGCGCAGTCGCCGCGACGCCCGTCTCGACGCGGAGATCCGGGTCGGGGCGGACGCCGGCTCCGGCGAGACGGTCGTGCTCCGCATGCACGGCGAACTGGTCAACCACGCCCAGTCGGTGGTTCTCCCGCTCCTGCTGCCCGACGCCCCCGTGGTGGTCTGGTGGCCGGAGGGCGCTCCGGCGGACCTGGCGGGCGACCCCCTGGGCTCGCTGGGACAGCGCCGGATCACGGACACGTACGCCTCCGAGAGCCCGATCGCCGCGCTCGGCAGCCGGGCCAAGGCTTACGCGCCGGGTGACACGGACCTGTCCTGGACCCGGATCACCCCGTGGCGTTCGATGCTGGCCGCGGCGCTCGACCAGCAGAGTCGCGTCTCCGTCCTCTCGGCGACCGTCGAGGGCGAGGACGACAACCCGAGCTGCGAGCTGCTGGCCATGTGGCTGGCGGACCGTCTGGGCGTACCGGTCAAGCGCACCCACTCCGGCGGCCCCGGCCTCACGGCCGTCCGGCTGGAGACCACGGACGGCGTGATCGTCCTGGACCGGGCGGACGGGGCGCTGGCCACGCTGTGCATGCCGGGTCAGCCCGACCGCGCGGTGGCGCTCAAGCGTCGTGACACGGCCGAGCTGCTGGCGGAGGAACTGCGCCGGCTGGACCCGGACAACACGTACGAGGCCTCGCTGAAGTTCGGCGTGGACCGGCTGGACGCGAAGAAGGCCCCGGCCGACTCGTCGGAGGCTTCCGCCGGCAAGGCGCAGGACCCTGCGGCCAAGGCCGAGGCGCCCGCGAAGCCGGCGGGCAAGGCCCCGGCCAAGAAGGCCTCGGCCAAGCAGTGACGCACCACGGCCGCCGGTCGGACGCCCGCGAGGGGGTCCGACCGGCGGCCGAGCCATTTCCCCGCAGCAACGAGCAAGAAGGCGGCACGCACATGGGTATGACGACTCCCCAGGTCGTCGTCCACCGGGACAAGGAGCTGATGGCCCAGGCCGCGGCGGCCCGGCTCATCACGAAGATCGTGGATGCGCAGGCGGCACGCGGCAGCGCCTCGGTGGTGCTGACCGGTGGCCGCAACGGCAACGGTCTGCTCGCGGCGCTGGCGGCCGCTCCGGCCCGGGACGCGATCGACTGGTCGCGGCTGGACCTGTGGTGGGGCGACGAGCGGTACGTCCCCGCCGACGACCCCGAGCGCAATCACGTCCAGGCCCGCGAGGCGCTCCTGGACGCGGTGCCGGTCGATCCGGCGCGCGTCCACGTCATGCCGGCCTCGGACGGCCCGTACGGGGCGGACGTCGACGCCGCCGCCGCGGCCTACGCGGCGGAACTTGCCAAGGCGGCGGGTCCGGAGGACCACGGCCCGGTCCCCCGCTTCGACGTGCTGATGCTGGGCGTCGGCCCGGACACCCACGTGGCGTCGCTGTTCCCGGAGCATCCGGCGTCCCGCGAGACCGAGCGCACGGTGGTCGGTGTGCACGGCGCCCCGAAGCCGCCGCCGACCCGGGTCTCGCTGACCCTTCCGGCGATCCGGGCGGCCCGCGAGGTCTGGCTGCTGGCGGCGGGCGAGGACAAGGCGGGCGCGGTGGCGCTCGCGCTCGGCGGCGCGGGCGACGTCCAGGCCCCGGCGGCGGCGGCCTACGGGCGCAGCCGCACCCTGTGGCTCCTCGACCGCGCGGCGGCCGCCAAGCTGCCGTCGGACATGTACCCGCCGGCCTCGGCCTGACCTTCCGCGTCCGAACGGCGGGGGTGGGGGGGGGGGGGGGGGGGGGCGGCCCGCCCCCCCCCCCCCCCCCCCCCCCCCCCCCCCCCCACCCCCGCCCCGGATCAGGACCGGCCGCGCAGCGAGCGGTACGTCGCGACGAGGGCCCGCGTCGAGGCGTCGAAGCCCTCCACGTCCGCCCCTTCGGTCAGCGCCGGCTCCACCCGCTTGGCGAGCACCTTGCCGAGTTCGACTCCCCACTGGTCGAAGGAGTCGATGTTCCACACCGCGCCCTGGACGAACACCTTGTGCTCGTACAGGGCGATCAGCTGCCCCAGTACGCCGGGCGTCAGCTCGGTCGCGAGGATCGTCGTCGTGGGGTGGTTGCCCGCGAACGTCTTGTGGGCGACCAGCGCCTCGTCGACGCCCTCCGCCCGGACCTCCTGGGCGGTCTTGCCGAAGGCCAGGGCCTGCGTCTGCGCGAAGAAGTTCGCCATCAGCAGGTCGTGTTGGGCCTTCAGCGGCGCGGAGAGTTCCGCCACCGGCCTGGCGAAGCCGATGAAGTCCGCCGGGATCAGCTTCGTTCCCTGGTGGATCAACTGGTAGTAGGCGTGCTGCCCGTTCGTGCCGGGCGTGCCCCACACCACCGGTCCGGTCTGCCAGTCCACCGGGTTGCCGTCCCGGTCCACCGACTTGCCGTTGGACTCCATGTCCAGCTGCTGGAGGTAGGCCGTGAACCGCGACAGGTAGTGGCTGTACGGCAGCACCGCGTGCGACTGAGCGTCGAAGAACCCGCCATACCAGACCCCCAACAAGCCCATCAGCAGCGGCGCGTTCTCCTCCGGCGGCGCGGTCCGGAAGTGCCGGTCCATGGCCGCGAAGCCGTCCAGCATCTCCCGGAAGGCGTCCGGGCCGATCGCGATCATCAGCGAGAGGCCGATCGCGGAGTCGAAGGAGTAGCGCCCGCCGACCCAGTCCCAGAACTCGAACATGTTGGCCGGGTCGATGCCGAACCCGGTGACCTTCTCGGCGTTGGTGGACAGCGCCACGAAGTGCCGTGCCACGGCGCTCTGGTCACCGCCCAGCCCCGCGAGCAGCCAGTCCCGCGCCGAGGTGGCGTTGGTGATGGTCTCGATCGTGGTGAAGGTCTTCGACGCGATGATGAACAGCGTCTCCGCCGGGTCGAAGTCCCGTACCGCCTCGTGCAGGTCGGCGCCGTCCACGTTGGAGACGAAACGCAGCGTCAGCCCGCGGTCGGCGAAGGCGCGCAGCGCCTCGTACGCCATCGCCGGGCCCAGGTCGGAGCCGCCGATGCCGATGTTGACGACGTTCTTGATGCGCTTGCCGGTGAAGCCGGTCCACTTGCCCGACCGGACCTGGTCGGAGAACGCGGCCATCTTGTCGAGGACGGTGTGCACGTCGGGGACGACGTTCTCGCCGTCCACCTCGATCACCGCGTCCCTCGGGGCGCGCAGGGCGGTGTGCAGGACCGCCCTGTCCTCCGTCGTGTTGATCTTCTCGCCGCGGAACATCGCGTCGCGCAGCTCGGCCACACCGGTCGCCGAGGCCAGTGCGCGCAGCAGCGCGAGCGTCTCGTCCGTCACGAGGTGCTTCGAGTAGTCGATGTGCAGATCGCCGACCCGCAGCGTGTAGCCGGTGCCCCTGCCCGGATCCGCCTCGAACAGCTCCCGCAGATGCGTCTGCCCCAGCTCTTCCCGGTGCTTGCCGAGTGCGAGCCACTCGGGTGTCCGGTTCAGCCTCGTACGGGTGTCTGCGTTCATCTCGGACATCAACCCACTTCTTCCGTCCTGTCGTGCCCCGCCACGCCCCAACCTAAGGGATGTGAAGGGGGCCAACACGCACAAAGGGGCCCGGCCCGCGGGTTCGTGTCCTCCGCGGGGCCGGGCCCCAAGTCACTCTTGAGTGCGAACCGGCCGGAGGCCGAGGTTCGAACGGTTCAGATCTCGCCGCGCAACTTGGCGAGGGCTTCGGCGAGGATCGCCTCGCCGTCGGCATCGGTGCGCCGCTCCCGCACGTACGCCAGGTGCGTCTTGTACGGTTCGGTGCGCGGCGGAGCCGGCGGGTTGTCCCGGTCCTGGCCGGCCGGGAACCCGCAGCGCGGGCAGTCCCAGGTGTCCGGCACCTGCGCGTCACTGGCGAAGCTGGGCTGTGTCTCGTGCCCGTTCGAGCACCAGAAGGAGATGCGCAGGCGGGGCGCGGACTCACCGCGCTCGGCCTCGCCCATCGGCCCCGCTCCGACCCGACTGCCACGGATCGCGTTGCCACTTGCCACGGTCGTAACTCCCTGCGTGATGGTGCCGCGGAGTGCGAGGGGAGGTCCGCTGCCGCGGGCGCCCGAGTCACGGAAGACCGGGCGACCGTCCAGGAACTGGAAGGACCGCCCCCGCAAAGGCCCATGATAGGCCGGGGAGAGCCCGCCGGACCGCCGGAATGGCCGGAACGGTCAGCTGGTCGACTTCATCATCAGACCGAGCGTCACGATGCAGGCGAACCAGAGCAGACCGATCACGACGGTGATGCGGTCCAGGTTGCGCTCGGCGACCGAGGAACCGCCGACCGACGACTGCATGCCGCCGCCGAACATGTCGGAAAGGCCGCCGCCCTTGCCCTTGTGCATCAGCACGAGCAGCATCAGCAGGGCGCTGAAGACGATCAGGGCGATCGAGAACCCCATAATCACGGCTGATTCCTACTTTCTGGCTTTTCCGGGATGTGCGCGGGGGCCAGTGGCTGGTGGTTCAGCCTCCTGGCCCCCGCAAGGGTACGACGGATCCGCCCTACCGCATACTCGCTGCGATGGTCACACCGGTCACTGGTCGCGGAACCGGACGATCTTGACGAACTCGTCCACGTCCAGCGCGGCGCCGCCGATGAGCGCGCCGTCGACATCGGGCTGCGCCATGATCGCGGCGATGTTGCCGGACTTCACCGAGCCGCCGTACTGGATGCGGACCTTGTCGGCCAGCTCCTGGGAGTACAGCTCGGCGAGGCGTCCGCGGATCGCCCCGCAGACCTCCTGCGCGTCCTCGGGGGTGGCGACCTCACCGGTGCCGATGGCCCACACGGGCTCGTACGCGATGACGATGGACTCGACCTGCTCGGCCGGTACGTCCTTCAGTCCGCCGTCGACCTGGGCCAGCGTGTGCGGGACCTGCTCGCCGGCCTTGCGGACGTCCAGGCCCTCGCCGACGCAGAGGATCGGGGTGATCCCGTGCTTGAAGGCGGCCTTGACCTTGGCGTTGCAGATCTCGTCGTTCTCGCCGTGGTACTGGCGGCGCTCGCTGTGGCCGACGGCCACGAACGCGCACTTCAGTTTCGACAGCATGGGGCCGGAGATCTCGCCGGTGTAGGCACCGGAGTCGTGCGCCGAGATGTCCTGGGCGCCGTACTTGATCTTCAGCTTGTCGCCGTCGACCAGGGTCTGGACCGAACGCAGGTCGACGAAGGGCGGCAGCACCGCGACCTCGACGGCGTCGTAGTCCTTGTCGGCCAGGGCGAACGCGAGCTTCTGGACGTGCGCGATGGCCTCGAGGTGGTTGAGGTTCATCTTCCAGTTGCCCGCCATCAGCGGGGTACGCGAAGTCACTTTGGTTCAGACCTCCAGTGCGGCGATGCCGGGGAGCGTCTTGCCCTCGAGGTATTCGAGGGAGGCGCCGCCACCGGTCGAGATGTGGCCGAAAGCGTTCTCGTCGAAGCCGAGCGTACGCACGGCGGCGGCGGAGTCCCCGCCGCCGACCACGGTGAACGCGTCGCTGTCGACGAGGGCCTGCGCGATCGCGCGGGTGCCGCCGGCGTAGTCGGGGTGCTCGAAGACGCCCACGGGACCGTTCCAGAAGACGGTCTCCGCGTCGGCGATCTTCGACGCGTACAGCTCGCGGGTCTTGGGACCGATGTCCAGACCCTCCTTGTCGGCGGGGATCTTGTCCGCGTCGACGGTGATGAACTCCGCGGGGGTCTTGCCCTTGAGGTCGGGGAAGTCCGTGGAGGCGAGGATGTCGACGGGGAGGACCAGCTCGACGCCGTTGGCCTCGGCGCGCTCCATGTACTCCTTGACGACGTCCACCTGGTCCTTCTGGAGCAGGGAGATGCCGACCTCGTGGCCCTTGGCGTGGAGGAAGGTGTAGGCCATGCCGCCGCCGATGAGGAGGCGGTCGGCCTTGCCGAGCAGCTCGTCGATGACGGCGAGCTTGTCGGAGACCTTGGCGCCGCCGAGGATGACCACGTACGGGCGCTTGACCTCGGCGGTCAGCTTCTTCAGGACGTCGATCTCGGCGGCGATGAGGTAGCCGACCGCGTGCGGCAGGCGCGCGGGGAGGTCGAAGACCGAAGCGTGCTTGCGGTGCACGGCGCCGAAGCCGTCGCCGACGTAGACGTCGGCGAGCTCGGCGAGCTGGTCCGCGAAGGCGCCGCGCTCGGCGTCGTCCTTCGAGGTCTCGCCGGCGTTGAAGCGCAGGTTCTCGATGAGGGCGACCTCGCCGTCGGCGAGCGCCGCGACGGTCTCCTTGGCGGAGGCGCCGACGGTGTCCGTGGCGAACGCGACGTTCTTGCCGAGCAGTTCGCCGAGGCGGACCGCGGCGGGGGCCAGCGAGAAGGCCGGGTCCGGGGCGCCCTTGGGACGGCCCAGGTGCGAGGCCACGACCACGCGGGCGCCGGCTTCGGCGAGCTTCGCGATGGTCGGCTGGACGGCGCGGATGCGGCCGTCGTCGGTGATCTTGCCTTCGGCCAGCGGCACGTTGAGGTCGGCCCGGACGAAGACCCGCTTGCCGGAGACGCCCTCGGCGAGAAGTTCGTCGATCGTCTTCATGTGTCTTTCTGCTCCTTTTCCCCACGCAGGGCCTTGTGCCCGTGCGGGGCGAGAGGGACGAGGCAAGCCACAGGGCCCGCACAGCGCTTCATCGCGCTGCCCGAGCCCTGTGCCTACATCGTGGTGCCTTGCCCTGAAACCTTGGTGACCCTTAGAGCCGCTCGCCGACGAACACGGTCAGGTCGACGAGGCGGTTGGAGTAGCCCCACTCGTTGTCGTACCAGCCGATGACCTTGACCTGCTTGCCCTGGACCATGGTCAGGGAGGAGTCGAAGGTGCAGGAGTACGGCCAGTTCACGATGTCGGAGGAGACGATCGCGTCCTCGGTGTAGTCCAGGATGCCCTTGAGCTGACCCTCGGAGGCCTTCTGGAACGCGGCGTTGACCTCGTCCTTGGTGACCTCGCGCTCCAGCTCGATGACCAGGTCGGTCACGGAACCGGTGGGGACCGGGACGCGCATCGCGATGCCGTCGAGCTTGCCCGCCAGCTCCGGGATGACCAGCGCGGTGGCCTTGGCGGCACCGGTGGTGGTCGGGATGATGTTCTCGGCGGCGGCGCGGGCACGACGCAGGTCCGAGTGCGGGAAGTCCAGGATGCGCTGGTCGTTCGTGTACGCGTGGACCGTCGTCATCATGCCCTTGACGATGCCGAAGTTCTCCAGGAGAACCTTGGCCATCGGCGCCACACAGTTGGTGGTGCAGGAGGCGTTGGAGATGACGTGGTGGTTGGCCGCGTCGTACTTGTCCTGGTTGACGCCCATCACGATCGTGATGTCCTCGTCCTTGGCCGGAGCCGAGATGAGGACCTTCTTCGCGCCGGCCGCGATGTGCTTGGCGGCGTCGGCCTTCTTCGTGAAGATGCCGGTCGACTCGATGACGATGTCGGCACCCAGCTCACCCCAGGGGAGGTTCGCGGGGTCGCGCTCGGCGAAGGTCTTGAAGGTGTTGCCGCCCACCGTGATGGTGTCGGCGGTGTGGGAGACCTCGTGCTTGAGGCGGCCCAGGATGGTGTCGTACTTGAGCAGGTGCACCAGGGTGGAATTGTCAGTCAGGTCGTTGACACCGACGATCTCGATGTCCGCTCCCTGCTCCAGGAGCGCACGGAAGTAGTTGCGGCCAATTCGGCCAAAACCGTTGATGCCTACGCGGATCGTCACGAACCGATCTCCTCGTTGGTGCGCCGGCCTGTCCGCCGGCGAGCTGTATGGGATGTCCCCGACCGCTTACGACCCTACCTCTCCGTGAGCTTCGGAGTGACATCGGCCGGGGACTGACACACCCTTGTCCGCCAGGGAGGTCCGGCACCGCAAGCGCCGGCGCGGGACCTCCGGGACCTTCGCCCCCGTCACTCACGGTGAGCGTCGGGAGGGGTGCGGCTCAGTGGTTCAGTGAACGGAGCGCCTTACCGACGAGTACGGCTCGGTCCTTCGCGGTCGGCAGGTGTTCCAGGCCGAAACCGACCAGAACGGTGTCACGCGTAGTCACCGCCGCGTACGACTTGAACAGCTCCCCGGACCGGGACCAATCGCCCGGAACGTCGGGACTTCCGGCAGGTGCGGGCCCGGTACCCCAGGCGCCCAGCGAGGTCTCGAAGCCCTCGACGGCCTGGTCGGCTCCGGCCGCGTTCAGCCGCGCCTCGTCCGCGAAGACGCCGCGGCCGCCCGATCCCGGGTCGGTGACGTAGGACAGCGAGACCTCGACGGTCTTGCCGGCGTACGCGCTCAGGTCGAAGGAGACCTGCTTCCAGCCGCCGGAGGATCCGGTGAAGCTGTTCCAGGCCCCGCTGGTGCCCTGCGAGGCGCAGCCGCCGGCGTCGAGCGTCAGGTAGTGGCGCAGGAACGGGTGGCCGTTCAGCAGGAACCCGCCCTCGCACTCGGTCGGGACCGCGGCGCTGGTCAGGCCGTTCGCCTCGGGCAGGGTCGTCCAGTCCTCGCCGCCGGCCGTGCGGGCCTCCAGGGCGGCGTGGTCGTAGCCCTCCTCGGTGTTCCAGTTCAGGGCCATGCGCAGGGCCGGCTTGTCGGCGGCGGAGACCTTGGTGAGGTCCACGGTCCGGGTCAGCCGCTTCCAGTCGTCGTCGGTGTGCAGGGCCGAGGCCATGCCGGCGCCGGCGTAGGGGGCGTACGGGTTGACGACCCCGGCGTACTGGCCCGCCTGGGCGCTCTTGAACCGCGGGAACTGCGCGGCCGGCAGGGTGTCCGAGGTGACGGTGTAGGAGCCGGGCGCGTTCAGCGGGTTGCCCGCCGCGTCCCCGAGGCCGCCCGTGGCCCCGGCGAGGCCGCCGGCTCCGGTGAAGCCGGTGGGGGCGCTCACGCCGGCCCGGCCGTAGGCGCCGAGCCAGTACTGGCTGAAGTCGTTGGTGACGGCGGGGCCGACCTGGGCGTTGCCGCCGGCCAGTTCGCCGGCCTCGATCAGCTTGCCGCCCTCGTTGAGGAAGTCGCGGATCGCCAGCTGGGTGTCACCGCCGGGGCTCTCGGCTCCCGTGTAGTGGACGGCCGTGCGGAAGTGCGAGAGGACTCCGAGGGGGTGCGGGGCGCCCTGGACGGCGACGTCCCAGACGGCGGCGGACCGCCCGTTGGCGCGCAGCGCGTCGACGTACGTCCGCGCGTGCTGTGCCGGGGCGCCTTCCTCGGCGATCACCAGGACGTCCGCCCGGGGCCGCTCGGCCACGGTGTACGTGAAGTGCTCGCTGGAGACCCGCTTGCCGGAGCGGTCGCGGCCGGTGAACCAGACCTCGACCTTGTCGCCGGGCCTGGCGCCGTCGACCTTGGCCCGGTACTCGTCGAACCAGTTGTTGTCCTCGCCGCCGTAGGTCTCGCCGCCCTTCCAGGCCTTGAGTCCCTCGCCGTGGGTGCGGCCGCCGTTGATCCGGAAGTTGAGTTCCTTGTCCTTGAGGGCCTTGCGGGCGGTGACGGCGACCGTCTGGTCCTCGCCGCGGGCGACGTAGGACGTGGTGAACGGGTCCACGGTGAAGTCGGCGGCCTTCAGGCCGACGGAGGAGGCCGGCTGGTCGGGGCGCGCGGCGCTCTCGCCGACGGCGAGCGCGAAGGGGACGTTCTTGGCGAACTCGGCCTGGATCAGCCTCTCGTCGTCCGGGAAGTTGAATCCGGAGGCGCAGTCCTCGGGCTTCCACCGGTCGTTCGGGTCGCTCGCGGCGGCCGTCTGACAGGTGGTCATTTCCGGCGTGAACATCATGACGCCGTTGACGTTGGCGGCGTGTCCGTCGGCCTCGCCGTTCGTGGTGTACAGCTCGGAGGAGAGCTGTGGGTGGTAGCCGGGGACGGCCGGGTTCTCGGGGGTCCCGGCGAGCGCCTTGTAGGCGACGTCGTCGGGGGTCGGGGTGGCCACCTGCCAGCCGACTCCGTAGAGGAGGAGTTCGGACGCGGAGTGGTAGTTGATGGCGTACTCGAAGCCGATGCGCTTCTCGAACCGGTCGAGCGCCGCGGTCTCGGGCTCGGAACCGGCCTTGGGGCCGCGGTAGGTCTCGCTCGCCTGGTTCGGCGAGGAACCCTCGTTGTCGTAGCCCCACTTGTAGGGGAAGTTGCGGTTGAGGTCGACGCCGTCGCCGGCCGTGATCTTTCCGTCGCCGTTGTTGTCGCGCAGATTCTTGCGCCACAGGCGGGCGGAGTCGGCGGTGAAGGTGTGGTCGTAGCCGTCCGGGTTGGCGGAGAGCAGGAACCACAGCTCGGTGTTGTCGACCAGCCTGGTGATCCGGGCGTCCTTGCCGTAGCCGTCGAGGGTCTGGTGCATCAGCCGCCGGGTCATCTCGGGGGTGATCCACTCGCGGGCGTGCTGGTTCGACATGTACAGGACGGCGGGCTTGCCGCCGTCCTTGGCCTGCTTGGCGTTCTTGGTGACCTTGAGGGCGAGGATGTCCTTGCCCTGGACGGTCTTGCCGATGGAGACGACCTTGGTGAGCGCCGGGTTCTCCTGCGCGGTACGGAGGATCTCCTCCTGGAGGCCGCCCTTGCCGCTGTACGGGCGGAACACCCCGTCGCCGGCGGCCTTCGCGCGGGCCGTCGCGCCGGCGGCGATCCTGCGCTCGACCGGCCTCACGCCGCGGGCCGCCAGTTCCTTCGCCTGGCCGGCGGTCAGGAACAGCTCGACCTTGGCGGTCCCGTGCTCGGGCGCCCGTTCGGCGAGTTCGTGGGCGTCCTGGCCGGCGGCGAGGACCAGCGGGACCTGTTCGCGGGTGATGTCCGCGTCGTAGACCCGCACCTCGTCGGAGGCGGCGGATCCGTCCTCCGCGGTGGGCTGCGCCTGGGCCGCGACGGGCAGTGCGGCCAGTGTGGTTCCGAAGACGAGTGCGCTTGCGGCGAGGATCGATCTCGCGCGGTGCCTCATGTGCCCCCCTGGGCGTCGTCTGCCACGAAAGCGTTCGGACGACAGGCTCACGACCGCCCATGCGCATGTCAATGGGGCGTGCCGAAAGGTGCCCGCACGATTCACTCGTGCGGGCACCCGGGGGCCACGGTGGGATCTCGCGTCGTCGCGAGGGTCAGCCGGCCATGTTGTCGGCCAGTTCCTCACTGAGGTCGAGGTTCGACTCGGTGCCCGGGATGCCCAGGTCCTGGGCCCGCTTGTCGGCCATCGCCAGCAGGCGACGGATCCGGCCGGCGACCGCGTCCTTGGTCAGCGGCGGGTCGGCGAGCGCACCCAGCTCCTCCAGGGAGGCCTGCTTGTGCTCCATGCGCAGCCGGCCGGCGGCCGCGAGGTGCTCGGGGACCTCCTCGCCGAGGATCTCCAGCGCGCGCTGCACCCGGGCTCCGGCGGCCACCGCGGCGCGGGCGGAGCGGCGCAGGTTGGCGTCGTCGAAGTTGGCCAGGCGGTTGGCGGTGGCGCGGACCTCGCGGCGCATCCGCCGCTCCTCCCAGGCCAGTACCGAGTCGTGCGCGCCCAGCCGGGTGAGCAGGGCCCCGATCGCGTCGCCGTCGCGGACGACGACCCGGTCGACACCGCGCACCTCGCGCGCCTTGGCGGCGATGGAGAGCCTGCGGGCGGCGCCCACCAGGGCCAGGGCGGCCTCCGGACCGGGGCAGGTGACCTCCAGGGAGGACGACCGACCCGGCTCGGTGAGGGAGCCGTGGGCCAGGAAGGCACCGCGCCAGGCCGCCTCCGCGTCGCAGGTGGCCCCGGAGACCACCTGGGGCGGGAGGCCCCGGATGGGGCGTCCCCGGCCGTCCACGAGGCCCGTCTGGCGTGCCAGCTGGTCCCCGCCGGCGACGACGCGCACGACGAAGCGGCTGCCGCGGCGCAGTCCGCCGGGAGCCATCACGACGAGGTCCGAGGAATGGCCGAAGATCTCCAGGATGTCCTTGCGCAGTCTCCGGGCGGCGACCCCCGTGTCCAGCTCCGCCTCGATGACGATGCGGCCGCTCACCAGGTGCAGACCACCGGCGAACCGGAGGATCGCCGAGACCTCGGCCTTCCTGCAGCAGGTCCGGGTGACGGGCAGGCGAGAGATCTCGTCCTTCACCGCAGGCGTCATCGCCATGGGCCGATCCTTCCATGCATCCGAAAAATACGGTCGTACGCGGCGGCCAGCAGCTCCGGGTCGTGCTTCGGAGAGCCGTCCTGCCTGGCAACCGGCGCCAGCTCGACCGCGGCACCGAACCGTTTCGCGGCATCGGAGAGGGACTCGCGGTCGGGCACGGCGGCCTCGTCGGCCAGCACCACGTCCAGGGCGAGTTTAGGGGCGTGTCGGGCCAAAACCTCCAAATGACGCTGCGGAGAGAAGCCCTCTGTTTCGCCGGGTTGCGGCGCGAGGTTCAGCGAGAGGACCCTTCGGGCCTTCGTCTCGATGAGCGCGTCGAGCAGTTCGGGCACCAGCAGGTGCGGGATCACGGAGGAGAACCACGATCCCGGTCCGAGCACCACCCAGTCGGCGTCGAGCACGGCCGCGACGGCCTCCGGCACGGCCGGCGGGTCGCCGGGCACGACCTGTACGGAGAGCACCTCGCCCGGGGTGAGGGCCACGGTGGCCTGCCCCCGGACGGTGTCCACGTCGTCCGGGCGGGCCGGATCGTGCCCCTTGACCAGCGCCTGGAGTTCCAGGGGCACCGCCGACATCGGCAGCACCCGGCCCTGTGCGCCCAGCAGCTTGCCGACCAGGTCGAGTGCCTGGACGGGGTCGCCGAGCTGTTCCCACAGGGCGACGATCAGCAGGTTGCCGACGGCGTGCTCGTGCAGGTCCCCGCGGGACTGGAAGCGGTGCTGGATGACCCGGGCCCAGGTCTGGCCCCACTCGTCGTCGCCGCACAGCGCGGCCAGCGCCTTGCGCAGGTCGCCGGGCGGCAGCACGCCGAGCTCCTCCCGGAGCCGGCCGCTGGAGCCGCCGTCGTCGGCGACGGTGACCACGGCGGTGAGGTCACCGGTGATCCGCCGCAGGGCGGCGAGGGAGGCCGACAGCCCTTGGCCGCCGCCCAGCGCGACCACCTTCGGCGTGGCGCCGCGGCGACGGCCCGCGCCGGCCTCCCCCCGCCCGGGGGTGAGACGGCGCAGGCGGCGCAGTCTCAGACTCCGTCCGGTCACTCGCGCCCCATGTCCCGGTGCACTACGACGGTCTCGACTCCCTCGGAGGCGAGGCGGGCGGCGAGCTTCTCGGACATGGCCACGCTGCGGTGCTTGCCGCCGGTGCAGCCGACCGCGATGGTCACGTAGCGCTTGCCCTCGCGGCGGTAGCCGGTGGCGATGAGTTGGAGCAGCTCGGTGTACCGGTCGAGGAACTCCTTGGCGCCGGGCTGGCTGAAGACGTAGCCCGACACCTCCTCGTTGAGCCCGGTGAAGGGGCGCAGTTCCGGGACCCAGTGCGGGTTGGGGATGAATCGGCAGTCGACGACGAGGTCGGCGTCGACGGGGAGGCCGTACTTGTAGCCGAAGGACATGACGGTGGCCCGCAGCTCGGGCTCCTCGTCGCCCGCGAACTGGGCGTCCATCTTGGCGCGCAGTTCGTGGACGTTCAGGCTGGAGGTGTCGATGACCAGGTCGGCGTCGCCGCGCAGCTCGCGCAGCAGGTCGCGCTCGGCGGCGATGCCGTCGGTGATGCGGCCGTCGCCCTGGAGGGGGTGCGGGCGGCGGACCGACTCGAAGCGGCGGACCAGCGCGTCGTCGGAGGACTCCAGGAAGACGATGCGCCGGGTGACGCCCTTGCCTTCGAGGTCGGCGAGGGACTCGCGCAGCGCGTCGAAGAACTGCCGGCCGCGGACGTCGACGACGACGGCGATGCGCGCCACGTTGCCCTGCGAGCGGGCACCGAGCTCCACCATGGTGGGGATGAGCGCCGGGGGGAGGTTGTCGACGACGAACCAGCCGAGGTCCTCCAGGCACTTCGCCGCGGTGCTGCGGCCGGCTCCGGACATCCCGGAGATGATCACCAGCTCGGGGATGGCCGCCTCGGCGGCCTCGCCGGGCTCCACTGTCGTGCCCGTACTCACCTGTGCTCCGTCTCGGTCGTGCGTGGTCTCGTGCTCGGTCATTGCTCGGTCCCCCGTTCGGACGATGCTCCCGCGGGCGCGGGGGTCTCGTCTTCCATGATCTCCCCTGTCGCCGTGTTGACGGCAGGACCGGCGGGAACCGCGTGGGCGAGGGCCGCGGCCACGGTCTCGGCCGTCTTGCGGCCTATGCCCGGGACCTCGCAGATCTGGTCGATTGTCGCCTGTCTCAGCTTCTTCACCGAACCGAAGTGCTTGACGAGGGCCTGTTTGCGGCTCTCGCCGAGTCCGGGCACGTCGTCCAGCGGGCTCGATTTCAGGCGCTTGCCGCGCTTGCTGCGCTGGTACTGGATGGCGAACCGGTGGGCTTCGTCACGGACCCGCTGGAGCAGGTAGAGGCCCTCGCTGGTGCGGGGCAGCACGACGGGGTCGTCCTCGCCGGGCAGCCACACCTCCTCCAGCCGCTTGGCCAGGCCGCACACGGCGACGTCGTCGACCCCCAGCTCATCCAGGGCCCGCTTGGCGGCGGCGACCTGCGGCTGCCCGCCGTCGACCACCACGAGCTGCGGCGGGTAGGCGAACCGTTTGGGCCGACCGTCGTCCTCGGCCGGGATCTCGCCGTCCCGGGCGTCCTCGGGGGACCACTCCCCCGTCTTCAGCTTCTCCTGGAGGTAGCGGCGGAAGCGCCGCGAGACCACCTCGTGCATGGAACGGACGTCGTCCTGTCCCTCGAACGATTTGATCTGGAAGCGCCGGTACTCGCTCTTGCGTGCGAGCCCGTCCTCGAAGACCACCATCGAGGCCACGACGTCGTCGCCCTGGAGGTGCGAGATGTCGAAGCACTCGATGCGCAGCGGCGCGCCGTCCAGGTCCAGCGCCTCGGCGATCTCCTCCAGGGCCCGGGAGCGGGTGGTCAGGTCGCCGGCGCGCTTGGTCTTGTGCAGGGCGAGGGACTGCACGGCGTTGCGGTGGACGGTCTCCATGAGGGCCTTCTTGTCCCCGCGCTGCGGGATGCGCAGGCTCACCTGGGACCCGCGCCGCTCGGCCAGCCACTCGGCCAGTGCCGCGGTGTCCTCGGGCAGCGCCGGGACCAGCACCTCCTTGGGGACGGCCTCGCCCTTCTCCTCCCCGTACAGCTGCTGGAGGGCGTGCTCGACGAGCCCGGCGGTGTCCACGGCCTCGACCTTGTCGGTGACCCAGCCGCGCTGGCCGCGGACCCGGCCGCCGCGTACGTGGAAGATCTGCACGGCGGCTTCGAGCTCGTCCTCCGCGACGGCGACGAGGTCGGCGTCGGTGGCGTCGGCGAGCACGACGGCGTTCTTCTCCATGGCGCGGCGCAGGGCCCCCATGTCGTCGCGCAGCCGGGCGGCCTTCTCGTACTCCATGTCCTCGGCGGCCTCGTGCATCTGCTGTTCGAGGCGGGTGAGGTAGGTGCCGGTGCGGCCGGCCATGAAGTCGCAGAAGTCCTCGGCCAGTTCACGGTGTTCGTCGGGGGTGACCCGGCCCACGCAGGGTGCGGAGCACTTGCCGATGTAGCCGAGCAGGCAGGGCCGGCCGATCTGGGCGGACCGCTTGAACACCCCGGCGGAACAGGTGCGCACGGGAAAGACGCGCAGCATCAGGTCGACGGTCTCTCGGATGGCCCAGGCGTGCCCGTAGGGGCCGAAGTAGCGCACGCCCTTCTTCTTGGGTCCGCGCATGACCTGGACCCGGGGGTACTCCTCGTTCATGGTGACGGCGAGGGAGGGGTAGCTCTTGTCGTCCCGGTACTTCACGTTGAACCGGGGGTCGTACTCCTTGATCCAGGAGTACTCCAGCTGGAGCGCCTCGACCTCGGTGGACACCACGGTCCACTCGACGGAGGCGGCGGTCGTGACCATCGTGGCGGTGCGCGGGTGCAGGTTCGCGACGTCCTGGAAGTAGCTGGCCAGGCGCTGCCGCAGGCTTTTGGCCTTCCCGACGTAGATCACCCGGCGGTGCTCGTCGCGGAACCTGTAGACCCCCGGGGAGTCGGGGATCTGCCCCGGCTGGGGGCGGTAGCTGGAAGGGTCGGCCATGCCAACCACCCTACTGGCGACGGCCGACAACGGTCCCCCGGCACCGGCCCCCGTCGCCGGGGGCCGGCCCGGTCGCGGCCCTTCGGCGCGACGGCGTACGGGGCGGCGCCCGGGGAGGGGCGCCGCCCGGGCCCGCGGGGACCGCCCGCGTGGGCCGACCGCGCGGCCCGGCCCCCTGGCGGAGGGCCGGGCCCCGCGGGCCTTCCCGGGCCTTGTCGTCGAAGTCTCGCCTGGCCGCGGCGCCGCTTCGACGACAGGACCTACGGGCGGACCGCGCGGCGGCGCAGGAGCAGGATCCCGGCGCCGCCCAGCGCGAGCACCCCGGCGGCCCCGGCCGCCCCGGCCGCCGGCGAGGCCGGGGACGGGGAGGACCCGGTGGGGCGGGCCGCCGTCGCCGCGGCGGGTTCGGCGTAGCCGCCGGCGCGGCCGTCCCTGGCGTAGGCGGAGCCGGGGAGTTTGTCGCCGTAGGCCTTGGCGACGCGTGCCCGGTAGCCGGCCAGGCTGGTCCCGGTGGCTCCCACGGCCCGCGTCGCGTCCTCGTCGAGCGGCAGCACCCGGTCGCCCCGGGCCACGTACCACGCGTCGATCTGCGGCTCGCGGAACACGGTGCCGCCGGGGAGTTTCTCCGCCCCGAGTCCGGCGTAGCGGAATTCGTCGTCGCCGGTGGCGATGTTCACGACCTGCCAGCCGGCGGGTGTGCGGGCGGTCCACAGGGCGGCCCGCTGGCCGTCCGAGGAGACGGCCTGACTCGCGAGGAACTGCAGGCGGGCCACGGGTGCCCCCGCCTTGCCGGCGACGAAGTCCGGGGAGAGGTGGTGGACGGGGATCGTCTCGCCCTCGATGCGGGGTTTGGCCTGCGCGAGGCCGACCTTGCCCTCCCGGGCGAAGAACCGGGCGAGGGTGGCCAGGGTGTCGGGGGCGACGGCCGCCTCCCGGGCGGCTGCCCGGACGTCGGCGCCGGCGGACGGGGGCTGCGGTACGGGGGACGCCTGGGCCTGTGGGGACAGGAGCAGGCAGGCACCGGCGAGGACCGCGACGGCGGCGGCGCGCAGGGGTACGGCGGTCACGGCGTCACGCTCCGATCCGGTAGAGGGAGTGGGTCCAGGAGAAGGTGTCGTTGTCGACGTACCAGGCGTGGGAGGCCCAGTTGTAGCGGTCGCTGGAGGGCCACGGGTCGCCCCAGTAGACCCAGCTGTTCGCGGTGTCGTAGCCGTAGATCACGTGCATGTGGCCGCCGCCGTTGGACCACTGGATGCGGGTCTCCATGGGTCGGCCGGCGTTGATCTCGGTCTGGACGGTGGAGTACTGGAGCCAGCCGGTCACGTACGAGCCGGAGTTGACGCCGGCCCAGCGCAGACCGGTCTGGACGTTGCCCAGGGTGGCCTGGTTGTTGGGGCATTCGGTGCCCTGTTGGCGGTTGAAGGCGGCGTTGCAGAACTGGTTCTGGCTGTAGGAACGGCCGAACCAGGTCGCGATCGTGTTGCCGCCCGCGGCCCAGCACCAGTTGGTCTTCTGCTGGGCCTGCATGGTGATGTTCAGGCGCTTGGAGGCGAGAGCGGAGTCCGTGCCGGCGTCGACGGCGGTGGCGGTGCCGGTGGACAGGACGAAGAACAGGGCGATGAGGAGGGCGGCCGGGGACAGCCGCCGGTTGGGCTTGCGCATCGCGTTCCTCCCGGGGTGGAGAGTGGGGATCGGAGGAGCGCGTCCGGACGCTGTGGAGGAGCATCGGGGTGTTGTCGCGATCAGGTCAACACGCTTCAATACGCGGTGACATCGCCGTGTGAACGGGGCAACCGGAATGTGAACGGCCGCCCTCCGTCCACCCGTGCTCACCAGGGCCCACCTGAATCCCGGGCGTCCCGGACGCGGTCTCCCGCCCCGCGACGCGTGAACGTTCACAGGAGGTTTCCGCCATGCGGACGACTGCGGACCGTGCCCACGACCTGCCGCGACTGTTGCGCGCGGGCCCCTTCCACCTCGCGCTGCGGGCCGCGCTGACGGCCCGCGGCCTGCCCCTGCACCGGGTCCAGCACCGGCTCGCCGCGCGGGGCATCAAACTGGGCGTGACGAGCCTGAGTTACTGGCAGCAGGGCGCGCGCCGCCCGCGTCGCGCCGAGTCCCTGAGGGCCGTGCAGGCGCTGGAGGAGATCCTGGAACTGCCCGGGGGAACCCTGTCACGTCTGCTGGACACGCCGGACGGCGCCTCCGCCGAAACGATTCGCCCGCCGGGTCGCTCGTACCGCTCCCTGGTCAGCGTGGGCGCTGCGGTGGAGGAGCTGTTGGCCGGAATGGAACTGCCCTCGGACGGCGGTCTGCACACGGTCGGCCACCACGAGCGGGTGCGGATCGGCGCCGCCGGCGAGCTGGTGGGCCGGGTCTCGCAGCACGTGGTGCGCGCCCACCGCGACGGGGTCGACCGGTACCTCGCCGTCCACCACGGCGACCCCGGCTGCGACCCCGCCCGGATCCGGGTGCGGGCGGAGGAGAACTGCCGGACGGGACGGGTGCGGTGGCACCGCGAGGCGGAGGTGGTGGTCGCCGAACTGCTCTTCGACGCACGGCTCCGCGCGGGCGACACGTACGTCTTCGGCTACGGCTTCGAGGACGGCACGGGCGGCCGGTGCACCGAGTACGTGCGCGGCTTCAGCTACACCGGCGGCCAGTACATGCTCCAGGTCCGCTTCGACGAGGCGGCCCTGCCCGTGCGCTGCCGGCGGTTCAGCCGGAGCGGCCCGGGGGCGCGCCGCGACGGCCTCGCGGACCTGACCCCGAGCGGCCGGCACCGGGCGGTGCACCTGCTGGAGGAAGGCGTGCGGCGCGGGATCCTGGGCATCGCGTGGGACTGGGAGTAGCCGCGTGCGCCGCTCCCCGCCCATGGCTCCGCCCGTTGCCCCCGCGTCCGTTGCGGAGCGGGGTCAGCCGGCGACGAGCCGGCCGCCCTCGACCTTCACCGGGACCGACGGCAGCGGGGCGGAGGCCGGGCCGCGCAGCACCTTGCCGGTGGCCACGTCGAAGCGGCTGCCGTGGCAGGGGCAGTTCCCCTCACCCTCGACGATCTTGTCGAGGACGCATCCGGCGTGCGTGCACTGGGCGCTGAACGCCTTGTACTGGCCCTCCGCCGGGCAGCTCACGACGAGCTTGCGCTCGCGGAACAGCTTCGCGCCGCCGACCGGGACCTCGCTCGCCGCGCCCAGCTCGACCGGCTCCGTCGGCACCGCCGGGGAGCGGCCGCCGCTGTCGGTCTCGGTGGAACAGGCCGCCAGGGTCACCCCGGCGCCCGCGGCCCCGGCGAGCGCGGCCGCGCCCTTGAGGACGGTACGACGGGCGGCGGACTGCGACGCGGACATGGAACTCTCCCGGGATTCGGCGTGGGGTTCGGTCCACCCGACGATACCCGCGCCCGATGGGATACTTTCCCCCGCGTGATCGTCGTCGGTGGAGAAGCCCTGATCGACCTGGTGCCCGTCGCGGAGCCACCGGGCGCCCTGCTGCCCCGGGCGGGCGGCGGACCGTACAACACCGCGCTGGCGCTGGGCCGGCTCGGCGCCGACGTCGCCTTCTGCTCCCGGGTGTCGACGGACGGCTTCGGCGTCTCGCTGCTGGACGGCCTCCGGGCCGCCGGGGTGGACCTCTCGCTGGTCCAGCGCGGCCCCGAACCGACCACGCTGGCCGTGCCGTCGCTGGCCCCGGACGGCTCGGCGGCCTACGTCTTCCACACCGAGGGGACGGCCGACCGGCTGTTCACCCTCCCGCCCGCCCTGCCGCCCGGCGCACGGGCCCTCGCGCTCGGCACCTGCTCCCTGGTGCTGGAGCCCGGTGCGAGCGCCTACGACGCCCTGTTGCGCCGCGAGTCGGGGCGCGGGCTGACGACCCTCATGGACCCCAACATCCGGCCGGCGCTGATCCCCGACGCGGACGCCTATCGGGACCGCTTCCTGCGACGGCTCCCCCACGTGTCGATCCTCAAGCTCTCCGAGGAGGACGCGGCCTGGCTGGGCGGCCGGGTCGCCGACTGGCTGGCGGCCGGACCGTCGGCCGTGGTGCTCACCCGGGGCGGGGCGGGCCTGACGGTGTGGACGCGCGAGGGCGCGGAGCACTCCGTGCCCGGCCTGCGGGTGCCCGTCGTGGACACGATCGGCGCGGGCGACACCGTCAACGCGGCGCTGCTGCACCGGCTGACGGGGCGGCCGGGGCCGGTGGACTGGCCGGAGGTACTGGCGTACGCCGCCCGCGCCGCGGCGGTGACCTGCACCCGGGCGGGCGCGGAGCCCCCGTACGCCACCGAACTCTGACCCGACGGCCCGGCTCACCCCGGCGCGGTACGGGTCCCCCGGCGCGGTACCGGCTCACCCCGCCGCGGCTTCGTCTCGGCGCAGCGCGGCCCAGACCGTGCGGGCCAGGCCCGGGGCGAACTCCTCGACCGGCCGCACCACGTCGGCGCCGGAGAAGTGCAGGAAGAAGGCCCGCTGGAAGCAGGCGCCGAGCAGCAGGGCCGCGGCGGCTCCCGGATCGGCGTCGGGGCGCAGCCGCCCGCGGTCGCGCTCACGCACCAGGTGGTCGGTCAGGGCGTCGAGCACCACGTGCGGCCCGGCGCCGATCTCGCGCACGCCCTCGCGGTGCCGGACGAGCAGGGCGGGGTCCGCGAAGAGCGAGGCCGCCATGGGCATGGCGTCGGCGTAAAAGAGCGAGGCGTGCCGGGCGATGTCGGCCAGCCGGTCCTCGACCGACTGCTTCCCCGGGTCGGTGGTCAGCGCGGCCATCAGCGCGGCGGCGTTGGGCCGGCGCTCCATGAGGACGCGGACGAACAGCTCTTCCTTGTTCGCGAAGTACTTGTAGAGCGCGGCCTCCGAGCAGCCGGCCTCGCGGGCGATGGCCTTGGTGGTGGCGTTGGCCAGCCCGGTGGTGCGCATCAGCGTCTCGGCGGCGTCCAGCAGACGCTCCGGCGTGGGGCGACTTGACGTGGGGGTGAGCATTCACTCACTCTAAGGGAAACAGGGGTGAGTGAACACTCACCCACCCCTACTCACCCATCACCAACGGGGCAGGAGTTCGCCATGAGACTCACGGTGTTCGGGGCCACGGGCGGGGTCGGCCGCGAAGTCGTCCGCCAGGCACTCGACGCAGGCCACGAGGTGACGGCCGTCGTACGCGACCCGGCGCGGCTGGACGTGCCGGCGCACGACCGCCTCCAGGTGGCCGTGGTGCGGGACCTGACGGACGAGGAGGCCCTGCTCCCGTTCCTCGCGGGCCGGGACGCGGTGATCTCCGCACTCGGCCCTGCGAACAACAAGCAGGCCCGACTGACCCCGATCGCCGGCCCGGCCCTGCGGTCGATCGTCTCGGCGATGGGCCGGTCCGGGGTGCGGCGCCTGTCGGCGGTGAGCGCCGCCCCGCTGGGGCCGCCGAACCCGCGGGACGGATTCCTGACCCGGGCGGTGGTCTACCCGATCCTGCGGCGGGTGCTGCGGGACCTGTACGCGGACCTGGCGGTGATGGAGGAGGCGATCGGGGCGGGGTCCGTCCAGTGGACGGTGATCCGCCCGCCGCGCCTGCTGAACCGGCCCCGCACGGGCACCTACCGCAGGGCCCTCGACGCCAACGTCCCCGACGGCAAGTCCATCGCCCGCGCGGACGTCGCGGACGCCCTCCTGAGCACCCTGGCCGACCCGACGACGATCGGCCACGCGGTCGGCATCGCCACCTGATCGCCGCCCGCGCCCGCACGCCGCCGGCCGCCCGCCCGACGCTCCACCTGCCCGCCCGGCATGACGAAGGGGCGCCCGCGTACGAAGCCGTACGCGGGCGCCCCTTTCCCGATCGACGACAGGACCTAGGCCTTGCGGGCCCTCGTCGTCTTCTTCGCCGGGGCCGCCGCCTTCTTGGCCGCCGCCGCCTTCTTCGCCGGGGCTGCCGCCGCCTTCTTGGCGGTGGCCTTCTTCGCCGCGGGCTTCTTCGCCGCGGACCGGGCCGGAGCCGACCCCGCGTCGGAGACCCGGTCCGCGCCCAGGATGTCGCGCAGGAACTTGCCGGTGTGGCTCGCCCCGACCGACGCGACCTGCTCCGGGGTGCCCTCGGCGACGACCAGGCCGCCGCCGTAGCCGCCTTCGGGGCCCATGTCGATGACCCAGTCCGCGGTCTTGATGACATCCAGGTTGTGCTCGATGACGATCACCGAGTTGCCCTTGTCCACCAGCCCCGACAGCACCTTGATCAGCTTCGAGATGTCCTCGAAGTGCAGGCCGGTCGTCGGCTCGTCGAGGACGTACACCGTCCGCCCCGTCGACCGCTTCTGCAGCTCGGACGCCAGCTTCACGCGCTGCGCCTCACCGCCCGACAGCGTCGGCGCGGACTGACCGAGCCGGACGTACCCGAGACCGACCTCGTTCAGGGTCTTCAGGTGCCGGGCGATCGTCGGCACCGCCTCGAAGAAGTGCAGCGCCTCCTCGATCGGCATGTCGAGGACCTCGGCGATGGACTTGCCCTTGTAGTGGACCTCCAGCGTCTCCCGGTTGTACCGGGCGCCGTGGCAGACCTCGCACGGGACGTACACGTCCGGCAGGAAGTTCATCTCGATCTTGATCGTGCCGTCGCCGGAGCAGTTCTCGCACCGGCCGCCCTTGACGTTGAAGGAGAAGCGGCCCGGCAGGTAGCCGCGCACCTTCGCCTCCATGGTCTCCGCGAAGAGCCGACGCACGTGGTCGAAGACACCGGTGTACGTCGCCGGGTTGGACCTCGGCGTCCGGCCGATCGGGGACTGGTCGACGTGAACGACCTTGTCGACGAGGTCGTCCCCGTCCACCCGGGTGTGTCGTCCCGGGACGGACCGGGCGCCGTTCAGCTCGCGGGCCAGGTGGGTGTAGAGGATGTCGTTGACCAGCGTGGACTTGCCGGAGCCCGAGACGCCCGTGACCGCCGTGAGCACGCCCAGCGGGAAGGACACGTCGATGTCCCGCAGGTTGTTCTCCTTGGCGCCGTGGACGGTCAGCCGGCGCTCGCCGTCCACGGGGCGGCGGACGTCCGGCAGCGGGATGGACCGCTTGCCCGACAGGTACTGCCCGGTGATCGACTCGGTGTTCTTCAGCAGTTCCTTGAGCGAGCCGCTGTGCACCACCTTGCCGCCGTGCTCGCCGGCGCCGGGACCGATGTCCACGACCCAGTCGGCGACCTTGATGGTGTCCTCGTCGTGCTCGACCACGATCAGGGTGTTGCCCATGTCGCGCAGCCGCACCAGCGTCTCGATCAGCCGGTGGTTGTCCCGTTGGTGCAGGCCGATGGAGGGCTCGTCGAGGACGTACAGCACGCCCACCAGGCCGGAGCCGATCTGGGTGGCGAGCCGGATGCGCTGGGCCTCGCCGCCCGAGAGGGTGCCGGCGGCGCGGTTCAGCGAGAGGTAGTCCAGGCCGACGTCGACGAGGAACCGCAGTCGCTCGTTGACCTCCTTCAGGACCCGCTCGGCGATCTTCTTGTCGCGGGCGTCGAGCCGCAGCCGGCCCAGGAAGTCCGCGCACTCGCTGATCGACATCGCGGCGACGTCGGCGATGGACCGGTCCATCACCGTGACCGCGAGCACGATCGGCTTGAGGCGGGTGCCCTCGCAGGTCGGGCAGGGCACCTCGCGCATGTAGCCCTCGAAGCGCTCGCGGCTGGCGTCGCTCTCGGACTCCGCGTGCCGCCGCTTGACGAACGGCACGGCGCCCTCGAAGGCGGTGGTGTACGCCCGCTCGCGCCCGTACCGGTTGCGGTAGCGGACCTCGATCTGCGTCTTGTGGCCGTACAGCAGGGCCTTGCGCGCCCGCAGCGGCAGCCCGGCCCACGGGATGTCGGTCCGGAAGCCGAGCTCCCCGGCGAGCGCGCCGATCAGGCGCTGGAAGTAGTCCTTGGTGTGCCCGAGGGACCACGGGGAGACCGCGCCCTCGTCCAGGGACTTCTCCTCGTCCGGGATGATCAGGTCCGGGTCGACCTCCATGCGCGTGCCGATGCCGGTGCACTCGGGGCAGGCGCCGAACGGCGAGTTGAAGGAGAAGGAGCGGGGCTCCAACTCCTCGAAGGACAGGTCGTCGTACGGGCAGTAGAGGTGCTCGGAGTACATCCGCTCACGCTCGGGGTCGTCCTCGGCGAGGTCGACGAAGTCGAGGATGACCATGCCGCCGGAGAGCCCGAGGGCGGTCTCCACGGAGTCCGTGAGCCGGCGCTTGGCCCCGTCCTTGACGGTGAGGCGGTCGACGACCACCTCGATCGTGTGCTTCTCCTGCTTCTTGAGCGTGGGCGGCTCGGAGAGCTGGATGGTCTCCCCGTCCACCCGCGCCCGGCTGTACCCCTTGGTCTGGAGGTCGGCGAAGAGGTCGACGAACTCGCCCTTGCGCTCGCGCACCAGCGGCGACAGGACCTGGAAGCGGCTGCCCTCGGGCAGCGCGAGGACCTTGTCGACGATCGCCTGCGGCGACTGCCGTGAGATCGGCCGCCGGCACTCGGGACAGTGCGGCTTGCCGATGCGCGCGAAGAGCAGGCGGAGGTAGTCGTAGACCTCGGTGATGGTGCCCACGGTCGAGCGCGGGTTGCGCGAGGTGGACTTCTGGTCGATCGAGACGGCCGGGGAGAGGCCCTCGATGAAGTCGACGTCGGGCTTGTCCATCTGGCCGAGGAACTGGCGGGCGTACGACGAGAGCGACTCGACGTAGCGGCGCTGGCCCTCGGCGAAGATCGTGTCGAACGCCAGGGAGGACTTGCCCGACCCGGAGAGTCCGGTGAAGACGATGAGCGAGTCGCGGGGCAGGTCGAGCGAGACGTTCTTCAGGTTGTGCTCGCGAGCGCCACGAACGATGAGACGGTCGGTCACGCCGGTCCGCACCTTTCTTGAGAGAGCGGGGGCACGGGCCCCCGTCCCAGGGTATGGGGGGCGCCTCTGCGATGGGCTTGATGAGTGGACTTCCGAGCGTATAGCACGCACATTCGATTTACGGCACGCGCAAGACCTGTTCACCCGATCGTGTGGCGGAGGCCTTGTCCGCACTAGGCTCGGATGCATGACTGATCATGTGCACGACCTGCGATCCCTGCGTGAGGCCACCGATCGGTTGCTGACCGCGGCCGCGAAACTGGACAACGCCGCCCTGGCCGAGGAGTCACTCCTCCCCGGGTGGACCCGCGGCCACGTCCTGGCCCACCTGGCACGCAACGCGGACGCCCTCGTGAACGTCGTCGAAGGACGCCCCATGTACGCGAGCGCCGCCACGCGCGACGCGGACATCGCGCGCGACTCGGGCCGACCCCTGGTGGAACAGCTGGAGGACCTCCGGAATTCCGCCTCCCGGTACGAGGCGGCGACCGAACTCCCGCAGGACTGGTCCCGGACCGTGGAGCTGCGCAACGGTGTCACCGACTCCGTCGCCCGGATCCCCTTCCGCCGTCTCGTGGAGGTCGAGCTGCACCACGTCGACCTCGGCATCGGGTACGGGCTCGCCGACCTCCCGGACGAGTTCACCGCCCGTGAGATCGAGTTCCTGGCCGACCGCTGGTCCGGCCGGCGGGAGGTCCCGCCGGTGACCCTCGTGCTCGGGTCCGGCGGCCCCGGCCGCACCTGGAACGTCTCAGGCGGCGACGGCGCCCCGGTCACCGTGTCCGGCACCGGCGCCGAACTGCTGGGCTGGCTGGCCGGGCGCGGCGACCTCGGCGCGCACCTGACGGTGGACGGCGGCTCCCTCCCCGCTCTCCCGCCGCTCTAGGATCGACACATGACGTACAGCGGAGCGGTGAAGGTCGGCGGTCCGGCCGACGTGCATGAACTCTCGGACCTGATGATTTCCAAGGTCGCGGTGGGCCCGATGAACAACAACGCCTACGTGCTGCGCTGCCGGGCGACCGACGAGCAGCTGCTGATCGACGCGGCCGCCGAGCCGGAGACGATCCTGCAGCTGATCGGCGACGGCGGCATCGCGTCCGTGGTCACCACCCACCGGCACGGCGACCACTGGGGCGCGCTCCAGGCGGTGGTCGAGGCCACCGGCGCGCGCACGTACGCGGGCGCCTTCGACGCCGAGGGCATCCCGGTCGCCACGGACGTGCCGGTGCGGGACGGGGACACGATCCGGGTGGGGCGCGTCGAGCTGACCGCGCGGCACCTGGTCGGTCACACCCCCGGCTCGATCGCGCTGGTCTACGACGACCCGCACGGACACCCGCACGTGTTCACCGGCGACTGCCTCTTCCCGGGCGGCGTCGGCAACACCTCGGGCGACGCGAAGGCCTTCGCGCAGCTGATCGACGACGTCGAGCACAAGCTCTTCGAGCAGCTGCCGGACGAGGCCTGGGTCTACCCGGGGCACGGCAACGACACCACGATCGGCACCGAGCGGCCGCACCTGGCCGAATGGCGCGAGCGCGGCTGGTAGCGGTCACCGTCGTCCGGCCGGCGTCGGATGCCGGCCGGCCTCCGGTGGCGGTTCGCCGACCGCCGGCCGCCGTCCGACGGCCGGTCGGAGCCCCGTCAACGCCGTGAAGGGGTGCACTCCTTCCGGTCGATGACGACCGAACGCACGTCCCGAGGGTGTGGGGCGGGGTAGTTCCCGCACCATGCGACAAGACCCCTCCCCCGTCCCCTCCTCGGCACCTCCCTCGATGCTGCGGCTCGCCTCGGCCTCCCTCGCCGGCACCGCCATCGAGTTCTACGACTTCTTCGTGTACGGCACGGCCGCGGCCCTGGTGCTCGGCCCGCTGTTCTTCCCGTCCCTCTCGCCGCTCGCCGGGACCCTCGCCGCCTTCGGCACCTTCGGCATCGGCTTCCTGGCCCGCCCCCTCGGTTCGGCCGTCTTCGGCCACATCGGCGACCGGTACGGCCGCCGCCCCGTCCTGCTGGGCTCCCTGCTGCTGACCGGCCTCGCCACGGTGGCGGTCGGCTGTGTGCCCTCGTACGCGTCCATCGGCATCGCCGCCCCGCTCCTGCTGCTCCTGCTGCGCTTCCTCCAGGGACTCGGGCTCGGCGGCGAGTGGGGCGGCGCCGTGCTGTTGACGGCCGAGCACGCGCCCGAGCACCGGCGCGGGCTGTGGGCGAGCTTCCCGCAGGCCGGCCCGGCCGTGGGCTTCCTGCTGGCCAACGGTCTGATGCTGACCCTGTCCGCGACCCTGACCGACGCGCAGTTCACCGCCTGGGGCTGGCGGGTCCCGTTCTGGGCCGCCGCGGTGCCCGCGCTGGCCGGGCTGTGGTTGCGGCACTCGGTCGAGGAGACCCCGCAGTTCCGCGCGCTCGCCGAGACGGGCCGCCGCGCGCGCAGCCCGCTCGGCGAGGTGGTGCGGGGCCACTGGCGGCTGCTCCTGCTGACCGGCGGGGCGCTGGCGATCGGTTACGCCGTCTTCTACGCGGTCACCACCTGGTCCCTGGCGTACGCCACCGAGCACCTGCGGGTGGACCGTACGGTCATGCTGGCCTGCGTGATGGCGGCGGTCGCCCTGAAGGGTCTGGCGACCCCGCTGGTGGCGCTGTGCGGCGACCGGTGGGGGCGCCGCCCGCTGTGCCTGGCCGGTTGCGCGCTCTGCGCGGTGTGGATGTTCCCCTTCGTCGCGCTGCTGCGGACTGCGGATCCACTGCTGATGACCCTGGGCTGCGTGGTGGCGCTGCTGGGCATGGTGACGATGTTCGCCGTGGTGGGCGCGTACCTGCCCGAGCTGTACGCCCCGCGGATCCGCTGCACGGGGGCGGCCGTCGGCTACAACCTGGGCGGGGTGCTGGGCGGGGCGCTGACCCCGATCGTGGCGACCGCGCTGGCGGACGGTTCCGGGCCGCCCTGGGGGGTCGCGGTGTACCTGACCGTGATCGCCCTGGTCAGCCTGGGCTGCTTCGCGCTGCTGCCGGAGACGAACCCGACGGTGCTCGGCGAGCGGGCCTCGAAGGCGGCCGGGGGCACGCGAACGGGGGCGGCCGAAGCGGCCGCCCCCGTGTGAGTCGAAGGACTCCCGACCCCGACAGGGCCTAGGCGTCGATGGTCTTGGAGTCGGCGGCGGCCTCGGCCGCCGCCTGCTTCTTCGAGGCGATCAGGCTGGTGATGGTGGTGATCACCAGCACGCCGCAGATGACGCCCAGGGAGACCGGGATGGAGATCTGCGGGACGTGCAGTCCGGACTCGTGCAGGGCGTGCAGCACCAGCTTGATGCCGATGAAGCCGAGGATGACGGACAGGCCGTAGCTGAGGTGGACCAGCTTCTTGAGCAGGCCGCCGATGAGGAAGTACAGCTGGCGCAGACCCATCAGGGCGAAGGCGTTGGCGGTGAAGACGATGTACGGGTCCTGGGTGAGGCCGAAGATCGCGGGGATCGAGTCCAGGGCGAACAGCACGTCGGTGGTGCCGATGGCGAGCATGACGACCATCAGCGGGGTCATGATGCGCTTGCCGTTGTTCCGGATGAAGAGCTTCGTGCCGTGGTAGCGGTCGGCGACGCCGAACTTCTTCTCGATGGTCTTGAGGAGGCGGTTCTCCTCGAACTCCTCTTCCTCGTCGTTCCCACGCGCCTCCTGGATGAGCTTCCAGGCGGTGTAGATCAGGAACGCGCCGAAGATGTAGAAGACCCAGGAGAAGTTGGTGATGATCGCGGCGCCGGCGGCGATGAAGATCGCGCGGAGCACCAGGGCGATCAGTACGCCGATCAGCAGGACGCGCTGCTGGAGCTGGGAAGGCACCGCGAACTTCGCCATGATCAGGACGAAGACGAAGAGGTTGTCGACGCTCAGCGACTTCTCGGTGATGAAGCCGGCGAAGAACTCCTGGGACGCCTGGCCGTTGCCGAAGTACAGCAGGCCGAGGCCGAAGAGGCCGGCGAGCGCGATCCAGACGACCGTCCAGATGCCCGCTTCCTTCATGGATACGTCATGGGGCTTGCGGCCGATGAAGAAATCGGCGCCGATCAGGATGCTCAGACCGAGAATGGTCAGCAACCACATGTTGAATGAAACGTCCACTGTCTACACGCCTCCGGCGGGATGGCTCAGCACTTCGTCAGCGTCATCGCTGCCGGAGGTCTCTTCCACCCGGATGGCCTGGAGGCCTCGGGCCGGCGCCCCGGGACCGATCGCGGTCCGTATTGACGGGTACGCCGTAGCAGGTAGCAGGAATACTCCCCTCCGCGTGCACCACAGTACCCGGCGAACCGAGGAAAGGTAAAGGGAGTACCAAGAAAAGGTCAGTGGCAGGTCACACATCCGTCATGGAACGGTTCGCGCGACCTGCCGTCCGACTCACGGGCGGGCGCTGCGCCGGACCTCCGATATGCGGTTCAGTGCCTGGTCGAGGACCCGGCTGCCCTGCGGGGGCAGGTCCGGGGTGAAGGTCCAGGCGTGATGGACCCAGGGGTCGGCCAGGTGGTTGTCGGGGATCGGCGACAGTCGCATCAGCGAGCGCCACAGGGGGTCGAGCAGCGGCCCGTACGCGGAGGCCTCGTCACGGTCGGCGACCATCAGCAGGTGCACGCCGACCGCTGGACCCTCGTCGGCGAGGTAGCGCAGCTGGGTGACGGAACGGTCGTCGAAGCCGTGCGGGAAGTCGTGGACGATCAGGAGCTGCTCGGCCGTGTCCACGTCCGGCGGCAGGTCCTCGGGGGCGCCGGCCCGCAGCGCCATCTGTACGAGATCGACCCGCCGGGTCAGCTGCGCGAGGGTCTGGGTCACCCCGGCGGCACCGGAGGCCGGCGGGCCGGCCAGCACCCCGGAGCGGACGAGCGGGGCCAGCGAGGCGGCGCCCGCCCCGGCGGCGTCGATGACGTGGACGGAGTACTTGTCGCCGGGGTGGACGGCGAGCAGCCGGACGGCGTGCGCGACGGCCATGTCCATGGCGGCCCGGCGCAGCCGGTCGGTGTCCATGGCCATGGCGGCCTCGGAGCCGGTGCGGCCGTTGTCGATCCACAGGCCGCGCTCCAGCGGCACCCGCATGAGCATCGGGATGCGCAGCTCGGGCCGTTCGGGCAGCGACAGGTCGCCCAGGCGCAGCGCGAGCGGATTCTCCTGGGGGGTGCCGGGGGCGTGCCAGACGGGGTTGTCCCAGCGGGCGTACGCGGCCGGCAGCGCGGGTTCGACGACTTCGGACTCGGCGACCAGCTGGGCCAGGTCCCGGTCGAGCACGGCGCGGGCCTGGGCGACGAGTTCCTCGCGCCGTGCCCGGGCGGTGGCGCGGGCGCCGTCGCCGGAGCCGCCGAGGCGGTGGCGCGGGTCGGAGAGCGCCTCGTCGAGTTCCCGGTCCATGCGGGAGTCGGCGAACTCGACGGCGCTGCGGTAGGCGGCGACCGTGCGGGCCATGTCCTCGAACATGCCCCAGACCTGGTTGTAGAGCCGCTCGTCCATGGACCAGCCACTGGCGTCGCCGGCGACGGGGCGCGGAGGTCGGCCCGGCTCGTCCGGTTCGGCCGCACGCGGCGCCGGCTCGGGCGCCTCGGTGCTGGTCCGGCGGCGGCGCGGGTGGGCGTAGCTGATGGTCGGCGGACCGCCCGCGGTGTCGCCGGCCGATCCCGCGCCCGCGAGGGGCACGTCGGAGACCGGGATCGGGTCCGGGGGCTCGGGGGCCTGCGGGGCCCCGGTCGCGGGCGGCGCGTCCAGCGGGGCGCGCAGGCCGCGCGGGACGGTGGGGACCGGCCCGGTCGGCATGGCCGCGAGGGTGATGTCCCCCGTGGCCACGAGTCCCGTGGCCACGGCGGCCAGCTCGGCGGCGGCCGGCGCGGGCAGCCCGGCGTCGACCAGCAGGGCGCTCAGCCCGCCGGCGTACCCCTGGCCCACGGCCCGGACCTTCCAGGCGCCCTGGCGCCGGTACAGCTCCAGGGCGACCACGGCGGTCTCGGACTCCAGGCCCGTCAGGGTGTACCCGGCGAGCTCGGCGCCCTGTGGTTCGGCGACGGCGACGTACGAGGCCGGCACCGCGCCGAAGCGCGCCGGGCCGCCGGGCGGCAGCACGAGCACCACCCGGAGCCGGTGGACGGCTTCGTCGACGGCGTCGAGGTCGACGGCGAAGCGGTGCCCGCCCGCGACCGTGTCCGGCACCTCCAGGCCCGGCAGGGCCCGGGCGCCGGGGTGGGCCAGCGCCGCGGGTCCGGCCAACCGGCCCTCGTCGTCACCGGTCGAGACCAGGGCCAGTACCGGCGTGCCCGCCGAGACCCTGATCTCCACCCTGCTCTTGGACAGGGGGTGGTTCTGCCCCCGGACCAGTTCGGCCGTCATCGTGCAGCCCTCCCCCGTGCCTTCTTCTCTTTGCTCTTGTCCGGTGCTGCTTACAGGTGCGGCAGGATCGACGGCATGAGGTCCTGGAAGGTCCGACCGTTGGCCGGGTTTCCGAGGGCCGTCATCTGCCAGCCGGCGCCCACGCGGGACACCTTCGCCATGATCTGCGCGGTGTAGGCGCCGCCGCCGTCGAGGGTGTAGCGGGCCAGTTCCTGGCCGTTGGTCTCGTCGACGATGCGGCAGAAGGCGTTCTGCACCTCCTGGAACGTCTGCCCGGTGAAGGAGTTCACCGTGAAGACGATCTGGTCGATGTGCACCGGCACGCGCTGGAGGTCGACGAGGATCGCCTCGTCGTCCCCGCCCTGGCCGACGCCGCCGACCAGGTTGTCACCGGTGTGGCGGACCGAACCGTCGTCGCTCTGCAGGTGCCGGAAGAACACGACGTCCACCGGCTGCTTGTCGGCGAACAGCACCGCCGACGCGTCCAGGTCGATCTCCCGGGTCCGCGACCCGAACAGCCCCCGACGCTTCGCCGCCTGCCAGCCGAGCCCCATCCGGACCGCGGTCAGCGTGCCTCCGTCCGCCTTCTGCAGACTGATGGCCTGACCCTTGGTCATGTTGACCGTCACGTGATGTCCCCTCTCCATGGCCCGCCCCGATGTCGGCGGGTCGCAGCGTGTACCTGCGGCTGTCGCCCAACCCTACTGACAGCCCCCACCTCAGGCGAGGCCCGCTTCCCTCATCTGTCGAAGCTCCTTCTTCAGCTCGCCCACCTCGTCGCGGATCCGGGCCGCGACCTCGAACTGGAGCTCCGCCGCCGCCCCCCGCATCCGTTCGGTCATCTGCTCGATCAGCGCGGCCAGTTCGGCGGCCGGGCGGTCCGTGGGAGTGGCCGCGGCCTTGGCCCCCTTCGCTCCCTTTCCACCCGCCTTGCCCCCGGCGGCCTTCCCGCCGAGCGCGGGCACCGGGGCCTTGGCCCCCTTGCCCTCCTTCGCCTGCCGGTAGCCGGTCCCGAGCAGTTCCTCGGTGTCCAGCTCCTCGCGGGCGATCGTGGCGACGATGTCGTTGATCTTCTTGCGGAGCGGCTGCGGGTCGATCCCGTTCGCCGTGTTGTAGGCGATCTGCTTCTCGCGGCGCCGGTTCGTCTCGTCGATGGCCTTCTCCATGGCCGGCGTCATCTTGTCCGCGTACATGTGGACCTGGCCGGAGACGTTGCGCGCCGCGCGGCCGATGGTCTGGATCAGGGAGGTCCCGGAGCGCAGGAAGCCCTCCTTGTCCGCGTCGAGGATGGCCACCAGCGAGACCTCGGGCAGGTCGAGGCCCTCGCGCAGCAGGTTGATGCCGACCAGGACGTCGTACTCGCCGGCCCGCAGCTCGCGCAGCAGCTCGATGCGGCGCAGGGTGTCCACGTCGCTGTGCAGGTAGCGGACCTGGATGCCGAGCTCCAGGAAGTAGTCCGTGAGGTCCTCGGACATCTTCTTGGTGAGCGTCGTGACCAGGACGCGCTCGTCCTTCTCCACCCGCTGGCGGATCTCGTGCACCAGGTCGTCGATCTGGCCCTCGGTGGGCTTGACGACGACCTCGGGGTCGATGAGGCCGGTGGGGCGGATGATCTGCTCGACGAAGCCGTCGCCGCGGGAGAGCTCGTACTTGCCGGGGGTGGCGGACAGGTAGACGGTCTGGCCGATCCGTTCCTGGAACTCCTCCCACTTCAGCGGCCGGTTGTCCAGGGCGGACGGCAGCCGGAAGCCGTGGTCGACCAGGGTCCGCTTGCGGGAGGCGTCGCCCTCGTACATCGCGCCGATCTGCGGCACCGTGACGTGCGACTCGTCGATGACGAGCAGGAAGTCCTCGGGGAAGTAGTCGATGAGGGTGTTCGGGGCGGAGCCGCGCTCGCGGTCGTCCATGTGCAGCGAGTAGTTCTCGATGCCGGAGCAGGACCCGATCTGGCGCATCATCTCCAGGTCGTAGGTGGTGCGCATGCGCAGCCGCTGGGCCTCCAGCATCTTGCCCTGCTTCTCCAGCTCGGCCAGCCGATCGGTCAGCTCGGCCTCGATGCCGGCGACGGCCTTCTCCATGCGCTCGGGGCCGGCGACGTAGTGGCTGGCGGGGAAGACGTACAGCTCGCGGTCCTCGCTGATGACCTGGCCGGTCAGCGGGTGCAGGGTGGACAGCGCCTCGATCTCGTCGCCGAACATCTCGATGCGGACGGCCAGTTCCTCGTAGACCGGGAAGATCTCGATGGTGTCGCCGCGTACCCGGAAGGTGCCGCGGGTGAAGGCCACGTCGTTGCGCGTGTACTGGATGTCGACGAAGCGGCGCAGCAGCTGGTCCCGGTCGAACTCCTCGCCGACCTTCAGCGAGACCATCCGGTCCACGTACTCCTGCGGGGTGCCGAGGCCGTAGATGCAGGACACGGAGGCGACGACGATCACGTCGCGCCGGGTCAGCAGCGAGTTGGTCGCGGAGTGGCGCAGCCGCTCCACCTCCTCGTTGATCGAGGAGTCCTTCTCGATGTAGGTGTCCGACTGGGGTACGTAGGCCTCGGGCTGGTAGTAGTCGTAGTACGAGACGAAGTACTCGACGGCGTTGTTCGGCAGGAGCTCGCGGAACTCGTTCGCCAGCTGGGCGGCGAGGGTCTTGTTCGGCGCCATCACCAGCGTCGGCCGCTGGAGCTTCTCGATCATCCAGGCCGTGGTCGCCGATTTGCCGGTGCCGGTCGCACCCAGCAGTACGACGTCCTTCTCACCTGCACGGATGCGCTTCTCCAGCTCGGCGATGGCCGCCGGCTGGTCGCCGCTGGGCTGGTAGGGGCTGACGACCTCGAAAGGCGCCACCGTGCGTTCGATCTTCGATACGGGCCGCATGCCTCAACCGTACGACCCCCCACTGACACTCACGCCCGGCACGGCCTCCGGGGGTCCGGCGGGTCTGCTCCATTCTGGTCCGTTTGTCGTAGTTCGGTGGCGGCCCCGTGATCTTCAACCGCATGATGATCGCGAAACTCCGTGAAGTGCATCGCCGCAACGTCTGCCGCTCCGCGCCCGTTTGAGGCAGGAGCAGGGCTCACGACCCGAGGAGAACGCACATGTACGTCGTCCGACCAGCCGCCGTGGCCGCCGCAGTCCTGGGCCTCACCCTCTCCGTGCTGGGCACGGCCACCTCGGCCACCGCGTCCGGTCCCGCCTCGGGGTCCGGCACGGTCGCGTCCTCCCCTCCGGTGGTCTACGCCCACCGGGGGGCCTCGGCGTACGCCCCGGAGAACACGCTGGCCTCGATCGACCTCGCGATGCGGATGGGCATCGACTGGGTCGAGAACGACGTCCAGCGCACGAAGGACGGCGTCCTGGTCGTGATCCACGACGACAACCTGGCCCGCACCACCGACGTCGAGCAGGTGTTCCCCGACCGCAAGCCCTGGCTGGTCAAGGACTTCACCGCGGACGAGATCGCCCTGCTGGACGCGGGCAGCTGGTTCGGCAAGGACAAGCAGTACGCGGGCGCCACGGTGCCGACCCTGCGGGAGTACCTCGCCCGGGTGCGGCGCAACCAGCAGAAGCTGCTGCTGGAGATCAAGCGGCCGGAGATCTACCCGGGGATCGAGCGGGAGACCCTGAACCTGCTGGACGCCACCGGCTGGCTCGACAGGAACCGCGTGGACCGGCGGCTGGTGGTGCAGAGCTTCAGCGCCGACTCCATCCGGATCGTGCACGACCTGCGGCCCGACCTCGTGACGGCCTTCCTGGGCACGCCCACCGTGGCCGAGCTGCCGCGCTACGCCGCCTTCACCGACCGGATCAACCCCTGGCACACCACCCTGTCGGCGGACTGGGTGGCGGCCGTGCACGCCCTGCGCGGCCCCCACGGCAAGGCCATGGAGGTGGACACCTGGACCGTGGACAACGCGGCGACGGCGCGGAAGGTCCAGGAGATGGGCGTGGACGGGATCATCACCAACACGCCCGACGTCGTCCGCAGGGCGGTGGGCTGGTACTGAGCCCCGGCCGGGGCGAACCCGTCGTCGTTGTCCGCGGGGCGCCGTACCGTGGACGGGTGGACAGCTCCGAGCGGCCCCGCGGGCCGCACCTCGAATGGACGGTCGTCAGCGGCGACATCGGCCCCCTGCTCCTGGCGGCGACCCCCGAGGGGCTGGTCCGGGTCGAGTTCCACGCCGGCCCGGACCGCGTCGAGAAGATGATCGGCGCGTTGGTCTCCCGGCTCGGCGCCGACGCCTGGCGGCCGGCGCCCGGCGAGGAGGTCCTGCTCGCCGAGCCCGTGCGCCAGCTGAACGCCTACTTCGCCGGTTCGCTGCGGCGCTTCGAGCTGCCGCTCGACTGGCGGCTGAGCTCCGGCTTCAACCGTCAGGTGCTCCGGGAGCTGGACCGCTCGGTGCCCTACGGGTCGGTCGTCGGGTACGGGGAACTCGCCGCGCGGGTCGGGCAGCCGGGCGCGGCCCAGGCCGTGGGCAACGCCATGGGCTCGAATCCCCTGCCGCTGGTGGTGGCCTGCCACCGGGTGGTGGAGAACGACGGCGGGATCGGCGGGTTCGGCGGCGGGGTGGAGACCAAGCGCCTGCTGCTCGCCCTGGAGGGCGTGCTTCCGCAGCCGCTGTTCTGAGACCCCTGTTCCGAGACCCGTTCCGGACCCGCTGCGAAGCCACTGCGAGGCGGGTCCGACGCACGGGCCCGGCGCCCGTCGTGGGCGCGCCCCGCCGCTCGCGGGTGCGCGGGGCGCGCGACCGTGCGGCCCCGATACCCGGTTCCACCTGGCGGTACGGGGTGGCACACTGCCGCGGTGAACACTCCCGCCGCCGCACCCGGCTCCCCGTCCTCCGTACGCCTGCCGCGGCCTCCGAGGGGGTGTGCACAGTGACGGCCTCCCCCGGCACCGAACGCACCGCGCCCCCGGTCGTGGCAGCGGATCTCCCCCGGTTGCAGCGGCGCACCTCCGCCGTGCTGATCGCCGCTCAGATGCTGGGCGGGCTGGGCGTGCCCATCAGCATCGCCCTGGCCCCGGTCCTCGCCACCGAGGTCAGCGGCACCGAGGCCATGTCGGGATTCGCGTCCACCGCGTCCGTGATCGGCACCGCGCTGCTCTCGCTGCCGCTCGCCGCCCTGATGACCGCGCGCGGGCGCCGCCCCGGTCTGGTCCTGGCCTACGCGATCGGAGCCGCCGGCGCGGCCCTCGTCGTCCTGGCCGCCACGATCAGGAACTTCCCACTCCTGCTGGTGGGCATGGCCGCCTTCGGCGCCGCGTCCTCCGCCAACCTCCAGGCCCGGTTCGCCGCCGCCGACCTCGCGGCGCCCGACCGCCGCGCGCGGGCGATCTCCGTGGTCGTGTGGGCGTCCACCATCGGCGCGGTGCTCGGCCCGAACCTCTCCGCACCGGCCAGTCACAGCTTCGCCGGCACCTCCATACCCGAGACGGCGGGCCCCTTCGTGTGGGCCGGCGCCGTCTTCGTCCTCACCGGCACGCTGATCGGCGTCCTCCTGCGACCCGATCCGCTGCTGACGGCCCGGGCGCTGGCCGCGCCCGGGGAGCAGACCCGGGCCGGGCGCTCGCTGCGCGCCGGTTTCACGGCCGTCCGGGAGTCGCCGCGCGCCAGGCTCGCCCTGCTGACCGTCGCGGTGTCGCACACCACCATGGTCTCGATCATGGTCATGACCCCGGTGGACCTCGGTCACCACGGCGCCGACCTGGAGCTCGTCGGTCTGGTGATCAGCGGTCACATCGCGGGCATGTTCGCCTTCTCCCCCGTCATGGGATGGCTCGCCGACCGGATCGGCCGGCTGTCCGTGATCGGGCTCGCGGCCGGGCTGCTGTCGGTCGCCGCGCTGCTCGCCGGTACCGCCGGACCGAGTCACGCGCAGTCCGCGCTCGGCCTGTTCCTGCTCGGTCTCGGCTGGTCCGCGGGGATGGTCTCGGGCTCGGCCCTGCTGACCGACTCCGTACCGCAGCCCGCGCGGGCCGCCGTCCAGGGGTTGAGCGACCTCACGATGAACGCGGCCGCCGGTCTGGGCGGGGCCGCGGCCGGCCTGGTCATGGCCCGGGCGGGATACGGGTGGCTCAACGCGATCGGCGCCGCGCTGTTGCTGCCGATGGCCGCCCTGGCCCTCTTCACCGCGCGCCGGCACCCGGTGCCCGCGCAGGCCGACGCGGGCGCGTAGCCGTCCGCGGGGCCGTCCGGCCGGCGACAGGTCCGGTTGCCTAGTAGCTGATGTGGTAGGCCTTGCGCAGCGTCTCGTGGACGGTCCAGGTGGTCTTGTCGCCCTCCCGGAGCACGCAGGCGGAGCCGGGGCCCACCTCCAGCGTGTCGCCGCCCTCGACCTCGATGGTGGCGCGGCCGCCGACCACCACGAACAGTTCGTCGGCCTCGGTGTCCGTGACCACGCCGGGGGTGATCTGCCAGATCCCCCGGATCTGCGAGCCGTCCTCGGCCTCCCACAGCACCTTGCCCGTGACGACGGGCGTGCCGGAGACGATCTGGGCCGGGTCGAGCTCCTCCACCTCCAGTTCGGCGTCGGGGAAGTCCGTCACGGAGACGGCGAAGGAGGCGGGGGCTGCGCTGTGATCACGGGTGCTCATGGCGCGCCAGCCTAATCGGGTGGTCCCCCGCCTAGGGGCGACCAGAGCGTCCAGCGCGGACGCGCCGGACGAGGCATCCTGTCCACCCCTTGGGGCCCGGTGTCCGCCGGGTTTCGGCCAGGGCGGCGGGTGCGCGACGGTGGCGGCGGCGTGGGCGTCCGGGTCGTGGACCTCGTCCCGCGCGGGCGTGGTCCGGGGTGGGGCGGGCGGTGCGCCGGGCGCGGTACTCGGACAGGTTCGCGCGGGAGCGGCGGGAGCGCGTTTGGGGGCGCGAATCCGGTGCCATGGATGGGTGCATGCCACAGCACAGAGCATCCGCGCCCCTGTCCGCGTCCGCCGTCCCGGCCTCGGCGCCCTCCTCGGTACCCGTCCTTTCGGAGGAGGTGCGCGAGGCGCTGGCCGCCGGGAGGCCCGTCGTCGCCCTGGAGTCGACGATCATCGCGCACGGCCTGCCGCGCCCCCGCAATCTGGCGGTGGGCACCGAGTTGGAGGCCCTGGTCCGCTCCGAGGGGGCGGTTCCGGCGACGATCGCCGTGGTGGACGGAGTGGCGTACGCGGGCCTCGACAAGGGGCAACTGGAGCGGATCGCCGGGGGCGAGGACGTGCGCAAGCTCGGCCACCGGGATCTGGCGCCCGCCCTCGCGACGGGCGCGACCGGGGCGACGACGGTCTCCGCGACGGCCTTCCTGGCGGCGCGGGCCGGTCTGCGCGTCTTCGCCACGGGCGGGCTGGGCGGGGTGCACCGGGAGTTCGCCCACACCCAGGACGAGTCGGCGGACCTGTCGCTGCTCGCGCGCACCCGGATCACGGTGGTCTGCGCGGGGGTGAAGTCGATCCTGGACGTGCCCGCCACGCTGCAACGGCTGGAGACCCTGGGGGTCGGGGTGCTCGGGTACGGGACGGACCGCTTCCCCGGCTTCTACCTGTCCAGTTCCGGCGAGCCGGTGGACTGGACCGTGCACCGGCCCGAGGAGGTGGCGGCGGTGATGGCGGCTCAGGACGCGCTCGGCGGGCCGGAGTCCGCGCTGCTGGTCGCCCATCCGGTGGCGGAGGCGGAGCAGCTGGATCCGGAGCTGCACGACCGGGTGCTGGCGGAGGCACTGGACGCGTGCCGGGAGCGGGGCATCACGGGGCAGGCGGTGACCCCGTTCCTCCTGGGGTTCCTGGTACGGGCAACCGGCGGCGCGTCGTTGGAGGCGAACCTGGCGGCGGTGCGGGGCAACGTCCGGCTCGGGGCCCGGATCGCGGGGGCTTGGGCGGCCCGGGCATGACCGGGCGGGGGGTGACCGGAGCGGGATCGACGGAGACGGGCGCGACCGGCTCGGGCACGAGCGGGCCGGACGCGAACGGGCCGGGCACGAGCGGGCCGGACACGACAACGGACGCGACGACGACGGCCCCGCGGGAGCCGGCCGCGCGTGGGGCGGGGGGCGCGCCGGGTGCGCTGCTGGTCGTCGGGGACGTGGTGACGGACGTGGTCGCGGTGCACACCGTACCGCTCGCGCCGGCCACCGACACGGTCGCCCGTATCCGTACCCAGCCCGGCGGGGCGGGCGGCAACGCCGCCTGCTGGGCGGCGCACGAGGGTGCCCCGGAGGTACGGATCCTGGCGCGGGTGGGCACCGAGTCGGCGCGCTGGCACGAGCGGGCGCTGGTGGACGCGGGGGTTCGCCCCAAGCTGGTCGTCGACCGGGCGGAGCCGACCGGGACGGTGGTGGCGCTGGTCGGCAAGGACGCGGAGCGGACCTTCCTGACCGACAGCGGGGCGTCCCTGCGGCTGTGCCCGGCCGACTGGGCGCCGGCGCTGCTGGACGGGGCCGCGCACCTGCACCTGTCGGGGTACCTGTTCTTCGCGGACAGCAGCCGGGAGTTGGCGAGGGTGGCGCTGAGGGCGGCCCGGACCCGGGGGGTGCCGGTGAGCGTGGACCCGGCCTCGGCGGGGTTCCTGGCCACGCTGGGCCCGGAGCGCTTCCTGACGGCGGTGGCGGGGGCCTGCGTACTGCTGCCGAACGAGGACGAGGCCCGGCTGTTGGCGGGGCTCCCGGAGCCGGCCGGGGTGGCCCGGGCGGCGGTGGCGCTGAGCCGCCGGGTGCCGCTGGTGGTGGTCACCCGGGGCGCGGCCGGGGCGCTGATCGCCGAGGGCGGGCACATCACGGCCGAGGTCGACGCCGAGGCCGTCGCGGCGGTGGACTCCACGGGTGCGGGGGACGCGTTCACCGGTGGCTTCCTGGCGGCCCGGCTGGCGGGCGCGACCCCGGTGGAGGCGGCCCGCGCGGGGTGCCGGGCGGCCGCGGTGGCGGTCACCCGGATGGGCGGACGTCCGTAGGGCCGCCCTCACCCGCACCGCCCGGCCGGGACCGGTGTCGAGGGACCCGGGGCGGGTCGATCAGGGCCGCCCCGGGGGCGGGTTCACGGGGTGAACACCTGGTCCAGGGTGTCGATCGCGCCCTTGCCGCCGAGGTGGTAGCGGAACACCAGGCCCTGGTTCGGGTGGGCGACGAGCCACGCGATGAGGGCGTCGAGGGTGATCGGCTTGTTCTCCGTGCTCTCGACGATCGGGGTGACGGCCGTGATCTTCGCATCGTCCTGGATCGGGATGAACGTCTCCTTGCCGACCGTCTCGAAGGGGGCGCCGTCGGAGTCGGGGGCGCCGCAGCCCCAGTTGCCGTGCTTGACGATCAGGCTGTGGAAGCCGCCCTCGGGCGTGTAGCGGTTGACGGCGATCTCGTCGGGCGAGATCGGCATCTTGTGGTCGCAGCTGGGCGCGGGCGACTTGGGCTTGCCCGCCGGGGTCGCCTTGGCGGTGGCGGGTGCGGTCGGCTTCGAGGACGCGGCGGACGCCGACGGTCCCGCACCTTGGGGAGGGGTCGGTGTCGCGGTCGGGGTGGCGACCGCGGTCGGGGGGGCGCTCGGACCGGCGGTGCTCGCGCCGGGCGTCGTGCCCGCGGCGTCGGCGCCGTCGTCGCCGTTGCAGGCGGTGAGGGTCAGGGCCGCGCACAGGGCGAGCGTCGTGAGCGTCCACCCCCGCCGCGACCGTCTCGGTCCCTCGATCGTCTCGCCGCGTCCACCCATTGCCGTCTCCCTCTGCCAAGGCGCCACCCGGCGGTCGCCGTCGAAGCGTGGCGACAACGTAGCCCGCCGCCGTCGGCCACGACGACGCCCGATTCCCGTTCGTCACCGACCGGGAATCGCGCTGTTGCCGATCCCGGACGTCCGTGACCGGGTGGATGCCCGCGGGGTCAGTCCGCGAGTCCCGTCCAGGCCGGGTGACGGGGGTCGTCGGCCCGGACGACGGCGTCAGCCGCGGCCGCCGGGTCGGTCTCGGCCTCGTAGCGGGCGAAGGCGGGCAGGGTCCAGCGCGCGGACTCCTCGGTCCGGCGGGCGAGGGCTCCCGGGGAGAGGCGGATGTGCACGCCGAGGTCGAAGGGGAACCAGTGGCCGAACAGCAGCGGTCCGTGCACGATCAGCACGCCGCCCGCGGGGAGTTCGACGTAGGGGCTGCGGGTGGCCCGGTCGGTCGCCGGGTCCCAGAGGTCGGGCAGTACCCGTCCGGTGCCGCCGGGGTCGGTGGGGCCGAACACCTCGCGCCAGAGGGCGGCCGTGTCGTACCAGCCGCCGAGGTAGGCGTCCACGTCCTGCCGGCCGAACTCGAAGCGGAGGGAGGCCGGACGCAGGAACCCGTCGGCCGGGACCGTCAGTACGGGCCTGCCCCGCCCGCGCAGTTCCTCGGCGAGCCGGTCCGCGAGCACGTCCGTTCCGGCGGCGGGCGCGCCGTCGATGCCCACCCGCTGCCAGGGTCCCCGGTCGGGGCCCTCGGACCGGTCCTCCAGACGACCGGCGAGCCGCTCGGCCATCCGCTGCCATGTGATCGCTTCCAGCTGCACGTGGCCATTGTCAGTGGCGGGTCCTAACTTTTTCCACGAGGGATCACCGGCGCGAAACGGAGTCGTCGGCCCGACCGCGGGGAGGGGTCTGTCATGGCCGGCGAGACGACGTACATGGAGCTGTCGCAGGACGACGGCGGGGCGCACAAGTTCTACGAGGTGACGGTGGACGGCACGTCCGTCACCGTGCGGTACGGGCGCATCGGCGCGGAGGGCCAGGTGCAGAACTCCTCCTTCCCGACGGTGGAGAAGGCGCGCGCGGCCGCCGCGAAGAAGGTCGGGGAGAAGGTGCGCAAGGGCTACGCCCCGGCCGTTCGCGGTGCCCGCGCGGCGCGGTCGGTGACCCGCAGGCAGGTGACCTCGGCCCCGTCGACGGCGCGCGCGGTGGCTCCCGTGCTGTGGCGTTTCCGCACGGGCTCCTCGGCGTTCGGGATCCACGTGGACGAGGACCGCTGCTGGGTCGGCAACCAGGCGGGTGACGTCTACACGCTGAGCCACGGCGGCGAGGTGCTGGCCCGGTACTCGCTGCCGGACGGGGTGAAGTGCCTGGTGGCGGACGAGTTCTGGATCTACGCGGGCTGTGACGACGGCACGGTGTACGACCTGTCGTCGAAGGTGCCGTTCGGGGCGTACGACATCGCCGCGGACGTGGACATCTTCTGGCTCGACATCCGCGAGGGCGTGCTGAACGTGTCCGACCGCAGCGGCGGCCTGACCGTCATCGACCACGAGGACGAGTTCCAGTGGTCGCGGCGCTCGTCGGGGTCCAACGCCTGGATGGTGCGGGCCGACGAGCGGGCGGTGTACCACGGCCACAGCAAGGGCGTGACGGCCTACGCCCCGGACGGCGGGCGGGAGTTGTGGCACACGGCGACGGACGGTTCGGTGCTGTTCGGGTGGCAGGAGGACTCCGCCGTGTACGCGGGGACCGGGCGCAACACGGTGCAGCGGCTGTCGAAGGCGACGGGCGCGGTGGAGGCCTCGTACCGGTGTGACGCGGCCGTGTACTCGTGCGCGACGTCGCCGGACGGGCGGCACGTGTTCGCGGGCGACCTCTCCTCCTCCGTGTACTGCTTCGACGCGGACGGCCGGCGGCTGTGGAAGCTGGGCACGGGCAGTGGGTCGGCGCTGTCGATGCAGTACCTCGACGGGCGGCTGTACCTGGTCACCACGGACGGTTCGCTGGTGTGCGTGGACGCGAGCGAGCAGGCGATCACGGCCGCGCAGCAGGGTTCGGTGCCGACGGCGATGGACGTCAAGTCGGCCGCCGCGCTGCCCGTGTTCACGCCGGCCGCGTCAGCCTCGGCGGTGGCGACGGTCTCGGTGGCCGCGGCGCCGGCGGGCGGTGTGGTGGTGGAGTGCGTCCAGCAGGGCGGACGGACGCGGGTGCACGTGGTGTCCGACGGCTTCGAGCCCGGCTGGAACGTGCAGTTCCCCCGCGGGATCCGGGAGGCCGGCGCCCGCTACGTGGTGGAGGGGCTGCACGCGGCGTCCGGCGGCTTCTACCGGGTGCGCGGGGAGATACGCCGACTCGTCTGAGCCGGCCGCGGCCCGCGGGGCGCGCCGTGTCCGACCGGCCGGTGTCGCGGACTCAGCGGGCGTGCCCCGGGCACGGGCACGGCGTCGCGCCGAACGGGGCGGGCGTGGCCACGGACCAACGGGCGTCCTCGGCGAGGGCGCAGGTCACGTGGAGCACGACCGGTTCGCTGCCCAGGTTGCGGCCGAGGTGGACGTGGTCGCTGCCCGAGGGTTCGACGAAGGTGGCTCCCACCGGGTGCGTCTCGACGGATCCGTCGTCCAGGATCCGGGTCAGCGTTCCGGAGGCGACCACCGCCATCAGCGGCACGTCGTGGTAGTGCCATCCCGTGCACTGCCCGGGCTCGATCACGATCTCCCGGCCCGTGAGGTCCGGTCCCCCGCTCGCCCCCGGCCGTCGCGCCGTCGCCTGACGTCCGCCCATCGTTCCTCCTCCACGGGCCACCGCGGCCCGGCCGCCTCACGGTAGGAGGAGATCACGACGTCGAGGAAGATCCGATGAAAGGACAACAACCCTGCTCTACAAGGTGATATAAGGACCGCCGCGCGGTATCACTCCGTCATGAGTCTTGTCGTGTTCGAGTCGCACAAGCGGATCCACTGCGCCGAGTGCCGGCAGGGCCCGCTCCGGCTCCTCGTCCGCGAGGCGGGAGTGCCCCGCTGCCTGGACTGCGTCGACCTCGGCCATCTGGTCTACCTGCCGCGCGGCGACGCGGCGCTCACCCGACGTGCGCGGGAGGCCAGTTCACTCTCCGCCGTCGTGGTGCGCCGGCACAAACGCCGCCATCGCTACGAACGCCAGGGCCTGTTGGTCGAGGAGGCCGCCCTGGCCCGCGCCGAGCGCGCCTGCCTCGCGGACGCCGAGGTGCGGGCCCGCCGCAGGGACCGCGACCGGCTGCGGCGCGCGGCCGAGGACGTCCGCTTCACGGCGGCCTTCACCGCCGAGATCCGGCGGCTGTTCCCCGGCTGCCCGGAGGAACGCGCGCGGGTCATCGCGGCGCACGCCTCGCTGCGCGGCAGTGGCCGCGTGGGCCGGACCGCCGCAGGCCGGGCCCTGGACGAACCGGCGGTGTCCATGGCGGTGCGGGCGGCCGTGCGGCACCTCGACACCGAGTACGACGCCCTGCTCATGGCGGGAGTGCCGCGGTTCGCCGCCCGGGCCCGGCTGGCGGAGCGGATCGACGCGATCCTGGACGGATGGCGGGCGGCGTCCGGGGAGCCGGTCCGGGCCGAGACGGCCTAGACGGAACCCTGCGTACGGAAGCGGCGGTACAGCAGCGCTCCGCCGAGCAGCAGCGCGCCACTGCCGGGGATCAGGTAGCCGAGGCCGTCGGACCCGGTGTGGGCGAGGGCTTCGGTGTGCCGGGGCGGCGTCTGCGGGGTATGCGGCGCCGGCGGCTTCACCTGCGTGACGGGCGCCGGCGGGATGACGGGCGGCGTGACGACGACGGGCGGCTGGACCGGCTTGCCACCGCTGGGCTTGCCGCCGTTGACGGAGATGTTGCCGCTGGAGGGGTTGCCGATTCCGACCACGTTCACGGAGTTGCCGCTGACGTTCAGCGGGAGGTCCACGGGGAGCTGGATGCCGTTGCCGGACAGCAGGCCGGGAGAACCCGTCGTCTGTCCGTCGGCCACCGATCCGCCGCCGTTGGCCGTACCGGCCTTCGTGGAGGACGAGGAGTGGCCCTGCCCCGAGGCGCCCGAGCCGGAGCGGACGCCGCCGCCCTGGGAGGCGTTCGTGCAGCGGTTGCCGGTGGCGGAGTTGAGGAGCCCGACCACGCTGACGGTGTTCCCGCACACGTTCACCGGTGTGTTCACCGGCAGTTGCACCAGGTTCCCGGCGAGCAGGCCCGGGGAGCCTGCGGCTCTGCCGCCCGCGTCCGCATCGGCGTAGGCGAGGCCACCCACCCCCGCGACCGCCAGTCCACCTCCCGCAACCACCGCCGTGATCAAGCCATTGCGACGACTGTGACGCATCAGTTTTCCCGCCTTCCGGAGGAGTCCGCGGGCGAGACGCCCGCACCGGAAACAACGCCGTAACCCCAATCGGGTTATAGCGCCGATGGGCATTTCACCCCATCGTGTACGGGGTAATGCCTATCTCATGATGAACAGCCCGCTGCTTCTCCTTGATGTGGACGGCCCGCTCAACCCCTTCCGGTCGCGGCTCGCCGGGCTGCGCGGGTACGACAGCCACCGGATGCGTCCCGAGATCTGGATGTCCCGCCGCGCCCCGGATTCGCGCAGCGCACGGCGCGGGCTCCGGGTCCGCCTGCACCCCGCCCACGGTGCCCGATTGCTGGCCCTGCCCTACGAACTCGCCTGGGCGACCACCTGGATGCACCAGGCCAACACGATGATCGCCCCGCGCATCGGGCTGCCCGGCGATCTCCCGGTGATCGAGTGGCCGGAGCTGTTCGCCCACGATCCCGACGGCCTTTCCTGGAAGACCCGCCCGCTCCTCGCCTGGGCCGCCGGCCGCCCGTTCGCCTGGGTCGACGACATGATCAACCCGCGGGACCGGGCCTGGGTCGCCGCCCATCACCCCGCCCCGGCCCTGTTGTTGCGCGTCCATCCGCGCCACGGGCTCCGCGACCGCGACTTCGCCGCGCTCACCCACTGGGCGACCCACCTCGACCGACCCGACACCCCGGCCTGACGGCCCCGCGCGGACCGACGCCCCGACCGGACGCCCCACGCCGCGCCGCGACGGCCCGGCCTGACGGCCCCGCATCGCGATCCGACGTCATGGACCGATGCCCCGTACCGACGCCCCGGCGTCGCGGCCGGACGTCGTCGAGCCACGCCGGCGGGCGGACGCGTCCGACGACGCCGTCGCCGAAGCCCTGGCGGACGCCGAGGAAGGGTCGACGGACACCGCGGGACGGCGCCCGGGGCCGCATGCTCCGCACGGCGGCACCGGTCCGCCCGGCGGCACCGGTCCGTCGGGGCGCTCAGCGCTGCAGGGCCGTCACCGGGTCCGTGGACGGGCGGCCGGAGGGCCACCAGTCGGCGTCGTCGAGGCGGGACTCGTACGGGTACCAGAGGCCCTCGCGGCCGAGCCGGAGCTGACGGGTCCCGGCGGTGAGGCGGTTGCGGTCGGGGCGGTACAGGCCACGGCCCGCGGCGAGCAGGGCGGGGCGCGCCCGGTCGAAGGGGCCCGCCGGCGGATCCCAGGGTTCGTCGAGGACGGACAGGCCCGGCAGACCCCCCTGGCGCCAGGCGGCCGCGCCCCGGGCAAGGTCGGTGGTGGTCCGGCCGGTGGCGCGGGCCAGGTCCCGGTAGAGGGTGCGGGCGACGCCGGTCAGGCCGGCCGTCGGGTGCGCGGAGGCCAGCCGGACGGCGTCCTGCCACAGGGTGAGGCCGGCGATCGGGTCCTCGCCGGTCGCCAGCAGCGCGAGGGCGCGGGCGCCCGCGTCCGTCGCGAGCTGGTCCAGTGCGAGCGGGTCGGGCGCGGCGGGGTCGGCCGGGTAGGCGGGCGGCAGCCCGGGGGCGGCCGGGGCGCGCATCGGCGCCGGCAGCGGGGGCGGCGCGGTGCGGGCCACCGCCGCGCGGGCGGGGACCCCGGGGAAGTCGGCGGTGGCGTCGGGCTGTTCGTGGGCGGCGTGGGCGGCGTTGCGCCGGGTCAGCTCCTCCAGCAGTTCCCGCTCCCCGCGTCCGCGCAGGAGCAGCAGCACGAACGGGTCCTCGTCCAGCAGTCGGGCCGCCCGGTAGCAGAGGGCCGCCGCGTGCTTGCACGGCGGCCGCCCCACGTCGGGGCAGGAGCAGCGCGCGAGCAGTTCGGCCGGGCCCGGCAGGACCGTCTCCGCGAGGGACTCCGGAACCTCCCGTTCCAGCAGGGCCGCGAGCGCCGCGGGGTCGGCGGCGACCGTCTCCAGGACCTCTCCCCATTCGGCGTCCGCGAAGGCCGGCAGCGCCAGTTCGGTGCGGTACGGGCGGGCCCTGCTCCCCCGGACGTACGCCACGATCCGACCCGGGGTGATCGTCACCGCGTCGACGTGGCCCTCGGCGGCATAGGCGTGCCCCCGGGCCAGGCGGGCCGCGTCGGGGGCGCGCTCCTCCAGCGCGACCACCCAGGCCCGACCCCACCAGGTGGTCGCCTCCAGTCCGGGGGGCACGGTCTCGAACGTGCGCCGACGATCGTCCCGCGCGGTGATCATTCGGGCCTCCGCAGGGACACCAGGTCGGCCAGTTCGCGGTCGGACAGCTCGGTCAGCGCCGACTCGCCGGAGCCCAGCACGGCGTCGGCCAGGGCCCGCTTCGCCTCCAGCATCTCGGCGATCCGGTCCTCGACGGTGCCCTCCGCGATGATCCGGTGCACCTGTACGGGCTGGGTCTGGCCGATGCGGTAGGCGCGGTCGGTGGCCTGTTCCTCCACGGCGGGGTTCCACCAGCGGTCGAAGTGGACGACGTGACCGGCGCGCGTGAGGTTCAGGCCGGTGCCCGCCGCCTTCAGCGACAGCAGGAACACCGGCACCTCGCCCGCCTGGAACCGGTCCACGAGTTCCTCGCGGCGCGCCACCGGCGTCCCGCCGTGCAGCAGTTGGTGCGCGATGCCGCGGTTCGCCAGGTGCCGCTCGATGATGCGGGCCATCGTCACGTACTGCGTGAAGATCAACACCGAGCCGCCCTCGGCCAGGATCGTGTCCAGCAACTCGTCCAGCAGCGCGAGCTTGCCCGACCGGTGCGGGATCCGGGGCGACTCTTCCTTGAGGTACTGCGCGGGGTGGTTGCAGATCTGCTTGAGCGAGGCCAACAACTTCATGATCATTCCGCGTCGTTCGATGCCCTCGCTCGTCTCGATCACGGCCATCGCCTCGTCCACCGCGGCCTGGTAGAGGGAGGCCTGCTCCCGGGTGAGCGACACCGGGTGGTCGGTCTCGGTCTTCGGCGGGAGTTCGGGCGCGATGCCGGGGTCGGACTTCTTGCGCCGCAGCAGGAAGGGCCGTACCAGCGCGGCCAGTCGGGCGACCGCCTCGTCGTTGCCGCCGTCCTCCTCCTGCTGGTGCTCCACCGGGCGGGCGTGGCGCGCCCGGAAGGTGGTGAGCGGGCCCAGCAGCCCGGGCGTGGTCCAGTCGAGGAGCGCCCACAGCTCGGAGAGGTTGTTCTCCACCGGGGTGCCCGTCAGCGCCACCCGGGCGGGCGCGGGGATGGTGCGCAGGGCCTTCGCCGTCGCCGAATGCGGGTTCTTCACGTGCTGGGCCTCGTCCGCGACGACCATGCCCCAGCGCTGCTCGGCCAGGCGGGGGGCGCCGGCGCGCATCGTCCCGTACGTGGTGAGCACGAACCCGCCCGCCTCGTCCAGCCCTTCGAGGCTGCGGCCGACGCCGTGGAACCGGCGGACCGGGGTGCCGGGGGCGAACCGCTCGATCTCCCGCTGCCAGTTGCCCAGCAGCGAGGCCGGGCAGACGACCAGCGTCGGCTCGGCCCGGTCCCGGTGCAGGTGCAGCGCGATCAGCGTCACCGTCTTGCCGAGGCCCATGTCGTCGGCCAGGCAGCCGCCGAGACCGAGCGAGGTCATCAGGTCCAGCCAGGCCAGACCGCGCGCCTGGTAGTCGCGCAGGGTGGCCTTCAACGCGGCGGGTTGCGGCAACGGCGCGAGTTCGCCGGTGAGCCGCTCCCGCAGCGCGGCTAGCGCGCCCACCGGGACCGCCTCCACCGGCTCGCCCTCGACCTCGGTCGTCCCCGTCAGCACGGCGGCCAACGCGTCCACCGGGTCCAGCAGGCCCAACTCCCGCTTGCGGGCCTTGCGCACCAGCTCGGGATCCACCCGCACCCACTGGTCGCGCAGCCGCACCACGGGCCGGTGCGCCTGCGCGAGCGCGTCCATCTCCCCCGGGGTGAGCCGGTCGCCGCCGAGGGCGAGTTCCCATGAGAAGGCGAAGAGCTGTCCGGCGTCGAAGAAGGCCGTGCCGTCGGTGGCGGAGCCGGGTGCGGTGGACCGCACGACGGCGGTCGCGGACAACGTACGGGCCAACTCGCGCGGCCAGTGGACCAGCACCCCGGCGCTCGCCAACCGGGTCGCGGCGGCGCCGAGCAGGTCCTCCAGATCCGGATCCGACAGGGCCAGGGCGTCGGGCACGGGCTGGTCCAGCAGGCGCAGCAGCGGTGGCCACACCCGGGCGGCCCGGCGCAGGGCGAGCACGGCGTCGATCCGCGCCCGCGGACCGAACCCGGCGGCGGCCGTGCCGGCCCAGAGCGCGCCCGCGTCGGCGACGAGCGTCGGGTCCGCGAGGCTGTGGACCTGGACCACGGCGGCCCCGGCGCGCCGCACGTCCTCGGGCTCGGCCTCGTCGAACAGCCGGAAGGAGGACAGGTCGAGCCGCAGCGAGATCCCCACCCCGGTGTCGGCGCCGGCCGCGACCTGGGTGGCCCACTCCCGTATGCCGGGGACCCGCTGGGGCTCCGACGCGGCGAACGGACGCCCGGCGGCCACCGGGGCGGCCGGGGTGCGGGGCAGGCCGTCGGCCACGGCGTCCAGGAACGCCCGGACCAGGGCCTCCGGTTCGGGGAGCGTCACCGGGCGGCGGCCGGCGAGCGGGGCGGCGTACGCCTCGTAAGGCAGGGCGGCCGCGACCGCGCGCAGGTACCCGACGTCCTCGGCGTCGAGCGGGCCGGCCCGCCAGGCGTCGACGCCCTCGGGGGTCACCCCGGGCAGCAACCGGCCGCGCGCGACCAGGCTGAGCGCGTGGGTGGCGGCGGTGGCCCAGGCCCGCGTGGCGGGGGCGCAGGCCACGCCGAGGTCGCGGGACGCGCGGACCAGCAGGGGCAGCGCGTCGACGACGGGCAGGGCCACGGCCGGGACGGTCCGGGCGCGCACCCCGCTGCCGTGCGGGCGGACGACGCTCAGCGGCTGCGTGGTCCCGACCTCGGGGAGGGGGGCGCCGTCGGGAGCCCAGAAGGCGAGCCGGCCCCGGCGGGGGACGGCGTCGGGGAGGAACACGGCGGCGTGCCGCAACAGCGGGACGAGGGGGTCCGCCGGCGGCGGCGGTGGCGGCGTCACGGTGGGTCCTCCCTTCCCGTTGGTCGGCGGTCGCGTCTGCCGTCGAGTCTAGGTGGGGCCACTGACAGCGCCGCTGCCCCGGCCGGGCGGGGTCCGCAGGCCCGCGCGGGGCAGCCGGCGGCCCGGGCCGGGGCGGGGCGGGTGCCCGCCTCAGCGGGACCAGCGGGACCGCTCCGTGGCAAATCCGTACACCGGGCGGTTCGGGTGGGCGCTCGTGCGCCAGGGGCTCCCCCCGTCGTCCAGGCGCAGGGTGCCCGAGCCCGCGGGGCCGGTCCAGCGCAGGTCGAGGTACCAGTCGCAGTCGCAGCCGGTGGTGGCCGTCTCCACCCGCAGCACGACCGGTTCCGCCGCCGAGACCCGCATGGGGAACGCCGGCGCGGGGATCGCCTCCCCGGCGTCGTTGCCCGCGACGGGCCGGGCCAGCGGCCTCGGGGCGTCCAGGTTGACGGCGAACGTGGCCGGGGTCAGTCCCCCGCCGCAGCCCTGGGACATCTGGTAGACGTTCCAGGCGGGCGGGGTGCGGCGGGCGGCCACCCGGACCTCCATGCCCTGGAGGACCACGGCCCCCTCCCCCGTGCCGTGCAGGGTGACCTCGACGATCTGGCTCCCGGCGTGCACGGCCTGCCGGTCCCGCGCCCAGGCGGCGGCGTCCGCCTCCACCGGGGGCGGGGGCACGGCCGCCGGTTCCCGGGGGGAGAGGTAGGCGTGGTCGCAGCCGGCGGCCCACACGTGGGACCGTACCGCCGCCCGCAGCGGCGCCGCCGGATCGGCCGGCGCCCTGCCGCCCGCCGGGGGTGCCTGCGCGGAGGGGGGCCGCGGCACGGGGTCGCCCGTCGGGTCCGAGGGCGGGCCCGCCCCCGCCCCGGACGCCGAGGGCGGGGCGGACGGGGACGGGGTCGGGGTCGACCCCCCGGAGGCGTTCGAGGAAGAGGAAGAGGGCGAGGGCCGGGTCGACGGCAAGGCCGCGGAGGCGCCGGCCCTAGTGCAGCGCGTTGCAGGTCCTTTTCCGGTTGGGCGGGTTGGGTGCGGTCACGCCTCGTGGTCGGCGAGGTGGACGATGGCGGCGGTGTCGAAGGCGTCGTTGGGGTGGCCGATGTCGGTGCCGGTGTGCAGGAGGGCCGCGGTGTAGGAGTCGGTGGCGGCTGAGTAGAGAGCGAAGGCCCACTCCTCGTCGTCGCCGAGGTACTCGATGCGGCACAGCGGGATGTGCTCGTCCTGCCCGTCGTGCTCGATGATCGCGGCCAGGTATCCGAACGAGCCGCGCCAGCACACATCAACCTCGGCCAGGGCGGGCCAGCGGCCCAGTTGCGCGGCGTAGTGGTCGACGGTGCCGTCGACGTCGTCCTTGAGTCTCCTTGGGGGAACCGGCATGACGCCAGTGTGGCGCACGGCCGGCCCCGGGGCGGGGGTTCGGGGCCCGCCGTCCGGGAGCGCGGGCGGAGCGGGGCAGTATTCGTCCTGACGCGCCGCCACATCCTTTGCCCGGGAGCATGTATGGCCCACCCTGCTGCTGCACCGTTGCCGTTGTCCCGCAAGCAGGAGCGCAAGGTGCGCACGATCGTGGCCGGTGCGCTGAGCGGGCAGGCGGTGGTGC
>NZ_JAPNLK010000069.1 GCF_026627505.1 Streptomyces sp. H27-H5 | reverse complement strand
CCGCACTGCCCTTGATCACACCCCGGATCCGGTCACCGTCCCGCACCGCGGCCCGGAGCGGCTTCACCACCACCGTCACCACACCCTCACCCGGCACGAACCCGTCCGCCCCCGCATCGAACGGCCGCAGGGCGTTGGACGGGGAGAACGAGCGCAGGCGCGAGCCCAGTTGGAAGTACTGGGGTGACATGGCCAGGTGCACGCCGGCCACGACGGCCTGCTCGCACTCGCCGTCGCGGATGCTGCGCACCGCCGTGTGCAGGGCGACCAGCGACGACGAACACAACGTGTCGATCGTCATGCTCGGCCCGTGCAGATCGAGGAAGTAGCTGACCCGGTTCGCCAGGATCGCGTTGTGGTTGCCCAGGCCCGCCGCCGTCTGCACGACGTCCCCGACGACCGTGTCGCGGTAATGCTGATAGCTGGCGCCCACGAACACGCCGGTGGAGCGTTGAGGTTTCCCCGCCAGACCGGCGTCCTCCAGGGCCCGCCAGGCGGACTGCACGAGGTGGCGCTGCTGGGGATCGATCCATGCCGCCTCCGCCGGTGACAACCGGAAGAACCCGGGGTCGAAGTCGGCCAGCCCTTGGACGAAGCCCGCGCGCCTGAGGTAGACGGTGCCGGGTTCGCCGTCCGTTCCGTAGTACGCGTCGATGTCCCAGCGGGACTCCGGCACCTCGGTCAGGCAGTCCTCGCCCTCCACGAGGACTCGCCACAGCTCCTCGACGCTCTCGGCGTTCGGGAACACTCCGTCGAAGCCGACGACGGCGATGTCGTGCAGGTCCGCGTCGGTGGATGCCGGGTACCCCGGCTGCGCGTCCGTGGGAACCAGGTCCCGGCTCGGTTCAACGACCGGGGCCGGGGCGGGGGCCGAAGTCGCGAGGGGGACGGGCGCCGGGGCGGGCTCCGCGTGTTCCTCGGGGAGGGGCGTCTGCGGTGGCTCGCCCACGTGCGGGGGGCTTGCGTCGGCGGGTGCCGAGGTGACTCCGTACTCGTCCCTCAGTTCGGCGACCAGCCGGTCGACCGTGCCGACCTCCAGGACGAGCGTCACGGGGATGTCCACGCCCAGCTTGACCCGGATGTCCTGGGCCAGCGACACCGCGAGCATCGAGTCGAGCCCCTGCTCCTGGAGCGGACGGTCCGTTTCCAGTGTGTCGACGTCCAGCTCCAGGGCGGCCGCCACCCAGCGGGCCAGCGTCGCGTCGAGACCGCCGGCGGTCGGGCGGCCGGGGGCCGGCGCGGGACGGTGGCCGTTGGACGCCGCGGTGGAGGCCGGGGCCGGGTTCCGCGCCGGGACCGGTGCGGGACGGTGGCCGCCCCGCGCGTCGCCGCCCGCGCCTCCCGGCGATGGTGCCGGGGCCAGCCGCTTCCAGGTGATCCCGCGGGCCTCCAGTACGGGTTCGTCGCCGTCGAGGACCACCAGGCTCGCGGTCAGCAGCCCGGAGTCCGGTCCGCTGTCCCGGTCGCGCCGGGCGTAGACCCGGGCGGTGTCGGGAAGTCGGCCGAGGACGGTGAGCCGCTCGACGGTGAACGGAACGTACAGTCCCTGCGCACCACACGCGGCGAGCGCGATCTGGAAGGCCCCGTCCAGGAGCCGGGCGTCCACGGCGCCGGTGGTCCGCCCGACGCCGCGCAGCACACCGGTGGCCTGCCCGGGGGCCACGGAGAGCGCGGTCACGGTCCGGAAGCCGGCCCCGTAGCCGAGCCCGGCGCGTTCGAAGGCCTCGTACATCGTGGCGAGCGCGACGGGGGTGAAGCCGTCCGCGCCGGACGGAGCGGTGAGGGAGGGTTGTTCGGGCGCGGTCACCACGGTGTTGGCCACCAGCGCTCCGGTGCCGTCGCGAAAGGCGATCGCGTCGTCGTCCCGCTCGGCGGTGAGGGTCGCGGGGGTCTCGACGGCCGCCCGGAAGGTGAGGTCCCGCAGCGCGAACCGGTCGCGGCCGAGCAGTTCGGCGATCTTGCCGGGGTATCCGGCGCCGGGCAGTGTCGGCTTGCCGAGGACCACGTGCTCGGCGGCCTCCGGATGCTCCGTCCACGTGTTCCTCGTCCGGCCGGGCGCGGCCTCGCGCACGGTGGCGTTCGGCGCGGGGGCGTTCGACACCGGGGCGTTCGACTGCTCGGCGGGCTCCAGCCACAGGTACTTCTCGGCGTGCGGCCGGGTCGGGAAGCGCACGCCCGCCAGGCGTCGCGGTCCGGCGGGCAGGTCGGCGCCGCCGACGAACGCGCGGGCCGCCGCGTCGAGCGTCCGGCGGTCGGTGCCGGCGTCGAGGGACTCGTCGTGGGTGCGCGCCGCCCGGGAGGCCACGCCCACGTGGAGGGAGCGGGTGTCGGCCACCCCGGCCAGGAACAGCCTTACCTTGTCCTCCAGTTGCTCCACGCTGTCCGCCACGCAGGCCAGCCGGTGGGCTCCCGCCGGGCGCTGCCGGCTCGCCTCGCTCAGTGCGTCCAGGGAGGGGCAGTAGGAGGAGCGCAGCATCAGCACGAGTCGGTGGGCCAGCGTGCGCAGCGCCTCGTCCGAGCCCGCGGAGAGGACCAGCAGCCGCGGGCCGGTCTCGTCGTGTTCCGGTGCGGTGGCCGGGCCCGCCTCGACGACGACATGGGCGTTCGCGCCGCCGAAGCCGAAGCTGCTGACGCCCGCGACGCGCGGGCCGCTCCCCCACGGCCGGGGCCGGTCGGCCACGAACAGGGGTGAGGTGTCGCAGTCGAAGGACGTGTTGGGGGTGCTGAAGTTCAACGACGGCGGGATGTGGCCCGCTTGGAGCGTCAGGATCGTCTTGATCAGTCCGGCGATGCCCGCGGCCGGCTCCAGGTGGCCGATGTTGGTCTTCACCGAGCCCACGGCGACGGGTTGCCGGCCGGTCGGGCCGCCCAGGACCGCGTGCAGGGCTTCGAGTTCGATGAGGTCGCCGAGCTGGGTGCCGGTGCCGTGCGCCTCGATGTAGCCGATGTCGGCGGCGGTGCGCCCGGAGCCGGCCAGCGCCTTGCGCAGGACCGCTTCCTGAGCCGGCCTGCTGGGGGCCGTGAGGAAGCCGGCGCTGCCCCCGGTGTGGTTGACGGCGGTACCGCGGATGACGGCCAGGACGGGGTCGCCGTCGCGTTCGGCGTCGGCGAGGCGCTTGAGGATGACGGCGCCCGCGCCCTCTCCTCGTACGTAGCCGTCGGCGCCGTCGTCGAAGGCGCGGCACGTCCCTTGCGGGGACAGCATCCCGTTGCGGACGAAGGAGCGCGTCTTGGCCGGGGTGAGGACCAGGTTGGCTGCCCCGACCACGGCGGCGTCCACGTCGCCCGCCCGAAGGTGCATGGCCGCCTGGTGCAGGGCGACGAGGGAGGACGAGCAGGCCGTGTCGACGGCGAAGCTCGGCCCGGACCAGTCGAAGACGTGTGACAGCCGGTTGGCGAGCATGGAGGGGGCGGTGCCCGTCGCCACGTGCGGGTCGTCGTGCCCGATGCTCCGTGCCACCAGCTCCGGGAAGTCGCTCGCGATGGCGCCGACGAAGACGCCGGTGGCGGCGCCGAGGGAAGTGTGGTCGTGGCCGCCGCTCTCCAGTGCCTCCGCCGTCACGCTGAGCAGGATCCGCTGGAGGGGATCCATGCGGCGGGCCTCGCGGTCGGTGAGTCCGAAGCGGGCGGCGTCGAAGTACTCGACACCGTCGACCCAGCCCATCCGTACGTCGTCGGCGCCGGTCTCGGCCCACAGGTGGGCCCAGCCTCGCTTGCCGTCCGGGGCGTGCCCGACGCTGGACACCCCGTCGACGAGGTTCTGCCAGAACTCGTCCGGAGTGGCGGCTCCGGGGAACCTGCACGCCATGCCGATGACGGCCAGGGCGCCGTCGTCGGCGGCCGGCCGGGTGGGCTCCGCGGGCGCCGGCACCGCGGACACGACGGGGGTGGGCCGCGCGGGTACGGTCGCCTCCCGCTCGCTCGTGAGGGGTTCCGTCGCGAGGGGCTCGGGACGCGCCGCCTCCGGGGCGGTCGTGACGGGTCCTTCGGTCTCCGGGCGGCCTTGCAGCGGTACCACTCCCTCCGCGCCCAACAGCCGGGCCAGTTTCACCGGGGTGCCGGAGGCGAAGATCGACGGGGCGGTGATGTCGGCGCCCAGCTCACGGCCGAGGCCGACGGCGGCGGACGTGACGTTGACCGAGTCGCCGCCCAGGTCGAAGAAGTTGGCGTGCACGTCGAAGGCGGGAAGGTCCAGGGTGGCCGCGAACACTCCCGCGATCGACTCGGCGAGCGCTTCCGCGGTCATCGGGGCCGTCGCCGGCTCCGAGGGGTCCACGGACGCCACGGGCTCCACGGTCTCCACGGACTCGCCGGTCGCCACGGACTCCACGGGCGCTGTCTCAGCGGAGACGGACCCGGTGGCGGAGGGGATGATGGTGTCGCGCGTCGGCAGCGGCAGCCGGGCGCGGGCCACCTTGCCGTTGTCGGTCAGCGGCATGGCGTCGAGGTCGACGTAGGCGTCGGGCACCATGTAGCCGGGCAGGGAGGCGCCGACGAACGCGTCGAGTCGGGACTTGGTCGGCGTGTCCTCGCCCACCAGGTAGGCGGTCAGCCTCGGTTCGCCCCGTCCCTCGAACCGTGCCGCGACGACCACGGCGGCGGTGATGCCGTCGAACTTCTCCAACACCCGCTCGATCTCGGCGGGTTCGATGCGGTTGCCGCGCACCTTCACCTGGGCGTCGGTGCGGCCGAGCCACTCGATCGCGCCGTCGGTGTGCAGGCGGACCTCGTCGCCGGTCCGGTAGAGCCGTACGCCGGTCACGGGGTGGACGGTGAACACGTCGTTCGTGAGGTCCGGCCGGCCGGCGTACCCCCGGGCCAGGCCGGTGCCCGACAGGTACAGCTCGCCCGTGGATCCGGCGGCGCACGGCTCCAACCGCCCGTCGAGGACGTGTAGTTCCGTGTGGGGCAGGGGCTCGCCGAGCGGAACGAAGGAGCCCACCGAGGTGACCCGGTGGCACGCGGTCCAGATCGTCGCCTCGGTCGGGCCATACAGGTTCCACAGGGTGCGGGCCGCCGCGTGGAGCCGCTCGGCGGTGGCCGGCGGCAGCGACTCGCCCCCGGACAGGACGGTCAGCCGTTCGTCGGGGGTCCAGCCGGTGCCCAGCAGCAGGCGCCACAGGCTGGGCGTCGCCTGGGCCACGGTCACCTCGGCGGTGAGCTCGGCCAGACGGTACGGGTCTCCCGCGATCTCCCGCGAGGCCAGGACCACGGTCGCACCCGCCGTGAGCGGGAGGAAGAGCTCCAGCAGGGAGATGTCGAAGGCCACGGTGGTGTGCGCGAGCACGGTGTCGTCGGACGACACTCCGAGGCGTTCGCCGATCCCGGTGAGGAAGTTGGCCAGCGCCCCGTGCTCGACCTCCACGCCCTTGGGGTTTCCCGTCGAGCCGCTGGTGAAGAGGAGGTAGGCGAGGTCGGAGGCGGTGACCTTCGGCGGCACGGCCTGCGCCGAACCGTCCGCGTCGGGTAGGCGCCGCGCCGGGCCCAGGGACGCGCCCAGGGCGTGGGTGCGGTCGTCGGTGACGATGAGGTCGCACCGCGAGACCCCCACGTACCGCCGGAGCCGGTCCACGGGGTATCCGGGGTCCAGGGGCAGGAAGGCCGCACCGGCGCGCAGGATTCCGAGCAGGGCCGGGAGCAGCGCGATGTCCCGCTCCATGAGGACGGCGACCACCGAGCCCGACTCGATGCCCTCGTCGTGCAGGCGGGCGGCGACGGCGTCGGCCCAGGCGTCCAGTCCGGCGTAGTCCAGCGTGCGGGCGCCACTGCGGACGGCGGTGGCGCCGGGCCGGTCGGCGGCGACGGCGGCGAACAGGTCCAGGAGCGTTCCGGACGCGGCGGGGGCGTCTGAGGTGTCCGGCAGGGCCGCGGCCGGTGGTGCGTGGTGCTCCTCGATCCGTGCGTCCGGGCTTCCCTCCGCGCGGGGTGCGGGGTGCGGCTCGTCGCCGTGGAGCAGGGCGGTCAGGACCAGGTCCTCGACCTGCTCGGTGAAGTCCAGGGCCGCGTCCGCGTCCATCGCGGTCTCGCGGACGAAGATCGTGGGCGGCCCGTCCTTCAGGCACAGCAGGGCCATCTCGGTGTGCGGTTCGGAGGACGCCTCCTCCCCCGCGTCGCGGTCCAACACCATGACGCGGGTGAAGTCCGGCTCGTCGGAGCCGAGCGGCCGTCCGGCCAGGCCGAGCCGGAGTTCGAGGTCGCCGGCGTAGCCCTGGTGGGCCGCGGCCTCGTCCAGCTTGCCCTGGAGGGAGCGGGTGGTGTCGCCGTCGAAGCGCACGGGGAAGCGTGCGGCGGCGATGCCGTGGGTCCGCTCGGCGAGGACCCGCGCGGACGACGGCGACCAGGCGAAGTCGAAGACCTGCTCGCCGGTGCGCTCGGCGACGACGGTGAGGAAGGCGCGGACGACCGCGATCGCCTCCTCCCGCGAGGCGGGGGTGAACGCCAGCTCGTGGCGGCTGTAGTGGGCCGCCGCGGCGGAGAAGTCGTCGGCGGGCAGCGGGGCGGGGCGCAGCCGCTCCAGCCGTGCGCGCCACCACGGCTCGTGGGGCCGCAGCACCTTCTGGGCGGCGGCGATGTCCGCCAGCCGCTGCTCCGAGGCCGCCGGCAGTGGCGCCCCCGGGGTGATCCCGAGCCGCTGCGCGGCCGCCTGGCCGCTCAGCGCGCTCCCGTCGACGGCGGTCCAGTCGCTCAGCACGAGGTCGGCGTCCGGGGCCGCCAGGGTGATGGCGGACGTGGTCACCGACTGCACGGTGGTCCCGGTACGGGTGTCCTCGCGCGGGATCAGCCTGATCTGCCGGGTGAACACCGCACCCTGCTCGGTGACGAGGGTCGCCACCCCGAGCGGGTTCGGGAAGGAGCCGTAGTCCAGGGCCTTGGAGAGCCGTTCGGCCTCGGCGGCGGACGTGCCGGCGTGGATGATGCCGCCGGACGCCATGCGGTCGGACCGCCGGTAGAACCGCCGCTCGCGGTCGCCCGTGTCGAGCGGCTCGGGCAGGGTGCGCGCCACCACGTGCGGGACGAGGTCGGCGAAGAGCTCGATGCCCACCTCGGCCGTCTCGTACGTCAGGGACAGGGCGGTGGAATGGTCGCGGATCGGGAACCAGCGCTCCAGCAGCACGCCGCCGGCGTCCACGGCCTCCGTCATCCGGTGCCAGGTGGCCGCGTGTCGGGACGCGCCCTCGTACAGCGCCCAGGCCGGGACGTGGCTGCCGGAGTAGCGGGGCAGCGGCCCGTCGTGGAAGTTGATCGCGGCAATCTTCGGCAGGTCGAGGACCGGGGCGGGCAGGATCCGGAAGTTGACCATGCTGAAGAGGTAGTCGAACGGCCGCGCGGAGAGCGTCCGCGCCAGGTCCGCGTGGGGGTCGAGTACGGGGATCCCCTGCGTGTCGGCCCAGGCCGTCACGGCGGGGTCGTCGCTGAGGACGCCCTCGATCCGCACGCCGGAGTCGAGGAGTTGTGCGGCGCACCGGGTGAGGACCCGGGTACCGCCGATGAGGTAGCAGTTGGCTGTCGTGCTCACTCTGCGGCCTTCCCGGACTCGGCGGTGTCCTCGTCGCGGACGGCGGTGGGCTCCCCCTGGGCGGCGGGGTCCTCGCCGTGCGCGAGGGTGGCCGGGGCGGCGGCGCATTCACGGGCGACCCAGGAGTCGATCTGGGAGACGACCTCCTCGTCGAGCGAGAGCTGGCCGGGCGTCCACAGCGGGTTGGACAGGCCGCGGTGCGTGCGCTCGCACATCTCCCAGTCCTCGTAGTTCGCCTTGTCCCACAGGGCGAACACGGCCTCGTGGGAGAAGTCGCTCTTGGCGGTCTCGGAGGGGTGGAAGAGCCAGAAGTGCCGGACGAAGCAGGTGCCAGGGCTCTCGGGCCAGACCCACTGCATCATCACGTAGTCGGCCGTGAACCCGAACAGGAGGTTGGGCAGGATGGTGATCCAGTTGATCTTCATCCGGTCCCCTTCGGGAACCTGCCGCATGGGCGTCCGGCCGCTGCGCCCCGTCATGGAGACGGAGTTGTAGCCGCTGCGGATCGACTGCCACGCCCCGACGATGTCGCCCTTGAGGTCGTAGGTGCCCGCGTCGTCGAAGTCGGTGATGCGGTGCAGGTCCTTGTGCGCGGTCGGGAAGTGCAGGCTCTCGTTGACGTTGTGCGCCACGAGCTTCCAGTTCGAGGCGACCGGGTAGTCCTTCGCCTCGACGCACTCCAGGTCGGCGAGCTCGTAGACCTTCGCGAACTCGCCGAACTCGCCGAGCGAGGCGTCGAGGTCGGGCGCGTCGTCGGAGAGGGCGATGAAGACGACCCCGAACCGGACTTCGGTGCGCACCGGCAGCAGACCGTTCTTCTCCTTCTCGAAGAAGTGGTCCAGGTAGGTGCCGTTGAGGCTCTTCAGCTTGCCGTTCCGGTCGTACACCCAGCAGTGGTAGAGGCACACCAGGCTCTGCCGCTTGCCCGTGGCTTCCTCGACGAGCTTGTACCCGCGGTGCCGGCAGTAGTTGTGGTAGGCCTGGATCCCATTGTCCCCGTGGAGGAGGAGGACGGAGCCGGTGCCGATGTTCAGGGTGCTGTAGGCACCCTTCTCCTTGAGGCGGGAGACGTGGTCCACGGGGAGCCAGCGCCGGCCGTAGATGCGGGACATCTCCTGCCGGTACTGCTCCTCACCGGTGTAGAACTCGTGAGACCTGCCGATGCCGCCTGTCTCGAAGTAGGGCCTTTCCTCGTCCTGGTCACTGATGAGATCGAACATGCTGGACGCACGCGTCATCTGCTGGGCTCCCTCAGAGGGTGAAGCGCATCGAATGCAGTGCCGAAACGCCTGGGGCTCGGGGCCTGTGGGGAAGGCCGCACCGAGCCTCGCCGGGGGCGGGACGGCAGGGTGACTGAACACTGATCGGGAAGAAGCGGCCGGGCCGACAGGGCGCGGCGGTCACGATCGACGGGGCGCGCGGAGGCCCGGTCGGTGAGTGGTCGGGCGACTGCCCTGGGGGTCGGACGGCTACGGGGCGGGCGGCTCGGCGGGTGCTCGGACCGCCGCCGGGGCTGTCCGCGGGCGGGCCCGCCGTCCTCCGTGGGGATCAGCACGGCTGCCCGGGTGGGGTGGCGCGAAGCGCCGGCGCGAGCGCCGGTAACGGCACGCTCGACGCACGGCACTTGACGTTCGTGTCCCGTGGGACTCGATGAGGCGGGGAAAGTCAGCCGGCCGGGTCGTAGATCCGTTCCTCCTGCGGGGTCCCGGCGGCGTCGTAGAGCTGCTCAAGGGCGTCGGGCGCGTAGACCTCGTAGTCCGGGACGACTCCGCCGATCAGGCCGAGCATCTTGTTGGTCCACTCCTGGGTCTGGCCCATCGCGGCCATCGTCGCCCGGAAGAAGGGCGGGAGTTCGGTGAGTTCGCCGAGCGTCGTCGTGAAGTCGTAGACGCCGGCGCTCTCCTCGTCGCGCACCTTGTTGTACTCGGCGAGCGCCTCGTCCATCTGCCGCTCGCCCGTCAGGCCCTGGTGGACGCGCTCCGCGAGGAGTTCGCCGTGCAGGAAGCCGTCGGTGATGCCCCATCCCGTGTAGGGGTCCTTGTGGTAGCCGGCGTCTCCGACCAGGGCCCAGCCGGGACCGTACGCGCGGCGGTAGTAGTTGTCCGGGTAGCGCATCGGCCTGAAGTCCTCTTCGCGCCGTCCCTGGTCGTGCAGTTGCGCCCCCATCTCCGGGGACACGTCGTCGAACACGCCCTGGAAGCCGGCCTCGACGTCCTGGCGGAACTCCTTGAGCTGGCGTCGCGTACAGATGACGGCCAGCATGTTCACGCCGTCGTTCGTCGGCCAGGTGCCGAACCACTTCTCGTTGAACCCGGTCTTGTGGTGCAGACCCCAGTCGTCGAGCCCGCTGTAGTACGAGTAGTAGATGAAGCCTGCCGCGGGGCGCACGTTGTACAGCTCCGCACCCACCTTCTTGGCGACCGTCGAGTGGAAGCCGTCGGCTCCGATGACCACGGTGGCGCGGAACTCCCGCTCCGGACCGTCCCCTTCGCGTCCGCGGATTCCGGTCACACGGCCGTCGGTGAAGACCAGGTCGGATACGGTGAACCCTTCGATGACCTCGGCGCCGGCCCTGCGGGCGGCGTTGACGAGGATCTCGTCCAACACGGTGCGGCGCGGACAGTAGACGGCGTCGACCCCGCCCACGGGATCGGCGAAACCGTTGAGATCGATGCCCCGATAGGAGTAATGCATTTTTCGGAGCGCCGGCGTCTTGGCCGCGATGATCTCGTCGAGCAGACCCCAGTCCTGAAGCTTCAGCAGGCCGGCCTGGTGAATGTAGTGGGTCGACACCGTGTCGCTGGGGAATGAGGCCCGATCCACCACGAGCACCCGGTGCCCCTGTCGAGCCAGCAGCATCGCAACGGGCGATCCTGCACAGCGGCCACCTACAACAATAACGTCGTACATACAACCCTCCGGTCAAATGGTTTGACGTAACTGATGCACCGTTGATCGGCGGCGCAAGCACGATCCGGAGGTTATGGAGACCGGTATATCCAGGTCAAGCCTCGGTAATGTCCCACCGTTGGGCGACCGTTCGGTTTTCGCCAACAGAATCACTCACTCCGCTCGATTTCTGTAGGCAATGCACCTCTTTGACCGATTTGAAGGGGCGAGGATGTGCCATGCATCACAATCCTCATCAGGGCAGAAATCAGCCAGTCCGGTCAAGGTTCGGTCATCACCCATAGCGGAATGCTCTCTTCCTAAACTAATGCACTTGACACGATCCGCAGTTCGGATGATCCGGGAGACCTGACGGACCCTCCGTGGTATTGCGCAATCCCGGAAGCCGTCGGCGTTCTCCGTAACCCATAAAGCCGGCGGCGGCAAGGTGCCGAAGGTCCGCGAATCGGCAATTGCGGCAGGGTCGGCAGCCCCACCCGTCGGAGGCGTCGGGAATCGTCGGATCGTGCGCGCAGTGGCGTCCGCACACACAGAAAGGAGCCCGATCGTGAGGGGCGGCCACATATGCCTCCGCTCCGCGGTCTTCTACGGTGTGACGACACGGACGCGACACGGACACGACACGGAACCTCGCCGCGGGCCGACAGGAGGAACCGACCACCCCACACACGGCACCGGGCCGGGCCGCGCACGCCGACCGGCCGCGACCCGGAGGCGGGGCGGCCTGACAGGGGATGAACGATCGGAGGCCACGCACCTGCCGGTGCGGAGCCCCGGTGACGCGCGGGGCACCGGCAAACGCCCTGTGGGGAGTTCTCGGTCACCTGTCTCGAAGTCCGGCTCATTTGGCCTTGTGACAAGATCGCTTGATGCTACGACTCACCGATTTCATCATCGATTGCCCGGACACGATGAAGCTCGCAGCCTTCTACTCCGAGGTGACGGGGCTCCCGGTCAAGGAGGGCAGTGACGAGAACTGGGCCGGCATCCGGTTCGGTGAGATCGAACTGGCCTTCATCCAGGTGGAGGACTACCGCGCCCCGCAGTGGCCCGACAGCGAGCACCCCAAGCAGTTCCACCTCGACTTCGAAGTCGACGACATCGAGGACGAACAGCGCCGCGTCCTGGCCCTCGGCGCGACCCTGCAGCGGGACTGCATCGGCCCCGACGACTACGGCTTCCGCGTCTACACCGACCCCATCGGCCACCCCTTCTGCCTCTGCCGCAACAAGGGTGTCACCTGGACCGAACAGGGACCCCTCTGGCCCCGGCACAACTAGTACCGCATCAGGCAACGTTCACCCCGTCGATGTGCCGCCCGGCTGCCGTGCCGGGCGGCACTTGGCCGTCAGAACACACCGGCGGAACCGGCCGACCGGCCGCGCGCACCGCTCAGTACGGGCGTGCGCGCTGCGCGAAAGCCGGGGACAGCCGGTTCCGCGAGGCGCTCGGGAAGGCGACGGTGTTCGGGTCCCCGTCGGATACGTACCGGTTCTTCCCCGCGGCGAGCTTGTCCAGCCAGCGCGAGGAGCCGAAGTCGGCGTCCTCACCCTCCGGCCCCGCCGAACGGATCCGCGGGATCGCGCCGGGCGTGAACATGTTCGCGAACGGTGAGACCGAGGGGTTGGCCCCCACGAGGTACACCCCGTCGTAACGGTAGCCCGTTCCCCGCGCGGCGATTCCGGCCGGCTCGGGCATGGCACCGAAGGGCAGGGCGAGTGAGGTGACCCGTGTCCCGGGCGCCGCCTTCTCGATCGCGAGCTGTCCGGCCGAGATCGCCCGCGTGGCACCCGCCTGGTCCAGGGAGCGCAGGTTCTCGTGGCGGTCGGTGTGGTTGGCGACCTCGTGCCCGTGCTCCTTCAGCCAGGTCAGGGCCTTGGCGGTACCGGTCGCCGAGAAGCCGTCCGCGTTGACGAAGAACGTCGCCACCGGCTTGAAGCGGGGGTACTTCCCGGCCGTCTCCGTCAGGATGGCGACGGCCGTGTCCGGTGCCGGGGTGCCGCCGGGCCCGAGCCGTACCTGGCTGTTGGTCGAGTCGTCGAAGGTGAGGACGACCGGGTGCGTGCCGGCGGGGATGTCGATGCGGCCCGTCTGGAAGTCCCGGGCCGTCACGGGCACGTAGTCCTCCCGCGCGAGGCGCTCCATCTCGGCGCGGAAATCGGCCGGGGTGCGGTCGTAGACGCCGGCCGGTTTCTCGGTGAGCTGGTGGTACATCAGCACGGGCACCTGGCCGAGTTCGTCGGCGCCGACCTCCGCCGGCGCCTTCGCGGCGACGGGGCCGACCGCCGCGGACGAGGTGGCCCCGCGGCTTTCGCCGGTGGCCGGTGAGGGCCCTGCGGAGCAGCCGGAGGCGAGCAGGGCGGCGCCCACCAGGGCGCCCAGCGGAACGAGCGGGTGGCGCATGAGAGGCCCCTCCGTGGCGGACGTGTCGCGCCATCCCTACCTCCGGCGGGAGCGCGTCTACCGCACGGCCCCCTGCATGGCGTAGCCGCCACGCCGGGCACGAACGCGGCATTCGTGTGAATTACGGGCGGAACGCGGCGACCGGGACACCGTGTGGCAATGAATGAAGTCAGCATCCGGCCCACGGCACGAAGGACGGCACGATGTCCCCCCAGCACATATCGCGCTCGGCCACCCCCCTCCGCCTCCGCCGCCCGACCCATCGGGTCGCCCTGTTGGCGACGACCGGGGCCCTCGGACTGGCCGGAGCGGCCGTCGGGGCCTGGACCATCCTCGCTCCGGGCCCGGGCCTCCACGGTCTGGGCGACGGCGCCGTCCTCGACGGCCGCAAAGCGGCGCAGGTCAGCGCCTACCTGGCCACCGAGGAGGCCGGCGGCAGGGACGGGCTGCGCGCCACCCTGGACGGCACGGCGGTCCCCGTCACCGCCGAGGGCGCTCGCCTGAAACTCGTCCTCCCGCGCCTCTCCGAGGGCCGACACACCTTGGTGGTGGCGGGCGACAGCAGCTTCCCCTTCGCCTCGTACCGCAAGGTCGTGGGCTTCCGGGTGGACTCCACCGCTCCCGAGCTGGCGGTGGCCGACCCCGACGTCAAGGACGTCGCCGCCCCCGTGACCCTCACCGGCCGTGCGTCCACCGACTCCGAGGTGACCGTCAACGGCAGGAAGGTCCCCGTCGACAAGGCCGGGGCCTTCAAGATCACGGTTGCCAAGGGCACCCCCCTCGCGACGGTCACCGCGGTGGACCGCGCCGGGAACACCACCACCAAGGACGTGTCCGTCCGGGGCCGTCGCCCCATGGTCCGTGCCGCGCACATCACCGCCATCGGATGGGGCGACGACACCCTGCGCGGCAACATCCTCGCCCTCGTTCGCAGCGGCAAACTCAACGCGGTCGAGTTGGACGTCAAGGACGAGGACGGCGAGGTCGGGTACGCCTCCCAGGTGCCGCTGGCCCGCCGGATCGGCGCCGCCAAGGGCTACTACGACGCCCGCAAGGCGATCGCCGAGATCCACGCCGCCGGCGCCCAGGTCATCGGCCGCATCGTGGCCTTCCGCGACCCTCTGCTCGGCGCGGCCGCCTGGAAGTCCGGCCACGGCGAACAGCTCGTCCTGACCCCGACCGGACAGCCCTACGACGGCGGCCACTACGGGGCCCTGTCCTTCACCAACTTCGCCGACCCGACGGTCCGCGCGTACAACCGGGACCTCGCCGTCGAAGCGGCTCGGCTCGGCTTCGACGACATCCTCTACGACTACGTGCGCCGCCCGGACGGCCCCCTGTCCCACATGCGCTTCCCGGGCATCGGCAGCGCCACGCCCGAGCAGTCCATCACCTCGTTCGTCGCCGAAACCCGCACCGCGCTGCGTCCGCACGCCGCCTACCTCGGCGTCTCGGTCTTCGGCATCGCAGCCACCCGGCCCACCGAGATCGCGCAGGACATCGGCGCCCTGGTCAAGGTCACCGACTACATCGCGCCCATGGTCTACCCGTCCCACTGGGGGCCGGGCGAATACGGGGTCGCGCAGCCCGACACCGCTCCGTACGCGATCGTGCAGCGTTCCCTCGCCGACTTCGCCCGCCAGGCGAAGGGCACCCGGACCGAGATCGTCCCGTGGCTCCAGGACTTCTCCATGGGCAGCACCTACGGGCCGGCCGAGGTGGCCGAACAGATCAAGGCCGCGGCGGCCAACAAGATGAACTCCTTCATCCTGTGGAACGCCGGTGCCCGCTACCAGGGCGCGGCGCTCCAGCGGATCGCCGCGCGCTGACGGGGCAGCCCCCGCACGGGCCGACGCCGAGGCGGAACCGGTGGTGTGCGCACCGGCCGCCTCGTCGCGGCCCCCGCGGGGAACTGCGTCAGGCCCGGAGCCTCGCCACCGTCAGCGCGTCCTTGACCTCTCGCACCACGCGGGCCGCGTCCTCGGGGTTGTTCACCACGTCGGTGTGGTTCATGTCGACGACGAGGACCTCGCTGGCCGAGTAGTGCTTGTGCACCCAGTCGTCGTAGCCGGACCACAGTGTCCGGTAGTACGCGACGAGGCCCTCGTCCTGCTCGAAGTCACGGCCCCGCAGCCCGATGCGGTGCAGCACCGTCTCGAAGTCCGCCTTGAGGTAGACCATGAGATCGGGTGCCTTGCGGTAGGGCAGGCCGTCGATCTCGCGCATCATCTCGTCGAGCAGCCCCTCGTACACCCGCATCTCGAGGGAGCTGATCCGGCCGAGGTCGTGATTCACCTTGGCGAAGTACCAGTCCTCGTAGATGGACCGGTCGAGGACGTTGTCGCCCTGCTTGTACGCCTCCTTGATCGAGGCGAACCGGGTCTGCAGGAAGTAGAGCTGGAGGAGGAAGGGGTAGCGCTTGGCCTGGATCTCCTCGGGGCTCGCCGTGTAGAAGAGCGGAAGGATCGGATTGTCTTCCACGCTCTCGTAGAAGACGTCGCTGCCCAGCTCCTTGGCGAGCAGCTCGGCCACGCTCGTCTTGCCGATACCGATCATGCCTCCGACGCAGATCACCGGCATACCTCACTTCTCCCTGGGGGTCTTCTGTTCACGGGCGGGGGGTTGTGCACCCCACACCACTGAAGCGCGTGTCGGCGGTCGCTCGATTCCCCAAGACCTTCTCGACCAGCATCCTGTGGTTCCCGTCCGTACCAGGGCCCCCACGCACGCCGCGCACCACGACCGACCGGACCCGACCGTTCCGAGGTGCCGCGGACCGCGACGAGCCACCGCCGCGCGGCCGCCTTGAAGCATAAATGACAACCCGACCCATTCCGGCCAGTGCGCCGGCGGCCACCTCGCCCCGCGCTCGCCGGAGCGCGCCCCGGACGCCGTCCCGGGCCGGTGCGCGTCCTCCACGTACGGCGCCGGCGGCCGGGCAGCTCCGTTACGGGCCCTCGGCGGATGCGAACAGCAGTACCGAAACACCGCGGGCGCCGGGCTGTCGACAGCCCGGAGAACTCCCGTCAGCACAGGTCACACGGCACGTCCTCGTCTCCGGGGAACCGCCGGACCTTCACCGTTCGAGGGTCAACCTTCAAAGCCTGAGCACAAGTTGCATACATTCCCCTCTTCAGGCGGCCCGCCATGCTCTAGATTGACCGTGCTTCGCATCCTTGGACACGAAGCACCACACAGTGATCTACAGCTCTGACGTCATGGACCGCCGGCATTCACGTACCCGGCGTCCGACGTGAGTGATCGATTCGTGGAGCCCGAGGGGGGAGCCTTGGGCCGGGGGCAATCGTCAACGGGTTCCCGCACGCCTCGGGGCCCTGACAGGACATGCGTATCCACTGTCGGCCGGGTGGGCTTCTGCCACCCGTGCCGCAGGGGCCAGGCATGCCATGCGGGGGGCCGAGTCCCCCCGGGGAAAGCACAGCGCGGCGCGGGGGGCGGGGGCCTCCCGATGGGGACGAACGGCGCGGCACGGGAGGTGGGGCCTCCCGGGGGGACGAACAGCGCGGGGGGCGCGGGCCTCCCGGGGGGAGGAACCGTGTGGAACGAACACGTGGAGTCCACGGGCGACCTGGGGGGAACCGTGCAGCAGGGCGATGGGGAGTTGGTCGGCCCGTTATTATCGGCGCCCGGGCGCGCGGCGAACGGAGTGATCAGCCGGCCCGCGATCGACTGGGCGCAGCGGTACCGCCATACGGTGATCATCAGCGACACCGTGGCCACCGCCTTCGTGGTGGTGGCGATAGGCGGCTTCTTCGGGGTCAGGGACGCCGCCAACTGGCACGAGAAGTGGAGAATCCTCGCCTTCGGCACCGAGCTCTTGGTGCTGGGAGCGCTTGCGGTGACCCGGTCCTGGGCGCCGGCCGTACTCGGGCAGGGCGCCGAGGAGTTCCGCCGACTGGGACGCTCACTGTTCACGGCGGCCGTCGTACTGGCCCTCGGCGGGATCGCCCTCACCTCGCACAACATCAAGCTCTGGATCTTCGTCGCGATACCGGCGATCGCGCTCGTCACCATGACCGAGCGGTACCTGCTGCGCCTGTGGCTGCACAAACAGCGCAAGGAAGGGCGGTGCCTGCGACCGGTGCTCGCCGCCGGAAGCCCGGCCACCGTGCGCGACCTGATCGCCCGAACCCGCAAGTTTCCGCACCTCGGGTGGCGGGTGGAGGCCGTGTGCACGCCGGACGGCTTCTGGCTCGACGGTGACCACCTGGACGGAGTGCCCGTCGTCGGCCGACTGACGGACGTCGCGGGCCACGTCCACCGTGACGGCTACCGTGTCGTCGCGGTCACCCCGGACCCGCACTGGTCCCCGGACCGGCTGCAACGACTGGCCTGGAACCTCGAAGGCAGCGATGCCGAGATGGTCGTGGCCCCCGTGCTGATGGAAGTGGCCGGCCCGCGGCTGCACGTCGACGCGGTCCTCGGGATCCCGCTCCTGCGGGTCAGCATGCCGATCTTCACCGGGGCCCGCCGGGCGGTCAAAGAGGTCGTCGACCGACTGGGCGCGCTGGTGTTGCTGATGCTGTTCACACCCCTGATGGCGCTCGTCGCACTGCTCGTCCTGACGGACAGCCGCGGCGGGGTGTTCTACCGGCAGCGCAGGGTCGGCAAGGACGGTCGCGAGTTCACCATGGTCAAGTTCCGCACCATGGTCTCCGGGGCCGACAGGGCACGTGCCGCGCTGGCCGAGCTCAACGAGGGCGCCGGCCTCCTGTTCAAACTCCGCCGGGATCCACGGGTGACCCGGGTGGGATCGATGCTGCGCCGGTACTCGATCGACGAGCTCCCGCAGCTCTTCAACGTGCTCACCGGATCGATGTCGCTCGTCGGTCCGCGGCCTCCGTTGCCGGAGGAGTCCGCCGCCTACGGCCCGGACATCCGGCGGCGCCTGCTGGTCAAGCCCGGGCTCACCGGACTGTGGCAGATCAGCGGACGCAGCGACCTGCCGTGGGAGGAGGCGGTCCGGCTGGACCTGCGGTACGTGGAGGACTGGTCGCTCGCCCTCGACACGGTGATTTTGTGGAAGACGCTGCGCGCGGTGGTTCAGGGGCAGGGCGCCTACTGATGCGCGGTGAACGTTGTCCGGTCGGCTCACGTACGGCAGGCCAAAAGGGCCTGCCTGGGGGGAGGAACGGGTTATGAGGGTCAGCGTCTTAGGGCTCGGCTACGTCGGCTGCGTGTCGGCCGCGTGCCTGGCCAGCCTGGGGCACGAGGTCATCGGGGTGGACGTGAACCAGGCGAAGGTCGACCTGGTCAACGCCGGCAAGGCCCCGGTGGTCGAAGAGCGGATCAGCGAGCTCATCGCCGAGGTCGTGGGGTCCGGGGCGTTGCGCGCCACCAGCGACGTCCGCGAGGCGATCATGGGCAGTGACGTGTCGCTGGTGTGCGTGGGCACGCCGTCGGAGCCCAACGGCAGCCTGTGCACCACGTACCTGGAGCGGGTCACCGAGCAGATCGGTGCCGCGGTGGCCGAGCGGGGTGGGCGGCAGACCATCGTGTTCCGCAGCACCATGCTGCCGGGCACCTGCCTGAACCTGCTGGTACCGATCCTGGAGAAGTACATCGGCGGCACCGCCGGCGTGGACATCGGGATCGCGGTCAACCCGGAGTTCCTGCGCGAGGGCACGAGCGTGCAGGACTTCTTCGACCCGCCCAAGACCGTCATCGGCGAACTCGACCCGGCGAGCGGCGACGTGGTGGAGGCGTTGTACGACGGACTGCCCGGTGAGGTGTTCCGGGTGCCGATCCCGACGGCCGAGGCGATCAAGTACGCGGACAACGCGTTCCACGGCCTCAAGATCGGCTTCGCGAACGAGCTGGGCGCCGTGTGCCACGCCCTGGGAGTGGACACCCACCAGGTGGTGGACGTGTTCCTCGCCGACCGCAAGCTGAACATCAGCCCCGCCTACCTGCGGCCCGGATTCGCCTTCGGCGGCTCCTGCCTGCCCAAGGACCTGCGCAGCCTGCTCCACGCGGCACGAAGCGCCGACATCTCGGTGCCCATCCTCGCCCACGTGCTGCCCTCCAACTCCGAACACCTTCAGCGCGCAGTGGAGTTGGTCGCGCGCACCGGCAAGCGTCGGGTGGGCCTGTTCGGGCTGTCCTTCAAACCCGGCACCGACGACCTCCGCGAGAGCCCGCTCGTCGAGCTGGCGGAGAGACTCTTCGGCAAGGGTTACGACCTGCGGATCTACGACCCCAATGTGAACCTCTCCCGGCTGCTCGGCGCCAACCGCGAGTACATCGAGACGCGGCTGCCCCACCTCGCGCAACTGCTCGCCGAATCCATCGGTGAGGTGCTGGAGCATGCCGAGGTGTGCCTGGTCGGAACCAGGGATCCGGCCGTGTTGTCGGCGCTGCCCCATGGCGACGGCACTCTGATCGTCGATCTCGTCCGCCTCCCCGACGCCGAGGCGCGTCGGGCCGAACCGGGGTACATGGGCCTTGCTTGGTAACGCGACCGGCCGCGGCGGGGCGACCCGTCGCGCGCTGGTCCTCGTGGAGAACCTGTCGGTGCCGTTCGACCGGCGTGTGTGGCAGGAGTGCACGACGCTGCGCGACGCGGGCTGGACGGTGCACGTGATCTGTCCCCAAGGGACCAGCCGGGACACGGAGTCGGAGGTCGAGATCGACGGGGTGCGGATCCACCGCTACCCGTTGCGCGCGGCCACCGGAGGGCCGGCCGGCTACCTCCAGGAGTACGGATCGGCGTTGTGGCACACGGTCCGGCTGGCCCGCAAGGTCGGCCCGGTCGACGTGGTCCACGCCTGCAATCCGCCGGACCTGCTGTTCCTGCCGGCGCTGTGGCTGAAGCGGCGCGGGGCGCGGTTCGTCTTCGACCAGCACGACCTGGTACCCGAGTTGTACCTCTCCCGGTTCGACCGCGGCCAGGACCTGCTGTACCGCGCCGTGCTCGCGCTGGAACGGCGGACCTACCGGGCCGCCGACATCGTGCTCGCCACGAACGAGAGCTACCGGGACGTCGCCATGCGCCGTGGCGGTCGGCGGGCCGAGGACGTGTTCGTGGTGCGCAGCGCACCCGACACCGACCGGTTCCGGCCGGTGCCACCCGAGCCGGAGCTGAAGCGCGGCAAGCCCCATCTGCTGTGTTACCTCGGCGTCATGGGGCCGCAGGACGGCGTCGACTACGCCTTGCGGGCCCTCGCGAAGCTGCGCGACGAGCTCGGGCGGACCGACTGGCACGCGGTGTTCGTCGGCGCCGGCGACAGCTTCGACGCGATGGTGGAGCTGTCCCGGCGGCTCGGCCTCTCGGAGCAGGTGCAGTTCACCGGGCGCATCCCGGACGCCGACCTGGTGCGCTACCTGTCCACCGCGGACGTGTGTCTGTCCCCCGATCCGCTCAATCCACTCAACGACGTGTCGACCATGAACAAGGTCCTGGAGTACATGGTGATGGGTCGGCCGATCGTCTCGTTCGACCTCCGTGAGGCGCGGGTCTCCGCCGGGGAGGCCGCCGTCTACGCGCCGGCCAACGACGAGGCCGAGTTCGCCAGGCTCATCGCGCTGCTGTTGGACGATCCGGAGAAGCGGGCCCACATGGGCAAGATCGGCCAGGAGCGGATCAACGGGCCGCTCTCCTGGCGGAACTCGCAAGCCTCGTTGCTCGCCGCCTACGCCGCAGCCCGCCCTGACGCCGCCGAGGTGTCGACGGGCGACCCGGACCGGGCGGGAGGAGGCCGCACCGTTGAGTGATGACACGATACGCCTGGTCACGATGGGGCGGATCATCCGTCGCCGCCGGCGACTCCTCACCCTCCTCGTCGTGGTGGGTGCGCTCGTCGGCTACGGCACCTCGTTGCTGTTCCCTCCGCAGTACACGACGTCGGCATCGGTCCTGCTGCCGGGGGCGTGGCAGGAGCGCGAGCTGCTGACCCAGGCGGAGATCGCGACCAGTTCGGTGGTGCTCGACCGCGCTGCCGCCACCCTCGGCTGGACCGAGGTCAGCGGCAACGAGCTGCGCGACCGGGTGAGCGCCACCACCGCCGACGGGAACATCATCACGATCTCGGGCACCTCGGACACCCCGGAGCGCGCACAGCGGCTCTCCGACGAGGTGGCCCGGCAGTTCGTCACGTTCGCCGCACGGATCGCGGGCGCCGGCGCCGATCCCGAGGCGGCGGCGCGGCCCGAGGCGCTGCGGCAGATGGTGATGCAGACCAGCCGCCGCATCACCGAGCTCGCCGACGCGGCCGATCCGGGGAAGTCCGTGGAGAGCGTGCAGACCCGTACCGAACTCGCGAAACTGCGTACCGCGCTGCAAGAGGCCGTCAAGAAACTGGAACAGGCCGACCCGGCCGCCGACAAGGCCACCATGGTCGTCATGGGGCCGTCGGCCCGGCCCACCGGCGAGGCACCGCCGACGAGGGTGCAGCTCGTCGGCGGCGGGGCGCTGCTGTTCTTCCTGCTCGCGGTCATCGGTCATCTCGCCACCGCACGGATGAGTCGCCGGCTGCGCACCGAGGCGGAGATCGCCGCGGCGCTGGGCTCGACGCTGCTGGGTACGGTCGACGTACCCGGCGATCGGCTCGTGCACCGGTCGGAGGGCCGTGGCCCGCGGGCCGTGATCCGGCGGCTGCTCGGCCTCGAAGCCCGGTGGGACGTACCGGCCCCGCGGGCCTCCGGGGACGAGGCCGGCCGGCGCGTCCGCTACCGGCGGGTGTGCGCCCGCCTGCGGGAGCGACTGCCACTCCCCCGGCCGCTGTTGGTCATCGTTCCGGAAGGCGACGAGACCGCCCTCGGGGCGGCCGGGCAACTCGTCGTCGAGGCCGAGGGCGAACCGCCGTTGCGGGTGGTGGAGGTGTCGGTGTCCCGGCCGCTGGTGCCCGAGCGTGACGACGAGTCCGGTGCCGTGGTCGTGCTGAGCGCGGGCCACTGGACCGCGGCTGAACTCGCCGACATCGCCGGGGCGTGTGCGGATGCCCGGCAGGAGGTCGTCGGCGTCGTCCTCGCCGGCATGGTCCGGGCCCGTCCGGAGAAGTCCGCCGGCGATCCCGCGCAGGACACCACGCCGGCGTCCGCGGTGGGCGTCGACGCGTCGGGAGGTTCGGCGTGAGCACGCCCGCGCCGTCGCATCCGTCGGCCGCCGCTCCCCTGCTGGACCTCCAGGCACTGGTGGTCGCGGTGCGCAGGCGCCGCCGCCTCTGGTCCTGCATGGCGCTGTTGGGGCTGCTCGTCGGGGCGGCGGTGGCGGTCCTCATGCCCCCGCCGCGGACCGCGGTGACCACGGTGCTGGTGGCCCACCAGGCGGACCAGCCGAACGACCCCGGAACGCTGATCCGCACCGACGTCGGACTGCTGCACACCACGCGGATCGCCGGCAAGGCCCTGCAAGCCCTCGGATCCCCGGAGAAACCGGAGGACTTCATGCGGGACTACGGGGGTGTCGGCCTGTCCAACAACCTGCTCCAGATCACCGTGACGGGTGCCGGCGACGTGGAGGCGACGGCCCGGGCGAAGGCGCTGGCCGACGCGTTCGTCGCGGACCACGTGCGGCGCATCCGGGAGGCCGCGGACGCCGAGGCCAATACCCTGCTGGACCAGCGTGACCGCATGCAGGACGAACTCGCCCAGGTCAACAAGGCCATCGGGGACTCGTCGCCGCAGAGCGGGCCGAAGGCGTCGGCGAACATGGAGTCCCTCTTCACCCGCCGGGCCGAACTCGGTTCGCGGATCACCGACTTCGGCCGGCGGGCGGCGGAGGCGCGCATCGGCGCGCCCCGGCTCATCGCCGGCACGCAGATCGTGGACGACGCGCGCGCGGTGCGGCACTCCCTGCCCAGGACCGCCGTCACCAACGCGGGGGTCGGGCTCGTCCTCGGACTCGTCCTCGGGCTCGCGGTGGCCGCGGTCGGCGCCGTGGTGGCGGACCGTCCCGTGCTGCGCCGGGAGATCGCGGCGAACCTCGGCGCCTCGGTCGTCGCGGAGCTGCGTCGCACGCACCGACGGTCGGCCGGGCCGTGGCAGGGCCGACGGTCCCGGGCTGCGCGGACACGGCTCACCACGACCCTGGCCCGCACCGTGCGCGGCTCCGCGGAACCGGTGTCGCTGCTGGATCTGGGCTGTGCGCGCACCACGAGCGTGATCGCCCTGGACCTCGCCGCCGCACTGGCGGAGGAGGGACCGGTGGTGATCGTCGACGGCCTGCCGGGCCGGCGGCTCGCCCACCACCAGCCGAAGCCGGGAGACCCCACCGTGGTCGACGGCGAGAGTGCCGCGAGCCCGTCCCGGCAGGAGCGTCGGCTCGGCGTCGGCTCGGTGGCGCCCGGCGCGGCGTGGACCGACCTCCAGTACCTCGGCACGCGGACGGTGCTCGTCGTGCGGGCCGGGCACGGCAGCGCCGCATGGCTGCACACCGTGGCCCGGCAGCTCGCGGACCTGGGCATCGCGGTGATCGGCGTGGTGGTGATCGACCCCGATCCGCGTGATCGGACCGACGGCACGCTGTGGGACGGGGCGCACACCGCGCTGCGCGGCCACAACGAGCCGACGGCCCGCCGGAACGGGACGGACCGGCCTCGGCCGGAGGGGCCGTCATGGGCACGAGTCCCGGACATCGACCAGGAAGCGCGGTAGGACATGTGTGGCATCGCAGGCACGTACCGGTGGCCGGACGGGAAGGTCGTGACCGACCGGCTCACCGACACCCTCGCCCACCGCGGTCCGGACGGGGCCGGCCGGTACAGCCACCACGCCGGTGACGGGGAAGTGCACCTCGGGCATCGTCGGCTCGCCATCATCGACCTGTCCGAGACCGGCGCCCAGCCGATGGTCTCGGGCGGACTCGTCCTGACGTACAACGGCGAGCTGTACAACGCGCCCGAGCTGCGCGCCGAACTGGCGGCCATCGGGGTGCGCTTCCGGGGGACGTCCGACACCGAGGTGCTGCTGGAGGCGTGGCGGCGCTGGGGCACGGACTGCCTGCCGCGGCTGCGCGGCATGTTCGCGTTCGGGATCTTCGACGAGCGAACCGGTGACCTGGTGCTCGCCCGCGACCAGCTCGGCGTCAAGCCGTTGTTCCTGCTCCAGCGTGGTGGGGGTCTGGTGTTCGCCTCCGAACTCAAGGCGCTCGCCGCCGCCACCGGCGGGTCCCTTCAGGTGGACCATGCGGCGCTGGTGGCCTCGCTGCTGTACTACTGGGTGCCGGACTCGCGCTGCGCGTTGCGCGAGGCGGAGAAGCTGCCGCCGGGGAGCTGGCTCCGCTGCCGGCCCGACGGCCGGGTGGAGCGGGGCAGGTACTGGAACCTCCGGGACGTCGCCGCCGAGGGTCAGGAGCGGGCCCGGAGCGGCGAGCGCCCGGACGTCGCCGCCGTCGTCGAGGAGTCGACCCGCCGCCACCTGCTCTCCGACGTACCCGTGGCGACCTTCCTCTCCGGCGGTCTCGACTCCAGCTACCTGACCGCGCTGGCGGCCCGCGACCGCCCCGGGATCTCCGCCTACACGATCGGGTTCCGCGCCGAGGACGCCAAGTTCGAGGCGATGCCGGACGACCTCCGCTACGCCCGGCGGGTGGCCGAGCGGTTCGGCGTCGACCTGCACGAGATCGAGATCGCCCCGAACGTGCTCGACCTGCTGCCGCGGATGACCCATCACCTGGACGAGCCGATCGGCGACCCCGCCGCGATCAACACCTTCCTGATCTGCCAGGCCGCCCGGGAGGCCGGGGTCAAGGTGATGCTCTCGGGGATGGGCGCCGACGAGCTGTTCGCCGGCTACCGCAAGCACCTGGCCAACCTGCTCGCGCTGCGCTACCAGCGCGTCCCGCGGCCCCTGCGGCGCGCTCTGTCCGGTGCCGTGGACCGGCTGCCGGTGGCCACGGCCCGGCGGGGGTACCGGTCGGTGCGGTTCGCGAAGCGTTTCCTCTCCTTCGCCGATCTACCGGAGGAGACCGCGTTCCGGCGGAGCTACACCATGTACGACCGGGACGAGTTGCTCGCCCTGATCGATCCGGACCTCGCCGGGACGGTCGACGACGTACTGACCGAGCACGCGGACGTCTACCGGGACAACGACCTCGACGACTTCGTGAACCGCATGTGCCTGGGCGACGCCCGGATGTTCCTGCCGGGCCTGAACCTCGCTTACACGGACCGCTCCAGCATGGCCGCGTCGACCGAGGTGCGGGTGCCGTACGTGGACGTCGAGGTGGTCAAGGCGGCGTTCGCCGTGCCCGGCGATCGCAAGATCGTCGGACGGCAGGGCAAGGCCGTCCTGAAGGAGGCGGCCGGTTCGATCCTGCCCCGGGAGATCGTGTACCGGCCCAAGGGCCTGTTCAGCGCCCCGCTGCGGGCCTGGATGAGCCGGGACCTGGCACCGCTGGTACGCGAGGTGGTGCACGACGGCGTGCTCGTCAATTCCGGGTTCCTGCGCCGCGACGCGCTGGCGCGCATGGTCGCCGAGGACGCCTCCGGGCAGCGGGACTTCTCCAAGCATCTGTGGCACGTGCTGACCCTTGAGTACTGGTACCGCGGCGCGACCTCTGGCTCCGGCCAGGGCCCTGACTTGACGGCTTAGAACAACAGGAGTTCCGGTGAAACAGGTTGTGCAGAACTACAAGAGCGGCGAACTGGCACTGCTCGACGTGCCGGAGCCGGGGTGCAAGCCGGACGGGGTGCTGGTCAGGACCGCCTACTCGCTGATATCCACCGGCACCGAGCTGATGAAGGTGTCCGAGGCCGGCATGTCGATGGTGGGCAAGGCCCGGTCCCGACCGGACCAGGTGGCCAAGGTCATGCAGAGCGTGGCCACGAACGGGGTGCCCGCCACCTACCGCAAGGTGATGGGCCGGCTGGACTCCTACACGCCGCTGGGGTACTCGCTGTGCGGGGTGGTCGAGCAGGTCGGCGCCGGGATCGACGACGTGAAGGTCGGCGACCTCGTGGCCTGCGCCGGCAACGAGCACGCGCTGCACGCCGAGCTGAACTGGGTGCCGAAGAACCTCTACACCCCCGTGCCGGACGGCCTCGCGCCGCGCCACGCGGCCTTCGGCACCGTCGGGTCGATCGCGATGCAGGGCGTGCGCCAGGGCGAGCCGCAGCTCGGCGAGGTGGCGCTGGTCATCGGCCTCGGGCTGATCGGGCAGCTGGTGGTGCAGCTCCTCGCCGCCTCGGGGGTCCGCGTCGTCGGGGCCGACCCGGACCCGGTGCGTTGCGAGCTCGCCGAGCGCCTGGGTGCCGCGGCGTGCGGTGACCCCGCGTCCGCGGCCGTGGAAGCCGCCGTCGCCGAGCTGACCGGCGGTCACGGCGTGGACCAGGTGTACCTGGCCGCCGGCGGCGGCAGCAACCAGCCCGTGGAGCTGGCCGCGCGGCTCTGCCGGGACCGCGGCCGGGTCGTCGACATCGGCAAGTGCCGGCTGGACCTGCCGTGGAACGCGTACTACGAGAAGGAGCTCGACGTCCGGTTCTCCCGCTCGTACGGCCCCGGGCGCTACGACCCGGCGTACGAGCTCGAAGGGCGGGACTACCCGATCGGCTACGTGCGCTGGACCGAGCGCCGCAACCTGGCGTGCTTCCTCGACCTCCTCGCCCGCGGCCGCGTCGACGTGGAGCCCCTGGTGTCCCACATCGCCGACTTCGACGACGCCGTCGAGACGTACGGGCGTCTGAAGGACGGTGAGCTGAAGGCCGTGGCCGTGCTGTTCCGCTACCCCGAGCAGAAGGAGGAGGCGGGCGAGACGCCGGCCCTGGCGGTGTCCGTCCCCGCGGTGCGACGCGGCGGCGCGGCGTCCACCCCGGCCCGTCCCGTCAAGGCGCCGGTGCGGATGGCCTTCGTCGGCGCGGGGAACTACGCGACGTCGATGCTGCTGCCGCACCTGGCAGGGCGCGAGGGCGTCGAGTTGTCCACGGTCGTCACCACGACGGCGCTGTCCGCGGCGAACGCGCAGCGGAAGTTCGGCTTCGCGCGGGCGACCACCGATCTCGACGCCGTGCTCGGCGACGGGTCCGTCGACGCGGTGGTCGTCGCCACCCGCCACAGCTCGCACGCCGAGCTGACCCGCAGGGCGCTGTCGGCGGGCAAGGCGGTGTTCGTGGAGAAACCCCTGGCCCTCGCCGAGGAGGAGCTGGCCGGTGTGCTCGCGGCGGTGGAGGAGTCCGGAAACGACCGGCTGCAAGTGGGCTTCAACCGCCGGTTCGCGCCGCTCCTGCGGGAGGCCGGGAAGCGGTTCGGTGCCCGGACCGGTCCGGCGAGCCTGCGCTACCTGATCAACGCCGGCCGGTTGCAGCACGGCAGTTGGTACCTCCGACAGGGCACCGAGGGAACGCGGTTCGTCGGCGAGGGCGGGCACTTCATCGACACGGCGAGCTGGCTGCTGGGGGCCGACCCGGTCTCGGTGTACGCGGTCGCCACGTCCGGCAACGAGGACCTCCAGGTCGTGCTGCGCTACCCGGACGGGTCGACCGCCTCCATCAGCTACGTCACCACCGGCTCGCCGGGCTTCCCCAAGGAGACGCTGGACCTCGTCGCGGACGGCAAGGTCCTGCGGCTCGACGACTTCGTGCGGGCGTCGGTGTACACGGACGGCAGGGGCGGACCCAAGCGGTGGGTCAGTTCGCGACTGCCCAAGGCGCGGGACAAGGGCCAGTCCGCCGAACTGGCCGCGTTCGTCAAGGCCGTGCGGACCGGCGGGCCGATGCCGGTGTCCCTGGAGTCGTTGGTCGCCACCACGACGGCCACCCTCGCCGTGCAGGCCGGCCTGGCCGGCGGGGCGCCGGTCACGTTGACGGGGGCGCGATGACCACGAGCGCGGGCTGGTACCTGCGCCGGCTGTCGCGGATGGGACCGCGCGAGGTCGGCGACCGGGTGGGCGACACGCTGCGCAGGCGCCGGTGGCGGTCCGCGCCGCCGGACCGCCCGGTCGTGACCGGCGCCCGGTTCACCGCGGCGCTGCCCGCCGGGACGTTCGACGCGGTGCCGGCGGACGCCGCGAAGCGGCTCGTCGCCGACGCCGACCGCCTGATGGCCGGGCACGCCGAATACTTCGGGGTGGAACGCGACGACCTGATCGACCCCGACTGGTGCCTCGACCCGAAGACCGGACGCCGGGCCCCGTGGGACTACGCCTTCGACGTGCCCTACCGGGACGAGGACGCGGTCGGGGACATCAAGCAGATCTGGGAACTGTCCCGGCACCAGTACCTCACCGTGCTCGCCGCCGCCTACGCGATCACCGAGGACGAGCGGTACGCCGAGCGGGTGGCCGAGCACCTGAGGGCGTGGTGGGCTGCCAACACGCCGCTGCGCGGGGTGCATTGGATCAGCGGCATCGAGCTGGGGATCCGGCTGCTGTCCTGGGTGTGGGTGCGCCGGCTGCTCGACGGCTGGCCGGGCGCGGCCGGGCTGTTCGAGGGCAACCCGGTGGCACTGGACCAGATCTGGCACCACCAGCGTTGGTTGGCCGCCTTCCCCAGCCGGGGGTCCTCGGCGAACAACCACGTCATCGCCGAGGCCGCCGGGCAGTTCGCCGCGGCCTGCGCGTTCGGCTGGTTCCCCTCCTCGGCGCGTTGGCGGGACGAGGCGTTGCGGTCGTTGGACCGGCATCTGCGGGCCAACACCTTCGGCTCCGGCCTCAACCGCGAGTCGGCCACCGAGTACCACGGCCTGGTGCTGGAGCTGGGGCTGGCCGCGATGGCCGAGGCGGACGCCTGCGGCGTGCCGGTCCCCGCGACGACGCGGCTGGTGCTGCTGCGGATGACCGACGCGCTCGCGGCCGTCGTCGACGGCCGGCTTCGGCCACCGCGCCAGGGAGACGCGGACGACGGGCACGGTCTGGTCGTGGACGGCGCGGGCACCGACCGGTGGGCGTCGCTGCTGGCCACGGGGGACGCCGTGTTCGGGCGGCTCGCCTGGTGGCCGACGGTGACCGGCACCGATGTGCGCACCCCGCTGCTGGCCGCGCTCGTCCGGCCCGGTGCGCCGGCCGTGACCCGCCCGGCGAGCAGGCCGGCCCACTTCGCCGACGCGGGGATGACGATCCTGCGCGGTCCGGGCGAGATCTGGTGCCGCTGCGACGGTGGTCCGCACGGGTTCCTGTCCATCGCCGCGCACGCCCACGCGGACGCGCTGTCCGTGGAGGTCCGGCACGACGGGGTCGACGTGCTCGCCGACCCGGGGACGTTCTGCTACCACGGTCAGCCCGAGTGGCGGCGGTACTTCCGGTCGACCGTCGCCCACAACACACTGGAGTTGGACGGCGCTGACCAGTCCGTCTCCGGCGGCCCGTTCCTGTGGACCCGGCACGCCCGCAGCCGCGTCCTGGTCGCGGACACGTCCGACACTTCCGCCGGGGGGACGGCCCGCTGGTGCGCCGAGCACGACGGCTACGAGGGCTCCGTGCACCGCCGCCGGGTGGAGCTGACCGCCGCGACCCGGGAACTGCGGGTGATCGACGAGGTGCGCGGACCGCGCCGGGCCGCGCGGTTGGCGTTCCACCTCGGGCCGGTGATCGCCGCGGACCTGGTGGGGAACCGGGCGGAACTCACCTGGACCCGGGACGGCGAGGACCGCCGCGCCGTGCTCGACCTGCCCGGGCAGCTGTCCTGGCGGGCGCATCGCGGCGAGACGGACCCTCCGCTGGGCTGGTACTCCGACGGCTTCGGGCGCAAGGAACCCACCACCACGCTGATCGGCACCGGTTTCGTCGACGGCTCGGAAGGGTTCACCACCGTACTCGGGTTCCGCGACTAGGAGGACGCGTGGTGATCAAGAAGCGGCACTGGGCGCTGCCGACGGCAACGATGGTGCTGCTCCTGCCGGCGACCGGGTGCCTGGGCGCATCCGACGCACCGGGCCCGTCGGCGGAGCCGACCGTCACCCCGACCACGTCCGTGGCCCGGGTGTGCGCCACGCCCGCCCCGGGGCCCGCGCAGGCTCCGGCGGGGGCGGTGACCGTCGATCCCTCGGTGGTCGGTGACCTGGCCGCGAAGACCAGGAGCAGCCCCCCGAAGACGACGTTCTGGCTCCTGCCGGGAACGCACACGCTCGAAGCCGACCGTTACGCCCAGGTCCTGCCGAAGGAGGGGAACAGCTACGTCGGGGCGCCGGGCGCGGTGCTCGACGGCCGCAAGACCAACCAGTACGCGTTCGGTGGCCCCGCCGGGAACGTCACCATCCGCCGGCTGACCGTGCAGGGGTTCGTCGCGCCGCAGAACGAGGGCGTGGTCAACCACGACTCTGCCGACGGGTGGGTGATCGAGCACGCGACGATCCAGAACAACTCGGGCGCCGGGCTGATGGCCGGTGCCCGCCAGCGGATCCGCGGCAACTGCCTGCGCGACAACGGGCAGTACGGAGTGACCGCGTACAAGTCCGGTGGCCCTCTCGGCGACCTGGTGGTCGAGGGCAACGAGATCGTGGGCAACAACGTCGACGGCTGGGAACGGCGGCAGCCGGGCTGCGGCTGTACCGGAGGGATCAAGTTCTGGGCCGTCAACGGCGCAGACATACGCGGCAATTGGGTGCACGACAACCGGGGTACCGGGATGTGGGCGGACACCAACAACAACGACTTCCGCATCGAGGACAACGTGGTCGAGGCCAACGACGGTGCCGCGCTGATCTACGAGACCAGCTACAACGCGGTCATCCGCAAGAACACCATCAGGCGGAACAACTGGGTCGAGGGCCGCAAGAAGGCCGACGACGGCGACGCCTTCCCGTTCGCGACCGTCTACCTGTCCGAGTCCGGCGGCGAACCCCGGGTCCCGGCCCGCACGGACAAGATCGAGATCTTCGACAACGTGCTGGAGAACAACTGGTCCGGGATCACCCTCTGGGAGAACGCCGACCGGTTCTGCAACAGCCCCGCCAACACCTCGTCCGGTGACTGCACGTTGCTGGTGAAGGACACCGAACGCTGCGCCCAGCCGACCATCGCCACCGCTCCGCTCTACTCCGACTGCCGGTGGAAGACCCGGCGGGTGGACATCCACGACAACCGTTTCGTGCTGGACACGTCCGTCGTCGGGTGCACGGTGAAGTGCGGCCGCATGGCGGTGCTGGCCAACTACGGCACCTACCCCGACTGGTCGCCGTACAAGGGCGAACCGGTGGCCGAGGCGATCACCCACGAGCAGGAGAACCGCTGGCACGACAACGTCTACGTCGGACCGTGGAGCTTCGTCGCCCACGACCCGAGCCGGGAACTCGACTTCGGACAGTGGCAGGGCGCACCGTACCGACAGGACGCCCGCAGCACCTTCCAGCCGCAGGCGGGTGGTTGAGATGCGCCGGGACCTGACGCACGACGGGCCGACGCACGACGGGCTGCCCGGCGACGGGCTGCCGGGCGGGCCGGACACCGAGCACACGCGGTCCGCCGCCGCACCGCCCCCTCCCGGCGCACCGAGGATCGTCGGGATCGCCTGGGGGCTGCTGATCCTCAACACGCTCGGCTCCGCCGGCGCGCAGACCATCGTCCCGCTGCCCCGCTCCCTCATCCAGATGGTCACCATGGGCTCGCTGGTCGCCGCGTTCGCGCTGGCGCTCGCCGTCAATCTCCGGTTACGGGTCCGGGCGAGCTCCTTCCTGTTCCTGCTCACGCTGTTGCTGGTGCCGAGCGTGATCTCCAGCGGGCACCTGGAGTCCGGGTTCGGGGCGCTGTTCCGCTGCACCCGGCTGGCTCTCTTCGTCGGCACGTTGTGGCTGCTCAGCCGCTGGTGGGACGGCGACCACACGTTCGTCCGGCACCACATCCGGATGTACTTCGCGGTGCTCGCGTCGGTGGCCGCCGGTCTGCTCGTCTCACCGGGCGCGGCGATGCCCGAGCTCTACGGCGGGCGGCTGGTCGGCGCGCTGTGGCCGCTCACCCCGCCGCAGATCGGACAGTACGCCGCGGTGATCATCGGGCTGACCGTGTTGCTGCTCCTGGGTCGGCGGACCGACCGGGGCAACGCGGCGTTGGTCATCGTGCCGGCGCTCGTCCTGCTCGCGCTGACCCATACCCGGACGGCCACCCTCGGCCTGCTGATCGGGCTGGTGCTGGCCATCGGCTCGCTCGTCCTGACCAGCGCCGCCGCCCGCCGGTTCTTCGCCTGGTCGGTGCTGCTCTCCGTCGTGGCCGCGGTGGGGTTCAACTCCGCGCTCCAGGCGTGGTTTCTGCGCGGGCAGAGCCAGGAGAACTTCTCCAACCTCACCGGTCGGGCCAAGGTCTGGAATGCCCTGCTGGCGGCCCCCAGGACGGCGTCGGAGCAGATGTTCGGCGCGGGCCTGGGCGACAAGTCGTTCGGAGGGCTGCCGATCGACAACAGCTGGCTTGCCGTCTACAACGAGCAGGGCCTGACCGGTGTCGCGCTCGTGGGGGCGATCGTGATCGTGCTGGGCGGCGTCGCGTTGCTCCGGCCGCCGTCCATCCAGCGGGCGTGCGCGCTCTTCCTGATCAGCTACTGCGCCATCGCGTCGTACACCGAGGCCGGGCTCGGCGACGCCTCGCCGTACCTGCTGCATCTGACCGTGGCCGCCTCGCTGCTGGCCTCACCCGCCGCGGCCAATCCCCCGCCGGCGCCGGAAGTCCCTCGACGACGCACACCCCAGTGGGCCCGGAAATCGGAGGTGATCTGAGCATGCACGTCCTCGTGGTGCACAACCGCTACGCCTCGGCGCAGCCGAGCGGTGAGAACAAGGTCGTCGACCAGGAGGTGGGGCTGCTGCGCGAGGCCGGCCACCGGGTCGAGGTGTTCGAGCGGCGCAGTGACGACATCGCCGCCCGGTCCCTGGTGTCCAAGGCCGCGCTGCCGTTCCTCGTGCCGTGGAATCCGGCGGTCCGCGCGGAGCTCGCCGCCCGGCTCCGCGGCGAGCGGCCGGACGTGGTGCACGTCCACAACGTCTTCCCGCTCCTGTCGCCGGCGGTGCTGGCCGCCTGCGCCGACGCCGGTGTGCCCGCCGTCGCCACCCTGCACAACTACACCCAGGTCTGTCCGCCCGGCACGCTCCAGCGGGACGGCCGGCCGTGTACCGAGTGTGTCGGGGCGGCGCCGCTGCCGGCCGTCCGGCACGGCTGCTACCGGGACTCCCGGCTGGCGACGGTGCCGCTCGCGGTCAGCCTGTCGGTCAACCGGCGGCGGTGGTGGACCGGTGTGGAGCGGTTCTTCTGCATCTCCGGGGCGCAGCGCGACGTCCTGGTGCGGGCCGGCATGCCGGCCGATCGGCTTGCGGTGAAACACAACTTCGTGCCCGAACCGGGCACGGTCAGAACGGGCGCCGGCGAGCACCTGCTCTATCTCGGCCGGCTCGCGGAGGCCAAGGGCGTACGGCTGCTCATGGCCGCCTGGGACGAGATCGCCGCCGGCGGCGGTGTGGGCGTGCCGCTCGTGGTCGCCGGCACGGGGCCGCTGGAGCGGGAGGTGGCCGCCTGGGCGGCGGGCCGGGACGACGTGCGGTACGTCGGCCTGTACGACGAGGCCCAGTGCCGGCAGGCCATCGCCCGGTCGGTCGCCGTGGTGGCTCCGTCGACGTGGCTGGAGGCGTTCGGCCTGGTGGTCGTGGAGGCGATGGCGGCGGGGGTCCCGGCCGTTGCCGCCGGTCACGGCGCCTTCGTCGAACTCGTCGAGGACGGGGTGAGCGGTCTGCTCCACCGGCCGGGTGAGCCCGCCTCGCTCGCGGCCTGCATGCGCAAGGTCGCGGCCGAGCCGGACCGCAACCGGGAGATGGGGCGGGCCGCCCGGCGCCGCTACGAACAGGGGTTCAGCCCGGCCGTCGGCCTGGAGCGCCTGGTGGAGGGGTACCGCACCGCGATCGCGGTGCGGTCCGGTGGCGGGCACGGCGCGCCGCCGGTCGGAAATGGAGGCCCGCCGCGGGAGACCCGCGCGGGCAGGGATGGGGGCAGTAGATGACAGGATGCCGACTCTGCGGCTCGGCGACGCTGGCGAGCGTCGTCGACCTGGGGGCGACCCCGCCGTGCGAGAGTTTTCTCGCCGCGGACGAACTGGACCGGCCGGAGCCGGCCTACCCGCTGCACCTGCGGGTCTGCACCGACTGCTGGCTCGCGCAGATCCCTCCGCTGATCACGCCGGAGGAGACCTTCACGCAGTACGCGTACTTCTCCTCCTACTCGACGTCCTGGGTGGAGCACGCGCGCGTCTTCGTCGCCGACGCCGTGCGGCGCCTTGCCCTCGGCCCCGACGCCTTCGTGGTCGAGGTCGCGAGCAACGACGGTTACCTGCTGCGGCACATGGTGGACCTGGGGGTCCGCTGCCTCGGCATCGAGCCGTCGGTGAACGTCGGCGCCGCGGCGCGGGAGGCGGGTGTGCCCACGCTCACGGAGTTCCTGGACCCGGCCACCGGTACGGCCGTCCGCGCCGAGCACGGCCCGGCGGACCTGGTCGTGGCCAACAACGTGTACGCGCACATCCCCGACGTGGTCGGGTTCACCCGGGGGCTGCGCGCCCTGGTCGCCGACGACGGCTGGGTCTCCATCGAGGTGCAGCACCTGCTGACCCTGATCGAGGAGAACCAGTACGACACGATCTACCACGAGCACTTCCAGTACTACACGGTCGCGTCCGCGATCCGGGCGCTGGCGAGCGGCGGACTCTCCCTCGTGGACGTCGAGTTGCTGCCCACGCACGGCGGCTCCATCCGGCTGTGGGCCCGGCCGACCGAGGTGGCCGGCGAGCCGAGCCGGCGCGTGGCCGACGTGCTGGACCGGGAGAAGGCCGCCGGGTTGCAGGACCTGTCCGGGTACACGGAGTTCTCCGATCGGGTGGCCAAGGTCCGCCGGAACCTGCTGCGGTTCCTCATCGGGGCGGCCGAGCGCGGCGAGACGGTCGTCGGCTACGGCGCCCCCGGCAAGGGCAACACCCTGCTCAACCACTGCGGGATCCGCCCCGATCTGCTCCGGTACACGGTCGACCGCAACCCGTACAAGCACGGCAGGTTCACCCCGGGCACCCGGATCCCGATCCTGTCGCCCGAGCAGATCGGCATCGACCGACCGGACTACGTGCTCGTCCTCCCGTGGAACCTGCGGGACGAGCTGGTCGAGCAACTTTCCTTCGTGCACGCCTGGGGCGGCCGTCTGGTCTTCCCCATCCCGGAACTGAGCATCGTGGAGGTCAAGCCGTGAAGGTCGTACTGTTCTGCGGCGGTTACGGGCTGCGCATGCGCAGCGGAACCTCCGACGACGTGCCCAAGCCGATGGCCATGGTCGGTCCCCGGCCGCTGATCTGGCACGTCATGCGCTACTACGCGTACTTCGGGCACACGGAGTTCATCCTGTGCCTGGGGTACGGGGCGCACCACATCAAGGACTTCTTCCTCAACTACGAGGAGACGACGTCCAACGACTTCGTGCTGCGGGGCGGGCGGACCGAGCTGTTGTCCACCGACATCGCCTCCTGGACGATCACGTTCGTACAGACGGGCATCGAGTCCCCGATCGGGGAGCGGCTGCGCCGGGTGCGGCACCACCTGGACGGCGACGAGATGTTCCTCGCCAACTACGCCGACGTGCTCACCGACGCCCCGCTGCCGGAGATGATCGACTCCTTCTCGCGGCGCGACGCCGGTGCGTCGATGATGGTGGTGCCGCCGCAGTCCTCGTTCCACTGTGTGGAGCTGGGCGAGAACGGACTGGTGGGGGGCATCACCGCGGTGAGCGACATGCCGCTGTGGGAGAACGGCGGCTACTTCGTGCTCCGCCAGGAGGTCTTCGACCACATACCGGAGAACGGTGACCTGGTCGCCGACGGATGTGCCCGGCTGGCGAAGCAGGGACGCCTGGTGGCGCACCGGCACCGCGGTTTCTGGAAGCCCACCGACACCGTGAAGGAGCGGGCCGCGCTCGACGCCGCCTACGCCGTCGGTGACCGCCCGTGGGCCGTGTGGGAACGGGACGGCGCGGCGGCGAGCGCGTCCGGCGACAGGGGCGGCGCCGGGGCGTGGACCGCGTGATCCGGCTCGGGACCGGGCGTCTGGCCCGGATCGTCGCGGTGGGCGCGCACTGCGACGACGTCGCGATCGGCGCCGGCGGGACCCTGCTGACGCTGTGCCGGGCGCGGCCGGGCCTGCGCGTCGACGTGCTGGTGCTGTCCGGCGGTGGCGGCGAGCGGGAGCAGGAGGAGCAGGCCGCGCTCGCCGCCTTCTGCCCGGGCGCCGACCTGCGGCTGACCGTGCTGAAGCTGCCGGACGGGCGGCTGCCCTCGCACTGGGGCGAGGCGAAGGCCGCGGTGGAGGAGCTGCGCGGTCAGACGGAACCGGATCTGGTGCTCGCGCCGCGTACCGATGACGCGCACCAGGATCACCGCGGGCTGGCGAAGCTGATGACCACCGCGTACCGCGACCACCTCGTCCTCGGCTACGAGATCGTCAAGTGGGACGGCGATCTGGGCCGTCCGGCGGCGTACCAGCCGCTGTCGCCGGAGATCGCCGAACAGAAGGTGCGGCTGTTGCAGGAGCACTACCCCTCGCAGCAGCACCGGCCCTGGTACGACCGGGAGGCCTTCCTCGGGCTGGCCCGGATCCGGGGCATCGAAAGCAACGCGCGCTACGCCGAGGCGTTCGCCGTCACCAAACTCACTCTCGACCTGGGGGAATGAACCTTGCGCGTACTGCTGACCGGACACCAGGGCTATCTGGGCACCGTGATGGCCCCGGTCCTCGCCGCCGCCGGGCACGAGGTCGTCGGTCTCGACGCCGGCCTGTTCGCCGACTGCGTGCTGGGCCCGATGCCCGCGGACCCGCCGGGGACGCGGGTGGACCTGCGCGACGTCACGGCCGACCACGTGGCCGGGGTGGACGCCGTGATCCATCTGGCCGCGCTGTCCAACGACCCGCTGGGATCGCTGGCGCCGGAGCTCACCTACGACATCAACCACCACGCCTCCGTGCGGCTGGCCGAGTTGGCCCGCGACGCCGGGGTGCGGCGCTTCCTGTACGCGTCGACCTGCTCCGTCTACGGCGCCGCCGGCGGGGACGACCTGGTGACCGAGGACGCCCCGCTGCGCCCGGTGACGCCGTACGCGGAGTCCAAGGTGCGGGTGGAGGACGACCTGCACGCGCTGTCCGACGGCGACTTCAGCCCGGTGTTCATGCGCAATGCCACCGCTTTCGGCTACTCGCCCCGGCTGCGCGCCGACATCGTGCTGAACAACCTGGTGGGCCACGCGCTGCTTTCCGGTGAGGTGCTGGTGCTCTCCGACGGCACTCCCTGGCGCCCGCTGGTGCACGCCGCCGACATCGCGCGGGCCTTCGCGGCCGCGCTGACCGCGCCGCGCGAGGCGGTGCACGACCGGGCGTTCAACATCGGCAGCGAGACCAACAACGTCACGGTCGCCGAGATCGCCGAGCAGGTCGCCGAGGCGGTGTCCGGCTCGAAGGTGGTGATCACCGGGGAGACGGGTGCCGATCCGCGGTCGTACCGGGTGGACTTCGCCCGGTTCCGCGCCGCCGTGCCCGGCTTCGACTGCGAGTGGACGGTGAAGCGGGGCGCGCTCGAACTCGCCGACGCCTACCGCGAACACGGTCTGACCCGGGAGGACTTCGAGCGGCGTTTCACCCGGCTGGCCGTGCTGCGGGCCGCGTCCGAGGCCGGCGCCGTCGACGACACCCTGCGGTGGCGCCGATGACCACGGCCGGCGAGGAGATGCACGCGCTGGTGGAGCGGCTGTACCCGCTGTGCCGGAGCATCACCGGCGACGGCGTGCGCGCCACCCTGGACATCGTCGGCGAGTACATCCCGCTCCAGGTGCACGAGGTGCCGACCGGGACGCAGGTGCTCGACTGGACGGTGCCGCAGGAGTGGAACATCCGGGACGCGTACGTCGCCGACGCCTCCGGCCGCCGGGTCGTCGACTTCGCCGCGTCCACCCTGCACGTGCTCGGCTACAGCGTGCCGGTGTCGGCGACGATGCCGCTGTCCGAGCTGCGTGAACACCTGCACACCCTTCCGGAGCAACCGAGTTGGGTGCCGTACCGCACCAGCTACTACACACCGGATTGGGGGTTCTGCCTGGCCCAGGAGACCCTGGACGCGCTGCCGGACGGCGACTACGAGGTGCGCGTCGACTCCACGCTCGCGGACGGACACCTCACCTACGCCGAGTACGTGGTCCCCGGGCAGGTCGCCGACGAGGTGATCGTCTCCTGCCACGTGTGCCACCCGTCGTTGGCCAACGACAACCTGGCGGGCATCGCGGTGGCGACCTTCCTGGCGCGGGCGCTCTCGGAGCGGACGCCCCACTACACCTACCGGTTCCTCTTCGCGCCCGGCACCATCGGGGCGATCACCTGGCTGGCCCGCAACGCGGAGCGCATCGAACGGGTCAAGCACGGGCTGGTGTTGGCCTGCGCCGGCGACTCGGGCCGGCTGACGTACAAGCAGAGCCGGCGCGGCGACGCGGAGATCGACCGGGTGATGCGGCATGTGCTGACCGCCTCCGAACGCCCGCACCACGTGGCCGAGTTCACTCCGTACGGCTACGACGAGCGGCAGTTCTGCTCGCCGGGGTTCGATCTCGGCGTGGGTTCGCTCAGCCGGACCCCGTACGCGGGCTACCCCGAGTACCACACCTCGGCGGACAACCCGGACTTCGTCTCACCGGAGGCGATGGCGGACACGCTCGCCGTCTGCCGGGAGGCGTTCGCCGTGCTCGACCGCAACCGGCGGTACCTCAACCTCAGCCCGTACGGCGAGCCGCAGTTGGGGCGGCGCGGGTTGTACGAGTCGCTGGGCGGCCGCAGCGACGCGAAGCAGGCCCAGATGGCCATGCTGTGGGTGCTCAGCCTCTCCGACGGGGAGCACGGCCTGCTGGACGTCTGCGAGCGGTCCGGGTTGCCGTTCGACACCGTCGCCGCGGCGGCCGACGCCCTGTGCGGCGCCGGACTGATCAAGGCGTGACACCGATGACCACCGAGGGGGGGAAGACGACACCGGCGGTCGGGGGCGAGGACGCCCGGCGGACCGCCAAGCGGGCCATCGTCGGCCGGCTGTCCTGGGGGCTGGCCGATCAGGCGGCCTCCAGCATGACCAACTTCGCGGTGGGCATCTACGTGGCACGCTCGCTGGGGCTGAGCGCGTTCGGCGTGTTCAGCCTGGCCTGGCTGACCTACGGCGTGGTGCTCAACGTCGCGCGCGGGCTGGCCACCGACCCGCTCGTGGTGCGCTTCAGCGGCGCGTCGGAAGCCTCCTGGCGGGCGGCGGCGGCCCGCTCGTCGGGGGCCGCGCTCGGCGTCGGCATCGTCCTCGGCGCGGTGTGTCTGGCCGTCGGGCTCGGCCTGGGCGGCGGCGTGGGTTCCGCGTTCGCCTGCCTCGGCGTCGTGCTGCCGGCGCTGTTGCTCCAGGACGCCTGGCGGTTCGCGTTCTTCGCCGCCGGCACCGGCCACAAGGCCTTCGCCAACGACCTCGTGTGGGGCGTCGCGCTCGTCCCGGCCATGGTCGTGGCGGCCCGTGTGGGCAGTGTGGCCGCTTTCGTGCTCGCCTGGGGCGCGTCCGCCGCGGTGGCCGCGGCGTACGGCTGCCTCCAGTCCGGCATGCGGCCCCGGCCGGCCCGGGCCCGCGGGTGGCTTCGTGAGCAGCGCGATCTCGGCTACCGGTACCTGGTCGAGAACGTCAGTCTCAGCGGCGCGAGCCAGCTGCGGGCGTACGGGCTCGGCGCGATCGTCGGGGTCGGCGCGGTGGGTGCCGTCCGGGGCGCGGAACTGCTGCTCGGCCCGTTCCTCGCCCTGCTGATGGGACTGTCGCTGGTCACTGTCGCCGAGGCGGCGCGGGTACTGCGGCAGGCCCCCCACCGGCTGGGCCCGTTCTGTGTCGCCCTGGGCGGCGGGCAGGCCGCCGCCGCGCTGCTCTGGGGTGCGGCGCTGTTGCTGGTGCCGGACCGGCTCGGCGAGTTCGTGCTCGGCGGTGTCTGGCCGTCAGCCTCGCAACTCATCGTGCCGGCCACGCTCGGCGTCGCGGGCGCCGGCCTCGGCAGCGGCGCGGCGGCCGGGCTGCGCGCGCTCGCCGCGGCGCGGCGCAGTCTGCGCTGCCAACTGTTCGCCTCCGCCTGCTATGTCGGCGGCGGGCTCGGCGGGGCCGCCGTGGCCGGCACGGTCGGCTCGGCCTGGGGCGTCGCCGCCGCGACCGTCTGCGGCTCGGCCGTGTGGTGGCTGCAACTGCGGTCCGCCCTGCGCGAGCGCCACCACGACCACCTTCGCGAAGTGAGGACATCATGACCGCCCAACCCCGGCTGAGCATCGGCCTGCCCGTCTACAACGGCGAGGAGTACCTGGCGCAGTCGCTCGACGCCCTGCTCGGCCAGACCTACGAGGACTTCGAGCTGGTCATCTCCGACAACGCCTCGACCGACGGGACCGGGGACATCTGCCGCCGGTACGCGGCCCGGGACTCACGCGTCCGGTACCTCAGGCTGCCCCGGAACATCGGAGCGGCACCGAACCACAACCACGTGTTCACCGAGTGCCGCGGCGAGCTGTTCAAGTGGGCCTCGCACGACGACCTGTACGCCCGGGACCTGTTGCGGCGCTGTGTGGAGGCGCTGGACGAGAGGCCGGACGTGATCCTCGCGCACAGCGGCCAGGCGGTCATCGACGGCGACGGCACGGTGACGGTCCCGTACGAGTACGGGCTCGCCACCGACTCCCCCCACGCGTCGGAGCGCTTCCGCAGTCTGCTGTTCGAGCCCGGTGGCGACGACTTCTACGGGGTGATGCGGGCGGACGTGCTGCGCCGGGTGAAGCCGCACGACAGCTACCACCACGCGGACCGCACGTTCGTCGCCGAGATCACCCTGCACGGGCCCTTCCACCAGGTGCCGGAGCTGTTGTACTTCCGCCGCGACCATCCCACCCGCGCCGAGCGGGCGAACCCTTCCAAGCGTTCCCGGTGCGTCAACCTGGACCCGCGCCGGGCGGGCCCGCTGCACCCCACGCCCCGGCTGCTCGCCGAGTACGTCTGGGGCTTCGCCTCGGCGATCCGGCGGGCGCCGTTGTCCCCGGCCGACCGGCGCGCGTGCCGGCGCCACCTGGCCGCGTGGATGACCAGCCGGGTCCGGCCGGGCGCCGGCGAGCGGGTCGAGGACCGCGCCCCGGTCGACCCGTCCCTGCTCACCGTCTCCGTCGACGCCCTCGTCGCCGGCCGCGAGGGGAGGCGGGCATGACCTCGGCGGACGGAATCCCGGTGCGCGTGGGGGTGTTCGGCCTCCTCGGGTCCGGCAACCTCGGCAACGACGGCTCGCTCGAAGCCGTCCTCGGCTACCTGCGCGCCGAGCACCCGGGGGCGGTCGTGGACGCGCTGTGCGGCGGACCCGAGGTCGTCTCGGCCCGGTACGGCATTCCGGCGACCCGGCTGCACTGGTACCGCGGGGAGTACCGGACCGCGTCGCGGGCGGGCGCCGTCGCGGCGAAGGGCCTGGGCAAACTCGTCGACGTCTTCCGCACCGCCGCCTGGGTGCGCCGGCACGACGTGGTGATCGTGCCGGGCATGGGCGTCCTGGAGGCCACCCTGCCGCTGCGGCCGTGGGGCTTCCCGTACTCGCTGTTCCTGCTGTGCGCGTCCGGCCGGTTGTCCGGCACCCGGGTCGCGCTGGTCGGCGTCGGGGCCGGCGCGATCGGCAACCGGCCGACCCGCACCCTCGTGCGCTGGTCGGCGCGGCTGGCCGGCTACCGGTCGTACCGGGACGCCCCGTCGCGCGACGCGATGCGGGCGATGGGCGTGGACACCACGCGCGACGAGGTCTACCCGGACCTGGCGTTCGCCCTGCCGACGCCGCGGGCGGGCGCGCCTTCGGACACGCCGGGCCCGGTCGCCGTGGGTGTCATGGACTTCCACGGCGGCGACGACGACCGCGCCCGGGCCGAGGAGATCCACCGGCGCTACCTCGACGGGACGACCCGCTTCGTCCGCGCGCTGGTCGAGGACGGCAGGCCGGTCCGGCTGCTCACCGGCGACGCGTGCGACGCGCCGGTGGTCGCCGCGATCCTCGACGCGGTGGACTCACCACTGGTCACCGCTGCCGAGGCGGCCTCGCTGGCCGACCTGATGAAGGAGACGGCGGCTGCCGACGCCGTGGTGGCGACCCGCTATCACAACCTGATCTGCGCGCTGAAGGTCGGCACGCCGACGCTCGCGCTGAGCTACGCGGCGAAGAGCGACGCGCTCATGGCGCGGATGGGGCTGGAGGCGTACTGCCACCCGGCTCGTGACGTCGACGCCGACCGGCTGCTCGAACAGTTCCGGGAGCTGGAGAAGAGGTCGGCGGAGCTGCGCCGGATCCTCACCGAGCGGAACGCGGTCGCCGTCCGGCAACTCGACCGGCAGTTCACCGCCTTGACCGCGGCCGTCTTCCCGGCGGCCGCCCACGCCCACGCCCACGCCCACGCCCTGCGGGAGACTCCATGAAGGCGACCGAGGTCCCGGCGATCGCCGGCGCCCACCTGTTCGAACCGACCCCGTACTCCGACGAGCGCGGTTTCTTCTGCCGGACCTTCGACGCCGACCTGGTCCGCTCGGTGGGCCTCGACCCGGACGCCTTCATCCAGGACAGCGTGTCCCGCTCGGTCCGGGGCGTGCTGCGCGGCCTGCACCTGCGCTCCGGCGCGGGCGAGGCCAAGCTGGTGCGGTGCTCGTACGGGCAGATCTTCGACGTCGTCGTGGACCTGCGGCCCGACTCCCCCACCTACCGAAACCGGGCCTTCTTCGAGCTGTCCGGCGAGACGCAGGCGACGCTGTACATCCCTGCGGGATGCGCGCACGGCTTCCAGGCACTGACCGAGACCGCCGACACCTCGTACCGGATCGACCGCCCCCACGATCCGGCCGAGGACGTGACGATCGCCTTCGACGACCCGGAGCTGGCCATCCCCTGGCCGCTGCCGGTCACATCGATGTCCCGGCGGGACCGGGAGGCGCCGAGCCTCGCCGAGGTCCTCAAGCACCAGGAAGGTTGAGGTCGGCGTGCACACCGAAGAGACCGAAGGCACGGAAGACACCGAAGAGTTCGTCCTGCCCCGCTCGCGGCTGGCCAACGAGCGGCTGCACGCCATGATCCCCGGAGGCGCGCACACCTACGCCAAGGGCGACGACCAGTACCCCGAGAACCTGGCGCCCGTCATCAGTCACGGCCGCGGTGCCCACGTGTGGGATGTCGACGGCAACCGCTACATCGAGTACGGATCGGGCCTGCGGTCGGTCAGCCTCGGCCACGCCCACCCCCGCGTGATCGAGGCGGTACGGCGGGAACTCGACCGCGGCAGCAACTTCGTCCGGCCGTCCATCGTCGAGGTCCGGGCCGCGGAACGGTTCCTGGCCACGGTGCCGACGGCCGAGATGGTGAAGTTCGCGAAGAACGGCTCCGATGCCACCACCGCCGCGGTCCGTCTCGCCCGCGCCGTCACCGGCCGCCCGCGGGTCGCGATCTGCGGCGACCATCCGTTCTTCTCCTCCGACGACTGGTTCATCGGCACCACGCCGATGTCAGCGGGCATTCCGGCGGCGACCACCGAACTCACCGTGGCGTTCCCCTACGGGGACCTGGCCTCCACGGAGGAGCTGCTCACCCGGTACCAGGACGAGGTCGCCTGCCTGATCCTCGAACCAGCCGGGCACACCGAGCCGCCGCCCGGGTACCTCGCCGGCCTGCGCGAGCTGGCCGACCGGCACGGCTGCGTACTGGTCTTCGACGAGATGATCACCGGCTTCCGCTGGTCCGAGGCGGGCGCCCAGGGCCTGTACGGCGTCGTCCCCGACCTCTCCACGTTCGGCAAGGCGCTGGGCAACGGCTTCGCCGTCTCGGCGCTGGCCGGGCGCCGCGACCTGATGGAGCGGGGCGGACTGCGTCACTCCGGCGACCGGGTGTTCCTGTTGTCCACCACGCACGGTGCGGAAACGCACGCGCTGGCCGCCGCGATGGCCGTGCAGACCACCTATGCCGAGGAGGGTGTCACCGCACGGCTGCACGCCCTCGGTGAGCAGCTGGCCGCCGGGGTCCGCGAGGCCGCGGCCGCGATGGGCGTCGGCGACCACGTCGTCGTCAAGGGCCGCGCCAGCAACCTGGTCTTCGCCACACTCGACGAGAACCTGCGGCCGTCGCAGCGCTACCGCACCCTGTTCCTGCGCCGGCTCCTCGCGGGCGGGGTGCTGGCCCCGTCGTTCGTGGTGAGCAGCGCGCTCGACGACGCCGACATCGATCACACCGTCGACGTGGTGGCGCAGGCGTGTGCGGTGTACCGGAAGGCGCTGGACGCCACCGACCCCACCCCCTGGATGGCCGGGCGACCGGTGAAACCCGTGTTCCGCCGCCTGGCGTGATGTGATGTCACGTCAGTGTGTTTGCCGCTGAACGGCATTGGTCGTCCGGTCGGCCCTTCGGTCGGCCGTCCGGTCGACCAGCCACGCGGTCGCCGGTACCAGCGCCAGCGCGGTGCACCAGCCGCCGAGGACGTCGGTCGGGTAGTGCGCGCCCAGGGCGACCTGCGCCCACCCCATGACGGCGCCGGCGACCAGCGCCGCGGCGAGGACGAGCAGGGTGCCGGCCGTCCGGCCGAGGCCGAGGCGGCCGGTCGCGAGCAGCGCGAGGGCGAGGGCGAGCGCGGTGAGGAAGGCGGTGTGCCCGCTCGGATAGGACAGGTACCCGCCGTTGATGGTGCGTCCCACCAGGTGCTTGAGCAGCGTCGTGGTCACCACCGTCACGCCGGCACCGGCGACGACGAGCACCGCCGTGCGGGGGCTGCGGAGCAGCAGGCAGCCCGCGACCACGGCCGCGACCACCACCGCCGCTCCGGCGGGCTCCCCCAGGAAGTCCGTGGCCAGTGCGACGCGCCTCCACGGCGGCCGCACCCCGTACACCGCCTCATGGATCCAGGCGTCCACGGTGCCGGGCTCGCTGTGGCCCGCGTACAGGAACCCGAGCACGACGACCACCAGTGCGGCAAGGGCCGCGATCAGCCCGATCCACGCGCGGGGCGCCGGGGGCAACGCCGCGGGCGCCGGCCGGCCGGGCACACGCCCACCGCGCGGGTCCGCTCCGGCCGGACGATCCAACGCGAGCCCTCCGTCATGTCCGCCCCACCCTCAGGCCGACCAACTGCCCTGCGGACAGAGGCTCCTGGCCTGTACGACTCCACGACACCCTAGTCAATCATCCGGGCGCGCCACACACGTCACTGCGCGCGGTCGAGCACCCGGGTGAGGAAGCGTTGCGTGGCCTGCTCCCGGGGGGCGGTGAGGACTTGCTCCGCGGTGCCCTGTTCCACGATCACCCCGTCCTCCAGGAAACAGACCTGGTCCGCGACCTGCCGGGCGAAGCCCATCTCGTGCGTGGCCATGAGGATGGTCAGGCCGCGCTGCTTGAGGTCCGCGACCACGTCCAGCACCTCGCCCACCAGTTCGGGGTCGAGCGCCGAGGTGATCTCGTCGAAGAGGAGCAGCTCCGGCTCGGTGGCCAGTGCCCGGGCGATCGCGGCGCGCTGTTGCTGGCCGCCGGACAGCCGGTCGGGGTGTTCGTGTGCCTTGTCCGCGAGTCCCAGCCGCGCCAGCAGCTCGCGGGCCGACTCCTCGGCCCGTTTGCGCGGGACGCCGACCCTGATGGTTAATTCGGTCAGGCTGTCAGGGCGAGTTCGAGGCGGGCGAGGTGGGTGGTTCTGGTCCGGTCGATGGGGTGGCCGTTCCACCAGGCGTGGAGTCGGATCAGGTTGAGGGCG
>NZ_JAPNLK010000068.1 GCF_026627505.1 Streptomyces sp. H27-H5 | reverse complement strand
GCACCCCCGAGGACGCACTCGACACCGCCTGCCACCTCCACCTCACCGGTCTCGACACCTGACACGGGCAAGCGCACGCCAAGCCCGACGTCAACCCCCGAAGGATTTACGACGCAGACCACTTAGTACCAGTGGTGAGCCTGCCAGAAGTTCCACGCGCCGACGGGGCTGCCGTAGCGGGAGTTCATGTAGTCCAGCCCCCACTTGATCTGGGTGGCGGGGTTCGTCTTCCAGTCCGAGCCGGCGGAGGACATCTTCGAGGCCGGCAGGGCCTGGACCAGGCCGTAGGCGCCCGAGGAGGAGTTCGTGGCGGTGTGGTTCCAGCCACTCTCACGGGACACGATGTTGTTGAAGGCCGCGAACTGCACCGGGTCCTTGATCATCTGCTGGGCAATCGCCTTGGCGCTCGTCGGGGCCGCCTGGGCGGGAACCGTGGCAAGCATGGAACCGGCGACACCGAGGGCGACGACGGTGCCCGCGAGGGACTTCTTCGAAGCGGCGATGCGGCGGATGACGGAGTTGGACACGAACAGACCTTCCGAAGGGGACAAGGGCGGTCGCGGCATGTCAGAGACATGCGTGAGCCACTCACGCGGTGGAGAGGGGTTCGTCGGCGGCGGGTGAAGCACCCGTGCCGCCTTGCGACTCATCCAGTTCTACAGACGCCCCGACGGCCTGGCAACGACCCCTCCTACTACGCGCCCTCGCAGTCGGGGGCCGACGACCCTCCGGCGTAGCCGGGGGTTCCTTGCGGGGAGAGCCGGTGCGAGCGGAGCGATCTTGGCCTGGAAGGGCTACTAGGACGGTTCGTATGTGACGTGGGTCCTATGGGGCGGGTCACCCCCGAGGCTCCCGAATCTCACCGAATGTCATCGTTCGCACACCTACGAGGGGCCGGGTCGGACGTCCGAATCGACCGGAATCGAAGGAATCCGCGCGTCCCGGCCGTGGCCGCTCAGGCCGGGAACCCCGGCCGACATCGGCCCACCCCCGGCCCGTCCCGGTGTCCGGCACGGGCTGGAGGTGGGCACCGAACCGACGGTTCAGTTGTTCATGTCGTCGTTGAAGCGGTTCGAGCAGTCCTGCTGCGCCTGCTGCGTCTGGGCGCTGTCCAGACAGGACCGCAGGTCCTTGCCCTCGTCGGAATTGAGGATGGACACCCCGACGGCCACCAGGATCGCGGCGATGACCACGGTCACGGCGCCCAGGACGAGGCCGGTGATGGCCATGCCGCGTCGGCCGGCGCCACTGCGGGCTCTGCGGAGGCCCGCGATGCCCAGGCCGATGGCCACCAGTGCCAGTGGGATGCCCACGAACCACAGCCAGAGCAGCAGCAGGGACGCGATGCCGGTGACCAAGGCGGCGACGGCGAGGCCGTTGGTGCCCGTGGCGGGCGCGGAGGCCGGTGCGTGGTGGGAGTGGGTGTCGTTGGGGGAGCTGTACGCGTCGGACACGGGAGGGTCCCTTCCTGGAGTCGGCCGGTGGACAACTTCTGCGCTGGGCAGTGGTGTTCAGGCCGTCTGCCACGGTCCGCCCGACGCAAACCCTCCTTGCGGCATCACCGAACCGCGCCCGGACGCCCACGAGGTGGGATCGGACGCCGTTGCGGAGGCCCACGCAGGGGCACCCACGACGTCGTCGACGGCAAGACACTCACCGCGCCCAAGGCCTGCCGGCAGGGAAACGGAGGAGGAAGCGGAAGCAGAAGCGGACCCGGATCGACTCCGGATCGATCCATGAGCCTCGCAGCGACGCCCCCGGCGACCGATCACCGCCGAGCAGCAGCCGCAGCAAAGGCAGGGACAGGGGCAGGGACACAGCGACGGCCGGGCCCGCAGGGCGCCGGTCCGGGCGGTGCCGCGCCTGATGTGTGCCGTGTCAGCGGGCGCGGCGGATGCGGATCGGGCCGCGAGCCCGCGCCGGGTCCACGGGCCGGCCGGCCTGGGTGATCTCCACCTCGCCGGCCGCGACCAGCCGGCGGGCCGCGTCGCGGGCGGGTTCCATGAGCGCGCGCCAGCCGTCGTCATCCCCTCCGTACACCGCCCGTGCGGCGTCGGAAGGGCAGATCGTCGCGGTCGGGGCCCGCCGCTCCAGCAGTTCCAGGATGGCCCGCTCCAACCGCCGATCCGTCTGCCGTTCGCTGTCCGTCACCCTGCCAGTGTCGCGCAGACGCGAGAGCCCAGGTGTCCGCCGCCATGACCAGGCGCGGGCTCACCCACCGCGTCCGGGTGGCCATCTGGGGGGCGGGCCGGCGAGAGGCCGGTACGCCGCTGCGCGCGACCGTGACCCGGTCGGCGTGCCCGCGGGGCCCGGGGAGCGGTGCGGGCACCGGTGGGACGCCCACTCGGCGGAGCGCATTCAGGTACGCCTCGGACGGCGGCCGAACCACCGGGCGATGTCGTAGGTTCTGCTTGTTTCTGCATGATCCGCTCCGCGGCATGACCACACGTACCAAGCTCGCACTGGCGACCGCCGTCACCGCCGCCCTGACCTTCGGCGCGCCCCTCGCCACCGCGTCCCAGCCCACCGCGGCGCCGGAGCCGACCCCGGCACCGCTGACCACGGCAGCCGCCAACGGGGTGCCCGGCACCTACATCGTGACCCTCGGCCGGGGCGTGGACGCGGCGAAGCTCGCGCAGCGGCTCAAGCTGAAGCCGACCTTCGTCTACGGCAAGGCCATCAACGGCTTCGCCGCCCCGCTCGACAAGCTGCAGTTGGGCATCGTCCGGGCGAACCCGGGTGTGAAGGCGGTGGAACAGGACGTCAAGGTCATGGCCCCGCCGCGGCCGGTCATCGCGCCGGGCACCCGGGCCCCCTCCAAGTCCTGGGGTCTGGATCGGATCGACCAGCGGGAGTGGGACAAGTCGAACGGCCAGGGCGACGGCCGGTTCACCCCGCAGGGCAATGGCGCCGGGGTCACCGCGTACATCCTCGACACGGGCATCGACTACGCCCACGACGAGTTCGGCGGCCGGGCCACCTTCGGCTTCGACGCGATGGCCGACGGACGTCAGGGTCAGGACTGCAATGGCCACGGCACGCATGTCGCCGCAACCGTCGCCGGGAAGACGTACGGGGTCGCGCGCAAGGCCGACCTCGTCAGCGTCCGCGTCCTCGACTGCGAAGGCCGGGGCTCGTACTCGGGGATGATCGCCGGATTCGACTGGGTGCTCAAGAACGCCAAGCAGCCGGCCGTGCTGAACGGCTCCCTCGGCGGGGACAAGTCCGTGACCCTCAACAATGCCGCCACCGCGCTGTCCGACGCGGGCGTGGTCCCCGTCATCGCGGCCGGCAACGACTCCAAGGACGCCTGCCTGGTCTCCCCCGCCTCCGCCGACCGGGTGTACACGGTCGGGGCTTCCAACCGGTGGGACGAGGAGACGTCCTTCTCCAACTACGGCACGTGCCTGGAGATCTACGCGCCGGGCGAGGACATCGTCTCGGCGAAGCTCGGCGGCGGCGCCGTCTCCCTGAACGGCACCTCCATGGCCTCCCCGCACGCCGCCGGCGTCGCCGCGCTCTACAAGCAGGCCCATCCGACCGCGCCGTCCGCGGAAGTCGCCGAGTTCCTCTCCGCCGAGTCCACCAAGGACGCCCTGAGCGCCGTCAGCAAGACCAGCCCCAATGAACTGCTCTTCACCAACGGCCTGTAGCCCCCTCCTCCACCGGCGCCCCGACGGCCCGGCCGTCCCGCTCGATGGCCGCGACGTCGGGGTGCGCCCGCAGCGCGGCCAGTTGCCGCCCGTCCAGGTCGGCGGCGAAGCCGCGCACCGCGCTGCGATACACGTACCGGACCTCCGTGACGCCGGTTTCGCGCATCACCCGCTCGGGATCGGCGCCGGGGGCGAGGGTGACGAGGTACGTCGCACGCTCGCCGGTTTCCTGAACAGCGCGATCGGCGTGATGGGCGGGGTTGACGGGATCGGCGTACGCGGGGGACGTCGACGCCACGACGGGAGCGGCGAGCAAGAGGGCGGCGGCCAGTACGGGACGCGGGATGCCAAGCGGACGACGCACGGGGAACTCCCTGGTGTGAGGGGACGACTGCCACCTCCTCCTTCGGCCACCGAACCCCGCACCTTGACCATCCGGCCGGATTCGGCCGTGTGCGTCCCACGACGGACGATCAGGACGGCGGGGGTGTCCGGAGCCCCCGGAGGAGCAGGTCGATCAATCGGCGAGGGTCGTAGCGCGGATCGCTGTCGCGTCCGATGCACAGGTTGCCGATGCCCCGCATGAGTTCGTAGGGCTGCGTGCCGGGCCTGATGTCGCCTGATGCGACCGCGGCGTCGAGCAGTTCGGCGCATACGGGCAACAGGCGATCGATGAAGTAGGTGTGCAGCGCGGCAAAGCGCGTGCTGTCGGACTGCAGGGCGTCGGCGAGCCCGTGCTTGGTGACGAGGAAGTCGACGAAGAGGTCGATCCACTGGCGCAGTGCGGCGAGCGGGGTCTCGGCGGTGGCCAGCAGGTGAGGGCCGGCCTCGGCACACGCCTCGATCTGGTGGCGGTAGACGGCGGTGACGAGATCCGCCCGGGTCGGGAAGTGGCGGTAGATCGTGGCCATCCCCACGCCCGCCCGGGCGGCGATCTGGCGGATCGGCGCGTCGACGCCGGAGGTGACGAAGACCTCGGCGGCGGCACTGAGCACCACCTCCTGGTTGCGCAGCGCATCGGCCCGTTTGCTGCGGGCCGGCGCCTTCTCGGCGGGGCTGTCGGTGGGCATCACGCTCTCCTTCCGCTTGTTCCACTTGACAAAGCGGAGCAGCGCTCCGCATATTAATTGGAGCATTGCTCCGTTTCAGGGTAGCCCAGGCAGCCGCCATCGACCGCCTTGTCCGCCGCCTCGACCGGCCCGACTCGCTGGTCCGGCTGAAGCGCTCTGCCCGTCGTCGTGTCCCCATCGGTACGGCCAGAGCGATGGGCGGCAAGGCCCCTCAGAAGGGAACCTCGCGTCATGAGCACATCCACCGTCACCACCGACCCCTCGATCCCGCCCGCCCCGACCCTCTCCTTCAGCCCGGTGGTGCTTCCCGTGCCCGGACGCCCCGTGCATCTCCAGGTGCGCGTCACCGCGCCCGTGACGGGAACGGACCTTCCCGTCATCCTTCTGTCGCACGGCCACGGCGGCTCGAACTTCCTCTCCTCCCTCCACGGTTACGCGCCGCTCGCCAACCTCTGGGCGGCGGCCGGATTCGTCGTCATCCAGCCCACCCACCTCAGCTCCCGGACGCTGAGCGACCGGCTCGCCGATGCCCCGGGAGCCCCGTTCTTCTGGCGCTCGCGCGCCGAGGACATGACGCACATCCTCGACCGGCTCGACACGATCGAGGACACGGTGCCGCACCTGGCCGGCCGCATCGACCACGACAAGATCGCCGTCGCCGGGCACTCCCTCGGCGGATGGACCGCAAGTCTTCTGCTGGGCGCCCGGATCACCGACCCCGACACCGGGGAAGAGGTGAGCCTCGTCGAGCCCCGGATCAAGGCGGGTGTCCTGCTGGCCTCGCCCGGCAGGGGCGGCGACGTCCTCAACGGGTTCATGGCCGAGCAGGTGTCGATCCTCCACGGCACCGACTTCTCGACCATGACCACACCCGCACTGGTCGTCGCCGGCGACAAGGACGACTCCCGGCACTTCACCGACATCGGCCCCGACTGGCACGCGGACCCCTACCGCCTCTCCCCCGCGCCCAAGGCCCTGCTCACCCTGTTCGACGCCGAACACGGCCTCGGCGGAATCTCCGGATACGACGTCGACGAAACCACCGACGAGAACCCCGAGCGGGTCGCCGCCCTGGCCCGACTCACCTCGGCGTACCTGCGCACCCGGTTCCAGCCCGGCAGCGACGACTGGCGGACGGAGCGCGAGGCACTGACGTCCGGCCCGCATCCGGTCGGCCGAGTCGAATCCAAGTAGCCACCGCCGTCGTGGCCCGGGCCCGCCCCGGCCGGCGCGACACGGCCTAGGATCGGGTCATGAGCAGGATCGACCGCGCCGCCCGGGTGATCGCGGCACCGCCGGAGACCGTCTACCGCGCCCTGCTCGACCCGAAGTCACTGGAGGCCTGGCTGCCGCCGGACGGCATGCGCGGGCACGTCGAACGGTGGGATCCGCAGCCCGGTGGCGGGTTCCGGATGGTCCTGACGTACCTCGATGCCGGCGACAGCCCCGGCAAGACGTCGGCCGGAACGGATGTCGTCGACATCGGGTTCGCCGAACTGCTGCCGGCGGTGCGCGTCGTACAGCGGGCGGTGTTCGAGGCCGACGATCCGTCGTACGCCGGCACCATGACGATGACCTGGGACCTGGCCCCGGCCGGTGCCGGGACGGAGGTGACCGTCATCGCCACGGATGTGCCGGCCGGCATCGACCCGGCGGACCACCAGGCCGGAATCGCCTCGTCGCTGGCCAACCTCGCGTCGTACGTCGAAGGGACCGACTGACGCAAGGCGCCTGAGGCCGTGCCCGGCCGCCCTGCTGCGCCTGGTCACAGGAGCAGGGGGATGCCGGGGCGGTATGCAGGTGGGATCGCGGCCCACGCGCAGCGGCCGGGACCTCGTCGGTCCCGGCCGCTTCCTGTGCCTGTGGGTCAGACGGCCACGGGGGTGCCGAGCATCGCGGAGGCCTGCTGGATCGGGCTGAGGGCGCGTACGGGCGTGGCGGCCCGGGGAAGACCGCGGCAGGTGAAGCCGAGCTGCGTCATGGCGCGGAGGACCTCGCCGGCGCTGAAGTCACGACGGTCCTGGCGGGTGATGACCTGACCGACCTGCTTGACGGGGTAGGTACGGCGGCCGATGATCACGGAGTCGCCGGTGACCTCTTCGGGCTTGACGCCCTTCATCGTTTCCAGGACGCCGCTCTTGGTGAGGTCGAACGGGAAACGGGCGATGACGCAGCGCATGATGCCTCACAGGGGAGAAGTGGACGGGCGGTGGTGCCGAACGTGAGGCGGATCAGCCTGCGAGGGCGAGAACGCCCGGAGCGTTGCCTTGTTCGCCGGCCACGGGCAGGACGTCGAGCCGGTGGCGCCGCGGCGCGTACTCGGGCTCGGGCCGCGCGGCCACGGGCTGCGACGTGAGCGGACCGCGGTCACCGGGGATGTCGCGCAGTCGCACCAGGTCCGTGTAGGCCGGGCTGTCGCGGAAGGCCGTGAGCCGGGTTCGAGTGACCATGCCGGTGCGGTGGCCGTCCTCGTCGTGGACGAGGAGGTGACTCGCGCGGGCACTGGCCATGACGTACAGGGCCACCTCGACGGTCATGTCGTCGCCGACCTGGAGTGCGGCCGCGTCGGTGGTCTCGGCGACCGTCGGGTGCGCGGGGGTGGTCTTCGGCAGGTGGGGCTGCATCTGGACGAGCGTCAAAAGGTACCTCCTGCAGAGATGGGTCAGTTTCCTCATCGGGATGTTCTAGGCCGCCGCATCGAAGGAGGAGGGCTGCCGCACGTTCGCGCGGCGGGCTGCCGCGGGCGTGGTGGGCCGGCGCCTGCGGCGGGCGGCGGCGGTGCTCTTGGAGCGCTCGACCACGGGAGCGGAGATCGTCACGGGGATGCCGGAGGGAGCCTGGGCGCCGGTGATCCGGTGCAGTTCGGCCTCGCCCGAGCGGACCTGGGTGGTCTGGGGGACGATGCCGGCGGCCGCCATGAGCCGGGTCATCTCGCGGCGCTGGTTGGGGGTGACCAGGGTGACGACGCTGCCGGACTCGCCCGCGCGGGCGGTGCGGCCGCCGCGGTGGAGGTAGTCCTTGTGGTCGGTCGGCGGGTCCACGTTCACCACGAGGTCGAGGTTGTCGACGTGGATGCCGCGGGCGGCGACGTTCGTGGCGACGAGGACGGTGACGTGTCCGGTCTTGAACTGGGCCAGGGTCCGGGTGCGTTGCGGCTGCGACTTCCCGCCGTGGAGGGCCGCGGCGCGGACTCCGCTGTTGAGGAGGTCCAGGGTGAGGCGGTCCACGGCGTGCTTGGTGTCGAGGAACATGATCACTCGGCCTTCGCGTGCCGCGATCTCCGTCGCCGTCCGCTGCTTGTCCGCGCCGTGTACGTGCAGGACGTGGTGCTCCATCGTGGTGACCGCGCCCGCGGACGGGTCCACGGAGTGCACGACCGGGTCGGTGAGGTAGCGGCGCACCAGGAGGTCGACGTTGCGGTCGAGGGTGGCGGAGAAGAGCATCCGCTGGCCTTCGGGGCGTACCTGGTCCAGGAGGGCGGTGACCTGGGGCATGAAGCCCATGTCGGCCATCTGGTCGGCCTCGTCGAGGACCGTGATCGCGACCTGGTTCAGCCGGCAGTCGCCACGGTCGATGAGGTCCTTGAGGCGTCCCGGCGTGGCGACGACCACCTCGACGCCGTTGCGCAGGGCAGCGGCCTGGCGGCCGATCGACATGCCGCCGACGACCGTGGTCAGGCGCAACTTCACCGAGCGGGCGTAGGGCGTGAGGGCGTCGGTGACCTGCTGGGCGAGCTCGCGGGTGGGGACCAGGATCAGGGCCAGCGGCTGGTGCGGTTCGGCGCGCTGTCCGGCGGTGCGGGCCAGCAGGGCCAGGCCGAAGGCCAGGGTCTTGCCGGAGCCGGTGCGCCCGCGGCCGAGCACGTCGCGGCCTGCGAGCGTGTTGGGGAGGGTCGCGCCCTGGATCGGGAAGGGAACGCTCAGGCCCTGCGTGGTGAGCGCGGCCAGCAGTTCCCCGGGCATGTCGAGGTCGGCGAACGCCTCGACGGCGGGAAGCGCCGGGGTGATCGTCTTGGGCGGGGCGAACTCGCCCTGGAGCGCGGCGGGCCGACGGCCGTATCCACCCGAGCGGCTCGGGGAGGACGAACGGCTCGGGGAGGACGAACCGAAGCGGCTGCCGCGACCCGATCCGGCGGCCGCGCTGTAGGAGGTGCTGCCGGTACGGCCGCGTGTGCGGGAGGAGCGGTCGTTCGTGCGTGTGGGGTTCATGGAGAACCTTCCTTGACATGGCGCGTATCAAGGAATTCACGCGGCGGAAGAGCAGCACGGGAAAACGCGAGAACGGGCCGGATGAAATGCGAAAGCGTCTGAATCCATACGGAAAAAGATGCCGAAAGAAATACGGAAGCAGCTGCGGGCACGGGCACTCGAAGGGGCGATGCCGGGCGAAGCCCCGAGGGGGCGAAAGACCGGGGCCGCGGCTCGGGATCGAGCACCTCGACCGGAGCGGGTGGCTCGATGCGGCCGGCTGCCGCCAAGAAGTCCGTTTGCCCGGAAGGAGCCCACGGATGGATATCGTTGCGCAGCGGGAACACTGCGGGAGATGTCCGCAGCTGGGTCCGGCACCCCGAGGGATGCGGGTCCCAGCTACGAAGTACGTGTCGGCATCAGGCGGGAATGATGTTCTCCGCCAGCGGTCCCTTGGGACCCTGCGCGATGTCGTAGGTGACCTTCTGGCCTTCGAGCAGCTCGTTGATGCCCGGGGTCGTGATGTTCGCGAAGTGGGCGTACAGGTCGGCTCCGCCGGCATCCTGCCCGATGAACCCGAACCCTCTTGCCGCGTTGAACCACTTCACAGTGCCGGACGCCATGTCGAGTCTCCCTTGGGGCAGTACGCCAGGATCCGCGATGTGCGGATAGCCGGGTCGCCGCGATGATGCCCTGCCGGGAAATGACCGGAGATAAGCAAGGGTTTCCAGCGGCGAAAAAGCCGGTGGAACCGCTTGAAGTTTTGGGAACCACGACTGCAGCTGAGATCGACAGTAGCACGCCGTAGCGGCGTGGGTGCGTTCAATAATTGCATTCGGCCCGTTACCGCACATACCTTCCCCGCGGGGGACGGTAAACCCTCATGCCGCCGTCACAGGTATTGCCGCACTCTCCATGAATGGCATGGAGAAACCGTCTGCCGTCACGGAGGCGGGTCGGGCGCGGCGGCCCGCCGGTGTCGGCGGGCCCACCCGCCTCAGGAGCCGGCCCGCGGGTCGGTCGATTCGGTGGCGCGCCGGTATGCCTCGTTGATCCGCTGGGCTTCCTCCAGCTGGTCTTCGAGGACGATGATCCGGCAGGCCGCCTCGACGGGCGTGCCCTGGTCAAGGTCGGCCGACTCCGATGGCGGGCTGAGTCCGCAAGAGGCCCGGGACACCCTCTGGCTGTTCCTCGCCGCCGGCTTCGACACGACGGTGGCCGCGCTCGTCAACGCGGTACGCGCCCTGCTGGAGCATCCGCGCGAGCTGGCCCGCGTCCTCGACGGCGCCGTGGCCTGGGACGAGGTGGTCGAGGAGTCACTGCGCCACGACGCGAGCGTCTTCGCCCTGCCCTTCACCTTCCCCCGCGAGGACGTGACGCTGGGCGGGCAACGGATCCGCGCGGGTGACGCGCTGCTGCTGTGCTACTCGGCGGCGAACCGCGACACCTGCCGCGACGGCGGCGGCGGCTTCCGGCTCACGAAAGGGGGCGGCCCCCACCTGGCGTTCGGTCGCGGCCCGCACTTCTGCCTGGGCGCGCCCCTGGCCCGACTCCAGCTCCGCACGGCCCTGTCGGCCCTCTTCACCCGCTTCCCGACCCTGCGCCTGGCCGCCGCGCCGGGCGCACCCACGTCGTCGTTGACGATCAACACGGTCACCTCGCTCTTGGTCTCCGCCTGACCGGGTGGAACCGGGCCGGGTGTCGGGAGCGCTTCGACCACCGCTCGGAGCGTGCCGTGGCGCGCCGTGGCCCTTCCCCCTGTACGGCAGTCGCACGGCAGCCGATCACTGGCCGGCCGCGGCCGACCCCTAGGCTGTGCCGCATGGAGTCCTACACCATGGGTCAGGCGTCCGAGCTGCTGGGCGTGAGCGTCGACACGGTCCGGCGATGGGCCGACGCGGAGCGGTTCCCCACCCACCGCGACGGCAACCGCCGCATCGTCGACGGCCCCGACCTCGCCGCGTTCTGTGTGGAGGTCGCCCAGGAGAGCGCCGCCGACGACGCCTCCTCCACCTCGGCCCGCAACGCGTTCCCGGGCATCGTGACCGGTATCAAACTCGGCGATGTCGCCGCGCAGGTGGAGATCCAGGCCGGCCCGCACCGGGTGGTGTCCCTGCTGACCCGTGAGGCGGTCGAGGAACTCGGTCTGGAGGCGGGCGTGCAGGTCACGGCCCGGGTGAAGTCCACCAGCGTGCACATCGACCGCGCCTGACCCCGCCGTCCCCACACGACCGAATCCCTCGCCCGACCGGGGCGCGGCACGGTTCCCGCGTGCGCGACGGCCACGTGAGGCACTGGTGGTCACCGTCCGTCGCAAAGCTGCGGTCCGGAGCCCCCGAAGCCCCCACCAACCGCCCGCCGATGGGAGGGCGGACCGTAAGCTCGGCCCATGTGACCGACACTGACACGACTCGCAAGATGCGCTTCCTCGTCCTGCACGACCATGGCATGGGCGCATCGTGGTGGTGGGTCCACGCGAGGTCGGCCCGGGAAATCGTCGCGGCGTTCGCCGAGGTGGAGGTCGTCGACCACGCGGACACGGTCGATCGCGCCGAGACATGGGACCTGAACGCGGTCGACATCGACGCACCGACCATGCCCGGCGACCTGGACGCCTTGAAGGCTCAGCGCACTGCTCAGCGCGACGGCCCCGGCTTCGGCGCCCTGGCCGGCCGGAGCGTCGTTCACCTGCGGCGCCGATGGGACGGCGAGGATGGCGTCGATGCCGCGGACTACCTGATGGAAGTCGGACCGGACGGGCGCCGGCTTCGCCAGGTGGAACTCGGGGACGACGGGGCCGCCGTCAAGAGCGGTCCGGATGATTGGCCGTTCAACCCGCCCGTCGTGGACCTCTTCGACCCCGATCTCGCGGGCATGGAGATCAGCAGGGCCGAGTTCGAGGCGGAATGGCTCCGCGCCGCTCACATGGACGCCGACCGATAGATTGGGGCACATGTCACGTCAGCCAGGACGTCGTGACTCCCGCTGTCTCCGAGCCGCGCCCGAGGTCACTTGCCGCGGCTCGGCTCCCCGGAGGGCCGAGGGCCGGAGGGGTCGGCGGCGGTGTCGCGCAGGTGGCTGTCGATCGCGGCGAAGGTCGCTTCGGGGCGTTCCAGTTGCGGCAGGTGGCCTGCCTCGGGAAGGACGTGCAGCCGGCCGTCGGCGAAGGCCTGGGCGTAGGCGGCGCCGTAGGCGGGGGTCGCGATGCGGTCGCTCTCACCCCAGAGCAGGAGAGCGGGAACCTCGACGCGCCCCAGCCTGCGCAGCAGCTTCGGGTCGTGCATGTAGGGGTCGCCTGCCAGGACGCGAAGCGTGGTCATGTTCTCGCGCTGGAGGGCGACTTGGTCGGCCGGGAGCGTTTCGGGGTCGCGTTGGAAGCGGGCCGGGTCGTGCCAGGCGTACTCGGCCACACCGCGGGCGTCGAGGGTGAAGAAGTCCCTGATCGGTTCGCCCTCGACGTGTACGCCGACGGGGTCGATGAGAACGAGTCCGGTCAGGATTCCGCCGGCGTCCCGTACGGCCATCTCCGCGGCGATCCAGCCGCCGATGGACGAACCGACCACCAGGACATCGCGCAGCCCCCGGTCCTGGAGGTACCGCAGGTAGGCGAGGGCGAGGTCGTCGATGCCGGTCAGCCATTCCGGGCGAGGGGTGCCGTCCCATCCCGGGTGGACCGGTGTGATGGCGAGTGCGGTCCGTGCGAAGTGGGAGGCGAGGCCGGCGACCGTGGCCGGGCCTCCGCCGCCGTGCAGGATCAGGCAGGGCCTGCCGGTCCCGCTTTCCGTCAGGGTGAGGGACAGGTCCGGGTACAGCGCGACGTTCTTGGTTGTGGGCATGGCAAGACCATAACTAAACTTGTTTAGTTAAACAAGCTTAGTCATGCATTAGGCTGGACTCATGCCCGATGAACTGCAGCTCCTTGGAAGAGCGGTGAAGCAGGCCCAGTACAGGCAGCACCGCGCACTGGACAGCCGCCTTGCCGCTGCCGGCACGACGCTGGCGCAGTGGGACGCCCTCCGCGCGATCAGTCGGACGCCCGGCGCATCGGCCCGCACCCTGGCCTCGGCGACCTTCCAGAGCGAGCAGGCCTTCGGTACCCTCGCCGGCCGGCTCACCACGCTGGGGCTGATCGAGCGAAGGCCTGGTGTCGGCCGCCGTATCGAGCACTACCTCACGTCCTCCGGCGAAGAGGTCCTGAGCACGGGACACCGGATCGCCGACGAGGTGCTCGCCGCGTGCTACGCGGACCTGTCCCCGGCCGACCGCACCACGTTGCTCCACCTCCTCCACCGCATCGACGGCAGCGCGGAAGAGTAGGCCGGTCGCCGGAGCCGTGTCGGCGATGAGGGGCGTCCCGCCCCCACCGGCTACTGCGCGCTCGCGACGGGCCTGATGATCACCTCGTTCACGTCCACCTCCGGTGGCTGGGAGACGACATGGGCGATGGCGTCCGCGATCGCCGAGGCGGGCAGCGCCACGGCGCGGTAGGCCTTCATGGCCTCGCGGGCGGCCGGGTCCGAGATGCCGTCGGCGAGTTCGGACTCGGTCACCCCCGGCGAGACCAGGGTGACCCTGACGTCCCCGCCGGACTCCTGGCGCAGCCCCTCCGAGATCGCGCGGACGGCGAACTTGGTGGCGCAGTACACCGCGGCGGTGGGCGAGACCTCGTACGCGCCGACGGAGGCGATGTTCACGATGTGGCCGGCGCCCTGGGCGCGCATCGCCGGCAGGGCGGCGGCGATGCCGTGGAGGACACCTCGCACGTTGACGTCGATCATGCGGTCCCACTCGTCGGTCTTCAGCGTCGCCAGAGGAGACAGCGGCATCACTCCCGCGTTGTTCACGAGGACGTCGATCCGGCCGAACTCGGTGCGCGCGGCGTCGACGAACGCGCACACGTCCTGCGCGTCGGTGACGTCCAGGGTGCGGAAGGCGGCGGCCCCGCCCTCCGCGGTGATCTGCTCCGTCAGTCGTTCCAGGCGGTCGGTGCGGCGTGCGCCGAGAAGCACCCGGTGTCCGTCGGCTGCCAGTCGGCGGGCGGTCGCCTCCCCGATACCGCTGCTGGCGCCGGTGATCGCCACGACTTTGCCGGTCTGCGTCATGCTCGGTTCTCCTTGGAGGGGAAGGGTGTTGAGGATGGGGGAACGCGTCCTCGGGACGTCGCCCGCGGTGCCGGGGCCCCCGTCATGGACGTGCTCCCGGCCGTGTTCGCCCTTCGGAGTCTGGGGCGCGGGAGGAGCGCCGGCCAGGGCAGGTCGTGCCGGGGTACGGCACACCCAGGCACAGGCCCGGAACGCCCCCTAGCCTGTGGGTGTGACCAGCAACGAACTCGGAGACTTCCTGCGCGCCCACCGCGCACGCCTGCAACCGGGCGACGTGGGGCTGGCCTCCCACGGTCGGCGTCGAGTGGCCGGACTGCGCCGCGAGGAGGTCGCCGTTCTCGCCGGCATGAACACCGACTACTACGCCCGCCTGGAACAGGGCCGCGAACGCAGCCCCTCCCCGCAGATCCTCGACGTGATCGGCGATGCCCTGTGCATGGACGTCGAGGCGCGCGAGCATCTGCACCGGCTCGTGGGTGCCGTGCCGGACGGCCATCGGGCGCCGCCGAGGGAAACCGCCGGTGTGATGCTGAGGCAACTGCTGGACGGGTTCACCGGCACCCCGACGTTCGTCCTGAACCCGGCCACGGACTTCCTGGCGGCGAACACCCTGGCCGACGCACTGTTCTCACCGTTCGGAGAAGTGGACAACCTCGCTCGCATGATCTTCCTCGATCCGGCCGCCCGCGTGTTCTTCACGCACTGGAACCGGGCGGCCGAGGCGGTCGTGGCCGGCCTGCGCCAGGCGACCGGCATCGACCCGCACTACCCGCGCCTGCCGGAGCTGGTGCGCCTCCTGCGCGGAGCGAGCGAGGAGTTCGCCGCGCTGTGGTCCTCGCACACGGTCTACGGCAAGTCGCACGACGCCAAGGAACTCGTCCACCCCGAGGTCGGGCCCCTCTCGCTCACCTACCACTCCTTCGACGTCCGAGGAGCCGTCGGCCAGCAGGTCGTCGTCTACCACGCCGCACCGGAAAGCCCCAGCGCCCAGGCCCTCTCCCTGCTCGGCAGCCTCGGGGCCACACGACGACGGGAGTCCCCGGCAGAGCGGTAGTCGGAGTGGTGGTCCGAAGCGGTGGTCCGCGCCGGGTCAGGAGACGCGGCAGTCGTGGAAGCGGCCGGAGTGGATGTGCCCGAAGGACGCCGGAAGCCGCTCGACGCCTTTGCCGGGGCCGATGGTCAGACTCCGTCCCTCGTAGCCGGCCTTGTTGTAGACGGTGACGCACCGGCCCCGGAGGACGCCGTCGGCCCGCCGGGTGCCGGAGCCGTTCCACACCGACGTTCCGTCGTTGAACCCGACGTACGCGGTCGTCTCCGGGTACTGCGGCATGTCCTGCGCCACCAGGCTCACCACCCCGGTGTACACGGGACCGGTCCATCCGCACACCCAGCCCGGCGTACAGCGCTCGGCGGGGGCGGCGAGGCCGGACCCGGCCTGTGCCGCGGGGGCGAGGGCAAGGGCGAGAACCAGGCACGCGGCGCCCGTCACGCCGGCCCGTGCCCTGGCGCCCCACCGGCCGGCCCGGCGTGTCGCGGGTTCCACAGGTGCGGTCACGGCGATCACTCCGCTCTGTCCGGCCGCTTGTCGGCCCGATGAGGGACGGGTGCAGGCTTCCATCGCACCTCTCCTCCGCGTAGATCGCACCCCGACCGGACCGGCTCGACCGGATCCGACCGATTCGGTTCCGACCGTGCTCGCGGCCTACGGACCGGAGGTCGCGGCAGCGGTCGCGGTCAGGACGAGGGCCGCCTGGTCGTCATCGATGCCGCCCGCCCCGCTGAAGGCCCGCACCGCGCGGATCAGGGCGTCGATGACGTCCGGTGCGGTGTCCAGCCGGGGTGTGGCCAGGGCGTTGGCGAGGCCTTCCTCGCCGAACTGCTCTTCGTGCTCGTTGCGGGCTTCGGTGATGCCGTCGGTGTAGAGCAGCAGGCTCTGGGTGGGCTCCAGGCGGATGTGGCGGGCGGTCAGGTCGGGGGTGCGGGTGATTCCCAGGAGCAGGCCCTCGCCGGTGACGGGGCGCGGGGTCTGCCGGGCGTCGATGAGGAGGGGGTGGGTGTGGCCGGCTCGGACGAGGGTGATGTCGAGCCCGCCGCCGGCGACGGGCTTCAGGTGCCCGTAGACGAGGGTGACGAAGCCGGTTCCGTGGCTGCTGGGGCGGTCGAGGAGTGCCTTGTTGACCGCGCGGACCACGGCTTCGGGGTCCGGGAGCAGTGGGGCGACGGCACGGGCGGTGTGGCGGACGAGGGCGGTGGTGGTGGCGGCGGTGGCGCCGCGTCCGCAGACGTCGCCGAGCATGAACGCCCAGGTGCCTTCTCCGAGGGGGAACACGTCGTAGAAGTCGCCGCCGATGTTGAGGCCTTCGCCCGCGGGGTGGTAGTAGGTGGCGATGTCGGCGCCGGGCACGTTCGGGACCTCGGGCAGCAGCAGACCGGACTGGAGGTCGCGGGCGAGGGCGGCGCGCTGGGTGTACTGGCGGGCGTTGACGGCCGCGGAGGCGGCGCGGCGGGCGAGTTCCTCGGCCAGCGCGACGGTGTGTCCGTCGAACGCGTTCTCGCCGGTGGTGAGCAGGGTCATGACGCCGAAGGCCGAGCCGCGGTCGAGCAGCGGGACGCACAGGTAGCCGGTGACGTTCAGGTCGTTCCACGGGCCCGGGCCGGTGGGGGTGCGTCGGGCGACCTCGCTCAGGCCGGTGGCCAGGACCCGGGACACGGCGTCGTCGTCGGCGTCGTAGACGGGGATGTGGGAGGCGAGGAGCCGCTCTTCGAGCGGGGAGGGCGCGGTCGTGGCGACGCGTTTGACGCGTCCGGCGTCGATGACGTCGACCGTGCAGAGCGGCGCCAGGGCCGGGGCGCACGCGGTCGTCAGGCGCCGCAGGGTCTCGGTGTAGTCGAGGTCGGAGGAGAGCGAGGTGCTGGCCGCCAGCAGGAACGCGAGGTCCCGGCGTGCGGCTTCCTCCCGGGCCTCGGCGAGGGCGCGGGCCCGTTCGGCCTGGTGCCGCTCGATGGCGAGGGCCGCCGTGTCGGCGAACATCCGGGCGAGGGCCAGGTCGGACTCCTGCGGTGCGCGGGGAACGCGGTGGTACATCGCGAAGGTGCCCAGCAGCGACTTGTCCCTGGCCAGGATCGGGGTGGACCAGCAGGCTGCCACGCCGGCCTTCCCGGCCAGGTCGCGGAAGTCGTCCCAGAAGGGGTCGGTGGCGATGTCGCTGACGATGACGGGTTGCCGCCGGTGTGCGGCCGTGCCGCAAGAGCCGACGCCCTCGCCCGCGGCGATGCCGTCGATGGCCTGGTTGTAGAAGTCGGGGAGGCTGGGGGCGGCGCCGTGGTGCAGGTGCCGGCCCTCGGCGTCGGCGAGGAGGACGGAGACCAGGACTTCCTCGGGGGCGAGTTCCTCGATGGTGCGGGCCATACCGTCCAGTACCTGTTCCAACGGTGCCTGGCGGGCGATCTGTTCGAGCAGCGCCCGGTGTTCGGCGGTGAGCCGTTGGGCCTGCTTGACCTGCGTGGTCTCCACTCCGGTGACGAGTACGCCCATGACGTTGCCGGCGGCGTCGAGGCGTGGCTCGTACGTGAAGTCGAAGTACGCCTCGCGTGCCGCGGGGCCGTGGTCCAGGACGGTGCGGGTGTCCGGCCCGGCGTGGCGTTCGCCAGCCCGGTAGACCCGGTCCAGCAGCTTGAGGATGCCCTGTGCCTCCGGTTGGGGCATCACCTCTTTCAGCGGGATCCTCGTGCGCACGTGTTCTCCGGCGCCGATCGCGCTGAAGAAGGCCGCGTTGGCTTCCTCCACCATGTGGGCGGGGCCGGCCAGCGAAGCGAAGACGGCCGTGGACTGGCCGAAGAGGGCCCGCAGGTCATGCTCCGGGCGACCGTCCATCCCGTCGACCCCGCGTTCGATGTCGCGTGTGATGCCGTTGTCGGGGGCGCCTCCCGGACCGGCGGTCGCCGGCGGCTGCTGTCCTGGAACTCGGGTCATCGCCCTGTCGACCTCTCGCTTGCCCGACGCGCTGGAGGCGCGACGGCCTCGCTGCCGGATTCTCGTGGACCAGCGCCGGACAACAGGGCGTTCTCTGGTGTGGGATGGACAGCGATCGCCTGGTCCAGGCCGGTCAGCGCGAAGACCCGCGCCACCGAGCCCGGGGCCGCCGCAAGGCGCAGCAATCCGCCGTGCGCGGACAACTTCTGGTAGATCCTGATCAGGCCGCCGATGCCGGAGGAGTCGCAAAAGGCAAGGGCCGTGCAGTCGGCCACGACCAGCCCCGGTTGGTCGGGGCCGGTGAGGACCAGGTCGGCTGCTTCCTGGAGCTGGACGGCGCTGTCGTAGTCGAGCTCGCCGCGGAGGGCGAACACGCATGCCTGCGCGGTGCGCCGGACGTCCACCGAGAACACCTGTGGCCACCTCCACCTCGTCGTGACCGCTACCGGCTGATCATGGGCACCGTGCCGTCGGGGTCAGGGGCCGGCCGGCTGTGCGGGTAGAGGACGCCGACGGGCGGTCGACGTCCGTACGGCTGACGTCTCGCGTCCGGCGATTCGCATCGACCCGACGCCCGTCTGCCCGCCCGCCCGGAGGCCATGCCGTCACGAACGGGTGACGGTTCTCACGGCGCCGGGCCGCGCATCGGAGGAGACGGTGTGTTCGTCCGGTGTGCGTCCGGTGGGGGACGGCGCCGCACGGGGGGCCTGGTTGCCAAGGGAACAACGAATGGAGGATGGTTGCCGGAAGGCAAGGATGTTTCCTTCGAGACGATGAGGTGAGGGGTTCGCGCAGCGGGCCTTCTACGTTTGGTGAATTCCACCCAGTCATCTGCCGGTTCGACCGCGGTGGGCATTCCGTGGGGTGAGGTCCCCTACCCGGTACTGGTGGCGGACGCCGAGGCGGACCTGGTGTTCGTCAACGCGGCCGCCGGTCTGGTCTTCCCGGGCGCCCACTCGGGATCGGCGCTCTCGGACGCGGTACCCGGCTGGCTGTCGTCGGCGCACGCCCGGTACCTCGCCGCGGTTCCGGCGCAGCGCCCCGGCGCCGACCGGGACCCGATGGTGCAGGGCCCGGTGGGCGACCGTACCTACGAGGCGCACCCGTCGGTACGCGAGGACGGCACGGTGGTGTGGTGGCTGGTCGACGACACCGACCACCGCCTGGCCCGTGAAGCCCTGCGGATGGAACAGGAGCGCACGGCGTTCCTGACCCAGGCCTCCAACCTCCTCCTCTCCTCTCTCAATCTGGACCGGTGCATGGACGTCACGGCGCAGATGGCGGCGGAGCACCTCGCGGACGCGGCGTTGGTGATCGCCCCGACGCGCGGGCGTGAACTGCCCGTGGTGGCCTGCCTCCGCGGTGGAACGCCGTCGGAGTTCGGTGTGGCCGCCAACCCCAACGAGGTACCGGGGCTCGGGGAGGCGCTCCAGGGCTTCCCGCCCGTTCCCTCCCGCTGGATCGACCCCGAGGCCGCTCCCTCGTGGCTCATTCCCGACGGTTTCGGTCCGGTGGGGTCGATCGTCATCACTCCCCTGCCCGGACACGGGGTGCCCGCCGGCGCCCTGGTCCTCCTCCGTCACGCCGACGGCGCCGCGTTCACGGAGGGCGAGGAGGTCTTCGCCCGACTGTTCGCCGCCCGCGCGGGCGCCGCGATGTCGGCCGCCCGTCTGTACGCGGAGCAGGCCTCGATCACCGAGACGCTGATGCGGGAGCTGCTCCCCCCGTCACTGCACCAGGTCTCCGGTGTCGAGTACGCGGGCGGCTACCGTCCCTCCCTGGACCACGAGCGGATCGGCGGGGACTTCTACGACGTCCACCCGCCGGCGGTGGAGGGCGACGCCTCGCTCGTCGTGCTCGGGGACGTGTGCGGCAAGGGCCTGGAAGCTGCGGTGATGACGGGGAAGATCCGCAACACCCTGCATGCCCTGTTGCCCATGGCGGACGACCACCAGCGGATGTTGAGCCTGCTGAACACCGCGCTGCTGAACACGCACGACACCCGCTTCGCGACCATGGTCCTGGCCTCCGCCACGCGCGAGGGGAACGCGGTGCGGCTGCGCCTGACCAGTGCCGGACACCCGGCGCCCCTGATCCTGCGCTCCGACGGGCGGGTCGAGGAGGCTCCCACGCAGGGCACCCTCGTCGGCGCGCTGCCGTCCATCACCACCAAGACGGCGCAGGTCACGCTCGCACCCGGTGAGACCTGCGTCCTCTACACGGACGGAATCAGCGAGGCGCGCGGCGGCCCGCTCGGCGGGACGATGTTCGGCGAGGCCCGCCTGCGCAGCGCGCTCTCGGAGTGCGCGGGTCTGCCCGCCGAAGCCGTCGTGGAGCGGGTACAGATGCTCGCCTCCCAGTGGGTGGGGACGGGTCGGCACGACGACATGGCCGTCGTGGTGATCTCCGCGCCGCGCACCAACCACCTGAGCGCCGTGGACGGCCACACCCGGGGAAGGTTCACCGCGTGAGCCGACGGAACACCGGGTCGACCGCGCTGGAGCAGTTGGCGAAGGAGTTGTGGGAAGGGGTCCTCGGCCTCGACGAGGCGGCGGTGATCACGGCCGTGCTCGGGGCGCTGGACGAGGGTGTGGACGCCGAGAGCGTCCTGCTCGACGTCATCGCCCCGCTCCAGGGGCGGGTGGGCGAGGAGTGGGCCGCCAACCGCATCACCGTCGCCCAGGAGCACGCCGCCACCGCGATCAACGAGCGGGCCGTCGCCGCGCTCGCCCAACACCCTTCGGCCCGCGCCCCGCGCACCCGCGGCCGGGTCACGGTGGCCTGCGTGGACGGTGAATGGCACGCCCTGCCGGCCCGCCTCCTCGCCGAGGTGCTGCGGCTGCGCGGCTGGCACGTCGACTACCTCGGCGCCCAGGTCCCCACGCCGCACCTCGTCGCGCACCTGCACCGCACCGGCCCGGACGCCGTCGCCCTCTCCGGTTCGATCGCCACGCGCCTGCCCACCGCGCACGCGACGATCACCGCCTGTCAGGCCGCCGGTACGCCCGTGCTCGTCGGCGGGGCCGCCTTCGGACCCGACGGGCGGTACGCCCGGCTGCTGGGCGCGGACGCCTGGGCCCCCGACGCCCGCACCGCCGCCGACGACCTGGCCCGCGCCCCGCTGCCGCGCCCCCAGCCGGACCACCAGGCGATCGACGACCTCCCCCACCTGAGCGACCAGGAGTACACGCTCGTCGCCCGGACCCGCCCGCAACTCGTACGGGTGGTCTTCACCGGGCTGGAGGACGCCTACCCGGCGATGCGCGACTACACCGAGCCGCAACGCGAGCGCACCGCCGAGGACCTGGCCCACATCGTGGAGTTCCTCGCCGTCGCCCTCTACACCGACGACGAGGACCTGTTCACCGGATTCATCCGGTGGACCGCCGACGTCCTGACCTCGCGCGGTGTCCCGGCCCGGTCGCTCCTGCCGGCCCTGGCACTCCTGGGCCGCGAACTGAAGGACTTCCCCCGCGCCGCCGGCATCCTGCGATCCGGCTCCGCCCGCTTGACCAGTAGCCCCCTCACCGCCGCCGGGACCGCCGGATGACCAGCCTGCACACCAGCCAGTTGCACCTGACGTGCGTCGACACGAAGGAAACCGTGCGCATCGAACTGCGCGGCGACCTGGATCACGACAGTGCGGACCTCCCCCTGGACGCCGTCAGTCGTCTGCTGACCGCGCGGACCGACCTGCGGGACCTGCACCTGCACTGCGCGGAGCTGTCCGCCGTCGACTCGACCGGCCTGTCGATGCTGCTGATGATCAGGCGGCGCACCGGCGCGGCGGGCGTACGTCTGCACCTCTACGACCGTCCGACGAAACTGGACCGGCTCCTGCAAGTCACCGGTACGCTGGAACACCTCACGGACACAGGGGGCAAGTCCGGATCCTCCACCGCGGAGAGACCATCCGCCGCTTCGGAGAAGTCCATACCGGCCCGTTCCGGCAGCCCGGACACCGGCGTCTGACGCCGGGTCGCGCCGGCACGTCGAGCGTTCCGGTCGTGTGGAGGGAACCCAGATGCCAGTACCAGCCACCGACCCACACAGCATCGGCCACGACGAGGCGCGTTCCGTCGGCGACATCGTCGAACTTCTCGACGTCATATGGGAGAACGCCCGCCAGAGCACCGCTGCCGCCCCGGCCTCCACGTCACAGCTCCGCCTGATGTACCTGGTCGACCGCCGGCCCGGCATCCGCATGCGCGCCCTGGCCGAGCTCCTCGGAGCGGCCGCCCCCTCCGTCACCCGGCTGTGCGACCGCCTGGAGGCCCTCGCGTTCATCGAGCGCCACCCCTGCCCGGACAGTGGCCGTGAGATCACGCTCAGGCTGACCCCCGCCGGGCAGACACACCTGGCGCGGATACGGGAGAGCCGTGAGCAGACGCTCTCCCAGGCCCTCGCATCGATGACGTCGGACAACCGCCGCGCCCTGGCCACCGGACTCGCCGCCCTGAACCTCGGCATCACGGCGGCCTCCGGCTTCCCGCAGCAGAAGAACCCGCCCCGTGACGCGACTCCGTGACGCCGACCGCGTTCCTCCCGGGCGCGGGCACTCCGGGCGCGGGGCCTCCGGGCGCGGGCACGGTGGCGAAACGGCTCGCGTCACAACCCGTCGGCCCTGTTCCGCGTCCTTCTCCCCGAGCCATCTCCCGCCGGCCGGCGTGGAGCGGCGCCGACCCGGGGGGCAATCATCAGCACGTTCACCTCTGACCGGCCCGACCCGGGCGCACGACCCCGCCGGCGGATCGGATGCGCCCGGGTGCTCCTGGGCGTCGTGGCGGGGGTCCTGCTGACCGTCACGGTGATGACGGTGTTGTGGTGGCCGCAGCGAGACGTGACGTACCGCAACAGCGCTCCCTCGGCGGTGGCCTACGCCGACGAGTCGGCCCACTTCCTGGCGCTGGTGCACGAACACACCGTGTCCGGGCGGCACTCCTACCGGATGGTGATCGGCAGGGATCCCACCCCGTCCTACGGGCACTGGGTGGACGTGGACGCCGCCCTGGGGGCGAAGGGGATCGAATCCACCACGTGGACGGAGTCGGGGGTCCGTGTCCGCTTCCCGACCGGTCACGAGATCTTCGTCCCCGCCCGCTCCTTCCTGTACGGCAGGTGACCTCCCCGCCCGCCTGCCCGGCTCCGTGACGAGCCGGGTCGGCGCGGTCGGGTCAGGCGCGGCGTGCCCATTCCTCGGCGAGCAGGCGGTAGGAGCGGACCCGGTCGGCGTGGTCGTGCGTGATGGTGGTGATCAGCAGCTCGTCGGCCCCGGTGGCCTCCTGGAGCCGGTCGAGGTGGTCGGCGACCGTCCGCGCCGAGCCCACGAACTGCGTGTCCACCCGGTCCGCCACCAGCTCCCGGTCCGCGTCCGTCCACGGCAGTGCGCGCGCCTCGTCGGGCGTCGGGAAGGGGATGGCGCCCTCGGCGGTGCGGATGCTGCGCACCCAGGGCGCGTACCCGGTGGCCAGCTCGCGGGCCGTGTCGTCGTCCTCGGCCACCACGACGTCGGCGGACACGGTCAGGTACGGCCGGTCCAGTTCGTCCGACGGCTTGAACGCGGCGCGGTAGCCCTCCGCGGCCTCCAACACCGAGGCGGGGCTGACGTGGTAGTTCGCCGCGAAGCGCAGGCCGTTGCGGCCCGCGGTCTCCGCGCTCACCCCACCGCTGCTTCCCAGGACCCACACCTGTACGTCGGCTCCCTCGCCCGGTACGGCGTGCGCCTCCACGCCCTCCGGGGAGCGGTACTCGCCGCGGAGCAGGGCCAGCACGTCGGACACCTGCTCGGCGTAGTCCTGCGGGGTGGCTCCCGCAAGGTTCAGCAGCCGCTGCTGGAGGGCGACGCGCGGGTGCCCGAGGAGGTGGGCGAAGGAGAACCGGGGCGGGATCAGCAGGCCGCCCTCGGTCCTTCCCTCGAAGGGCGGTGCGGCGTCGGGCGCGGGCTTCGGCGGACGCCCGGCCGAACGGCCCAGCCCCAGGTCGAGGCGGCCCGGGTGCAGTGCGTCGATCAGGCCGAACTCCTCGACCGTGGACAGCGCGGTGCGGTGGCCCAGTTGGACGGCGCCCGAGCCGATGCGGATCGTGGTGGTCGCGGAGGCGGTCAGCGCCAGCACGACCGCCGGGGAGGTCCCGGCGACGCCCGGGTTGAGGTGGTGCTCGGCGAACCAGTAGCGGGCGTAGCCGAAGGCCTCCGTCTGCCGGGCGAGGTCGATGGTGTGGTGCAGGGCCTCGGTGGCGGTGGAACCGGAGGCGATCGGTATGAGGTCGAGGACGCCGAGGGGGATGCCGGACATGGCCGTGCTCCTTACAGGTCGGGGGCGGAGGGGAAGACGGGGTCCGGGATCGAGCGGCGCAGCACCGGCGCCACCTGCGACTGGAACAGTTCGAGGGAGGCCCGGTGCTCGGCGTCGGTGAGCCCTCCGGCTTCGGCCTGGAGGTGCAGGACCGTGTGGCCGAACTCCGCTCGACGAAGTCCTCCAGGGTCGCGAAGACCGGCTCGACGCCCTGTGCCCGGTGGGCGGCGAGATGGCGCTCGAATGACGGCCGGTACGCGGCCGCCGCCTGCTGCGAGGTGGCCGCGGTGTGGAAGCAGGCCGTACCCGCGCCCACGACCGCGTGCGCCGGGTCGTGTCCGTGGTGTTCCCAGCGTTCGCGGTAATGGCGGATCAGCGCGGCGTACGGACCTATCGGATGGGTGACGTTCGCCGAGAACAGCGGATCGCCGTGGCGCGCCGCGAGCTCCACGGATTCCCGGCTCGTGGCACTGCCGTGCCAGACGCGCAGGTTCCGCCGGTAGGGCCGGGGCAGCACCTCGGCGCCGGTCAGGGCGGGCCGGAAGCGCGGCCGCGCGGTCACCTTGTCCTCGTGCCAGAACCGTCGGACAGCTCGTATCCCTCGGAGTTGCGTTCCCACTGGTCGTCGGGGCTCACGTCGAACAGTTCGCGCTGTGCCGTGCCGTTCCCCTTGCCGATCATCAGCTGCAGGCGGCCGTCGCTGAGATGGTCGAGCGTCGCGTAGTCCTCGTACGCCCGCACCGGGTCCAACAGACTCAGCGTGGTCACCGCCGTGTACAGGCGGATCTCGTGGGTCCGCGCGGCGATGTGGCTGAGCACCACGGGTGGGGACGACGACAGGAACGGCCGTTCGTGGCGTTCGCCGACCCCGAACCCGTCGAAGCCGAGCTGCTCGGCCTGCACCGCGGCGGAGACGACCTGACGGAAGCGCTCGCGGGTGGGCGCAGGCGCCCCCGTCTGCGGGTCGGCGCTGTCCGTGATCAGGGTGATGGCCAGGAACTTCACGAGGCCGCGGCCTTCCGGTCCACGCCGGGTACGGATATGCCCAGGTGGTCGCGGAGGGTGGTGCCCTCGTACTCGGAGCGGAACACGCCCCTCTCCTGGAGCAGCGGCACGACGGTGTCGGCGAAGACGTCGAGGCCGCCGGGGGTCATGTGCGGGACGAGGATGAAGCCGTCGGCGGCGTCCTGTTGGACGAGCGAGTCGATCGACTCGGCCACCGTGGCGGCGGTGCCGATGAAGGTCTGGCGGGCGGTGGTCGCGATCACGAGTTCGCGGATCGAGAGGTTCTTGGCCTCGGCCAGTTCGCGCCACTCCCGTGCCGTGGCCAGGGGGTCGCGGAACTGCCGCACGCTCGCGCGCCCGAGGGCGATGGTGTTCTCGCCGACCTCCGGGTCGACGTCGGGGAGGGGGCCGTCCGGATCGTAGGAGGACAGGTCCCGGTTCCAGACGTGCTCCAGGTACTTGATCGCGGTCTGGCCGCTGACCTGGAGGCGGCGGATCTCGTGGGCGTTCTCGTGGGCCTCGGCGTCGGTGTCGCCGAGCACGAAGGTGGCGGCGGGCAGGATCTTCAGCTGGTCGGGCGTGCGGCCGTATGCGGCGAGCCGCTTCTTGACGTCGGAGTAGAAGGCGCGGCCCTCGTCGAGCGTCGCGTGTCGGCCGAAGACGGCGTCGGCGCCGGAGGCGGCGAACTCGCGCCCTTCGTCGGAATCGCCGGCCTGGAAGATCACCGGCCGGCCCTGCGGGCTGCGGGGCACGTTGAAGTGGCCGTCGATGTCGAAGTGTTGCCCCTGGTGGGCGAAGGCACCGGCGCGGGCGTCCCGAAGGAAGGTGCCCGTCGCGGCGTCGGCGGCGATCTCCGAGCCGTTCCACGAGTCGAACAGTTCGTTGGCGGTGGACAGGAACTCGCGGGCGCGGGAGTAGCGCTCCTCGCGGGGCAGGAACCCGCCGCGCCGGAAGTTCTCCCCGGTGAAGGCGTCCCAGGAGGTGACCACGTTCCACGCGGCGCGCCCCTCGGAGAGGTGGTCGAGGGAGGCGAACTGGCGGGCCACCTCGTACGGCTCGTTGAAGGTCGAGTTGATCGTGCCCGTCAGGCCGAGCCGCTCGGTGACGGCCGCGAGGGCGGCGAGGACGGTGAAGGTGTCGGGGCGACCCACGACATCCAAGTCGTATATCCGTCCGCCCTGTTCGCGCAGTCGCAGTCCCTCGGCGAGGAAGAGGAAGTCGAACTTGGCGCGTTCGGCGGTGCGCGCGAAGTGCGTGAACGAATCGAAGTCGATGTGGCTGCCCGCCGCCGGGTCGCCCCACACGGTGGTGTTGTTGACGCCCGGGAAGTGGGCCGCGAGGTGGATCTGCTTGAGCGGCTTGGTACTCATGGTTCGGTTCGTCCTTCCGGGTGTTCCGGGTCAGGCGGCATTACCGGCGGAGGGCGGCGTGGCGTAGCGGTTGGCCGGGTGGGGGTCCAGTCCCAGGAGTCCGCGCAGGGTGTCCGCCTCGTAGGCGGTGCGGAAGAGGCCGCGCCGCTGAAGTTCGGGGACCAGCCCACGGGTGACGGCCGGCAGGTCGTGCTCGATCACGCCGGGCCGCAGCCGGAAGCCCGACAGTCCGGCGGCACGCCGTTCCGCGAGCAGGTCGGCGAGTTGGGCGGGGGTGCCGGTGAACACCTCGGAGTCGTCCTCGTAGTGGCCCGCGAGCGCGTCGAGGCGTTCCTTGCGGGCGGTCGCCGCCGGGCCGTCCTCGTCGAGGAAGACGGTCAGCTCCCCGAAGAGGTGCAGGGGCTCCGCCGGCCCGGCCGCCTCCCGGGCCCGCCGGAGCGCGGCGACGGCGGCCGCCGCCTCGCCGGTGTCGCGTGCGCGGACGTAGCCGATGTCGGCGGAGAGCGCCACCAGACGGTACGCGGCCTCCCCGTCCGCGGCGGCGCCGACCGCGCTGACCACGGGCCGTCCCTGCGGGGGGCGCGGGGTGATCGAGGGTCCGCGGACGCTGAAGTGACGGCCCTCGAAGTCGATGTAGTGCAGCTTGTCCCGGTCGATGAACCGGCCGGTGGCCACGTCCCGGATCTCCGCGTCGTCCTCCCAGCTGTCCCACAGCCGCCGGATCACCTCGACGTGGTCCGCGGCCTCCTCGTACAGTTCCGCGCCGGAGAGCGGGGCGGCCCTGCGGCCGAAGTGCCGCTCCTCGTACGACAGTCCGCAGACCTGGACGTGCACGCCGGCCCGGCCGCGGCTGACGTGGTCGAGGGTGGCGACGGCCTTCGAGATGTGGAAGGGCTCGGTGTGGGTGGTGGTCACGCTCGGGATCAGCCCGATGTGCCGGGTCAGCGGAGCGATGCGGGCGGCGGTCAGGACGGCGTCCAACCGCCCCCGGACCAGGTCCGTGCGCCCGTCCGGGCCGTCGGTCGAGGTGGACTGGAGGGCGAGCCCGTCGTCGAGGGTGACGAAGTCGAGCAGTCCGGCCTCGGCCTCGGCCACGGCGTCGGCCCAGTAGCGGGCGGTGAACACGGCCTCGGGACGCGCCCCGGGTTCGCGCCAGGCGGCGGGATGGCCACCGGCGCCGTCGAGCGCGACGGCCAGGTGGAGCGGTGCGGAGGAGGACGTGAGGTCGGAAGGGGACGGGGCGTCAGAAGGTGACGGGAATGCGGACACGTCGGAATGCGCCTTCCTGATGGGCGTACGGAAGGGAGCCGGCGCGGGGTCGCGAATTCGTCCCGTCAGCCATTTCTTCGAAAAACGCTACGCCCGATGGAGGGGCCATACAATGACCGCAGTATTAAGAGAACTTGGCAGCAATGTTGTCCGGGGCTCCCGGTGCCCGGAGGGCCGTGAAGAAAGGCCTGCGGCGCACGGTGAATCCCATCGACTCGTAGAGCCGGACCGCCGCGGTATTGCTCGCGGCCGTGTGCAGGAACGGCACCTCCCCCCGCTCGCGTATCCCGGCGGCGACGGCGCGCACCAGGCGCGTGGCCAGCCCCCTGTTGGACTCCCTCGATCTCGCCGACCACCTCCCAGCCGTCCGGCGGGGTCAGTATCCCGGCCAGGGTCACGGTCCCGTCGGCTGCGGTCAGGGAACGCAGTCCGTCCCAGGAGCGGGGGTCGGCCGGATCGGCGATCGCGGCGAAGGGGGCGACGTCCGGGGCGTGGCGGGCGGCGTGGCCGCCGGCCCGCTCGGCGAAGGCCGTGTGCGGGCCGGACAGCGAGGCCCAGGCCGGGTTGTCGAGGATGTGCGGGGTCACCGAGGTGGGGGTGGCGGCGCTCATGGGGATGAGGCCCTCCTTCTGTGGGGCGGCCCGGCCCGGCGTCGGCCCGCGGGTTCAGGAGTTGGTGACGGGCAGGCCGGGCGGGTTGACCTCGGAGGTGGTCACGGCCTCGTTGGGCAGGTTCCACGCGGTGAGGAGCTGCGTGTACTGGCCGTTCTTGATCCGGTGGTTGATCGCTTCCGCGACGGGTTTGGCCAGACCGCTGTCCTTCTTCGACGTCGCGGCGATCAGGCCCTGGAGGGACTCGCCGGCGCCGGAGAACGAACCGGCGTTGCGGGTCAGGGCGTTGCCGCTCGCGGCCTGGGTGATGTGGTAGGCGATCGCGGGGTTCGGCCCGAAGTTGAGGTCGATCTTCTTGCCGCTCAGCGCCAGGTTGACGCTGTTGGAGTCCGGGAAGTACTTGACTTCGATGTCCTTGCCCTCGGACCGTAGCTTCTTCTGCCACTCCAGGAGGATCTTCTCCTGGTTGGTGCCGGAGCTGACGGCCACCGTCTTGCCCGCGAGATTGCGGTAGTCGCCGTTGAAGTTCCAGGCGTTCTCCTTCAGCGCCCCGAAGGCGAGGTTGTCCTGCCGGTAGGAGGTGAAGTCGTACTTCTTCTTGCGTTCCTCGGTGACCGTGACGTTGGTGAAGGCCACGTCGACCTTGCCGCTGTCGATGCCGACGAAGAGGTTCTCCCAGGTGGAGTTCTTCACCACGGGCTTGAGCCCCAGGGTCGCGGCGACCAGCCGGCCGAGGTCGGGCTTCGCGCCCGTGAACGTCTTCTGGTCGGTGCCGACGTAGGCGAGGAGCGGATATCCGGCGGGCAGGGCGCCGACTCCGATGACCAGTTCACCGCGTTCGCGTACGGCCTTCGGCAGTTGTGCGCGCAGGGTTTCCACGGCCGGGGCGGGGAGTTCGGCTTGCCGGGTGGCCCCGTTGGAGACGGCGCCGATGGTCACCTTGCCCGTCGCGGCAGCGGTGTCGGTGGCGCCGCCGCGGACCACACCCGACCGAAGTCGATGTAGTCGCGCGAGACCAGATCAGCGAGGGCCGGCTGGCTGTGCACTTCATCACCGGCGGCAACGGCCACGAACAGGGACGCGAGGGCGACATCCTCACCAAGGACGAGTGCTACGCCCGCACCCTTGAGTACATCCGGATCGTCAAGAAGATCTGGACCTCCCGGGAGCCCTTCGACCACGAGGGCGACCACTACCGCTTCCACGACTTCGTCAGTGACGTCTTTGCCGTTCAACAGCCGCGCCCTGCCGTCTCGTTCGGGAGTTCCTCGGCCGCCGCGTACGCCGCCGGAGGAGCGGAGGCGGACATCTACTGCCTGTGGGGCGAACGCTGGAGCAGACCGCCCAGCAGATCGACGCGGTGAAGGCCGCGGCGGAGGCCGCGGGCCGCACGGACGTGCCCCGTATCCAGGTCGCGTTCCGTCCGATCATCGCCCCGACCGAGGAGCTGGCCTGGGAGAAGGCCCACCGCACGGTCGGAGCCATCAAGCAGCGCCGCGAGGCTGGCCCGGCACGGCAGCACCGCAACGGCGTCCTTCAGGCGGCGGCCCCCCAGAACGCCGGATCACAGCGCCTGATCGCCATCGCCGAGGCGGGCGAGCGCTACGACAGGGCGCTGTGGACCTCGACCGCCGCCGCCACCGGGGGCGCCGGCAACTCCAACGCCCTGGTCGGTACGCCGGAGACGGTCGCCCAGGCCCTGTTGGACTACTACGACCTCGGCGTCGACATCCTCTCGGCGCGCGGCTACGACCTGCTGGGCGACGCCGTCGACTTCGGCCGGTACGTGATCCCGCTCGTCCGCGAGGAGGTCGCGAAGCGCGACGCCGCGCGGGGAGCCCGGCAGGACGCCGCGAACGCGGCACGCTCCACCCGCGAGACGCTCACGGCGGTACGCGGATGACCTCCGCGACGCACGCACCCCGTCTGGTCACGGGGTACCGCCACGCACCCTCCTTCACGCTCCGCCACGGAAAGGCCTCCTCGCAGTGAACTCCCCGGTAACGGCACCCGCACCCGCCTGCGTACCGTCGCCGCCCTCGCCCTCCTGCCCCTGCTGACGCTGACGGCGGCCTGCGGATCCGACGGCGGGGCGCCGGCGGTGGCGGGCGCCCGGGTCTCCCCCGCGCCGGCCGACGACCCGGTCGCCGACGTTCGCACCGTGGACTCGATCGCCGCGCTGCTTCCTTCCGGCGTCCGTACGGCGGGCACCCTGCGGGGCGGCAGCTCCGTCGGCGCCCCGCCCTCGGCGTACTACCCGAACGGGCAGGACAAGCCGCCCGCGGGCCAGGACATCGACATCGCCGACGCGGTGGCCAAGGTCCTCGGCGTGAAGCTGGAACGGCAGGACGCCTCCTTCGAGACGATCCTCCCCGCCCTCGGCAGCGGCAAGTACGACTTCGGCACGGGCAACTTCGGCGTCACCGCCGAACGCCTCAAGACCATCGACTTCGTGACGTACATCAACGACGGTCAGGGTTTCGCGGTCAAGTCGGGCAGCACCACGCTGACCACGAAGGTCGACGATCTCACCCGGCTGTGCGGGTTGACCATCGGCACCGGGGCGGGCACGACGTTCGAGAAGACCCTCACCGCGCAGAAGGGCGTGTGCGCCGCGGCCGGCAAGAAGCCCTACGAGGTCGAGGTCTTCTCCGAGAACGGGGCCGTCACCACCGCCCTCCAGCAGGGTCGCATCGACGTCGTCATGTCGACGATCAACGGCCTGCGCTACCAGGCGGCGCAGCCCGCCGCGCAGTCCACCTTCCTCGGCGAGTACCACCGTCTCGACGTCGGTTTCGCCTTCAAGAAGGGCTCCCCCCTGACCCCCGCCTTCCAGGCCGCCGTCAAGGAGCTGATCAAGAGCGGGACGTACGAGCGGATCCTGAAGAAATGGGGCACCACCGACTCCAAGATCGACACGTCGCAGACCAACCCGGCCGAACACACGTGAGCGCCGCCCCCCGGCCCCGGCGGTCCGCGCACCGAGGAGGAGGGATCTTGAGCGAGGTCATGGTCGACGTCCAGGGCGTCCACAAGAGCTTCGGGACGGTGGAGGTGCTGCGCGGCGTGGACCTGAGGGTCCGGGCGGGCGAGGTCACGGTGATCCTCGGCCCCTCCGGTTCGGGGAAGTCCACGCTGCTGCGCACCATCAACCACCGGCCGCGCCGGTCGGCCCTCCAGGCATGAACTTCGCCCGGGAAGCACCCCTCACTTGCTGGCATCTATCGTTTCTCGATAGATTTCCATCGTTGCTCGATCTGAGGAGAGACGATGGGAAGACTGACGGTGCTCGCGCTGCGGGTCGTGCTCGTGATGCTGGCAGCCAGCACGGTGTTCGTGCAGGCGGTGATGGTGCCGTTGTTCGCCACCGACCTGGAAGACCTCGACGCGCAATACGCGCACCTGCGCGTCCCGCTTCTGGCCGTCACGGTTCTGGGCGTCGTGGCGGTCCAGGTGGTCCTGGTGTGCGTGTGGCGGCTGGTGACGATGGTGAAACGCGGCACGGTGTTCTCCCATGCCGCGTTCCGGTACGTGGACGTGGTGATCGGCGCGGTCGTCGCGGCGGCCCTGCTGGTGTTCGCCCTGGGGGTGGTCCTGGCGCCGGGCGAGGCCGTCCCGCCGGGCATGGTGCTTTTGATCGGCGGGGCCGGCGTGGGGGTTCTTGGGGTCGCACTCATCGTGCTCGTCCTGCGGATGCTGCTCGCGCAGGCCGTCGCCCGTGACGTCGAAGCAGCCCACATGCAAGCCGAGTTGGACGAGGTCATCTGATGCCGATCACCGTCGACATCGACGTGATGCTGGCCCGGCGGAAGATGTCGGTGGGCGAGCTCGCGGAGCGCGTCGGGATCACTCCGGCCAACCTGGCCGTGCTCAAGAACGGCCGCGCCAGGGCCGTGCGCTTCGCCACCCTCGCCGCGCTGTGCGAGGCGCTCGACTGCCAGCCCGGCGACCTGCTGCGCTGGGAACCCGCCCCTTCCGACGCCACGCCGGACTGACGCCGCCTCGCGCCGACCCTTCGGGCGGCCGGCGCCCGGCCCTTGGAACGGCCGACGCTTTCCGCAGGCACCGGCGGGGCGCCGCGCCCGCGGACTCACGGAGAGGTGACGGCCTGCTCCAGCAGCCCGCGCAGGACGCCCTGCTCCTGCGGACCGAGGCCGGACAGCGGGGAGTCGACGGCGAGGAGTTCGAGGAGACGCGAGCGCAGTGCGGCGCCCTCGACGGTGAGGACGAGGTGCTTGGCGCGGCGGTCGGTGGGGTGCGGATGCCTCTCGACCAGGCCCTGCTTCTCCAGCTTGTCGACGACGAAGGTGGTGTTGGAGGGCTCGCAGCTCATGCGTTCGGCGAGTTCCCGCATGGCCATCGGCCCGCTCATCTCCCGCAGCGCGGTCGCCTGGGGCGCGGTGAGACCCAGGGTCGCGGCGCGCTCCCGTACATGCTCCGCGATGCGCTGGGCCAACCCGTTCACCAGACCGCACAGCTGTCGCTCGGCGATGGCCTGAAGTTCGGGGGGCGTCGTCATGCCCCCACTTTAGCAAGTCCATCAAGGCTACATATTTCCAGCTTGAATGATTCGAGCTTGATGCATATGGTGACGTCATCGTGGCGGGAATCGCGACGACCTGACGACACATCACAGGAGCACACCCATGGCCGAATTGACGGTTGACCGCGGCATCCGACTGCGCCGGGCGGCGGGAATCCGCTCGATACGGCTGGGCGAAACGAAGGTCTCGTACGTGCCGGACGGCGACGTGCGACTCCGGCCCGTCCCCCTGCTCCAGGACAGCACCGACGAGGTGTGGGCCGCCCACCCGGAGTACCTGGACTCCGCGGGTCATCTGGTGGGCAGCGTCGGCGGTCTCCTGGTGGAACACGGAGACCGCGCCCTCCTGATCGACACGGGCTTCGGCCCGCAGACGCTCGAAGCCCCGGACGGCCCCCTCGCCACGATCCACGGAGGTGCGCTCCCCCAAAGCCTGGCCGAGCTGGGCCGACGCCCCGAGGACATCGAGGCGGTGGCCTTCACCCACCTCCACTCCGATCACATCGGCTGGGCCTGCCATGCCGCGCCCGGTGGTGACCAGCCCGTGTTCACGCACGCCGAGTACCTGGTCTCCGAGCAGGAATGGGACCGGCGTGACCTCCTGGAGGCCCAGGGCATGACCGAGCAGGTCGCGGCTCTCGCACCGCGCGTGCGCACGATCACGGACGGCCGGGAGATCTTCCCCGGCGTACGGGTGCGGATCACTCCCGGCCACACCGTGGGGCACGCCGAGTACGTCATCACCGGCGGCGGACGACGCCTGATCGCCTTCGGCGATGCCGTGCACTCCCCGATCCAGATCGACCACCCCGAGTGGTCCGCGGCCTTCGACCACGATCGGGCCCTGACCGCCGACCACCGTCGCCGGCTCGTCGCCGAGCTGGCGGAGCCCGACACGATCGGCTTCGGCGTCCACTTCGCCGACGTGCAGTTCGGTCACGTCCGCCAGGGTGGGGACGGCCCGGCGTGGCGCCCCCTGGACGCCTGATCCGCCGGGCCCGACGGGAGGTTGTTGGTCAGGGCTTGGGCGGTGGGGTGCCGCCGGAGGCCGTCAACGTGTAGGCGTCCTGGTCGATGATCCGCTCCCTCCCGTAGAAGGCGCCCAGCAGGCTGCCGCTCCTGGAGTTCTGCCCCTCGTCGATCATGCAGACGCTGTAGCCGGTCGCACCGGTGGTGACCGGCAGATCCGGCACGTGGCAGTCCGGATGCGCCGTGCGCCCGGGGCCGTTGGAGGAGGCCGCCCCTTCCCTGCTCGACGCGAACGGGTACTCGTCGCACGACCTGGTCGTCAGACGTCGGTCCTCGTACACCCTGCCGGAACGGGGGCAGGACTTCTGCCGGTTGATGTCACGCTTCACCTTGTCGGCCAGACGGTGCAGGGGCCGACCGGCGGCGCCGGGGAGACCGGAGCGGAGGGCTTCCTGGACATGCCAGGTCTGTTCCGGAGTGGACGCGGTCAGCTCGAACTCCGGGGTGACGCCGGGGACGACACAGCCCTGGCGGTACTTCCCCGAGGACGTCTTCATGGTGGAGTCGCAGCGGAAGCCGGTCGTCGGGACGAGCCCGGAGGAGGAAGCCGTGACGCCGGGATCGAGGTTTCCGAGGTTCCAGGCGATCCTCGTCGCGGGGTCCCTGGTGCTGTCGTCCGCCATGGTCTGCTGCTTCCACTTGACCACGATCACTTTGCGCATGCCCGGTTTGATCACCGACCCGTTGGCGGCTCCCTGCTCGATGCTGTACGCGTCGGGGCCGTATCCGAGGTAGGTCGGCTGGTAGCGGAAGGTCGGCGTACCGACCTTGCCCGTGAACGCCCCGAAATCGACGCGGAACTCCTGCCGCATCTCACCGGACCGGTGTGAGGTGAGGATCCCCGTCTTCACCGTGAAGGGCACCCTGCCGACCTCGACACCCTTGGAGTCGACGACGTGGACCGCCAGGTCGGTCCACACCGCGCAGGCGTTCTTCCGGGTCGTCCGCCACCGTCCGTCCCACGGAGCCGTGGTGCACCAGCCGGGGATGAACGTGGCGGCCGTGTCCGGGCCGTCGATGATCGGATCCTCGTCGTCCTGCGGGGCGCGGGGTGCGCGCACGGCCGTGCCCTCGCGCATGCAGGAGGTACCGGTCTCGCAGGGCTCCAGGCTGCCGGCCTTGCCCAGGGTGATCGGTCCGGCCCGGCCGGTGCGGGCGTCCGCCGCGAAGTCGTCCCAGGTCACCGGTTCGGCTTCGTCGACGGTGGGCTCCGCGTCCTCGTCGTCGGGGACCGCCCCGGCCGCGGGGTCGGTGGGGAATCCCATGGCGCCGAACTGGAACTCCTGGTCCCAGGAGGACCCGCGTGGCCGCTGGTCGGCGACGGGGTAGCCGTACGGTCCGCGTTCGTATCCGGACTGCGCCCACTTGTTCAGCAGCCCACCGCTGATCGGGTGGGGGCCGTACGCCTCGGTCCAGTAGATCATTCCGTGCTCGAACCGGGTGGCCCGTCCGAGTCCGTCCGGGGTACCGAACTCGTCGCTGATCGGGTAGCCGAGGTAGCCGGCTTCCCAGCCCGCCTCACCCCACTTGTCCCGGATGGCGCCGTGTACCGCATAGGCCTCGTTGAGCTTCCAGTAGACGGTGCCGCGTTCGAAGTACTGACGCCGTCCGACGTTGTCCGGATTCACGAACTCGTCGGAGGTGGGGTAGCTCAGCGGTCCCCCCTCGTAGCCGTTGCGGGCCCATGCGGCGAAGAAGTGGTTGACCACCGGGTGCGCCCCGCCCTGCGGGGACCAGTAGACGGGCCCGTTGACGAACTCGGTGCGCTTGCCGCACCCGTCCGGATTGGTCAGTTCGCCGGACTTCGGGAAGGACAGGAAACCGTTCGGGCCACCGAGTTCGTTGTACTTGTCCCGGATGGCACCACACACCTCGTACGGCGCGGGCCAGGACACCTGGCAGCCGGGGGCGGCGCCCTGCCGGGCCTCCATGGTCTCGGCCCTGTCCGCGTCCGCCTTGCCGAACCCGGCCGGCACGGACTCCCGGTCCGAGCGCATCCGCCCCGGGGTGACCTGGCCCTTCGGTGCGGACGTCGGCCGCCAGGCCGGCGAGTCGTGCGCCGCGTCGGCCACCGCGGCCCCGCCCCCCATGGTGACCACCATGGCCATGAGCACGGGTAACAGCAAGCGCCGTGTGAACACCGCGATCCCCTCCCTCGACTTCCACGGCGGGCACTGCCGCGCGATCCGGATCAACACACCTGACGGACGTGCCGGAACCGGTAGTCGGCCGCCCCGTCGCCGAGGCCGCGGCGGCCGTGTTCGGGGTGCTGGCCAGACGGCGGAACCGCCCTCGCGATCGCACCCGTCGCCACGCGACGGCTCCGCATCACAGGAGTACTCGGGGTCACGGGAGTACATGGGTCCGGCACGCGTCCAGTGTGGTGCCCCCTTCGGGGAACTGGAAGTCTTTCTAGAAAGAAGTCCAAAAAGAGTGTTCTACGCTGTATCACCACGAGGACCACAGTGACCTGCCGATTCGACACCGAGGACGCCTGCCCGATGAGCCCGAAGCAGCAACGCGGCGAAGCCACCGTCGAACAGGTCCTGGACGCGGCGCTCCGCATCTACGCCTCGTCGGGGGAGGCCGGTCTCACGCTCGGCGCCATCACCAAGGCCAGTGGGGTCAGCTCAGGAAGCATCTACCACCACTTCGGCAGTCTCGACGGCGTGCTCGCCGCACTCGCACACCGCTCGCTGGGCCAACTCCTCCAGACCCTGCTGACGGCGTTGACCCGGACGACCGACGCGCGTTCCGGCATCCAAGCCGTGGTCCTGGCCTACCTGGACTTCGTACGGGCCCATCCGGACGCAGCCCGCCTCATGCACTCCGTCACCGCGGACCACGAGGGCATGGCCCACGCGGGGGAGATCCGCGACTCCCAGGAGGCCCGGCTGACACCGATCGCCCTCTGGATCCAGGAGCACCAGAAATCCGGCGAACTCGCCGACCTGTCCACCCCCTTGATCGAGTCCCTCGTCATGGGCCCGGTCGTCGGTGCCGTCCGCCGCTGGCTCACCGTGGGCGATCTGGATCTGGAGGAGGCAGCCGGCGCGTTGCCCGAACACATCTGGCGTTCGGTCCGCCGTTAGCCCGGTTCCCACGGGGGCGGGTGGGTCCGGTCCGGGGTCAGTACTCCTGCTCCCCGGACAGGAAGTCGGCCACCAGCTCGGGCGGGTTGGCGGCGCGGGTCAGCTCGAACATCTCGTCCGGGGCGAACATGTCGTAGTGGACCACGGGCACGGGGCGCCCCAGAGCGGCCACCAGATGCCCTCCCTCGTGGAGTTTGCTGGCGAGGTCGACGCAGAGCGCGTGGAACGCGGCGTCGAGCCGCTCGGCGCGCTCCTCCTCGCCGTCCTCGTCCTCGCCCTCCCACCACAGGCCCTCGGCGACGGCTTCCCGGTGGTGCAACTCCGAGCCCCGGGGGTCGTGGACGTGGTCGTGTCCGAGGATGCGGACACCCTCCAGGGCGGAGGGCGGGAAGTACGCGTAGCTCCAGCGGGCCTCCCACTCCTCGGGCGGATCCGGCCGGGTGAGCTGCCGGTCGACGTGGTCCTCGGTGACGTATCCGAACGCCAGGTACGGGAGGCGCGGGTCCTGGTCGACGCTGTCGATACGGAAGGTGACGGCATGGATCCCGGGCTTGAGCGCGTCGGGGATCTCCGCCAGCTCCTGCACGACCCGCTCCTGCATGTGCTGTCGGAAGGTGGTCAAGAGGACTCCTGGGCTGTCGTTCCGGCACCGCGCCGCTCCGACCCCCACACCGGCGTCGGTGGCGAACGGCGGTGGTGTGGGCCGACCGCCGCCTGATCGCGCTGATGATCGTACCGAGACGGTCCAGGTACGTGCGGGCCTGCTCGGACCGGCGATCAGCCGGGCCCCGGCGGAGTCTCGGCCCGGAGCGCGTCAAGCGCTTCAGTCGCTTTCAGGGCCGCTGCGCGCGCCTTCTGCGCCTGCTGTTCGGCCCGGTCACGGCGGCGGGTGGCGGTGTCGACGGTCGCCGTGAGGCCATCGCGTTCCTCGCCCGTACGGTCCAGTTCCTCTCTCAGGGACGCGATCTGCTCTTCGAGGGCGGCGAGTCGGGACCGGTGGTCGGCCAACTCGCCCTCCGCCTCCGCGAGAGCGGCCTCGGCCGTCTCCGCCGCACCCGCCGCCCGCTCTGCCGGCGCCCGCGCCTCGGCCTCCGCCTTGGCCTTCGCCTTCGCCTTCGCGTTCTCATCGGCGACAGCGTGAGCCCGCTTCCCCGTCCCTTCGTCCGGCTGGGCCCGAGCTCCGGTAGACCGCCCCTTGGCTGCACTCGGCGAAGACGGTGCGGGAGCGTTCCGCGGTGGCCGCCGGGGTGTGGTGCCGGGATCGGGTTCCAGCCCGGCGAAGCCCACGGCAGCGTGGGGTGCCTTCACCAGGACACCTCCCACCCAGGCCTCGGCGGCTTCCTGGTCGGTCAGGACGGCGTGGAGGATCTGCTCGACCTCGTGTTGAACGCCCTCGGAGACCGGCTGCCCGGCCTCGTCGGCCAGGACGCGGGCCTGGCGGGCCATCGCGGCGATCACGACGTGCTGCCGGCGCGACAACTCCCGCAGTTCCTCGCCCGCCCATGTCCGGTGTGCCTCACGCAACGCCCGACCGAGTTCGAGAAGCCGCCGGGCCTGGCCTTCATCGGCGCGCGCGAGGAGGTTCGCGCACCAGACGGCCAGCGTCGGCTTCCGCAGTGCCCCGACCCGCTTCGCCACGGCACGCTCACCGGCCGCACGCGCCTCGGACGCGTGGGCGTCCCGGGCCGCCGTGAACTCCTGGGGCCGCCTTCCGTACAACTCACGCATCAGCGCGTCGACATCCACACCCCCACTCTCCCCCGCCGCTCCCTCCCCGTCAGGGACCGACGCCGCCGTGGCGACCGACCGGCCCTCCCGCCGGGCTGCCACTGGACCTGGCCAACCTTCCCCCCGGCTTGGGTACGGCGCTGCACGACTCCGTCCGCAATCTCCGCTGCCCGATCCGGTGGTGCCGTGTCGCGGGCTCGCGATGAGGCACAGGTCGGAACGCCGCCCCGCCCTTGGCGTGACGTCCGTCCGCGGAACGCCGGACACGCGCCGAAGGCGTCTCCTACGCTGACTCGGTGCCCGTGCGAAACAGGGCGACACAGGGGGAACATGGTCACCGCTCCGACCTTGGTACGCAGGGGTCAACCGGCCTGGTTGCTGCTCGGCGCAAGCGCCACGGTGGTGATGCCGTTGGCCGCGTTCGGACGCCATGCGACGCCACTGCCCGAGCTGATGCCCGCCATCCTGGGCGGCGTACTCGCGAATGCCGCCATCCCGGGAGTCATCGCCCTCAGCCAGTACATGCTGGTGCGCACCGGACGGATGGAGCTCTCCGTCGTCGGCGTCGCGGGCCTGAGTTCGGCCGTCATCGGTGTGAACAGCGCGCACGGAAACGCGGGTACGCTCGTCGGCCTCCTCGCCGCCGCCCTCCTCGCCCTCCCCTTCGCGCTGATCAGCGCGTTCCTCACGGTCAAGGCGGACATCGGCTACGCCATGGTCGCCGCCGTCGCCGTGGTGCTGGGGGCGGACCAGTTGGTGACCGAGGTGGCTCCGGAGACCGTCGACGCGGACGAGGGGCTGATGGCCGTACTGGGGTCCGGCACGTACGTGCCCGTCGCGTTCCTCGTCGCCGCCGCGCTGTTCGCCGGCGTCGCCTGGTGCGCGCCCCGACAACAGGCGGCACTCGCCACCGGGACCGCCGGATGGGTCCGGATCGCTTTCGTGCTCTACGTCCCGGCGTTCCTCCTGGCCGTACTGGCGGGGTTGCTCTACACGGCGCGCGTCCAGGCGGCCACACCGCAGGGGCTGGGTGAGAAGTTCGTGCTGGTCTGTGTGCTGGCGGTCGTCGCGGGCGGGGCGAGCCTGAAGGCCCACCGCGCGTCCCTGGCCGATGTGGCGGTGGGGAGCCTGTTCGCCGGTTCCTTCTCGACGTTCCTCTACGTGGAGGGCGTCAGCGCCTCCCGTTTCAACGTGTACGTCGCGGTGGCGTGCCTCGCCTTCACCCTGCTCGACTGCCTGCGTCTGCGGCGCGTGCCGGCCGTGGGTACGCCACCCGTGGGCGCGACGGTCTGACCTGCCTGCCGAGCAGTCCTCGGCGCACCCCTCGCTCCGACCGGACCTCCCCCACCCCGGCCCGACCCGGTCCGTCGGCGGCCGCCCGGCTGCGGCGCCCGGCTCCGGCACCCCCTTTCACCCCGCGTGGCGGCTCCCGACGGCGCCCGGGGCGTTCTCGTTGTAGCGCAGCAGGTACGCGGCGAAGCGGTCCAGGTCCTCGCGCGGCCAGTCCACGAGCCGCTCGCGGAACATCTCGCGCCGGTTGCGTGTCACCTGGGCCAGGACCTCGGCCCCCTCGGACGTGAGCTCCAGTACCTGTACCCGGTGGTCCTCGGGGTCGGCCCTGCGCTCGACCAGCTCCGCTCGCTCCAGCGCCGCGACCTGCCGGCTGACCGTCGACTTGTCCAGCGCGTAGTGGGCGGCGAGGTCCGCGGCCCGGCAGCCCCGGCGCTCCTCCAGGTGACTGAGCAGGGTGAAGGACACGAGGGAAAGCTCCGGGTGCATACGCGCGGCCGCCGCCCGTGCGCGCCGGGCGAAGGATGTCATTTCGCGCTGAATCGTCTCGATGGCCGCGTCCCGGCGCTCGCCCTCCGGCCGGCTCCCGCCGGCCGACCCCGTCGCGCCGCCCGCGTCCGTCGTACCGGTTGTCTCCGTTGTCACAGTGACCTCCCTCGCCGTTTAGTTGTATAGTACAACCGGAACGCAAAGTTGTATATGCCAACTACCTGCCGACCCTGGCTGCACGCGCAGCCCGCGCCGACTTCGGAGGTCCTGTCGCATGTCCGGTCGCACACCCGCCCACCACCACGCCGGGATCCCCGCCGCGCCGGGGATCCCGCGCACCGCCGCCGAGGGTGCCGTCGTCGGGCTGCGCGGCCCCGCAGTACGCCATGTACTCACCCACCTGCTGACCCCGTTGCTGATGTGCCTCGGCATGGGCCTGGCCTACATGGGTGCCTTCGTTCAGCCGGAGCCTCATCACATGCCCGTGGCGATCGTCGGCGAGGGCCCGCAGGCAAAAGTCTTCGCGCAGACGGTCAAGAACGAGGCCGGCGACGCCCTCGACGTCCGTACGCTCGCCCACCGCTCGGACGCCGTCGCCGAACTCAAGGACCGCCACATCACGGGCGCCTACGTACCGAGCGACTCGGCACCCGAGCTGATCGTGGCCACGGCCGCCTCCGACACCGGCGCCACCGTCGTCGAGAAGATCTTCACGCCGATCGCCGCGGACCACGGTGCGCCGCTCAAGGTCACGGATGTCGTCGGCAACGTCGACGACGACCCGACCGGACAGGGGTTGTTCTTCCTGCTCGTCGCGGTCAGCATCGGTTCGTACGCCTCGGTGGCCGTGCTGGGCGGCGCGGGAGCCGCGCTGCGCATGCGTGGTCGCGCCCTGCTGGTCGTCGGCGTCTCCGGTGTCGTCAGTGCCATCGGCGCGCTGCTGGCCGGGCCCGTCTTCCACCTGGCGCACCACGGCCTGGCCGGAGTTTGGGGCCTGAGCTGGCTCTACTCCGCGGGCATCCTCTTCATCGGCGTCGGCCTGCACACCTTCCTGAAGCGGTGGACGACCCTCGCCATGATGGTGCTGTTCGTGATGCTCAACTTCACCAGCTCCGGCGGCCTGTTCCGGCCCGAGTTGCAGAACGGGTTCTTCGGCGCCCTGAACTCCTTCTGGAACGGCGCCGGCTACGTGGACGGCCTGCGCGGCATCCTCTACTTCGGCCACGACGGCCTCCTGCGCAACGTCCTGACCCTCGCCGCATGGCTGCTCGTCGGCCTGGCCCTCACGCTCGCGGCCGCCGCGGCCGAACGGCGCCACGCGGCGAACGAGGCCAAGACCGTCGCGGGCACCCCCGCGCGGGCGGCGGAGGAGGCAGAGGAGGAGATGGAGGAGGCGGTCGGCGTCTGACACGACCCCGGGTGCACGGCCCGCCGGGGCACCCGCGCCCCGCCCACCCCGCACGCCCTCACCTCACATCACGTCACCTCACGTCGCCCGTTCGACGACCACTCCTCACCACTGCCGCCCGAGGTCCCGCCTCGGGCGGCAGTGGTGAGGGCGCGTCAGCTCCATTGTCAGTGGCTCCCCCTAGCGTGGAGACATCACTCGGGGAGCCTCGGCGAAGGAGCAGAATCATGTCCGCCAACAAGATCCAGCACAAGGTCAACCACGTCGCGCTGGTCGTGGACTGTTCGGGTTCCATGCGTCAGCATCAGGGGCAACTCATTCGCGTCGTGGACGAGTTCGTGGCCGGTCTGAAGGCCGAGTCGGACAAGCTCGGTCATGAGACGCGGATCAGCCTCTACTCCTTCGACCACAGGGTGGAGAACCTGGTCTGGGACATGGATGTGAAGCACCTTCCGTCCATGCGGGGTCTCTACAAGGTCAACAACGGCGCAACGGCCCTCATCGAAGCCTCCTTGAAGTCGCTGGACGACCTGGGCCACATCTGGGAGGCATACGGCGAGCACAGCTTCCTCCAGATCGTGGTGACGGACGGCGAGGAGAACGCCTCCGGCGGCAACCGGCGCCACGACGGCGACATGACTGTCCTCGGCCCCTGGCTGGACAAGATCGCGACGAGGATGGGCGCGCTTCCGAGCCACTGGACTTCCGCGATCCTCGTTCCGAACTCCCTGGCGAAGCGAACCGCCCAGAACTACGGCTTCCCGGCCGGGAACATAGCCATCTGGAACGCGGATTCCCAGGAGGGCGTCGAGGAGGCGATCGGTACCGTGCGCGCCGCCGCCACCAGCTTCCTCCGTGGCCGCGAGAAGGGCGTACGGGGCACGAAGAACCTGTTCGCGGTCGGCCAGGACATATCGGTCGCCGACGTGCGGGCGAACCTCGAACCGATCCCGGCCGACAAGTACCGGCTCCTGAAGGTCGACACGGAGGTCGCGATTCGCACCTTCGTCGACGCACACCCGGACGTGACGTACGAACGTGGCTGCTGCTACTACCAGTTGGGCACCCGAGTACAGGTTCAGCCCGACAAGGAGGTCGTCGTGGTCGAGAAGGACACCGACCGCGCCTACACGGGCGAGGCGGCACGCAGCCTCCTGTTCGGCACGGGAATCCAGGGGACCGTCTCGGTGAAGGCGGGGCACAATCCCCAGCTGGAGGTGTATGTGCAGAGTCGGTCGGTGAACAGGAAGCTCAAGCCTAAGACGCGCCTGCTCATCATGGTCTGAGAGGGCTCACGCGTAGTCGTACTTCATGCCAATGCCGAGGGTGCTCTGCATCGGAAGGAGCCCGGCGCCGACGATGTCGAGCACCGGCGGCACGAGCAGTTCGGCCAGCCGGGTCACCTCGTCATCCGTGAGCGCCTGCCAAGGCGCCGCGGCGAGTTCGTCGGTCAGCTTCTCGATCGAGGTGCGGATCCGCAGGCCCTCATCGGTGACGCCGCCGTCCGCTTGCAACAGGCCGCGGCTGACGAGTCGTTCACGTGCGGCACTCCACTCCTCGCCGGTCCACTGCCTGCTGCTGAACACCTCCTCGGGCGCGGCGCCGGCGGCGGCGTGTGAGGCCAGGGCCTCGGTGGGGTCGATGCCGTGCGCCTGGAGGGCGACGATGTGCCCGTCCCCCCGGTGTTCGCGCAGGATGGTGGCGGCCTGCCAGAGCACCGCGTGAGGATCCTCGGGCCACGGCAGTGCGGCGTTCGCGGCGGCCAGGGGGCGGCCCGCGGTGTTCGCCGACTCTGCGGCGCGTCGGGCCAGTTCGGCGGCCTCGCGCAGGTCCGCCGAGTCGATCCGGTCGCCGAGGAGCGTGCGCAGTGCGCGGTCCACGACGGCGGCCCGGGCTTCCAGGACCTGCTCGGCCGTGGCGGTGTCCCAGGCCTTGACGGTGTAGCGCTCCACCATCCGCGGGCTGAAGCTGTAGAAGAGGGCGGTCACCAGCCGCGGGCCCACCGGACCGAGCGGGGCGGCCCGGTAGGCGAAGTAGCCCGGCCAGCGCTCGTCGGTGGCGTAACCCAGGGTCGCCGCCTGCTCGAACGCCTCCGGCGCGTAGTAGAGCGTGGCGTGTACCGGCTCAAGCAGTTGCCACATCTGTCGGATCGTGCCGGGGCTGTGCGTCATGTCGATTCCCTCGCTGCCACTGTCACCGTTCCAAGAACTTGACACTGACTAGATTGCGACGTCGACGCCATCCTGTCAATGACTAGATCCGGGGTAGCCTGCTGCCCATGGCCGCGACACCCACTTACCATCACGGAGATCTGCGCCGAGCCGTGATCTCCGCCGCGCTCCAGGTCATTCGCAGCGACGGTATCGCGGCGATCAGCCTTCGCGACCTCGCCCGCCGCGCCGAGGTCTCGCACGCGGCACCCGCCCACCACTTCAAGGACAAGGCCGGACTGCTCACCGCGATCGCCGCGGAGGGGTTCGACCTACTGGCCGACGCCCTGACCTCGGTGCCCACGGACACCGCGCGCAGGCTGCGCGAGATGGGGGCGCGGTACGTCGAGTTCGCGGTCGGGCATCCCGCCCATTTCGAGGTGATGTTCCGCCCGCAACTGCTGCACGGCGACGATCCGGAACTGATCGCCGCCAAGGAGCGCTCCTCCCGCGCATTGCGCTCCGGCATCGAAGAACTGCCCGTCGCGAAGCGCCCCGACGCGCGACGCGCCGGCCTGGCGGCGTGGTCACTCGCCCACGGCTTCGCCGCCCTCCAGCTCAGCGGCAGCCTCCCGACCCTGGACGACGACCCCTCCGAGACCTTCCGCACCCTCTTCGCCAACCACCCCGCCACGGAACTTACGTAGATCGGCCCGCTCTTGATCGACACCCCTCGGACGGGTGGTTCGTATCGGCGTCGCGGGCGACGTCACACCCCGCACCCCGCGTCTCGCCGGGGCGTCCACGGCGGCATCACTGCCGCATGCCTGCCCCATGCCGATCAGATCACCGACTGCTCAGAGAATCAGACCGGTTTGTCTTCATTTGGCAATCTTGGGGCGTTTTGCTAGAAAACGCTCCGCGCGCGGGCCAAAGTATGGATTCCCGGCAGCAAGCCGGGGACCCGCACGTCCTTGAGGTGACATCTTCATGTCCGCTTCTCTCAACACCCGCCGCGTCGTCGCCACCCTCGTGGCCTCCGTCGCCGCCCTCGCCTCCGCCGCACTGCCGGCGGCAGCCGACGGCCACGGTCGCGACCACGGCTCGACCGGCAAGCACTCCACCATCACCATCGGCAAGGTGCAGTACGACAGCCCCGGCCGGAGCGACCGCAGTAACCGCAGCCTCAACGGCGAGTGGGTCGAGGTGAAGAACACCGGCAAGAGGGCCGTTGAACTGCGCGGCTACACGCTGACCGACAAGCAGGGGAACCGTTACCGCTTCCGCGGCCTGCTCCTCGGCGGCCACTCCACCGTCAAGGTGCACACCGGCAAGGGCAGGAACACCCTCCGCGACGTCTACCAGGACCGGACCAACTACGTCTGGGACCAGCGCGACTCCGCCACCCTGCGCAACGAGCACGGCCGCATCCTGGACAGCAAGAACTGGGGCCCGGGCAAGGGTCGCGGCACTCGCCACGGCGAGCGCTAGTGCTGCACCGCGAAAGTTCGTGGAGGGGTGTTGGTCAGGCTGCTTCCTTGAGTGGGGTGCCCTTGTAGGTCCAGCGGAAGGGCTTGGCGTTCTCGTTGCGGTTGATGATGTAGCTGTCGAGCT
>NZ_JAPNLK010000067.1 GCF_026627505.1 Streptomyces sp. H27-H5 | reverse complement strand
CGCCAAGATGGACGACTACATGATCAAACGGAACGAGACCGCCCGCCCCTTCAAGTGGACCTACGCCGCCAGCCCCCTCCAGGAAGCCTGAACCCCCCTCCACGAACTTTCGCGGAGCAGCACTAGTAGACGGAGAGGTCGTCGCCGTACACCGCGCCCTGCCCGTACCAGCCGTGCAGGTAGACGGTCACGGTGCCGGACGCGCCGGTCGTGAAGGGGACGGTCAGCTTGGACCACCCGGCGGAGCCGGTCCACGCGCTGCCGGTGGCCCCGCCGCGTACGCCCAGGTAGGCGTAGCCGCCCTGGACCCACCCGCCGAGCGTGTACGCCGTGTTCGGCGCGAGGGTGAGGGTCTGCGCACACTCCCCCGTCTGCCCGGCGGTGGGCGAGGCCTTCAGCGCGTACGAGCCCCCGTGCGCGGGGACGTTGACCACCGCCCCGCCGCTCTGGCAGCTCCACGGCGCGAGCGCTCCGCTCTCGAAGCCGCCGTTGACCAACGCCCCCGCGCCACCGCCCGGCCCGGACACCGTGAGGGTGAAGGGGGCCGAGCGGGTGAGTCCGCCGCCGGTCGCGGTGACGGTCAGGGCGTACGTTCCGGGGGCCGCCGCGGCGGCGGCGGTGACCGTGACCACGGCCGATCCGCCTGTGGTGACGGAGCCCGGGGCGAGGGTGGCCGTCACCCCGGCGGGCGCTGCGGCGACCGTCAGCGCGAGGGGCCGCGCGGTTCCCGAGGTGAGGGTCGTGGCCACGGTCGCGGTGGTCGTGCCGCCGGGGGCGACCGAGGCCGAGCCCGGGGTCACCGAGACGGAGAAGTCGTCGACGACCGGCCCGCCGCCGCCGGTGAACGGGGCGAAGGTGTGGCTGAAGTACCAGGGGCCCTGGACGATGCCGGAGCAGGTGTCGGAGCCTCCCGTCCCGGGGCAGCCGCCGTTGTCGCGCTGGAGCGCCCAGAAGGACAGGGTGTTGAGGCCCTTCGCGGTCGCCCAGTCGTAGACCACCTTCGCGTCGGCGGTGGTGAAGGTCTCGGCGGGTCCGTAGTCGTCGATGCCGGGCATCTCGGTGACGCCGATCATGCCCCAAAGCTGGGCGGGGGTCTTGGTCGGGTACAGAGCGGCGAGTTGGCCCTGGAGACCGGTGGCGGCGGTCTTGGTGTCCTCGGCCATGGCGTGGCCGGCGCCGTCGTAGTAGTCGAAGGTCATCAGGTTGACCACGTCCACCCGGGCGCCGGCGGTCTTGGCGCTCTTGAGCACGGCCAGGCCGCTGCTCGCCAGTCCGCTCGTGGTGGTGGGCAGGGTGTACGAGACCTGGAGCGGGCGGCCGTTCGCGGCGGCCCAGTCCTGGAGTTTCCTGATCGCCTGGTTGCGGCGGTCGATGCCGGCCTTGTTGGTCAACGAGTTGTCCTCGATGTCCATGTCCAGGCGGGAGACGTCGTAGGTCGTGACGACCTTCTGGTAGGCGGCGGCGATCGCGTCCACGTCCGTGCAGCTGTCGGCGATCTCGGTGCCGCCGTTGTCGGCCGCGTACCCGCCGAAGGAGGGGATGACATCTCCGCCGCGGGAGCGGATCGTGGCGAAGTCGGCGCCGAAGACGGAGCCCGAGATCGGGCTGCCCGTGTCGCCGTTCCAGTACGGGGTGCAGGATCCCTTGGCCTCGGTCTGGACGAAGGCCATGGTCAGGTACCTGGCGCCGGACTTGAGCGCGAGGTCGGCGGGGCTGTCGGAGGAGTACGCCTCGAAGTACGGGGCGAAGACGTGCGCGGGCAGTGGGGTCGCGGCGTGGGCGGTGCCTTCGACCACCCCGACCACGAGTCCGGCGGAGGCGACCAGGGTGGTCAGGGCGGCCAGTAAGGAGTGAACGGGCCTGGAACGACGTCTCATCGATGCTCCCGGTGGGGCGCGAGCGAACGGGCGGACGCCTCATGATTGGTCTGGACCAACACCGGGTCAAGGGTCCAGACCATTTCTTGAACCGGACAACATACTTGCCGGCGAAGGGCTCATCCGAGTCGACCGGCCCGGTCCGCACGGGTCAGCGCAGGATGCCCGCCTGTCCGGCGGCCCGGATCCACGACGGGAACTCCGACAGCAACTTGTCGTACAGCTCGGCGTCCGAGATCGCGTCGATGTCGTCCACCGCGAAGAACCCGACGTTGTCGACCCGCCGGCCGGGCATGTCGTCGAAGCGCTCCAGCACGCCGAAGCCGGCCCGGCCCAGGCCGACGAACTGCCAGAACACCGGCTCCTCGACGGCCGCGCGCAGTTCCTGTTCGATCTCGTTGTTGCGGTACACGCCGCCGTCCGAGAAGAACAGCACGAGGGTGGGCACGGGCACCACGGTCGCGCGTACGTAGGCGCGCACCTCCGCGATGACCTTCTGCTCCTCGTTCTGGAACCCGACCGCGCGCATGTCGACCTGCCCGCCGGTCAGGCCCTTCGGGGGCTTCTTTCGGCCGAACAGGCTCATCTGGCCGACGCGGACGTGCAGGCGGATCCACTCCGGGAGTTCACCGATGGTCAGGTCGGGCAGCCGTGCGGGGTTGGTGGCGAAGGTCCACGCCTGCATCTCGCCGTCGTCGTCGAGCTGCGCGGCGACGGCGGCCATCCGCTCCACGACGCCGGCCACCGTGCCGCGCGAGTAGAGCGTGGACATCGAACCGGACGCGTCGAGGACGAGGATGACACGGGCGGTCACTCCCGCCGCCCCGTTCTTCGTCAGGCTGACGGCGACCTGCTGCTTGCGCAGCGACAGGAGCTTGCGCATCTCGACGGGGAGCCGCTCCTCGCCCTTGACCAACCGGACGGCGGGCGCGCCGGCGGAGGCCTGCACGGGAGCGGGGGCGGCGGCCGGCGCGGGTACGGGGGCCGGGGTGAAGGCGGGCGTGGGCGGCGCCGTCGACGCGGGTACCGGGGCCGGCACCGGGGCCGGGGTGTCGTCCACCGTGATGCCGTAGTCGGTCGCCAATCCCGCCAGGCCGCTCGCGTATCCCTGGCCCACGGCCCGGAACTTCCACGCGCCCGCCCGCCGGTACAGCTCGCCGCTCACGTACGCGGTCTCCGTGCCCGCCGTCATGTCGAAGCGGGCCAACTCCGCTCCGGACACGGCGTCGAGCAGCCGCAGGTGCAGCCCGGGCACCTGCCCGAAGCTGCCCCCGTCGGCGGAGGCGCACAGCACGACGCGCTCGATCCCCGGCTCCAGCGCGGCCAGGTCCACCTGGAGGGAGTCGGCGCCGGGTTGCTTGCCCAGGTGCCGGACGGCGTCCGAGGAGTGGCGCGGCTGGTTGTAGAAGACGAAGTCGCCGTCGGAGCGGACCCGCCCGTCGCCGGAGAGCAGCAGGGCGGACGCGTCGACGTCCGGGACCCCGGGACCGGCCGACCAGCAGAGCACGGCCCTGACGGACGACGCCGGGACCGGCAGATTGGCGCCTTTACTCAGTGAAGTCACAGCGGACAGTCTGCCCGCCGCTCCGGCGGTCCCGGAAGTACGTGCCCGGCGAGGCTCCCGGGTCAGGGGCGGCGGGTGGTGTGGGGAAGGGAGAAGTGCCCCGGCCGTTCACGGTCCCGCGAGGTGTCCGACGGGGCGTCCGTGTCGATGGCGTCGACCACGACCGGGGAGGAGCCGGTGGGGCCGGTGGCGGTGGCGCGCAGGCGGTAGTGCTCGGTGCGGACGGCGTCGCGGGCCAGCGGGGCGCCCCCCGAAAGGAGGGCGTAGGGCTTGAAGTCGTTCGCGACGCGCAGTTCCGCGGGGCGCCAGGTGCCGGTGGCGGGGTCCCGGTGCTCCAGGACGAAGGCCCGGGCGGGACCGGGGGTGTCCCCGGGCTCCGGCACGAGGCTCTCCATCTGGAAGGTGAGCAGCAGGTGCCGGTACGCCTGGGTGTTGCCGTTGTTCAGGGTGACCGTGAACTCCTGCGCGGGACCGCCGCGGACCAGGTCGAGGCGGCCGCCCCGGGTGGCCACGTCCATGGACAGCGGGGTCGCGGGAGCCGGGCGCGCGGGCGCCGCCGTGCGCGTCGGGGCGGGCACCGGGCTCGGGGACGAGGACGCCGGTGCGCCCGGCGCCGGGGCCCCGGTGGTCGAGGGCTCGGTGGTCGAGGGCTCGGCGGAGACGGAGGGAGAGGCGGAGGCAGCGGCGGACGGCGTGACGGCGCCGGCGGAGGGATCGGGGCGGGTCGAGGCGGCCGGGGCCGGCCCGCAGCCCGCGAGGGCCGCCGCCATCAGTACCGAGACGACGAGCGGGCGCGCCCGGGCGGCGGATCGGCGTCCGCCCTCGCGTCCACCCCGGCGTCCGTCCTCCCTGTCGTCGCTGTTCTCGCGCCTGTTGTCGCGTCCGGCGTGCATGGCGGCCCTCCTGCGGCTCCCGATTGAGGGAGGAACCTAGCAAGGTCGCGGACCGCCGCGGCCGGGCTGCGATGACGCTTCGGTCACGGTTGTGGTCCGGTCCGACGCCACCGGGCGGTACGAGCCGGACCCACCCGGACAGCGGGTGCCGAACCGGACGCGCCGGCCCGGCCCGGACACGACGATGTCCCGGACCCGGCGCGACGCCGGACCCGGGACATCTCGAGGATCTAAGCCGTTTCCACCGTGCGACAGACGAAGCCCAGGCGGGTCAGCGCGCGGGTCACCTCGTCCGCCGTGAAGTCGCGACGGTCCTGGCGGGTGATCATTTCGCCGACCTGCTTGACCGGGTACGTGCGGCGGCCGATGACCACGGCCTCCCCGGTGACGGGCTCGGCCTTGATCCCCTTCATGGACTCCAGGACCTCGGCCTTGGTGAGCTCGAAGGGGAAACGGGCGATGACGCAACGCATGATGCCTCCGCGGGGACGGGAAGGTGAACGCCGGACCGGACGGCCGCGAAGGCGGTCAGGACGTGAGGGCGAGGACGCCCAGGGTGTAACCGTGCTCGTCGATCACCGGCGACATGTCCAGGACGCGCCCGCGCATGGCGGTGCGGGCCTCGCCCACCCCGGCCGAGGACTCCGTGAAGGGTCCCCGGTCGAGCGGGATGTCGCGCAGCCGGGTGGGGGTCGTCCCCCAGGATCCGCCGCGGTGCGCGTCGAGCTGGGCCCGGGTGACCAGACCCGAGCACCGGCCCTCGTCGTCCTGGAGGACCAGGTGCCCCGCCCGGGCGCTGATCAGCACCGAGCGGGCCACGTCGACGTGCATGTCGTCGCCGACCCGGGGCCCGAGGTCGCCCATGACGTCCCGGGCCGTCAGGCCGGTTCCGTCGCCCGGTCGGGCGAGGGTGCGCACGCGTTACGCCGCGCTGTCGTACGAGCGTCGCCGGGCCTGCGCCGGGCGGCTGCGCCGACCGCGGGTGGAGGCGGCACTGCGCGTACGGCGCTCCGAGACCGGGGCCGTGATGGTGACGGGCACGCCGGAGGGGGCCTGAGAACCGGTGATGCGGTTCAGTTCGGCCTCGCCGGAGCGGACCTGGGTGGTCTGCGGGGTGATCCCGGCGGCGGCCATCAGGCGCACCATGTCGCGGCGCTGGTTCGGCAGGACCAGGGTGACCACGCTGCCGGACTCGCCGGCGCGCGCGGTGCGACCACCGCGGTGCAGGTAGTCCTTGTGGTCGGTCGGCGGGTCGACGTTGACGACCAGGTCGAGGTTGTCGACGTGGATGCCCCGGGCGGCGACGTTCGTTGCGACCAGCACGGTCACGTGGCCCGTCTTGAACTGGGCCAGCGTGCGCGTGCGCTGCGGCTGCGACTTCCCGCCGTGCAGCGCCGCGGCGCGCACCCCGCTGTTGAGCAGGTCCTGCGTGAGGCGGTCCACCGCGTGCTTGGTGTCCAGGAACATGATCACGCGGCCGTCGCGGGCGGCGATCTCGGTCGTGGCGGCCTGCTTGTCCTGGCCCTGGACGTGCAGCACATGGTGCTCCATCGTCGTCACGGCGCCGGCCGACGGGTCCACCGAGTGGACGACCGGGTCGGTCAGGTACCGGCGCACGAGCAGGTCCACGTTGCGGTCCAGGGTCGCCGAGAACAGCATCCGCTGCCCCTCGGGACGCACCTGGTCCAGCAGGGCGGTGACCTGCGGCATGAAGCCCATGTCGGCCATCTGGTCGGCCTCGTCCAGGACGGTGATGGCGACCTGGTTGAGCCTGCAGTCCCCGCGCTGGATGAGGTCCTTCAGCCGGCCGGGCGTCGCGACGACGACCTCGGCCCCGCCGCGCAGCGCGCCGGCCTGGCGGCCGATGGACATGCCGCCGACCACGGTGGCCATGCGCAGGCGCATCGCCTTGGCGTACGGCGTCAGCGCGTCGGTGACCTGCTGCGCGAGTTCACGGGTCGGTACGAGGATCAGCGCGAGCGGCTGCCCCGGCTCGGCGCGCTGACCGGCGGTGCGGGCCAGCAGCGCCAGGCCGAAGGCGAGCGTCTTGCCGGAGCCGGTGCGGCCGCGGCCCAGGACGTCGCGGCCCGCGAGCGTGTTGGGCAGGGTCGCGCCCTGGATCGGGAACGGTACCGAGACGCCCTGGGCGCCGAGGGCCGCGAGCAGCGCCTCGGGCATGTCCAGGTCGGCGAAGGCCTCGACGGCGGGCAGCGCCGGCGTCAACGTCACGGGCAGGGCGAACTCGCCCTGCGGGGCGGCGGAGCGACGGCCGTAGCCACCGGAGCGGTTCCCCCCGCCGGATCGGGAGCCGCTGCCGGAGCGGCTGGGCGCGGAGGAGCCGAAGCGGCTGCCGCGGCTGCCGCCGGAGGACCCGTAGGAGCCGCCGGAAGAGCCGTAGGAGCTGCCGGACCCGGACGATCCGTACGAGCTGCCGGACGAACCGTAGGAGCCGGACGAGCTGTAGGAGCCACCGGAAGAGGCCCCCGTACGGGAGCGGGACGAGCGGTCGTTGGTGCGAGCTGCGCGGTTCATGCAGAACCTTCCTCGATGCGGCGCGTATCGAGGAATTCCTGGCATTGGGGTGAGCCGCAGCGGATTCGCAAGAACGAGCCGAAGAAATGACACAACAGGGCCGTGCCGAACACGCGGAGCGGAACGGAACGGTTCACTGCTGAAAGGGGCGTCACCCTGCCCGGCGGCCGTGGCACAGGCCGGGCATCGGGGGCGACGGCCGGGCGGACTTCCACCCGGGCGGGTCGTGGGCGCTCCGGCAGACGATGCTGCCGCGCCGCTCACGCGGGCCGTGACGGCCGGCGGAGCTGGGAAAAAGCAACGAGCTGGGGCCCGCACCCCAAGGTGCGGGCCCCAGCTACGCAGTACCTGTCAACGCTTAGGCGGGAACGATGTTCTCGGCCTGGGGGCCCTTCTGGCCCTGCGTGACGTCGAAGTTCACCTTCTGGCCTTCCTGAAGCTCACGGAAGCCCTGGGTGGCGATGTTCGAGTAGTGGGCGAACACGTCAGCGCCGCCACCGTCCTGCTCGATGAAGCCGAAGCCCTTTTCCGCGTTGAACCACTTCACGGTGCCAGATGCCATATGATTTCTCCTTTGGGGCTGTACCCGGACCCACACTGTGCGGGCACCGGAGTCGAAGTAATGATTGCCCCGTCCGAAAAAACATCCGGAAATAAAAAGTGCACCCACCGAAATGAATCCGGGGGGAGCACTTGAAGTCTTTGGGAACCACAACTGCAACTGAGAAGAACAGTAGCACAGCGCTAGCCGGTGGCGCGGAAGGTTTTCACGTCTCGGCCTGTCGTCACATAAACCCTGCACGCGTATTCGCTGAATTTCTGCACCGGCGGCAACAGGTATGAGCTGGGCGGCCCGGCGTTCAGGGGGTCTCGTCCCCGGCGGAGCCGGACTCGCACATCCGGGCGTTGGCCCGCAGGGCCTCTTCCAGCTGGTCCTCCAGCGCGATGATCCGGCACGCGGCGTCCACCGCCGTGCCCGCGTCGACCAGCTCGCGGGCGCGCGCGGCAAGGTGCAGTTGGTGGCGGGAGTACCGGCGGTGGCCGCCCTCCGAGCGCAGCGGGGTGACCAGTCCGGCCTCTCCGATCACGCGCAGGAAGGCGGGCGTGGCGCCCAGTATCTCGGCGGCCCTGCCCATCGTGTAGGCGGGGTAGTAGTCATCGTCGAGACTGTCGGCGAGCGGGGACTTCTCGGGGGGCATGACACCTTCGTTTCACTGGCTCACTACGCCAGAAATACTAGGCCTCCCGCACTGCAATCACTACATTCGTGAGCATAGATTTACCTGACCGGGTGGGTGATCCCCCTCCGAGGCGGCGAAACGTGCCGCCAGGGCCCCACCTCGGCCGGGACGAGCGGCGGTCGCGCCCCTGGAGCGGGCCGCCGCTCGTCCGACCCGGGACGGTCAGCCGCGGAACTCGGCCGGGCGCTCCGGGGAGGCCTCGGCGAGGGCCTGGGTGACGGCCGTCACGCCGGCGCGCAGTCCGTAGACCGGGGTGTCGGGCTGCTGACGCCAGGACTCGTCGATGCCGCCGGCGTCGACGGTGTCGAAGCCGAGCTCGTCGATGAGGTCCCGGACGGCCTTCTTGGCCGTCTCGTCGTCTCCGGCGACCGGGACGGCGATCCGGCCGGGGGCGCCGGCCGGCAGCGGCTTGTCGAGGATGTCGTCGGCGTAGGTGCCGTTGAAGGCTTTGATCACCGGGTGGCCCAGGTGGTTCTGGGTCCAGCGGCTCTCGGTCAGGCCCTCGTCCTCGATGGCGGCGATGCGGCCGTCCCGCTGCTTCGGGTAGTAGTTGCCGGTGTCGATGACGGCGAAGCCGTCCGCCGCCCCGTCGAAGAGCCCCGCCGGCAGGTCCGGCACGTTCTTGAGCGGGACGGTGACCACGACGATCTCGGCGCCGCGGGCGGCGTCGGCGACCGTGACGGGGGTGGCTCCGGTTTCCTCGGCGAGGGCCGAAAGGGTTTCGGGGCCGCGGGAGTTCGCCACCGAGACCTCGTGGCCGAGTGAGGTGAGCCGACGGGTGAGGTTGCCGCCGATGTTGCCGGCGCCGATGATGCCGATCTTCATGAGCTCTCCAGTGCGTGCGGAGTTCGGGTGTCGCGCTTGTCCGAACCGCCGGGAGGCGCGCGGCATTCCGCTCCTCGGCCCTCGATTTCACGGTTCCCCCGTACGGGCGACTCCCCGACCCCGTGACGGGTGCTGTGCGGCCCCGGCGGCCCGCCTCGGGTGTCGGGCGTGACGCGCGTTCGACCTCCGATTCATCACGGCCACGATGGCCGGATTCGACCGTCGAGGATCAGTCATATCGCCGGCGGGATAACGATTCTCATTCATGCCGGGCAGGCCTCACACTCATGATTCGTTTACGCCTGAACCTTTTTGACGGGCCGCCGGTAACTCCACGGGGCGGCCATGTGACGGAAAGGAGAGGAACACCCGTCACGTCGGATTCGAGCCGGCACATGGCTCGACTTTCACAAGATCCGTTATGTAGTGTTCCATTTGTGCACCGCCCAACGGGGGGCGGAAGAGCAGCCACAGGCTTGGTATGGACCAGTTCCGTCCCGGGCCTCGCTCGCGGGCTCGGCCGACCACCGCCCCCGTCATTCGCCGTTCCGCTCCATACGTGACCCGACACGGGGGACCTTCATGCGGTTCCAGCTTCTGGGGCCCTTGAGTATTGCCCACGGCCCCGAAACCGTAGTTCTCAAACCATCCAAACCAACCAGCCTGCTCGCCGCTTTGCTCTTGCATCCGGGCACGGTGGTTTCCACCGACTATTTGTTGCGAGCCGTGTGGGACGAGGAACCCCCCGCCACCGCACGGGCCGCACTTCAGACATGTGTCCTGCGACTGCGCCGGCTATTCGCCAAGTACGGCATATCCGCGACCACCATTGAGGCCGTACCCGGCGGATACCGCATGGCCAATGACGTCGAGACACTCGATCTCGCACTGTTCCGATTTCTCGCGGGACAGGCGAGGGCCGCCGCCGACGAGGAAGAGGAGTTGTATCGACTCCGCGCGGCGCTCGCCCTGTGGCAGGGGCAGCCCTTGGCCAATGTGGCCTCGCGGATGCTCCAGCGGGACGCCGTACCCGCCCTGGAACAGGAACGGTTGCGGGTCCTGGAGCGCGTCTGCGATCTGGAACTCGCCGCCGGGAACTGCCACCAGGTGCTCGTCGACCTCTACGAGGGGGCCCGCCGACACCCGGTGCGCGAACGCTTCACCGAGCAACTCATCGAGGCGCTCTACCGGACCGGGAGACAGGCGGAGGCCCTGGCCGAGTACCGGGTGGTCAAGGACCGACTGCGCGACGAACTCGGAGTCGATCCCGGACCGGGACTGCGACGCCTGGAGCTGGCCATCCTGCGGGCCGAGGAACTCGGGCGGCCGACCCTCGTCGCCGCGCGAAGACCTTCGGTGGCGCCGGCGTTGACGTCCGCCGCCGGCGAGCGGGTGGCGCCCGTGACGGGTTTCACCGGGCGCGAGGCCGACCGCGGCGCCATCGCGGCACGGTTGACCGCCCCCGGCGGACCGCGGCTGGTCGTGGTGTCGGGTGCGCCCGGGATCGGCAAGTCGGCGCTGGTCCGGCAGAGCGCGTACGAGGTACAGGACGCCTTCCCCGGAGGGGTGTTCACGATCCCGTTGGCCCGGTCGGACGGAAGTCCCGTCGACGTCGAGGAGGCCCGCAAGCTGCTGCCCGAACCCGGCGACGGGAGAAGGCTGTTGATCCTCGACGACGCCGCCGGCGCCGGACAGGTACTGCCGTTGCTGCCGACCGCGGGCGACACCTCCGTGGTGGTCAGCAGCCGACGCGGGCTCGCGGCCGTCGTCGCGACGCGCGGCGGCTCCGTACACCGCCTGGACGTCCTCGGGGCGAGCGAGGGGTACGCGCTGCTCGCCGGACTCGTCGGGGAGGAACGGATCGCGGCCGAGGCGGAGGCGGCCCGCGACCTGGCCTCCGTCTGCGGGTACTTCCCTCTGGCACTGCGCATCGCCGCGGGCCGGCTCCTGACCCGTCCCGGGCTCTCGATCGCCGACTGCGCGGCGTGGCTCGCGGAGGATCCTCCCGCACGACTGGCCCTGGCGGAGGATCCACGGCTTTCCGTGCCCGAGGTGTTCGGCCAGGCCCTGGCCGCCCTCGGCCCGGAGCCACGCGAGGCGTTCCTGCGCCTCGGCTCGCTCGCCCCGGGGGCCGACCTCACCGACGCGGGGGCCTCGACCGTCCTGGAACAGCTGGTGGAGGCCGGGATGCTGGAGGACGGACCACCCGGCCATCCGTACCGTCTGCACGCTTTTCTGCACGGCTACGCGCGTCACATCGCCCGTGAACGTGCCACCGCCCCTCCCCCGGCGCACTGACACCCGACCCCACCCCCCGCCTCGCCCGCCCAGGGCCCGGCGTCCCCCCACCCCATCTCCCGACCCGTTCGCTCCGCTCCCCGTACCGCCCAGACCGCAATCAGGGGTGACCCATGTCCCAAGCCAGTTACGAAGCCGTCGCCACGACCCGGCCCCGGATCCGCCGGGACGTGCTCTTCACGCAGACGCCCGAGGGCGTGCTGTTCCACAACACCGACGGCGGGTTCCGGCTCAACGCCCGTACCGCGTACCGGTTCGCCACGCTCGTGGTCCCGCACCTCACCGGTGAGCACACCGTCGCCGCGTTGTGCGAGGGGCTCGGCGACGACCACCGGGCCATGTTCGGCGAGCTCGTCAAGACCCTCTACGAACGGGACTTCGCCCGCTCCGTCACCGAGCCGGCGACGGACGCGGCGCCGGTCCTCCCGCCCGACGTGGCACGGCGCTTCGCCCCGCAGATCGCGTACGCCGACCACTACGCCGACGACGCCGAGACGCGGTTCCTGCGGTTCCGCGACGCGCGGGTGGCGGTGCTGGGCGACGACGCGATCGCCCGCTGGTGCGCCCTGAGCCTGGTGCGCAACGGCTCCGCCCTCGTCGGCGTGCTGCCGGGCCCGGACCTCGGGGAGATCGAGCGGGAGGCGGCGGAGGCCACGGCCGACGGCGCCCCGGTGGAGGTGCGCCCGCTGCCCGACCTCGGGGCGGAACCCGGTTGGGCCGCGTTGGACGGTTTCGACACCGTGGTGGTCACGGGCGGGACGGCTGCGGCGGCCCGACTGCTGCCCCTGCTGCGCGCCGGCATACCCGAGGGCCGTACCCTCCTGCCGGCCTGGTCGTTCGGCACCGACGCCGTCGTCGGCCCGTTGATGGCCCACGGGACGACGGGGTGCTGGGCCTGCGCGGCCCTGCGGCTCGGCGCGAACGGGGACACCGCCGGCGCCGCGGCCGAGCTGTGGAGCGGGCTGGCCCTGCCGGGGGCGCCGGCGCCGGTCGGCCCGGTGCCGGGAGGGCCGCTGGCCGCGATGATCGGCAACCTGCTCGGATACGAGGTGTTCCGCACGGCCTCGGGCGCCCTGCCGGCGGAGACCTCCGGCCGGCTCCTGATCCAGGACGTGGAGTCGCTGGACGTCACCGCCGAGCCGCTGCCGCGCCATCCGCGATGTCCGTTCTGCGCGGAGTCCGCTCCCGGCGAGACGGAACCGGTGGACCTCGCCGCGGCCGGCGCGTCGGGTGCGGTGTCGCTGCCCACGGTGGAGACGGCCCGCGAGGCCGACGCCCTGGTGGAGGAACTGAACCGGCGCTCCACGCTGGTGCGGCCTCGCGCCGGGGTGTTCACCCGGTACGCCGACGAGGCCCTGACCCAACTGCCTTTGAAGATCGGCGTGGTCGAGTTGGGCATCGGTCACAGCGGCCGGCGCTCGGTGGCCGCCTTCGACGTCCACCACGTCGCCGGGGCGCGGATGCGCGCGCTGGACACGGCCGCGCTGGTGTACGCCGAACACGTGGTTCCGGCACGCGGACCCCTGGTCGACGACGGGTCGCTGCCCGTCGTCGAGGCGGCGGCGCTGGCCCTCGCGAGCGGGCTGCCGGGCGGGGTCCACGCCTACGAGCGGGCCGTGTCCCTACTGACGAAGGAACCCGCGCTGGTGCCCGCGGGCGCGGTCAGACCGTTCGGGCCGTACAACGCGGACCGGCTCTTCGAGCGGACCCGGGCCGGGGCGGGCGCCGGTCCCTCGACGGCCGACGCCGCCGCCGCCGGTCTGCTCTCCGCCCTGGGACACGCGGCGCTGCTGCGCGTGGTGCGGGGCGGGGGCGCCGCGCTCGCGCCGCTGCCCGACCCGGACGGGCCGGATGCCGAGGGGTCGGACGCCGAGCTGGTGTTCCTCGTACGGTCCGCGGACCGGCTGGGGCTGTCGGTGGAACTCCTGGACCTGGGCGAGGGCGCGCACAGCGGTGCGCAGGTGATGCTGGCCCGGGCCGGGGTGCGCTGGGCGGTCGGCGCCGGTCTGGATCGGCGTACGGCGGCGGTGGAGGCGCTGCGGGAACTGCTGGGCGCGGCGCAGTACGAGGCCGACGCGACGGTGGCGGGCGCCCCCGTTGACACCGGTGATCCGCTGCTGCGGGACCTGGACCCGCGCGCGCTCGCGGTGGCCGGCGAGGCCGCCCCCGTCGAGGGCGGGGCCACGACCGACTGGACCGCGGTGTCCGCGCGCCTTGAGGCGGCGGGACGGGACGCGTACGTGGTGGGGACCGGGTCGGCCGACGTGGCCGGCGTGGGCATCCACACCGTGCGGGTGCTGCTGACCGCGGCGCGGGAGCCCCGCGATGACGCGTAGCGCGCTCGTGGACGGGCTCGGGGCCGAGGCGGCCGGGCGGTTCGCCGGCCTGCTGCGACGGTCGCTGGACACCCTCGGCGCGCCGCCCGTGCGGTTGTCGACGCTCGGTGTGCGGGACGCGTTCGCCGGTCCCGGCGGCGGGTCCTCGCCCGGGGTGGACGCCGCCCCGGAGGGCGGGGTGGACGCCTCCCCGGAGGCCGTGCCCGTCTGGCTGTACGGCCATCAGGCCGTCGTCGGTCCGGTCGCACGACCGGCGGGCGGGGCGGGCTGCCGGCACTGTCTGGAGCGCCGGTGGCAGGGGGTCCGCTCGGTGGCGCTGCGGGACGCGCTGGAGTTGGGCGGCGGCACCCGGCCGGCGGGTGAGTGGCCGTACGCGCACGCCTTCGCCGCCGATGTCCTCGCGGCGCTGATCGCGGGGGTCGCATCCGGCGGGGGCCCGGTGTCCGGGCCGTTCCCCGAGGTGCGGGTGCTGGACCTGCGGACCGGCACGGTCCGACGCCATCCGCTGGTGCCCGACCCGGAGTGTCCGGTGTGCGCCGTTCCCGTCGTGGACGCGGCCCGGTCGCCGGAACCCGCGCCGGCGGTGAAGTACCGGCCGGGAGTGTTCCGTACCCGGCGCGTGGAGGAGTACGGCATCGACGTGGGGGCCTTCGCGAACCCGCTGTGCGGGGCGTTGGGGCCCTCCCTGGTCCAGGACGTCTCCTCCACCTCCACCTCCGCGACGATCGGCTGCTTCTCCATGCGGTCGGGCGAGTACCTGCGCGAGACGTTCTGGGGCGGCCACACGGAGTCGTTCGAACGCAGCGCACTGGTCGGGGTGCTGGAGGGGTTGGAGCGGTACGCGGGGATGCGCGCGCGGTCCCGTGTGACGAGCGTGCGCGGCTCCCTCACCGAGTTCGCGGGACGGGCCGTCGATCCGCGCGAGGTCGGCCTGTACGGCGCGGACTTCCACCGGGACAACCCGCGGGTGCGCCCCTTCGACCCCGATCGGGAGATTCCGTGGGTGTGGGGCTGGTCGCTGCGCGATCGGGAACCCCGACTGGTGCCGGAGATCCTGACCTATTACCACGCGCCGGGTCTGGAGAACCGGTTCGTACAGGAGAGCTCCAACGGGTGTGCCTCCGGCGGGAGTCTGGCCGAGGCCTGCTACTTCGGGCTGATGGAGGTCGTCGAGCGGGACGCGTTCCTGCTCGCCTGGTACGGGCGCCGCCGGCTGCCCGAGATCGACCCGGCGACCAGCACCCGGGCCTCGACGCGGGCCATGGTCGACCGGCTCGCCCTGTACGGGTACCGGGCGCGGTTCTTCGACACCCGGGTCGACTTCCCGATCCCGGTGGTGACCGCCGTCGCGGAACGCTTCGACGGGGGGCTCGGCCGGATGTGCTTCGGGGCGGGGGCCGGTCTGGACCCGGAGTCGGCCCTGGACTCCGCGCTGTGCGAGATCGCGACCGACGCCGTGAACCTGGCCGGACGGACGGAGCGGGACGAGGCCCGGTTGCGGGCCATGGCCGCGGACTTCGACCTGGTGACGGCGCTGCACGATCACCCGCTGGTGTACGGGGTGCCGGAGATGGGCCGACACGCCGATTTCCTGTTGCGCGGGCCGCGGGACCGGCCGCCGGCCCCGGTGTCGGACCTGTCCTGGTCGGACGCCTCGGGTGAGGGCGTGTCGACGGACGTGCGCGAGGACCTGGACCGGTGTGTCGGGGCCGTGACCGGCGCCGGGTTCGATGTCGTGGTGGTCGACCAGACCCTGCCCGAACAGCGGGCGCTCGGCCTGCACACGGTGAGCGTGCTGGTGCCGGGCCTGCTGCCGATCGACTTCGGGTGGTCGCGGCAGCGGGCGCTCGGGATGCCCCGGCTGCGGGAGTTCACGCGGCCGACCGGATCCCGTGATGGGGCGCCCGGCGACTTCAACCCGGCGCCACATCCCTTCCCTTGACGTTCCGTCCGTCGTTTCGACCGTATCCGCCGACCACCGACGACCGTAGGAGGACGTGTGGGCTTCGCCCATGACTATGCCGACGCCATCATGCACCGGGGCAGGGTGCCGATGGAGCCCGTCGACTTCGTGCCCGACTGGGCGGACCGCCCGCGCGACGCGAAGTTCTACCCGGGTGCCGAGACCCTGCCGCTACCCGAGCCGGAACCAGGGCCCGGGGAGGGCGTGTTCACCCTGCCGCTGCTGTCCGGGATGCTGCGGGACTCCTACGGTCTGACCGGCCGCCGGCTGGGCGTGCAGGCCAACACCGACCTGGCGGCGCTTCCGCACTACACGCACGCCAACTGGTCGCGGGGCACCGCGTCCGGGGGCGGCCTGTACCCGGTCGGCGTGTACTGGGTGGCGGGCGGGGGCGGCCCGCTCACGCCCGGCGTGTACCACTACGCGCCGCACCAGCACGGGCTGCGGCGGCTGTTGACCGGCGAGGTGGGCGCGGAGGTCGGCGCGGCGCTGGGAGGGGATCTCGCGGGATCCGGCCAGTACCTGGTCCTGAGCGTCAAGTACTGGCAGAACGCCTTCAAGTACAACAACTTCTCCTTCCACGCCGTGAGCATGGACGTGGGCACCGTGCTCCAGACCTGGCGGCTGTGGGCCCGGGAGCGCGGTCTGCGGATCGCGCCGGCCCTCTGGTTCGACGAGGAGCGGCTGGCCCGGCTGCTCGGTGTGGTCCCGCACGAGGAGGGGATCTTCGCGGTCGTGCCGCTGGAGTGGGAGGGCGCCGCGACGGCGCTGCCGCCGCCCTCGGCCGCCCGGCCGGCGGGTTCCGCCTCCGGGGCGAGCGCACCCCCCGCCCCGGCTCCCGCCGTCCGCCACCGGGACGCCGAGCGTTCGCGTACCGTCCTGACCTTCGAGACCGCCGGCCGGATCCACGCCGCGACGCTCGGGCACGCCGGGGACCGGCCCGCGCCCGGGGCGCTCGACGCCGCCGCCGCGCGGCCGCCGGTCGGCGGCGTCCCGGTGCCGCTGCCGCCGGCGGCGCCCCCCGTCAGGGACGTCACCGCGGCGTTGCGGGCACGGCGCAGCAGCTTCGGTCGGTTCGACGCGACCCGGGCGGTGGCCGCCGATCGGTTGGCCGCCGTGCTGGCCGACTGCGCCGCGGCCGCGGTGGGCAGCGAGGCGCAGGGGCCGGACGGGCCGCGGCTCACCGCGCTGTACGTCTTCGTCAACCACGTGGAGGGCGTCGAGCCGGGCGCGTACGCCTACGATCCGGACGGGCACGTCCTGCGGCTGGTGGTGCCCGGTCCCCCCGGGCCGTTCCTCCAGCGCAACTACTTCCTCTCCAACTACAACCTGGAGCAGGCGGGCGCCGTCCTGGTGCCGACCGTACGGACCGCCGCGGTGCTCGACGCGGTGGGAGACCGCGGGTACCGGCTCGTCGGCGCGACCGTCGGCGCGGTCGCCCAGACCTTCTACACCAGCGCCGCCGCGCACGACCTGGGGGCGGGGGTGGCCCTCGGCTTCGACAACATCTCGTACGCCGAGGAGTTGGGGCTGACGGGGACCGACGAGGCCGCTCTGCTGATCATGCTGCTCGGCCACGAGCGGCCCCGGCCCGCCGACTTCCGCCATGAGATCGCCTGAGCCGCACCGCGGCGCGCTCCTTCGGACCGACGACGAGAGAACCAGGACGTTCAGGATGAACACCACCACCGATTGGCACGCGGGCGACCGCTTCATGCTGCGCGTGGCCGGGCTGCCCCTGAGCTCGGTCGACGGGCTGCGCGGCGCGGACACCCTGCGCTGGGCCGCCGATGTGCTGAGCGCCGAGGGCGTGGTCCGCGCGGACGCGGAGCTCCTCGGTGACCTGCTGCACCGGGCGGTCGGCGCGACCGACCCCGCGCCCGGCGGGCCGGGCGCGGCCCTGCGCCGGGAACTGCTGCGGCTGCGGCGCCTGGTCCACAACGGGCGGGCGCCCGCCGATCCGGACGCGGCCGTGCGGGTGGTGGCCGGGCTGGACGGGGACGTCGGGCACCGGCTGGCCGGCTGGCTGGAGCGGCGCGCGGCGCTGGAGAAGCTGCGGGGTGACGGGGAGGCGCTGCTCGCCGCGGATCTGCGGCGCGGTCGTGACGCGCTGCGTCGGCTGCTCGCCGACGAGCGGGTGCGGCACGGGCTGCTCTTGGCCTCGCCGGTGTTGGAGGCGCAGCTCGACGCGTACGCGGCGGCGACCTCGGATGGCCGCGAGCCGGGCGGTCGCCTGCGCAAGGTGGAGCGGTCGGCGCTGTCGTACGTGTACCGCACCGCCTGCAAGACCAGCCCGTTCAGCACCTTCACCGCGGTGGCGACCGGCCGGTTCCGGGCCGACGGGGGCACCGAGGGCATCCGTGCCGAGGACCGGTGGAGCAGTCGTGTACGGCTGAACGTCGTGGTGCTCGCCCGGCTCGCCGAGCTGATCCTCGCCGACCCGGTGCGCCGCCTGGACCTGCCGCTGCGGCCGGCTTCCGGCTGGGGGCGCGAGGACGAGCGGATCCGGTACGTCCGCCGCTCGGTCACGCCCGGGGACGACACCGCGGCGGTCACCTTCGACGCCGTCCGGGACCGGTTGTTCTTCCTGCGGCGCAGCGGCACCCTGGACCGGCTGCTCGCCCTGTTCGCGGACCGGCCCGAGCTGCGCCGGCGCGAGCTCGCCGACTGGTTGGCGGCGGAGCACGGCGCGGCGCCGGCCGAGTGCGAGGCGTACGTGTCGGCCCTGATCGAGCTGGGCATGGTCCGTGTGCCGTGCCTGGACACCGAGGTTCACGACGGTGATCCGCTCGCCGCCTTCCGGCGGTCGCTGGCCGCCCTGGAGCGGCCGTGGGCCGACGACCTCGCCGCGCTCCTGGACGGGCCGGCGCGGGTGTTGGAGCGCTACCCGCTCGCCGGGCCGGCGGAGCGGGCCGCCCTGCTGCGGACCCTGCGCGCCGATCTGGGCTCCTTGGCACGGGAGTTGGGGGCCCCGCCGGACACGGCGCTGCCGCAGACCCTGTTGTACGAGGACGTGAGCGCGGGCCGTGACCTGTCGTGCCCGGCGCCCGACTGGACGGCGGACGGGGGCGCGCTGCGCTCCGTCGAGCGGATCCTGCCCGCCTTCGACCTCACGCTGGCGCAGCGGATCACCTTCGAGGGGTTCTTCACCGCCCGGTACGGTGCGGGCGGTCGTTGTGAGGACCTGCTGGGTCTGGTGCACGACTTCCACGAGGACTTCTTCGACCAGTACCTGTCGTTCACGGCCCGGCGCACCCCGTTCGACGCGCACGGGGAGTACGTGCCGGAGGAGAACTGGTTGGGCCTGTCGGGGCTCCGTGCGCTGGACGCGGCGCGGCGGGCGTTCGTGACGCGGATGCGGGCGCGCTGGTCGGCCCACGGGGAGGACGGCGGGGTCGGGCTGCGGCTCACCGAGGAGGACGTGGCGGCCGTCGCCGCCGAACTGGACGGCGTGACGCCCGGGTTCGCGCCGCGCTGCCACCATCTGCAGTTCGCCCGGGATCCCGCCACGGGCGAGCGGATGACCGTGCTGAACCGCTCGTACGGCGGTCTGTCGTTCCCCTTCAGCCGGTTCACGCACGTGTACGAGGAGGAGCCGGGCGGACGCCCGGACCTCGCCGGGGAGCTGCGCGCGACGGCCTCCCGGGTGACCCCCGGGGGCGCGGTGTTCGCGGAGGTGACCGGCGGGCCGGTGACGACCAACCTGAACCTGCACGACCCGCTGACCGACTACGAGATCGTCTGCCCGGGCGAGAGCGGGACCCTGCCCGAAGACCGCCGGCTGGACCTCGGCGACCTGTACGCCGAGCACGATCCGGGGACCGGGCGGGTGGCCCTGCGTTCGCACCGGTTGGGGTGCGAGGTGATCCCCGTCTACCTGGGGTACCTGGTCCCGTTGGCCCTTCCCGCGATCCCGCGCACCCTGCTGCTGCTGTCCCCGTCGTCGATGTCGCCGCTGGACGTGTGGGCGGGGGTGCCGGAGGGTCCGGCGCGTGACGGGGTGACCTCACGGCCCCGGGTCGCCCACGGGGACCTGGTGCTCAGTCGGCGTTCGTGGAGCACGACGGCCGGTGCGCTGCCGGTGTCGGGAGCGCGGGAGGCCGCGCACTTCGTGGAGTGGCAGCGCTGGCGCCGGACGCACGGGCTGCCCGAGCGGGTGTTCGCGACCGTGTCGGCAGGGTCGTCGGCGCTCGGGGCGAAACCTCAGTACGTCGACTTCGCGTCGCTGCTCTCCCTGTCCGTCTTCGAGTCGCTGTTGCGGGATCCGGGGCACCGGGTCGTCTTCCGCGAGATGCTGCCCGACCCCGACGGGCTGCACACGTACACCTCGGCGGGCGCCCACGTGGCGGAACTGGCCGTGGAGACCTTCACCGTCCCGACCCCCTCGAACCTCCCGGGTCCACCGGATCTCCCGGATCCCTCGGAGCCCTCGCAGTCGCCCCTCTCCCCCGACCGACGCCCGGAAGGCGGTTCCCGATGTCAGAGCTGACCGAGACGCGCGGTGAATGGCAGGCGCTGCACGTCTTCTACGCCGCCAACCCGCAGCCGTTGCTGGTGCGGTGCGTGCGGCCGTTGATCGCCTCGCTCACCGAGGACGGGCTGCTCGCCGGCCACTTCTTCATCAACTACTGGCTGGAGGGCCCGCACGTGCGGTTGCGCCTGCGGCCCGTGACCCCGCAGGCCGCCCCGGAGGTGCGGCGCCGCACCGAGGAGGCCGTCGCCGCGTTCCTCAAGGCCCGCCCGGCGCTGTACGAGGTGGACTCGGGCTTCCTCAACGAGTTCTACAACACGCTCTTCGACATCGAGTTCCCCGAGGGCGACCGCGCCGGTTTCATGGGGCCGGACGGGCGGATGAACCTGCGGCCCAACAACTCGTACGCGTACGAGCCGTACGAGCCCGAGTACGGGAAGTACGGCGGCCCGGCCGGGGTCGAGCTGGCCGAATGGCACTTCGCGCACTCCAGTGATCTCGTCATGGACGCGCTGGGCACGATGAACCTGCACCTGCGGACCGTGCTGTTGGGCACATCGGCGCAGCTGATGATGGTGATGGCCGGGGTCTTCCTGCCCGATCGGGAGGAGCTCGGCGGCTATCTGGACCGCTACTACGAGTTCTGGCACCGGGCGTTCCCGGGGACCGGCTTCATCGGTTCGGCCGAGTACGACCGCACGTACGGGCAGAGCGCGCCGGGGATCGCCCGCAGGTTCGCGGCCGTCCGAGAGGCGCTCGGGTCGGGGGAGACCGGACGGCTGCCCGCGTTCCTGGCCGGGTGGGCCGAGCACTGCCGGGAGCTGCGCGAGCGGGCGGGGGCGCTGGCGGCCTCCGGGGAGTTGGTGTTCCGTTCCTGGGACGGGACCCGGGACGAGCGGGTGACGGATCCGGCGGTGGCGCTGCCGCTGCTGCTGTCCCCGTACATGCACATGACCAACAACCGGCTGCACGTGACGATCCGGGACGAGGCCTACCTCGCCCACCTGTTGGGTCGGGTGCTGCGGGAGGGCGTGGGCAGCGGGGCGGCCGAGGCGGCCCGGCCGTGACCGCCCCCACCCCCGCGCCCTCGGGGATGCTGGCCCACCGGCCCGCGCTGCGGCCCGGGATCCTGCTGTCGCCGCCGCTGCTCAACGGCCCGGCGACCGTCCATCTGGTCAAGGACCCCGTGTCCGGTGCCTCGTTCGAGATCGGGCCCAAGGAGTTCTTCCTCGTCTCGCGGCTCGACGGGCGGCGCAGCCTCGCGGAGATCGGCGAGGCCTACGCCCAGGCCTTCGGGCGCAGGCTCGGCGAACGCAACTGGCAGCAGTTGCTGGGCCTGCTCGGTACGCGGCGGCTGCTCGCCGGCGGGCCACCGCCCGAGCCGGCGGCCGGCCCGGGGCCGCAACGCACGGGAACCCTGCTGCGGGGCACGCTGCGGCTGGTCTCCGACGCGGACGCCACGACCGCCCGGCTGCACCGGTTCCTGCGGCCCGTGTTGCGTCCGGTGGTGCTGGTCGCGCTGCTGGTGGTCTGTCTCGCCATGGAAGGAGTGCTCGCCGCGTCGGCGGGCCGGCTCGTGGGCGACCTGTGGTGGTTGCTCTCGCGTCCGGTGCCGCTGCTGGCCGTCGCCACGCTCATGTGGCTCAGCACCGCCCTGCACGAGTTCGCGCACGGGGTGGCCGCCCGCCACGTCGGGGGGAGCGTCGGCGAGATCGGGCTGCGGTGGCGGCTGCCCGCCGCCCTCATGTACTGCACCGTCGACAACTACCGCTACCTGCGCCGCCGTCGTCACCAACTGGCCGTCGCCGGGGCGGGGGCCTTCGCCAACCTGTTGTTCCTGCTGCCCTTCCTCGGGTGGTGGGCCGCCCTGCCGGTCGGCGACCCCACCGGCCGGGTGCTGGGGGCGCTGCTGCTCCTCGGCAGTGTCCAGGCGCTGGTCAACCTCCTTCCGCTGCCGCCGCTCGACGGCTACACGATGCTCGGCCACGGCCTGCGGGTGACCCGGCTGGCTCCGGCCGGTTCGACGTACCTGCGGCTGCGGCTGCGCGACCGGACCGCCGCGGCCGCGTACCCCGTGCGGGCGCGCCGGATCTACCTCGCGTACGGCATCGGTTCGGCCGTCCTCGTGCTGCTGCTCCTCTGCGGCGCGGCGGCCGCCTGTTGGTACGCCGTGGCCACCGCGACCTGACCCCGATCCGTGTCCGTCCCCGACCGCGACCCCGAAACCGAACTGACCGATTCCACTCCTCGCACGACCCGCACCGATTCCGATCCCGACACCGAGGGAACCGCACATCCCATGACAACTGACAGCAACCGGCCGGCCGACGAGTCCGCCGTCACCATCGAGGACGTCCACAAGCGCTACGGCGACCGGCAGGCCGTGGACGGGATATCCCTCGACGTGCGCCGCGGCGAGTTCTTCGGCCTGCTCGGCCCGAACGGCGCGGGCAAGACCACCCTCATCGAGATCATGGAAGGACTGCGCCAGGCCGACTCGGGCACCGTCCGGGTCCTCGGCCAGAGCCCCTGGCCGCGCAACACCGCGCTGCTGCCCCGCATCGGCGTGCAGACCCAGGCGTCGGCCTTCTTCGTACGACAGACCGCCCTCGAACACCTCTCCACCGTCGCGGGTCTCTACCGCTGCGATCGGGCCGCCGCCGCCCGCACGTTGGAGACGGTCGCGCTGACCGAACAGGGCGGGGTGCTGGTCGAGAACCTCTCCGGGGGGCAGCGCCAGCGCCTGGCCATCGCCTCGGCCCTGGTCCACGACCCCGAGTTGATCTTCCTGGACGAGCCGACCGCCGCCCTCGACCCACAGGCCCGCCGTGACCTCTGGGAGGTGCTGCGCACCCTCAAGGGCGAGGGCCGCACCATCGTCTACACCACCCACCACCTCGACGAGGCCGAGGCGTTGTGCGACCGGGTGGCGATCCTGGTCGCCGGCAAGGTGGCCGCCCTGGACTCGCCGCACCGGCTCGTCACGGCGGCCGGGGCCCCGGCCCGGCTGCTGCTGCCCCTCGGCAGGATCGGCGTCGAGGAGGCCTCGGCGCTGCCCGGGGTGGACCGGGCCGACCTCCAGGGCGGCTCGCTGGTCCTGGAGACCGCCGTGCCCGGCAAGGTCCTCCAGGCCCTGGACGGGCTCACCGGGCTCGACGGGGTCATGACCCGGACGGCCACCCTGGAGGACGTCTACCTCGAACTGACCGGCGCAGCACACCACCACCCGACGGAGTCCCAGGCATGAGCGCGTACACGGCCCTGACCGCAGCCGGCTACCGGGCGCAGGTCCGGGACAAGGCCACCCTCTTCTTCACCTTCGCCTTCCCGCTCCTCTTCCTGGTCGTCTTCGGGCTGATCTTCAGCGGGCAGGACGTCGAGGAGAGCGGCCGCCCCTACATCTCGTACATCGCCCCCGGCGTGATGTCGTGGGGCGTCGCCAACGCCGCGGTGTTCGGCATCGCCTTCACCCTCATGCAGTGGCGGCGCGACGACCTGCTGCGGCTGATCCGGCTGACGCCGACCCCGTTGACCACGGTGCTCGCCTCCCGGTACGTCCTGGCGCTGGTCGTCGGCGTGGTGCAGGCCGCCGTGTTCGTCGCGGTGGCGATGCTGCCCGGCTTCGGGCTGGAATTGGACGGGCGCTGGCCGTTGGTGCTGCCCGCGCTGGTGTTGGGCATCACCGCCTTCATGGCGATCGGGGTGATCGTCGGCACCTACGCGAACACTCCCGAGGCGGTCGCGGCCATCGCCAACTGCATGATGGTGCCGATGGCCTTCCTGTCCGGCTCGTTCCTGCCGCTGGACATGATGCCGTCCTGGCTCCGGTCGGTCTCCCGGGTGTTGCCGTTGCGGTACCTCAACGACGCCGCGACCGGCTCGCTGACCGGATCGGGCTCGCTCGCGACGATCGGTGTCGGGTGCGCGGCCCTGGCCGGGTTCGCCCTCCTGTTCGGGGCCATCGGTCTGAAGACCTTCCGGTGGAGCAACCAGGCATGACCGGGACCCTCGCGGGCGGGACGACCCCGCAGTCGACGGGCCCGGAGCCGACGTGCCCGGGATCCGGGGCGCCCCGGTCGACGGCGCCCTCGGCCCCCGACGGGGCCCCGCTGGAGCGGGTCCGCCGGGAGCTGGCGGGGGCCCTCGCCGGGCTCGGTGCGACGGTGGTCACCCTCGGGGTCCACGACGCCCTCGGACCGCGCGCCGCCGACCCCTTCGCCGGGGTCCGGCCGGCGGCCACGGTGCACCTGACCGCGCGGGACGTGCTGGTGGGCCCCTGGGGCGGCGACGGTACGGCCCCGGCCTGCGGTCAGTGTCTGGCGATGCGGCGGCAGCGGTTGCGCAGCCGCAGCGAGCGGGACGCGCTGGAGACCGGCGTCGGCACGCCGGTCCCGGCGGCCCGGGAGCGGCCCTGGCTGACCGCGTTCGCGCGGGATGCCGTTCACGCCCTGCACCGCGCGGTCTTCGGCGGGGAGGTGGCCGAGGTCGGCCCGTCGGCGGCGGACCGGGCGCTGCCGCGCGTGTCCCGGTTGGACCTGGAGACGCTGGCGGTCACCCACCATCCCCTGGCCGCCGACCCGCTGTGTCCGGACTGCGGACCGCGCGGTACCGACGAGCCCCGGCCGTTCGTCGCGCGGTCGCGCCCCAAACCCCACCCGGGCGCGCAACGGCTGCGCGCGGCCTCCTCGTACCCGATGCCGCGGGAGGCGCTGGCCAATCCGGTGACCGGGGTGCTGGGCGGGGCCACCTGGATCAACGTCACCTCCCCCACCACCGCGCCGGTGGCGGGCAGCGTGTTCATGCGCGGTTACGCCGGCCTGACGGACGTCACCTGGAGCGGTCAGGCCAACAGTTTCGAGGCGAGCCGCGACCTCGCGTTCCTGGAGGGGCTGGAGCGGTACGCGGGGACCCATCGCAGGACGGGAAGCTCCCTGCTGATCGCCTCCTACGCGGAGCTGGGTGATCGGGCGCTGGATCCGGCGCGGTGCGGTTTCTACGCGCCCGCCACCTACCGGGACGACCCGCTGGTCTCCCCGTTCGATCCGCGGCGCCCCATCCCGTGGGTGTACGGGCACGCGCTCGGTGCGGACCGGCCCGTGCTGGTGCCGGCCCGGCTGGTGCACTACAGCGCGGGGGTGGAGGCCGACAACTTCGTCTTCGAGTGCTCCAACGGCTGCGCCATCGGCGGAAGCGTGGAGGAGGCGCTGCTCGGGGCGCTGCTCGAACTGATCGAGCGCGACGCCTTCCTGTTGGCCTGGTACGGCGGGCAGCGGCTGCCGGAGATCGACCTGGCGTCGGTACCGGGCGCCGCGGTCCGCATGATGGTGGATCGGGCGGCCCTCCAGGGCTACGACGTGCACGCCTTCGACAACCGGATCGACATGGCGGTCCCGGTGGTGACCGCGCTGGCGGTGCGTCGCGACGGCGGGCCGGGCCTGTTCTCCTTCGGCGCGGGCGCGGCCCTGGAACCGGCGGCGGCGGTGGAGGCCGCCCTGTCGGAGGTGCTCACCTACATTCCGCACCTGCCCGGCCAGGTGGCGGAGCGGCTGGGCGAACTGCGTTCCATGGCGGCGGACTTCAATCGGGTGCAGCACCTGAAGGACCACGCGCAGTTGTACGGTCTGCCCGAGATGGCCCCGCACGTGGGGACCTACCTGGACCCGCCGGCCGTTCGCCCCCTGGCGGATCTCGACCCGACCGCGGGGCGTCGCGGCCGGACCGCGTCGGGGGACCTTCGCGACGATCTGCTGTGGGTCGTCGGGGAGTTGGCGCGCGCCGGGCACGAGGTGATCGTGGTGGACCAGACGACGCCGGAGCAACTGCGGGCGGAACTGCACACGGTGTGCGCGATCGTGCCGGGACTGCTGCCGATCGATTTCGGCTGGTCGCGGCAACGGGCCCCGTACGCGCCCCGGTTGAGGACGGCGGCCCGGCGGGCGGGACTGCGCGGGACGGACCTGACGGACGCCGACATCCGGATGGTGCCGCACCCGTTCCCCTGACATCCCGGCGTCCCCGGGCGCGCCCGGCATCCGCCGGCACCCCGGCGACGAACGACGCCCCGGCCCCCGCGTGGGGGGCCGGGGCGTTCCCGCGCTCGGGTCAGGCGCTGCAGGAGGTGGTGCTGGTCGTCGAGGAACAGGTCGACGTGGAGCTGCAGCTCGTGGAACCGGCGAGCACGACCTCACTGGCGTCCGAGTAGTCGGAGATCTCGAAGGTCTCGGACTCCAGCTCCAGGATCTCGTCGGCGAGCGAGGCGAGGGGGGACTTCTCCATGGTGACTCCTTCGGTCGAGGGCGGTGGTTGTGGTGCCCTTGTCGTGGTGCCCTTCCATCAGAACCGGTCGCGCCGTCACCTCACCCGGCCTCCCGCTGTCATCTCCCTGACAGGAAGTGTCAGCGCCCTGTCTCCCCCGATCCGGCCCGATCGGTCGATCATGGGGGAATGACCAGTGGCGCCGTCCTCGCCGGACTTCCCGACCTGCTCAGGCCGTTGACCGTGTTCTACCTCGATCTGCACCGGCATCCGGAGCTGTCGGGCGACGAGCGGCGCACGGCCGCGCGGTTCGCCGACCGCCTGGAGGCCGCCGGGTACCGGACCGTGCGCGGGATCGGCGGGCACGGCGTGGCCGGGGTGTTGCGGCGCGGTGAGGGGCCGGTGGTGTTGCTGCGCGCCGAGTTGGACGCGCTGCCCGTGCGGGAGACCACCGGGCTGGCGTACGCGAGCGAGGGCGAGGCGGCCCACGCCTGTGGCCACGACCTCCACCTGGCCGCGGCGGCCGGGGCGGCCGAACTGCTGGCCCGCGCGGATGCGGGGGCCTGGCGCGGGACGCTGGTGGTCGTCGGGCAGCCCGCCGAGGAGACCCTGGAGGGCGCGCGGGCGATGCTCGCCGACGGGCTCTACGAGCGCGTCGGGGTCCCGGACGTGGCACTGGCCCAGCACGCGGCCCCGCTGCCGGCGGGGATGGTGGCGCACGGCTACGGTCCGATGACCGCCGGGAGCATCACGTTCCGGGTCGTGGTGCACGGTCGGGGCGGGCACGCCGGCGCCCCGCACTTGACAGTCGATCCGGTGGTGACGGCCGCGCACATCGTGACGCGGCTCCAGACGGTGGTGGCCCGTGAGGCGGCCCCCTCCGAGCAGGTGGCCGTCACGGTCGGGTCGCTGCGGGCGGGTGAACGGGCCAACGTCGTGCCGGACCGGGCCGAGCTGGGGATCACCGTGCGGGCGGCGGGCGACGCCGCCCTGGCCCGGGCGGCCGGGGCGGTCGAGCGGATCGTGCGCGCCGAGTGCGCGGCGTCGGGGTGCCCCCGGGACCCGGAGATCGAGCGGGTGTCGACCTCGCCCGTCACGCATCCCGACCCGGCGACGACCGCGGCGGTACGCGGTGCCCACGCGGCGGAGTTCGGCGCGGAGCGGGTGGCGATGTGGCCGCCGACCCTGGCCGCGGAGGACTTCGGGCTGTTCGGTGACGCCGGCCGGGAGTGGCACGGGGCCTCGGGGGTGCGGCTCGCCTATTGGATGTTCGGGGTGGTGGGGCCCGGCGCCTGGGCGGCGGCGCCCGGCGGGGACGCGGCGGCCAAGTTGGCCGCGCTGCCGGCGAACCACGCGCCGGACTTCGCGCCGGACGCGCGCACGGCGCTGCCGGCGGGGGTGCGGGCACTGACCGCGGCGGCCCTGCGCTGTCTCGGGTCACCCGCGTAGTGCCCGGTCCGCCACGCATGTCCTCTTTTCGGCCATTTTCGCTCGATCGAAGAACCACCGCGGGGCCCGTGACGTCGATCAGGGCAGTGCCGGGGATGCCACCGGCACGCATCGGACCACGGGGAAAGGCACCAACGATGTCCAAGCACGTGAGCAGGCGCACCGCCATCGCGATCACCACCACGGCCGCCGCGGCCGTGGCGACCCTCTCCCTCGCCTTCGTCTCCGCGGCGTCCGCGGACGGGGCAGCTCCGCGCGCCGGGCAGGCCGCCGCGGCGCTGCCGTCGGTGTCGGGCAGCCCGGAGGGCGCGTTCACCCGTATCGCGGACTTCTACGGTTCGTACATCGACGCGGTCTACGACCACGACGGCAAGACGGCCGACCAGTTGCGTTCCTTCTACCTCTCCGCGCCCCTGCGGGCCGAGCTGAAGAAGTGGGAGGAGACCAACCACGCGAACGGGGTGCTGCGCGCCCAGAACGTGCCGGCGCAGTGGAAGGTCGACTCCACCGGCAGCGGCGCGGGCAAGACCAACGCCACGGTGACCCTCACGTGGGGCGGCGGGGACACGACGCGGATCCACGTCCAGGCCGACCTGAAGACGAAGAAGATCACGTCCATCACGGACTGATCCGTCGCCGCGACGCGTGAGGGGGGCCCACCGGCGGTGGGCCCCCCTCACGCGTTCGGTTACGCGCCGCTCGCGTCGAGCATCTCCTCGCGCTCGACGATCTTCACTCGCTCGCGGCCCTGCGGCTCGCCGAGCGCCTTCTCGGCAGCGTCCAGGCGGTACCAGCCCTCCCACGTCGTGAAGCGGACCTCCCGCTCGACGAGGAAGGCCTCGACGGCCTCCGGGGCGGGAGTGGCCGGGGTGAGCAGCCGGCCTTCGGCGTGGTCGGCCAGGAGGTTCGCGACGGTCTCGTTCGCGTCTCCCTTGGTGTGGCCGATGAGGCCGACGGGGCCGCGGCGGATCCAGCCGGTGACGTAGGTGGACGCGAGGTGCTCGCCGGCCTCGATCACCCGGCCGCCCTCGTCCGGGACGGTGCCGGACTCGACGTCCCAGGGGAGCTTGGGCAGCTCGTCCGAGAGGTAGCCGACGGCGCGGTAGACGGACTGGACGTCCCAGTCGGTGAAGGCGCCGGTGCCCTTGACGTTGCCGGTGCCGTCGAGTTCGGTGCGCTCGGTGCGCAGGCCCACGACCTTGCCGTCCTCGCCGAGCACCTCGACGGGCGACTCGAAGAAGTGCAGGAAGAGCTTGTGGGGGCGGTCGCCGATGTCGCGGATCGCCCAGTTCTCCAGGGTCTTGGCGACCATGTCCGCCTGCTTGTTGGAGCGGCGGGTGGCGATCGAGCCCTCGTCGTAGTCGATGTCCTCGGGGTTGACGATGACCTCGATGGTCGGCGAGTGGTCGAGCTCGCGCAGCTCCATGGGGCTGAACTTGGCCTGGGCCGGGCCGCGACGACCGAAGACGTGCACCTCCAGCGCCTTGTTCGCCTTGAGGCCCTCGTACACGTTGGCGGGGATCTCGGTCGGGAGGAGTTCGTCGCCGGTCTTGGCGAGGACGCGCGCCACGTCGAGCGCGACGTTGCCGACGCCGAGGACGGCGACCTTCTCCGCCTCCAGCGGCCAGGTGCGCGGGACGTCCGGGTGGCCGTCGTACCAGGACACGAAGTCGGCGGCGCCGTAGGAGCCGTCGAGCTCGACACCGGGGATGCGCAGGTCGCGGTCGGCGGTGGCGCCCGTGGAGAAGACGACGGCGTCGTAGAACGCGTGCAGCTCGTCGAGGGAGATGTCGTTCGGGTAGTCGACGTTGCCGAAGAGACGGACCTGCGGCTTGTCGAGCACCTGGTGCAGCGCGGTGATGATGCCCTTGATGCGGGGGTGGTCGGGGGCGACGCCGTACCGGATCAGGCCGAAGGGCGCGGGCATCCGCTCGAAGAGGTCGATGGACACGCCCGGCTCGGCGGCTGCCTCGGACTTCAGCAGCGCGTCTGCCGCGTAGATGCCGGCGGGGCCGGCGCCGACGATTGCTACCCGCAGAGGGCGAGGCATGTGTGGGTTCCCTTCGACCGAAAAACAGACTGATCAAAGGAACCCTAAACTAAGGCCACCCTAACCCGGCACCCGCCCCCTGGTTATGACCCCATAAACAGAACTTATGACTTCCCCAAGTCCAACTTTGACCCCTCGGGCATGCGGCCCGCCGGGGGGGCGTCAGAGGACGGCGATGCCCAGCGGACGCGACCCCGCCGGGAGCCGGTGGGTCCAGCCGCTGTCCAGGTCGACGACCGTGATGCCGCTCCAGTACCCGTCGCGCGTGAAACCGCCGGTCACATGGGCCGTACGGCCGTCGCGGGAGACGGCCACGCCCTCGTGCGGGCCCTCCAGCGGATGGACCCGCTCGGTGCCGTCCGGGGCCCGGACGGTGAGGGACGGGCCCTCGCCGTCGGAGGGCTCCACGGCGCCCGTGCCGACCACCAGGAGCCGGCCGTCGGCGGTGGTCGTCGCCCCGTGCTGGTGGGTGTCGGCAGTCATCCGCTCCACGGGTCAGGCCTCGTACTCGGTCAGGTCGATGCTGTAGAGGGTCAGCATCGAGGCGTACTCGGGGTGGCTCGTGTCGCGGTCCCGCTCCATGTCGAGCTTGCGCAGCACGTTCTCGGATTCCTCGTTGCCCGCCCGGTTGACGGCGATGACGCGGTCCAGGCCCCGGTCCTGGAGTGCGAACTCCAAGGTGGCCTGGGCGGCCTCGGAGGCGTAGCCCTGGCCCCAGTAGGAGCGCCCGAGCCGCCAGGTGATCTCGACGGCGGGCATCACCTCGGGCAGCCACTCGGGCACCGACAGGCCGACGGCGCCGATCAGCTCACCGGAGGCCAGCAGCTCGACCGCGAAGAGGCCGAAGCCCTCCTCGTCCCACTCGTCCTCCCAGCGCTCGATGGCGTCGGCGGTCTCCTCCAGGTCGAGGGTGGAACCGTCGCCGATCCAGCGCATCACCTCGGGGTCGGCGTTGATCTCCGACAGGGGAACGAGGTCGTCGTCGGTCCAGCGGCGGAGGAGGAGGCGGGGGGTACGGATCTCGGTCATGCCCCACATCCTGCCGAACGTGTCCGGCCAGGGGTAATCGGCCCCCTCGTTGCCGCAGCATTGCAGGTTCATGACCAATGCGGCGGTGCGGTTCCCGGCGGCGGACGGGAGCCCTACCGTCCGTCGGTACCCCACCGAGAAGGAGTTCCGCCCATGTCCCTCGACCCTTCCGACGAGAGCCGGTACGACCGCACGCGCCTGCGGCAGTGGGCGCGCGGCCGGGCCCGTTCCGCCGGGGTGGACCGGCGGGACCTGCTCCGGCTGTTCGCCGCGGGAGCCGCCGGCGCGGCCGTCGCGGGGCCGCTCGGCGTCGGTGTCGGGGCGGCGTCGGCCGCCGCCCTGCCGGGTGTCGTGAAACCGTTTCATCGAGTGCGCGGGCAACGGTCGCAGCTTCTACACGACCCAGCAGGGGCAGCAGGTCACGGGCACCGCGTGGACGCTCGGCGCGATCGGTGTCGCGCGGTGGCGCGGCGCGCGCCTGTCGGACGTGTTGCGGCGGGCGGGGCTGAGCCGCGACGCCGTGGACGTCCTGCCGCGCGGGCTGGACGACGAGGTGGTCACCAACGGCGTGAACCTGGGGCGGGTGCGGCGACCGCTGCCCGTCTCGAAGGCGCTGGACGACGTGATCCTCGCGCACGAGATGAACGGCGAGCCGCTGCCGCCCGACCACGGCGGTCCGGTGCGGGTCGTCGTACCGGACTGGGTGGGGATCTCCTCGATCAAGTGGGTAGGGGACATCGAGGTGTCCGCCTCCGCGCTGTACACCCCGTGGAACACCGACCTGTACCGGCTGTTCGGACCCGATCAGCCGCCGCAGGGCAGTGCCCCGCTGACCCGGCAGACGCTCAAGAGCGCTTTCGAGCTGGAACTCGGCGCCCGGGTGCCGGTGCACCGGACGCGGCTGCTGACCGGGAGGTCCTGGTCGGGCGCGGCGCCGGTGCACCGGGTGGAGGTCAGCACGGACGGCGGCCGGCGCTGGCAGCGGGCCCGACTGCACGACACCCCGCGCCGGGGCGGGTGGGTGCGCTGGTCGGCGCCGTGGACCCCGCGCGAGACGGGGGCGACGGCCCTGCTGGCGCGGGCCACCGACGCCACGGGGCGGACGCAGCCGGAGACCACCCCCCTCAACACGCAGGGGTACCTCTTCGACGCGGTCGTCCGTCACCCGGTGACGGTGGTCTGACGTTCGCGGGCCGTGGCGCCTACGGGTTGATGAAGGACACCTCCGGGGCGTCGGCGGACGGGCCGTCCAGCACGGGCCGGGGCTTGCCCTTGAGGTGCTGGTCGAAGAAGGCGGCGACGTAGCGGCGGGTCAGCTCGACGGAACGGTTCCCGGGCAGCGGGGTCTGCGGGTCGGGGAGCCCGAGCTGATCCCCGATGACGGGCACGTCGGTGAAGGTGAAGTGACCGGAGCCGGCGAAGCCGATCCAGCGTTTCCAGCCGTCGAGTCGCTGCCAGTCGCGCTCCCAGGTGGGGTCGGTGCCGGGGCCGTGGTCCTGGGCTCCCATCAGCAGGAACGGCCGCCCGCCGAGACCGGTTTCGGGGACGGGGGTGAACAGCGTCCCGTCCATGTCGACGCCCGCCTTCACCCGGGGATCGGCCACCATGGCGGCGGCGGCCGAGGCCCCGCCGATGGAGTGGCCCGCCATCGCGATCCGGTCCCGGTCGATCAGGCCCGAACGGTTCCAGGCCGGGTGTCGGCCGGTGAGGCGGTCGAGCAGGAAGGACACGTCACGGGCCCGGTTGTCGCTGACGCGCTTGTAGCCCGCCTCGTCGCCGACCTTCTCGCAGGCCAGGCAGGTCGTCACCCGGCCGCCGGGGAAGGCGGTGCCCGAGCTCTCGTAGGCGTGGTCCACCGCGGCGACCACGTAGCCGCGCGAGGCGAGATCCTCGGCGAGGGCGGTCAGGGTGGCACGCGGCACCGTGAAGCCGGGCGACAGGACGATCAGCGGGTAGCGGCCCTCGACCGGGCGGGCACCCGAGCGCGCGAAGGACTTCGTGCCGGCGAGGGTCCGCGCCGGGATCACCTTGTCGAGCCCGCGGGCCACGAGGAGGAGCCGGGCCTCCTCCTCGGTGAGGTAGCGCACGGGCCCGCCGGTCCCGGGCCGGGCCGGATAGCGCAGGGTGACCATCAGCTCGCGCGGCCCCGAGCCCGCCCACGGGTCGGTGCGGCTTCGGTCCACCAGGTGCAGGGTGTCCTGCCCGACGGCGAACCGTCCGGTGGGGCGAGGCAGTTCGGGCAGCGTCCGGAGCGTGTCGGACGCGGCCGGCGTCTCGGCGGCGACGGAGGTCCCCGCGGCGGTGAGCGGGAGGGGGAGCAGCAGCGCGCACAGGGCTGCGACGGTGACGGTGCGGCGACGAGTCATGGTCTCGAAGCTACGCAGCGTGTCGTGACGGATCATCACCTCTCAGGAGGAGCGACCCGTCCGACCGCGGAGGGGCACCCGTCCTCCTCAAGTAGCAGACCGGCGAGGGCGGATCAGCGGCGCTCCAGGCCGCTGCACGGTGGGGCGTAGTCCAGGTAGGGCATGTAGGTGGTCCACTGCTTGCGGCTGATCCGCGGTCCGGTGTGCGCGCAGGCTCCCGCGGCGGCCCGGTCCCGGTCGGTGCCCGCGAGTCGGAGGGTGTCGTCGTAGCCGCCGGACGCCAGGACGCTCCCGTCGGGGCTGAACGCGACGGAGCCGACGGCGGTGACGTGCCCGGTGAGGGTGGTCGACAGGGCCGGGTGGGCGGGCCGGGCAACGTCCCACACCCGTACGGTGCGGTCGTCGCCGGCGACTGGCGCACCTGTGGCAGCAGCGGCACCTACAACATGAACGACCGGGCCTCGTCCTGGTGGAACAACGGCTACGCCGGTTCCCTGGGCGACGTCCGCGTCTACGAGAACATCGGCTACACGGGGGCCTCGACCTGTGCCCCGAACGGTTCCGCGGGCAACATCCCGTGGGAGTGGAACGACCGGATCTCCTCGCACAAGTGGGTGACCAACTGCGGCTTCTGACAGCCGTGGAGCGGTCGGCGGGTGCTCGTCCGACCGCTCTCGGGCCGTTCTCCGGCCGTTCTCCGTCAGATGTCCGTCGGGTCTTCCGGGCTGCGACCGCCCGGGAGGCCCGCGGGCCGTCCACGGGCAGGTCTGGGGGAGACGGCCTACAGGGGGCTCAGGCGGTACCGGACGACGCCGTCGTCGGTGCCGGACTCCTGGAACCCGGCCCGCCGCACCACGGCCTGGGAGGCGACGTTGTCCTCGTCGACCCTGGCGTGCAGCCCGGTCAGGCCGGGCTGTGCGAACGCCCAGCCGGCCAGCGCGCGGAGCGCCTCGGTGGCGTGGCCCTGGCGGCGGGCCGAGGCGACGAGGTCGTAGCCGATCTCGGCCTGGCCGTCGGGGTCGGGGGCTCCGTGGAAGCCGATCCCGCCGATCGCGCGGTGGTCGCGGGCCCGGACGATGGCGTACGGACCCCAGCCCGGCCGGTACTCGCCCACCTCGTCGGCGAGCCCCACCATCCCGGCGCCGATACGGGTGCCCTCGGCCGGCCCGTCCTCGGTCCAGGCGAAGCCCCCGGTGCCGCCGGCGTGCAGGTCGGCGGCGGCCGCCGGGCCGATCTCGCACAGGATCACGCCGACCCCGCGGATCGGGTCGTTGTACCAGCGCCAGTTCTCCTGGGGGGCGAGGTCGGGGAGGTCGACCCGGCCGGTGGCCGCGAGCAGCGAGTCCCAGGGGTCGCCGGTCGTGGACAGCGGTGCGTGCGGGAAGAGCCGTTCGAGGACGAGGGCGGCCGTCCGCTCGGAGCCCCGCCAGTGCGTGGCGCCCAGACCGCCCAGGATGTCGTGGCAGTGCAGCAGGGTCTCGGCGGCGCCCATCGCGGCGAAGCCGTCGGGGCCCGCCGAGCCGGCCGGGTGCCAGGCGCGGACGTCCGGGCCGGCGGTGTGGACGGCGGCCACGAGCAGGCGCCCGCTCGCCTCCACGAGGTCGACGACCCCGCTCGGGGAGGTGTCGGGGGCGGCCGTGACCCGCAGGGGCAACCAGGACTCGGTGACCCGGCCGGCGAGCTGCGCGGCGAATCCGGTCAGGTCCCCGGCCAGGTGGACGGCGGTGTCGTGGCAGCTCCACTCCAGGCCGCCCGCCGGGGCGGACCAGTCGAGGTGCGCGACACCCCGCAGGGCCCGGACGGCGTCGGAGACGGCGTGGTCGAGGTCGTGCGGGCCCATGATCGTCATGTCTTCAGACTAGACCCGCCCGGTGTCGACCCGCAGGGCCGTTTCGACGCGCGGGGTCAGTCCGGGAGCGGACTCGCGCAGCGGGAGCAGTACCGGGCGTCCCGGTCGGTGGCGATTCGACCGCAGTCGGGGCAGACGCGGTGGAGCAGACAGGCCGTTTCACCGCCCTCGGCGGGGTCGGGGGCGGGCGGAGCGCCGGCGGGGCCCGGGCCGATGCCGAGGCCGGGGCGGCGGGTGTGGACGGTCAGGTACGCCACCCCGTCCGGGCCCGCGGTGAGCGTGCGGCGGCTGTTCCTCGGCAGCAGGACGGCGACGTGGGGGCGCAGGTCGTGCGAGCGGCCCCCGGTGTCGAGCCGGCCGGTCCCAGCGACGACGACCAGCAGTACGTCGAGGACGGGTTCGGCATGCTCGGCGATGACCGCTGCGGGGCGCAGGCGCACCAGGTTGGAGTCGAGTCCGCGGGTGGCGCCGGTCAGCCGCCACAGCGCCCCGGCGGCGTCCGCGGGCGCGTCGGCGATCACCGCGTCGAGGTCGGTGGGCACCTCGGTGGGGTGCGAGTGGGTCGTCATGCTCGTCCTTCCCTGTGTCCTCGGCGGGACCGTGCCGGTGCCATGGCAGTCATACACGATCCGCCGGGACGGGCCGGGCCCGATGGCCCCTTTGCCCCACCCCGCGCAGGTCGTCTTACGGGCGAACGATAAGGTCGGGGCACCCCCTGCCCTCGCGTCACCGCCTGCCGCCCTGCCCCCGTACGGCCCCTGCCGGCCGCCCGCACCCGAAACACCCCTGCCGCTCATGACCACAGACACCGCGCCGTACCCCGGCACGCCCCCGACCCCCGCGGCCGATGCCGCGCCCGCGCCGCGCGCGCCGCGGATCATCACCGGGAAGGCGCCGGCCCGCCCGACCGCGGCGGCCGCCGTCCACAGCGTCAGCGCGGCGACGACCGTGCTCCTCGGCCTGGTGGGGATCGGCGCGATGCTTCACGAACCGGTGCTGATCCCGCCGCTGGCCGCGAGCGCCGCCCTGGTGCACAGCGCGCCCACCCTGCCGCTGGCCCAGCCGCGCGGGGTGCTGCTCGGCCACCTGCTGGGCGCCGCGGTCGGGTACGGGGTCCTCGCGGCGGCGGGCGGCAGCGCGTGGGCGGCCGCCGTGGCGGCGGGCCTCACCCTGGCCCTCCTGATCACGGCGCGGACCCCGCACTCCCCCGCCTGTGCCACGGCCGTCGTGGTGGTGCTCCAGGGCCCGGATCCCGTCCGGTTCGTGCCGCTGCTGTTCGGTTCGACCGTGCTCCTCGTCCTCACCGGATACGCCGGATCCCGGATCCGGCGCAAGGCCCCGAGGTACCCCGCCTACTGGTGGTGACCCCGCCGGTAGGCGCGCCTACGCGTCACCCGGGGTGCCGGGGCGCTACTTCTTGTGGTCGGACGGCGCGATCACGGTGGCGGTGAAGGGCGGAGCGAGCGGTGAAGATCTCGACGAAGGACGTGTTCGGAGCACCCTGCTGGGTGAGCCTGATGGCCCGGGACCTGGTGGGGTCCCAGCGCTTCTACGGGGCGGTCGTGGGGTGGACCTTCCGCCCGGCCCGGCCCGGCGAGTCGTTCTCGCTGGCCCGGCTGGACGGTGTGCCGGTGGCGGGCATCGGTGCCCTCGCCGCTGATCTGGCGGTGCCGGTGGCGTGGACCCCGTACTTCGCCGTGGACGACGTCGACGTGGCGGTGAGCCGGATCCGGGAGCGCAGCGGCACGATCGCGGTCGGCCCGGTGTCCTTCCCCAACGGCGGCAGGGCCGCGTTGGCGGCCGACCTGGACGGTGCGGTGTTCGGGATCTGGGAGGGGGTCGTCTCCACCGACTGGCGGTCCGACGAGGGGCGGGCCCCGGCCTGGCTCGAACTGAGGACCCGCAATGCCTTCGACGCCGCGATCTTCTACGGCGGGGTACTGGAGTGGGCCAACGGCCGGCCCGGCTGCTGCGAGGTGTCGTACGAGGAGGACCAGGTCGTGTTGCGACACGGCGGGGAGGCGGTGGCCCGGCTGAACAGCGGCCCGGTGGAGGTGGCCTCGTACAGCCCGTATGCCAGGCCCCGCTGGCACGTCCACTTCCGGGTGCCGCTGCTGGAGCCGGCGATCGAGGCGGCGGTCGAGTTGGGCGGGCGGGCCGTCACGGAGGTCATGTCGAACACGCGGGAGCGGTGGGTCGCGCTCCGCGACCCGGACGGGGCGCTGTTCACCCTCACCGCCTCCCTCGCGCCGCCGACCGCGCCCTGATCCTCCGATGTGCCCGCTCCGCCGTCCCTTGCCACACTGGGCTCAGGAGGTGCCCGATGGACCCGGTCGCCGCGCTGAACCGGATCGCCTTCCTGTTGGAGCGCGGTCAGGCCCCCACCTACCGCGTACGGGCGTTCCGCACGGCCGCCGCCGCGGTGGAGCACCTGGGCGGCCCCGAGGTGGCCGAGCGGGTCGCTTCCGGGTCGCTGGAGTCGGTGAAGGGCCTGGGCCCGAAGACCGGGACGGTCGTGCGGGAGGCTCTCGGCGGGGAGATCCCGCAGTACTTGCAAAAGCTGGAGGACGAGGTCGCGGCGCATCCCGACGGGCCGCCGGCCAGTCCGGGGGCCCGGGCGCTGCGGGCGGCCCTGCGCGGGGACTGTCACCTGCACTCGGAGTGGTCCGACGGCGGGAGTCCGATCGAGGCGATGGGCCGGGCGGCGGCGGAGCTGGGGCACGAGTGGGCGGTGCTGACGGACCATTCGCCGAGTCTGAAGGTGGCCCGCGGGTTGTCGCCGGGGCGGCTGCGGGAGCAACTGGCGGTGGTGGCGGAGCTGAACGCGGGCTGGAAGCCGTTTCGGCTGCTCACGGGCATCGAATGCGACATCCTGGCGGACGGTTCGCTCGACCAGGAGCAGGAGTTGTTGGATCGGGTCGACCTGGTGGTGGGTTCCGTCCACTCGAAGCTGCGGATGGAGTCCGCGGCGATGACACGGCGCCTGTTGGCAGCCGTGCGCAATCCGTCGATGGACGTGCTGGGTCACTGCACCGGCCGACTGGTGACGGGCCGGACCCGGCCGGAGTCGGAGTTCGACGCCGCCGCCGTCTTCGCCGCGTGCGCGGAGTCCGGTACGGCGGTGGAGATCAACAGCAGGCCCGAACGGCTGGACCCGCCGCGCCGGTTGCTGCGGCTGGCCGCGGAGAGCGGCACGCTGTTCGCGATCGACACGGACGCGCACGCCCCGGGCCAGCTGGACTGGCAGCCGACCGGCTGTGAGCGGGCCGTGGAGTGCGGGGTGGCGACGGAGCGTGTCGTGAACACCTGGAGCGCGGAGGGCCTGCTGGAGTGGACCCGTACCCGCCGGCCGCCCGAACCCGTCTGACCTCGGAACCCGCCGTCGCGACCGCACCGTCCGGAAACGGATGTGCATGGACCGCGCGCGCGGGGCAGACGACCGGGCACGGAACCACCGCACTGCGAAGGGACGTACACCGTGTCGCGATCGAGGATCCTCGTTGTGGGCGCCGGCTTCGCCGGGGTCGCGTGCGTACGGCGGCTGGAGCGCCGTCTGTCCCCGGCCGAGGCGGAGATCTCACTGGTCACGCCCGCCTCCTACCAGTTGTACCTGCCCCTGCTCCCCCAGGTCGCCGCCGGCGTGCTGACCCCGCAGTCGGTCGCCGTCTCCCTGCGGCGCAGCAACAAGCACCGGACGCGGATCATCCCGGGCGGGGCGATCGGCGTGGACACCAGGGCCAAGGTCTGCGTCATCCGGAAGATCACGGGTGAGACCGTGGACCAGCCCTACGACCTCCTCGTGCTGGCCCCCGGCAGCATCACCCGCACCTTCGACATCCCCGGGCTGGTGGACCACGCCCGGGGCATGAAGACCCTCGCGGAGGCCGTGTACCTGCGCGACCACGTGATCGCCCAGCTCGACCTGGCGGACGCCAGCCAGGACGAGGCCGAACGCGCCTCCCGGCTCCAGTTCGTGGTGGTGGGCGGCGGGTACGCGGGCACGGAGACGGCCGCCTGCCTCAACCGCCTCACACGGCACGCGGCCACCCGCTACCCGCGGCTGGATCCCCGGCAGATCAAGTGGCACCTGGTCGACCTCGCGCCGAAGCTGATGCCGGAACTCGGCGACAAGCTCGGCACGGTCGCCCTGGACATCCTGCGCCGGCGCGGGATCGAGGTGTCCCTCGGCGTCTCGGTGAGCGAGGTGAACGCCGAGAAGGTGACGCTCACCGACGGCCGGGTGCTGCCCAGTCGGACCCTGATCTGGACGGCCGGCGTCGCCGCGAGCCCGCTCATGGCGACCCTGGGCGCGGAGACGCTCAAGGGCCGGCTGGTCGTGCGCCCGGAGTTGACGGTGCCCGGGGTCGACGGCGTGTTCGCCCTCGGGGACGCGGCGGCCGTACCGGACGTGACGAAGGGCGGCGACGCGCTGTGCCCGCCGACCGCGCAGCACGCCATGCGCCAGGGCAAGGCCGTCGCGGACAGTGTCATCGCCACGCTGCGCAACCAACCCCTTCGTCCCTACGTGCACAAGGACCTGGGGCTGGTGGTGGACCTCGGCGGCCGGGACGCGGTCTCCAAGCCGCTCGGCATCGAACTGCACGGCCTGCCCGCGCAGGCGGTGGCCCGCGGCTACCACTGGTCGGCGCTGCGGACCAACGTGGCCAAGACCCGGGTGCTGACGAACTGGCTGATCAACGCGGTCGCTGGGGACGACTTCGTGCGCACCGGCTTCCTGGACCAGCGGGCCGCCACCCTGAAGGACTTCGAGCACACCGACGCCTACCTCTCCCCCGAGCAGGTCCGCAAGCACACGGAGTCCCTGCGGGCCAAGGGCTGAGCGGTTCAGCCGAGGCCGGCGCCCCGCACCAACAGCAGCGCCACGTCGGCGGCGGCGACCGCCAGCGCGCCGAGGAACGGCACGCGGCCGCCGGCCCGGCAGGTGCCGGCCACCAGCAGGACCGTGAGCGCGAGCAGCCCCCGGCCGTACGCGCTCACCGGCCCCGGCGGGCCGGTGACCAGGGCCGTGGTCGCACCGAGCAGGAGCAGCCCGGCGACCGCCGCCGAGGCCCGGGCGCCGAGCCGTTGGGGCAGTCCCGTGACGCCGGTGGCGAGGTCGTCGGCGATGTCGGGCAGCACGTTCGCGAAGTGCGCCCCGGCGCCGAGCAGCGCGGCGGCGCCGGTGAGCCAGACCGGCGGCCACGGTGATCCCGGCAGGCCGAGCGTGACGAAGGCCGGAAGCAGGCCGAAGGCGAGGGCGTACGGCGCCCAGGACACGACCGTGCTCTTGAGCCGCAGGTTGTAGCCCCAGGCGGCGGCGACCGCGACCAGGTGCACGACGCCGGCGAGGACGCCCGAGGCCAGGGACAACGGAACGCACACCAGCAGCGCCACGAACGCGGCGACGGACACCGAGGAGGGCCGTACGGAGCCCGCGACCAGCGGCTTGTCCCGCCGCCCCGTGGTCAGGTCGCGGCGCAGGTCGGCGCGGTCGTTGCTCCAGCCCACGGAGAGTTGACCCGCCGCGACCGCGCCGGCCGCGACCGCGCAGCCGGCGGGCCCCCGCCCGGCGGCCAGGGCGAGGGCGGCCGTGAAGAGGGTCACGGCGGCCGCCGGCACGGGGTGGCAGGCCGCCAGGAGGCCGACCGTCCGGGCCGCGGCGCGCGGCCGCGCGGGGGTTCGTACGGCGGGCGGGGTCGCTCGGGTGACGGTCACGACGACACGCTATGCGGCCACGGCACGCCCGGTTAGCCTGATTCCTTACGAAATGTCAGTTGTTCCCTATGTTGGGTCAATGACACGTGTCCTGGCAGTGAGCAGCGTGTTCCCGCCCCATCGGTACCGGCAGTCGGAGATCACCGAGGCCTTGGCCCGTTTCCTTCCGCCGGGCGCGGACACGGCGCTGCTGCGCCGCGTCCACGAGTCGGTTCGGGTGGACAGCCGCCATCTCGCGCTCCCCCTGGAGCGCTACGGGCCGTCGAACGACTTCGGCACCACGAACGCCGCCTTCCTCGTCGCCGCGCTCGAACTCGGCACACGTGCCCTCGAACTCGTTCTCGCCGAGGGCGGTCTGCCGGCCGGGGACCTCGATCTGGTGATGTCCACGACGGTGACCGGACTGGCGACGCCCTCGCTGGAGGCCCGGATCGCCGGCCGGAGCGGGTTGCGCCCCGACGTGAAACGGATGCCGCTGTTCGGCCTGGGCTGCGCGGCGGGCGCCGCCGGGCTCGGCCACCTGCACGACCAGCTGACCGGCCGGCCCGCGGACGCGGGCGTGTTGCTGTCGACCGAGCTGTGCTCCCTCACCCTCCAGCCCACCGACACCTCGATGGCGAACCTCGTCGCGGGGGCCCTCTTCGGGGACGGCGCCGGGGCGCTGCTGGCGGTGGGCCGCGACCATCCGCTGTACGAGACCGGCGCCGGGCCCTCGGTGGTGGCCTCCCGCAGCCGCCTGTATCCGGGGACCGAGGACCTGCTGGGCTGGGACATCGGTCACTGGGGCTTCCGGATGGTGCTGGGGCGGGAACTCCCCGATCTGGTCCGGCTGCACGTGGTGGAGGAGGTCGAGACCTTCCTCGCCGGGCACGACCTGAAGCCGTCCGACGTCGACGCCTGGATCTGCCACCCGGGAGGTCCGCGGATCCTCGACGTCCTCGCCGAGACGTTGGGCCTGCCGGACGCCGCCCTCGCGGCGAGCCGGGGGTCCCTGGCCGAGGCGGGCAACCTCTCCTCCGCCTCGGTCCTGCACATCCTCGGCGGGATCCAGGCCGCCGGGCCGCCCCCGCCGGGATCCACCGGGCTCATGATCGCCTTCGGCCCGGGCTTCGCCTCCGAACTCGTCCTCCTGCGCTGGTGATCCCCTCATGACGATGAACCTGTACCTGTCGATCCTCGCCCTGGTCGCCGTCGAACGGCTCGCCGAGCTGCTCGTGGCCCGGCGCAACGCCGCCTGGAGCCTGGCGCGCGGCGCCCGGGAGTACGGCCGCGGCCACTATCCGGCCATGGTCGCCCTGCACACCGCGCTGCTGGTCGGGTGCGCGGTCGAACCGTGGGCGGCCGACCGGCCGTTCCTGCCCGCGGTGGGCTGGCCGGCGCTCGCACTGGTGGTGGCCGCGCAGGGCCTGCGCTGGTGGTGCATCGCCACCCTCGGCCCCCGCTGGAACACCAGGGTGCTCGTCGTTCCCGGCCTGCCCCTGGTCGCGGCGGGGGCGTACCGGGTGTTGAGCCACCCCAACTACGTGGCCGTGGTGGTCGAGGGACTCGCGCTGCCGCTGGTGCACTGCGCCTGGCTGACCGCTGCCGGTTTCACCGTGCTCAACGCGCTGCTGCTGCGGGTGCGGATCCGCTGCGAGGACACGGCGCTCACCCGGGCCCGTACGACGACCCCGCTCGTGGGCTCCGCGTCGTGATCGACCTGCTCGTGGCGGGCGGTGGTCCGGCGGGGCTGGCGACGGCCATCCACGGGGCGCTGGCCGGGCTGGAGGTGGTGGTGCTGGAGCCCCGGCCCACGCCGATCGACAAGGCGTGCGGGGAGGGGCTGATGCCCACCGCGGTGCGGCGACTGGAGGAGCTGGGCGTACCGGTGGCGGGCCGGCCGTTCCGGGGGATCCGGTACGTGGACGGCGTCAGCGGGCTCCGCGCGGAAGGGCTGTTCCGCGCCGGCCCCGGGCGCGGGGCCCGGCGTACCGACCTCCAGGCGGCCCTCGCCGAACGGGCCGCCGCCCTGGGCGTGCGGGTGCTCCCCCGGCGGGTGACCGAGGTGCGCCAGGACGCACACCGGGTCAGCGCGGCGGGGCTGACCGCCCGCTACCTGGTGGCCGCCGACGGACTGCACTCGCCCGTCCGGCGCGGGCTGGGCCTGTCCGCGCCGGTCGTGCCCGGCCGGCCGGTCCGGTACGGACTGCGGCGCCACTACGCGGTGGAGCCGTGGAGCGACCTGGTGGAAGTGCACTGGTCGGCCCGGTCCGAGGCGTACGTGACCCCGCTCGGGCCCGATCGGGTGGGGGTGGCGGTACTGACCTCGGAACAGGCGCCGTTCGACGTCCAGCTCGCGCGGTTCCCGGTCCTGTCGGCGCGGTTGCCGCAGGCGCCCGAGGCGCCGGTCCGGGGAGCGGGGCCGTTGCGGCAGGGCGCCCTCACCCGGGTCGCCGGGCGGGTGCTGTTCGTCGGGGACGCCGCCGGGTACGTGGACGCGCTCACCGGGGAGGGACTCACCCTGGCGGTGACGGCGGCCGGGGAACTCGTGCGGTGCGTGTCCGCCGGCCGGCCCCAGGAGTACGAGCGGGCCTGGCGGGATCTGTCGCGGAGCTACCGCGCGCTCACCGGGTCCCTGGTGTGGGCCCGGGCGCGGCCGGGGCTGGCCCGGCGGATCGTGCCGCTGGCCGCCCGCCTGCCCGGGGTGTTCACCCGCGGGGTGAACCTGCTCGCGTAGGTCGTCTCTTTCGGATCTTGTCGGTCCGGGCCGCGGTGTCCGGTGCCGTGCCTGGCAAGGCGGAGGGGCGCCCGTTTACCGGCCGTACTCGTGTGCCCCGACAACGCCGGCAGGGGCGGTACCGGGCGCCGCGGCCCCGGCAAGATCCGAAAGAGCCGGCCTAGGCCGGGCCGGGGGCCGTGCACGCGGGAGGGCCCCGGCGGTGGTCCGCCGGGGCCCCGCTTCCTCGGGTCAGACCCCGTCGACCCGCTTGGGCCGGTACATCAGCGCCACGCCCGCGAGCACCGCGCCGGCGCCCGCGCAGAGCACCGTGGTGACGCCCGCCCAGGCGTGCAGGCCGCCGAGCGAGCCCTCCAGGGGGTCGACGAGCGCGATCCCCGCGACCACGTGCAGCGCCACGACCGCGAGGGCCGTCACGGCCCCGGTCCGCCACACCGCCGGGGTGTCACGCGCCATCAGCAGTCCCCCGGCCACCAGGCAGAGGAACGCGACCGCGAGGGGCGGTACGTCGCCCGGTCCGAGGACGGACAGGGCCCCCGGGTCCCCCGGCAGGTGCAGGACGCCGCACAGGAGCAGCGCGGCGGCCACCGGCCAGCGCAGCACGTGGCGCAGCGCGCCCCCGGCGCGCGGGGCGGGGGGGCGGGGCTCGGGCCGGGTCACCGGCGGCCGCTCCCGGTGAGGTGCCGGGTGGTGGTCGGCCGGAGGTTGGGCGGCCGGGGGTCGGGCGTGCGGCGTGGGGCCGGCAGGGGCCTCGGCCCGGTCGCCCCGGTCGGTGTCGAGGTAGCCGGCCAGCAGGGCCACGTCCTCGATGGACCGGCCGACGGCGGCGGCGCGCAGCGTGACGTCGGCGTCGACGTCACCGTGCGGGGGTTCGCCGAGCAGGGCGACCATCCGCCCCACCTCGTCGACCGGCCGGGAGACCGCGGCCGCCCGAAGTGCCGCGTGTCCGACGTCGGGTTGCTGTCCGGTCCGCTTCAGGAGGCTCACCAGCTCGGTGACCTCCTCCACGGGCCTGCACGTCGCCGCCGTCTCCAGCAGGGTCTGTACGGGTTCCGTGTGCGGCTCCTCGGCGGGGACGGCCGGGGCGGGCGGGGGGTGTCCGGGACCGGTCGAATCGTCGTGCCGGTCCTGGGTGTCGGGGACCTCGTGGCGGTCTTCGTGGTCGGTGGCCGCGAGGGTTATGGGGTCATTCATGGAAAGCTCCGTTCGCCGACACGCGGGTCTACACCTCGCGAGCCGGTCATCGTGCGTCATGGGCTGCGCACGCCTGGTCACATTCACCGGCACATCGGCGCACTGCGCCATTCGGGGCCGGCAAACGGGGGGCCGGCGCGCCGGTGACGATTCCCCCGGCGAGTCGCGGGCAAGCGCTGTGACATGACCGTCTACGTCGTCACCATTCCCGGCACCCTGCTCACGGAGCTGTCGCCCGAGGCCCGCACCCGACTGGTGCGCGCGCTGCGACCGGCGGATCCGCGCGGCACCGATCTCGGCGTCAAGGAGGATCTGGACATCCTGTCGTTCTACTCGGGCTCGTCCGCGTTCAGCCTGCACTTGGAGGTCGAGGCCGCCACGACCAAGGAGGCCCAGGCCGCGGCGCGGGAGCTCGCCTCGTCGGCGCTGAGCGGAGTCGGCCTGAACCAGGAGACCGCGCCGTTGGGCGATCCCGTGATCACCGGCATCGCGGGCGAGTAGAACGGCGCCGCGACCCTTCGAGATGCGTGCGCGCCGGACTGCTGATTGCCTGGTTGCGCCCGCTCTCCCCACAGAGTCAAGGAGCGATCATGAGCGTTGCAGGTGAGTCCGGCAGGTCCCGGCAGTTGCGGGACAAGGCCCAGGAGATGAAGGCGGCGGCCGAGAAGTCGACCGACCCCCAGGAGCGCACGCGCCTCCAGGACAAGGCGCGCCGGCTCCAGGAGCAGAGCGAGATGGAGGGTCGCATGATGGACGACCCCGGCATGGACCTCCGCTAGTGGAACGGCTCGCCCCGTGAAGGGGACCGACATCCTCGTCGACGGGTTCGGGCGGGTCCGGGAGGTGGTCCACGAGGTGGTGGACGGGCTCTCGGCCGATGAGCTGAACGCGCGGGTGGATCCGGCCGCGAACTCCGTGGCGTGGTTGGTCTGGCACCTGACCCGGGTGCAGGACGACCACGTGGCGGACGCGGCGGGCGGGGAACAGGTGTGGCACACGGGCGGCTGGGCGGATCGGTTCGCCCTGCCGCTGCCCGCCGACGCCACCGGCTACGGGCAGACTCCGAGCCAGGTGGGCAAGGTCAGGGTCGAGTCGGGCGGGGCCCTGTTGGGTTACCACGACGCGGTGCACGAACGGACCCTGGAGTTCGTGCGCTCCCTCGCGGCAGCCGACCTGGACCGGGTCGTCGACGAGGGCTGGGACCCACCGGTCACCCTGGCGGTGCGGCTCGTCAGCGTGCTCTCCGACGACCTCCAGCACGCGGGACAGGCCGCGTTCGTCCGCGGTCTGGTGGAACGGCGCTAGTGCTGCACCGCGAAAGTTCGTGGAGGGGTGTTGGTCAGGTCGGCTGGTCGCCGAGGTAGAGGTAGCAGGCGCAGTCGAGGCAGTCCTCGGGACTGCCGAAGGGCAGGCCTGAGGGCAGGAAGT
>NZ_JAPNLK010000066.1 GCF_026627505.1 Streptomyces sp. H27-H5 | reverse complement strand
TCCTCCCCACCGGCCTCCCCATCGGCAGTCCCGAGGACTGCCTTACCTGCGCCGGCACCCTCTACCTCGGCAGCCCGGCCTGACCGGCCCAACCCCCCTCCACGAACTTTCGCGGTGCAGCACTAGGGGGTCAAGATCACTGCTGAGGGTTTCGGCCCTCACACGCAAAAAGAAAAGCTGGGCGCGGGGCTGGGAAGATGATCTTGCCAGAAAACGGCGACGCTCCGTGATCGGATCGAGCCGGCTCGCAGGCTTCTGACCTGCACGTTTGTGTGATCGCTATGTACGCGCGAGATCGCATGTCACATGACGTGACGCTCGATCGGGTCGAGCCGGCAACGCTCTGACCTGCACGTTCGCGACGAACTGCATGAACGTGCAGGTCAGGTGCCTGCGACTCGCACGCGGGCCTGCCACTTCGGGGGCCGGCGCCGCATCTGTCGGAGCGGCTGGCGAGTGACGCCCGGCCTGACCACATGCAGCGCTCTGACCTGCATGTTTGTGCAGTCCCGGCAAACGCACAGGTCGGGGGCGTGGTGTCTGGTGGCGTTCTGCGGGCCGGCTGGTTGCACCCTCAGCGCAGCGCTCTGGCCTGCGCGTATGCGGCGTGGTGTGCATACGTGCAGGTCAGTGGGGTGTGATGGTCAGGCGGTGTACCAGTCGCGTGACGTCTTCAGTCCGGTGGGCCTGGTCTTCGCGCCCTTGGCGCCGTTGCAGTTCCGGCCGCAGGTCGGGCAGCGCTTCACCCCATGGGCGGGGAGCCAGTTGCTGGTGTCCTCGGGGTCGGCGCCGGCGGCGACGGGTTGGACGTGGTCGACGACGTCGGCGCCGGCGTGGCCGCAGAGGTGGCAGACGTCGGACTCGGCGAGGAAGCGGGCGCGCTTCTTGCGGTAGTCGTAGGTGGTGAGGTCGGTCCGCTTGGCCATCAGGTTGAGACCTTGATCTCCACGCTGATGGTGACGTTGTCGGGGTCGGCGAGCAGGTCGCCGAGAGCGACGCCCAGGGCTTCGGCGAGAACCGCAGCGTCGTCCACATCGACTCGCCGCGTCATCTTGCCGATACGTGTGATCGCCGTCGCGTCGATGTACCTGCCAAGGTCGCGGGTCCGCTCGGCAAGGGCGCGTGTCGTCAGGCGACGTGCGTTGCGTAGGGCCGGCAGGTTGGCGGCCACGTTGCGGCCGAGGGTGCCGATCTCAATGGACCTCTTCATGTGGACTCCAGGTGTGTGGCGGCCCTACGCCTGGAACGGAGGGCCGCCTCCCGTGGTGATCAGGCCACGGGTGCTAGGGGATGGTGTCGTGGTGCTCGTCGGGGGTTGCCGCCCGGGGCCCTCGTCCCGGGCGGCTGCACCCGCACCCACTCCGCACCGAGTGGTCGTGTGCCTGCCTGGTGGCAGGTCAGTTCTTGCTGGTGTTGAGGGTGTCGATCTTCCAGGTCTCGCCGTCTTCGGTGACGGTGGTGCAGTCGTAGGTGTTGCGCACCAGCGCGCCGAAGCTGTTCTGGCTGTCGACGTGGCCGACGACCCGGTACTTCCAGGGTGCGGTGCCGCTGATGGTGGTCACCGTGGTCTCGTCGGCGCCGCTGAACTCGGCGGAGCCGGGGGACTTGAGTCGCTGCTTGGTGAACTGCTCGCACATGACCGTGGCTTCGAAGCCGTCTGCTGGGGTGCTGGAGCCGCAGCCGGCGAGAGCGACGAGGCCGATGGCGAGGAGAGGAAGAGTGCTGTGTGTGCGCATCAGGACATGGTGGGCTCCGGGCGCTGTGGCGGTGGGGGAAGTGACGTACCCGTGACATGCGAAAGCCCCGCGCGGTGGCGGGGCTTCGTCTTGTCCGGGCACGCCGGACGTGAGGACAGAATGGCTCACGTCCGGCGGTTTTGCAACTAGGGGCAGGGCCCTCAGAGCTGCCGGGCGGCGATGATGGCGGGGTCCGCGTCCACAGCTGCCTGCGCGTCGCGCTTCACCGGCTCGGGCAGCGCGTCGAACGCAGCCTGGTAGCCGGGCCTGACGACCCTGTCTCGGATGTCGTCGGGCATGCCGGCCATGAACTGGGGTGGCATGGCGTCGGCCAGGTCGCGCATGGTGATCGAGGCGATCAGGAGTGCGGCAGCAGCGTTGACGAGTACGTCGTGATCGGTCATGCCGTTCATCATCCTTGCTTCGGTGCGGGCTGGGGCGGGGTTGGCGGTGTCTGCTGCGCGGCGGCCTGCGACTGCTCGTTGCGGCGCCGGAGTTCGTCCAGGCTCATGGTCTGCTGCATGATCGGGGTCCTGTCTCTGTGATGGGGGCGGGGGCCTGGGGCGGGCCGGTTTGCTGCCAGGCGACGGCCGGCCCCGGGGTTTGTCACTGCTCGTCGTCGGCTGCTGCCCTGTCGGCGGCGGCGTCCTGCGCGAACTCGTCGGCCTGGTCCATCTCGTACAGCTCGGACGCGCTCATCACGTCGCTGATGTCGTACTCGTGCTCGTCGGGCATGGTGATCTCCTTCGGTGGTGGGTCAGACGGTGTACGTACGGCGTTCGGCTTCGACGCGGACGACCGCGCCGGCCTGGCCGATGGCTTCTACACTCAACCCCTTCCGGGGGTCGGTCGAGGCACTGTTGTTGGCGTTGGTGTTGGCGCCTGAGCTGCACAAACAACCCCCGGAAGGGGTGCCGCTCTCGGGCGAGGGAAGGGGCGGTACATCGTCCCTGTGGACGCCCGGCCCGTTCTTCCCTCCCGCGCGCACCCCGCCACGGATACGGATCCCGGCCCCTTCGAGGAGGTCCCGCACGGCCTTCGTGGTGGGCAGCTTGGCGGCCTCCTGGATCTGCGTGAGCCGGGCGTGATCGCCGCCCTTCGTCAAGTCTCGGAGGACGGCGAGGATGTCGACCGGGGCCTCCTCCTCGGCGGTCTCGCCGCGGCGCCGGTCGATCCAGCCGCGCGCCTTGCGGTAGCCGGCGGTGGCGACGAGACCGGACACGAAGTAGGCGGCCTCCGGATGGACAACGGCCACCCCGCCGGCTGCGGCGAGGCCGACGGCCAGCACGCAGCCGCCCGCGACCCGGCCGCCCGACTCCCCCTCGACGGGGCCCTGCTCGGTGGTGGTCATGACGACAGGGCTCCGGTCAGCCAGACCCCGGCGATGTTCATGGCGGAGGCGAGGGGGACGGCCGCGTACCGGGCGACGCCACCGGACAGGCCCATGCCGATGCCGGATAGCCAGCCGCGCCACTTGGAGCCCTTGGCGCCCTGCTTGCGGCGGGCGAGGAACGCGGCGAGGACGAGGACGGTCATGAACAGGCCGCCCTGGGTGAGCGGTGCGGCGGGCGAGCCGGGGGCGGTGCCGGTCTCCGCGCCGACGCCGTAGACGAGGAGGCCGTCGCCGAAGGTGTTCAGGCCCCAGAGGGTGGTGTCTCCGGCCCAGCCGACGACGCCGCCGACGACCATGATGGTGAGTGCGCCGATGGCCCAGCAGAGGATGAACGGGAGGAGTTCGCCGCAGCTTTGGAGGGGCTGGCTCCGGAGGGTTTTGACCGTGGGGAACCAGATCGCGATCTCGATGACGATGAAGAGCGTGCCGAGGAGGACGGCTCCGAGGGTGGGGATCATGACGGCTTCCTTGCTTCTCGGAGGTACCGCTTCGCGGTCGCGGGGCTGACGCTGAGGGTCTCGGCGATCTGGCCGGAGGTGAGCCCGGGGTCTGCGGCGAGGAGCTTGGCGACGGCCCGGAGAGACTCCTCGCGCTGCTTGGACTGAGCCGACTGAGCCACCGAGAACCCGAAGGGCTCGGCGGGCTGAACCTCGGGCTCAACCATGCTGACCTGGGAGACCGTCACGGCTGAGACGGTGTGGGGTCGGGTGGGCTCAACGCTGGGCGGGGAGGGCTCAACGGGCTGAGCCGGGGGCTCAACGTGAGCGGGTGCGGGTTGAGCCGGGCTGATCGCGAGGGGGGTGCGGCGGGTGATCGCGCGCTGCTTGTCGATGCGTTCGAGCTGGATTTCGGCGTCTGCGTCGTCGCGGGCGAGGGTGATGCGGGCCTCGGCGCGGATGCGTGCGATCTCTGAGTCGGCGGCCCGGTCGAGTTGGTCGAGGCGCGCGGCGTGCAACCGGGCCTCGTACTCGCTGTCGCGCATGACGGACGCGATCTCGGCCTCTTGGTCGGGGGTGAGGGCGGCGGGGTCGCGGAGTGAGGCGAGGGCGAGTGTCCAGACGGCCTTGCCGACGAGGACGACGAAGGGGCCGGCGAGTGTCTGAGGGAGGCTGTGCTGTTCGTGTCCGTGGAGGGCGAGGAGTGCGGCGACGCCGAGGGCGATGGCCCAGCCGACTGCGGCCGGGGTGATGGTCCTGGTTCGGACGCTGATGGTAATGCCGCGGTACTCGGCTCGGAGGACGGTGAGCCAGCCGATGTCTCCGGCGATGGCGACGGACAGGCCGAACTTGCCGGAGTGCATGAGGTCGGTGATCGCGTAGCCGGACCAGATGAGGGAGAGGATGGCAAGGCCGGTGGCGCCGACGAGGATGAGGGGCGGCCGGGCGGTGGTGCGGAACACGTGCTGCTCCGGGGTGTGCGGGGCCGGGCGCGCGAGGGCGAGCCCGGCCAGGAGTGAGGGGTCAGGCGGTGGGGTTGGGCAGGGCGCGGCAGGTCTCGGCGTGGGACTGGGCCCTCTCCCGGCCGTACTCCTCCTGCATCCACTCGATGGTGTGGCCGCAGCCGGTGCAGTGGCCGCCGTCGATGTAGGCGGGGCTGCTGTTCTTCGTCCTGATCAGGTCGACGGTGGCGTTGGCGAGGGTCAGGTAGCGGGCGATGACGCCCTTCGGCCAGGAGGCGGCGAAGGGGGCCTGGATGGTTTCGGACATGCTGGAACTCCTCGTTGGTCAGGCGGGGCGGGGCTACTTGTTGTCGTCGGTGACGGTGACGGAGACGATGTGGCCGACTTCGAAAGGGAGGTTCTCGAACTCGCGGGCGGTGGCGTCGTCGGCGACGGTCGTCTCGGTCACGGTTCCGTCGGCCTCGGTGACGGTGATCCTCTTGGGCATGGCTGCTCCACGTCGGTCGGGCGGGGATGGTCAGCGGTGGGTGGGGCAGAGGGCGCTGGGCTGGCACGCGTAGCAGTGGCCGGCCGTGAGGCGGAGGACGAGCGCGTACTCGGCGCGGGTCTGCCCGGGGCGGATCGCGGGGGTGCGGTCGAGGAACTGGGCGCGGGCCTCGTCCACGAGCTGGCTGTCCATGCCGAAGTACTCGACGGGCAGGCGGCGCGCGAACTCGTCGAGCGCGGGCTGGTCCATGGCGTGTTCGTGGCGGGCGCGGTCCGCGCGCAGGAGGTCGGCGGCCCGGAGGAGGAGCTTGCGGCAGGCCACGGTGGGCTCGTCGGCTCGGGCGCGCTGGAGGCCTTCGTCGGCTTGGCTGCGGGCGGTCATCGGGTGCCGCCGAGGATGTGCGCGAGGGCGACGGCGGCCGGGGCACCGGTGGTGCGGGCGGCCTCGACGAGCTGGTCGACGGGGGCGTTGACTGCGGTGATGATGGCGCGCGCGGTGGCGGGGAACTGCGGGTCGGACGGGCGGACGGAGAGTCCGAGCATCGTGGCGACGGTGTGGCCGCCGCGCATCTCGAAGGCGTCGCGGCGGTTCATCATGTCGTCGCGGTAGTCGCGGCGGTAGCCGTAGGGCCGCCGGCGCCGCTCGACCTGGGCGAGGTACCGCTCCGCGGCGTCGGCGATGTAGCGGCTGCGGCCGGGGGTGGTGCGGGCGAGCGCGGTGAGCGCGTGGTCGAGCTGGCGTTGGGCGGGGGTGGCGCTCTGCCTCGGGTCGGCCGCGGCCGGGGTCGGGGCGGTAGGAGCGACCGAGTCGGCGTCCGGCTGCGTGCGAGGGCGGAGCCGGGTGGCGTAGGCCGTCAACAGGGCGCCTTCGGTCTTGCCGTCGAGGGTGACCAACCAGCCGCCGCGGGCCTCCGCCTCGCGGCGAGCGGCGGCGCGGAATTCCGTGATGCCGGCGGCCTGCTCCAGCCCGTCGAAGCGGCGGCCGTGCGGTTCGCGGGCGGGCTTCCCGGCGCGGGTGATGCAGCGGCTCCCGGCGGCGACGTGGCACTGGGGGCAGGTGACGGTGGTGACGAGGTCTTCGATGGTGACCTCGGGGAGGGCTTCTTCGGCCCGGTTGGGCTCGGTACGGTGTGCCATAGCTGTTCCTCCTGGTAGGCAGGTGGATGGCTGGGCCCCGGCAGGAGGTGCGAACTCCCGCCGGGGCTGTTCCATTGGCGGACGAAGGTGGGCCCTCCGTGCCGTTGTGTAGCCAACCTACACGCGTGTAGGCTGTCTACACAAGACGGCAGAGAGATCCGCCTCCCGGACTCGGAGAGGCAGACAGATGGACGATCAGGCGAAGGAGGTGCAGCGCGTGCTCGATGCAGTCGACGCGGTGGCCGCTGGTGAACCGCCGGCCGAACGGGCCAGACGGCTCGCCGAGATGCTGGAGTCGGTCCGTGAGCGCGTCCGGCGGGAACGGCGCCAGGCCATGCAGGAGATGAAGGACGGCGGCATGACGCTCCGGCAAATCGCCGCCGAGCTGGACATCAGCTTCGGGCGCGTCCGACAGATCCTCGCTGAGGAGACGGATCCCTCGACCACATGAGACGGCCGGGCAGCGTGCAGGCCGCCCGGCCGTAGTGCACCACTGGAGATGCAGGCATGAGCGTACCGATCAGGATCGACCGCGGCCTCTTCGCGGACCTCAAGACGGAGCCGTCGCCCGAGACGGCCGTGTACCGGATTTACGACGCGGCGGACGGGCTGCTGTACGTCGGGATCACGAACGACACTGACACCCGGTGGAAAGATCACCTGCGCAGCAAGGCATGGTGGGCGTCAGGCGCCCATCGGTACGAGGTCTCCTGGTATCCGACCCGCCCTGACGCGCTGGCCGAGGAGCAGCGGGCCATCCAGAACGAGCACCCTCGGCACAACTGGATGCATGTCGTTCTCCCACGCGCCGACATAGTCCCCCGCGTCCCCGGCACCTACTCGACGGGGGAGATCGCCAAGCGCTTCCGCATCAGCCCCGACACGCTGCGCGCCCTCGTCGAGACGCCGGAGTTCCCGCAGCGCTTGACCCTGCCGCCGCCGCATCGGAAAGGGAAGCGGTACCCCGCCGACGCAGTCGAGGCGTACTTCGATCGACTGCGCCCGGCCGCCGAGTAGCCGCGCGCGACAGAGCCCCCGATTCCTGACGAGCCGGGGGCTTTGTTCTGCCTGCTTGACACCTTGCATCACGTGATGCAAGGCTGTGGATGTCAGGCCACCCCGCACCCAAGGAGCCGCAGCCATGAGCACCCGCACCCTCTGGGACATCGAGCAAGTCGCCCAGTACCTCGGTATCCAGCCCCACAGCGCCCGCGGCCAGCTCTCCCGCTGGAGCGTCGCCCGCGTTGCCGTCACCGACAATCCGGCCGGCCGACTGGGCGCTCTCTTCGACGCCGACCAGGTGCGCGCCGCAGCCGCCGCACGGCCCGGGCAAGGGATCCGCCCGTCCGAAGCAGCCGTCACCGAAGTGGTGCTCAAGATGGCCCCCTTGACCGACACCAGCGACCCCCGCATCCGGGAGGCGATCGGAGTCCTGGTCCGCGCCGGCATGCCGATCGCCGCGGACGACGACAGTGCGACAGGCGCCCAGCTCACCGGGTATCACGTGGCGCTGCTTGCCGACTGGGACGAGGACACCGTGTCGATCTCGTGGCTTCAGGAGGGGCACCCGCTGGGGCTCGACCACCCTGACCTTCCGGCGCGAATGGATGCCGTCTGTCGGCTGTTCCACCGGGCGAAGTGGCACATTCACCCCAGCGTCTTCCACCAGTTGCACGCCGCACGGCCCGGCACCTGGCCGCAGGGCTAACCGATCATCCAGCAGGAGGCGGAGATGACCGACTGGTTCGAGCGCGGGTTCCGTGAGATCGAGGAGCACGCCGCAGAGACTTCGAACGGGCAGCCGTTCCGTGAGATCGGGTTGTCGTTCGGCGGGGCGACTCCGGGGCAGGCCATCGAGGGTCTGGCGGAGTGGGCTGCCGCTAACGATCAGCAGGGCAGTCCGTTCCGGATCGAGGCCCTGCGTCTGGTCAGCTCCCCGGGCGGCATTCCGGAGTACCGCGTGGTGGTCACGGTGGACGGACTGCGGTAGGACTCGCCCGCGCGCACCCGGTGCCCCCGTCCGTCTGGGCGGGGGCACCGTGCTGTCCGCCCCCGTCCGGCGGTGTCCGGATGCGTCCGGGACTGTCCGGCCGCAGGGTAGGGGGATGGAGCATGCGCCGATCGTCGTGCACCGGATCTCTGCGAGCGAGGGCCGGCGGGTCACGATCCGGGTGCGCGGGGTGGACACGATCCTCGGGGTCGCGCACCGCGACGAGGACGTGATCGAGTTCCTCCGCCGGATCGAGGTACCCGACCGGGACGAGCTGGTGCTCGGCGACTCCCCGATGATCGAGTGGCAGGGGGACGGTCCGCACGTGTACGAGCTGGAGTCCGGGCCGCCGCCGGCTGATCTGCCGTAGCCCTGACGTGCGTCCGCCCCGCCGGGCGCTGTCCCCCGTGGGGGTCCGGTGGGGCGGATTCGTGCAGCGAGGCAGCCCGCCTCAATCCTTGAATGGGATACCGAACAGGCTAGCGGCCGGGACTGACAGCGAAGAGCCCCCGGCGTAGGTGCTACATGGCCGCTCGCTCCTCGCGGATGTCGCTGACGCTGGCGAGGAGGGTGCCTTCCGCCTGCTCGTAGTGGGACAGGGCCAGGCCGAGCCCGAAGAAGGTGGGGGCCCACTCGCCAATGAAGATTCCCCACCGGTCGGCGCGGGCGATGTCGGCACCTGGTTCGGCTTTGAGGGACGTCACCCACGTGGCGATGGAAAGACCGATCGAGGCGAACGCTGCCATGTACGCGTGCTCGCTTCGCATGCCCATCTCGTGCAGCTTCTTGATCATGGCTATCCCTGGTGTGTGAGGGGTTGGGATCTCCTTCAGGTTCACCCGGCTGGCGCGTGCGCGCATCCCGGCGGTGTGGCGGTTAGGCGCCGAGGAGCCGTGACCTGGGGTGGTAGGCGCATGACAGAGCAAGATTCCGGATAGCAGAACGCCCGCCCCCGCTGGATGCGAGAGCGGGCGTCGTCGGGTTCGATCAGGCGGCGGCTCGCTTGTCCCAGGCATCGACCACCATGTCGATGCCAGAGGCGCTGGCATAGGCGACAGGGAAGTTGACCCTGTTCCTCGTCTCCTGCTTGACGACGAACATCTTCGAGTCCTGGAGCGGCTTGCGGGGCAGGTTGCGGTTCCCGCCGAACGTCGATGTCTGCTTCCGGAACCAGCCCACCTCGACCATCCACCCGGTGAGCGTCCGCAGGATCAGTGTGGCAGGCGGCGGCGACGCGGTCAGTGTTGGTGAAGCCGCCGGCGGAGAACCCCGTCCCAGTTACGGATCTCGGTCGTCGGCCCGTCGCATCCCTTGACGAGGCACACCTTGTCCGCGCGGACGGCACGCTCGGGGCCGAAGATCCGGTTCAGGTTCGCTGCCAGGTTGGCCTGGGCTTCGGCGGCGCTAATGCCGAGGCCGCTGCTCTTCCTCACCGGCTCCGGATCTACGAGTCCGAGTTCCTGCTCCAGGTAGGCGATCCGCGCGTAGTTGGGGCGGGGCTTCGGCGCCGGCCCGTGGACCATGCGCTCCCACGTCAAGGTCGGCCAGCGCAGCCACAGCGACGCTCCGGGGCGGGTGCCCACAGTCACGCAGGCCACGGCGTACAGCAACTCCAGCAGGAGCACGGGGATCAGGGGCAGTGGCATGGCGGCCTCCTTGGCGGGGTCCTCAGTGTGGCGGGGGTTGTCCGGCGCCGGACAACCCCCGAACAACTCCGCGGCTATGCGGCAACCGGCTCGGGCAGGGCCCACGTGCTGGCGCAGTCTTCACAACGGGCGGTAGGCGGGCGACCGGCGCCGGTGGTGAGGAGCAGACGGCCGGAGCAGCGCGGGCAGGGACGGTCATTGGGGATGTCGCGGGCGTCGAGGTCGAGGGCGGCTGCGATGCGGTCGGCGCACCCGGCGGCGACCTGCTCGACGTGCAGGAGCTGCGCAGCAGTGAGCGTCCAGAACGGGCCGTCCTGGCCGGTGACGCGTGCGTGGAGCCAGCCGGCCGCGTACTCGGCGGTGCGGAGTCCGGTGTACCGCCAGCGGCGCGGGTCGCCCTGCTCGCGCTCGGCGAGGGCGTTGCGCCGGTCGCGGTCGGCTGTGGTCCAGCCGCGGGTCTGCCAGTCGGCCGGGGCGTGCGGTGCGGCCTGCCGGGTGATGGCTGGGGCGAGGGTGTCGGCGAGGTGGACGAGGGTGCCCTCGACGAGGCGAGCGGTGTCGAGGACCAGCAGGGAGACCGGGGCGGGCGTCTCCCCGATCTGCTGGGGGTCTCGTTCTTCGCCGCGGGCGGGGTGGGTGTTGCCGTCGCCGACGTGGTTGCAGCCGACACATTCGTACCAGGGGCGTCCGGTCGTGGGGTGTTCGATGCGGTGGAGCCGCTGGTGGTGGATGGCTGCGGCGTCGGTGCGGTCCAGGGTGTTGAGGTAGTCGGCGAGCCGGCCGGAGGGGGGCCAGGTGCCGGTCGTGTGCTGGTCGAGTGCGTCGTCGAGGTGGGGCCAGAGTGTGGCGATGCGGATGAGGTGCTGGGCGGCGGTGATCATCGTGTGCTCCTGCGGGTGGGGCGGGTACGGTGAGGACCACCTGGGGGCGCGCCTGTCCTGGTCAGACGTGAGGCGCGCCCCTCGCGCATGCCTCAGGGCTGCGGCGTCTCAACGGTGAAGCTGATGACGATCGCCTTGTCGGTGGCGGTGAACCGCAGCGCGTCGTCGGGCAAGGTCACGGAGTCGCTGACGTTGAAGTAGTGCCGGTAGTCCTGGATCGCGGCTCCGAGCGCGGCTTCCATGTCGCCCAGGTAGGCGCCGTGGGGGTGCGTGGTGGGGACGATCCATTCGCGCCGCGTGGTCGTGACCGTGCGGCTGGTGAAGGTGGCCATGGCTACTGCCCCTTGGTCTGGTTGAGGCGGACGGCGGCCCAGATGAGGGCGAGGGCGATGGCGGTGACGCAGATGATCGCAAGGTCGAGCGTGCTCACAGGGACTCCTCGTAGCAGGTGATGCACTGGGCGCCGTGGGTGCAGGTGCAGAGGGGTTCGCCGTTCAGGTCGAGGACGGGCGGGCTGAAGTCGACGAGGCGGTCGCCGATGGAGACGATCGGGTCTGGGCGGGGCTCCGGGGTGCTCACGGGCGGTGTCCTTTCCGGGCGGGGCCGTAGGGGGACTGCCACGCCGGCCGGGGGCGGGGCGGGCGGGTGATCTGCTCTAGGGCCCGGGCGGCGGCTTCGCCTACTTCCTGGAGGCGGGGCGCGAGGGCGGCGACGAGCTTGACGAGGTGCGTGCGGAGTGCGGTGGATACCTCGTCGAGGACGGCGCTGGCCTCTTGGCGGACGAGGTGCTCGTGTTCGGTGTCGAGCCCGTAGTGGACGCGGCTGACGGCGGTGTGGGCGTCGATCGGGTCGAGGCCGTGGTGGTCGACGAGGCGTTGCGCGAGGAGGTTGCGGGCGGCGAGGTTGGACGGGTCGCGGGTGCTCACGTGCGGGGCTCCTTCGGGTTGAGGGCGGCGCGGATCCAGTCGCGGAGAGGGCTGGGCGGTACGTGGTCGACGGCCTGGGCGAGGAGGCCGATGGCGTAGCCCCAATCGCTCCGGGCCTCGGTGAGCGTGGTCGCGGCCTGCTTGGCGCGCTGGTCTGCGGCGCGCTGCTCGGCTTCGACCTGGCCGCGCAGCAACTCGGCCTCGGCGACGGTGAGCACGCCCCTGCTGGCTCGGTCGAGGAGGTGGCGGATGCTGGCTCGCCGGTCGGGGCTGCCGGCCGTGTCGGCACTGACCGCCGGGTCGTTGACGCCGGTCCGGACGCACGGGTCTTGGGTGCAATGGCAGTTGGCGCACGGCCAGCAGAACGGCTGCTCGCGGTAGTTGTGGTAGACGACGTCGCTGTCTCCGCATACGCAGCACGTCTCGGCGCGAGGGTGGGTCACCGCTGCCTCCATGCGATGACGAGGGCGGTGATCGCGGCGGTGGTGATGGCGGCGACGATGATCGTCAGGGGGATGAGGAGGGCGAGATCGGCGGGGGTCACCGGGGGCTCCTTGCTCGTGCGATTTCGCAGGGCCGGCGGTAGGTGTGGCCTTCGCCGCAGTCGGTCGGGCACGGTGCGTGGAGTCCGCGGCGGAGGTGGGTGGCGAGGATGCGGAGGCGGTCGAGGAGGGTCACTGGCTGCTCCCGTCGGGCTGGTCGTCGAACAGATGGCGCACGAGGCGTTCCGCGTGCTCCTCGACGGACTCCGGTACGGCCGGGGCGAGTGCAGCGCGGATGCGGGCGAGCGCGGCGCGTACTTCGTCGGCGCCGGCGTCTTGTCGGCTGGCCCATTCGGCTTCCAGGGTGGCGCATTCGCGGTGGACGTCACGGATGGTGTGGAAGACGAGCAGGTGGGCTTTGCGTGCCGCTTCGGCTGCTGCTTGTTGGAGCCGCTCGTAGGCGGTGGGCTCGGTCATTGGTCTCCTCGGTGTTGGTCGGTGCGTGCCCAGTGCGGGCGTTGTCGGGCGTGTACGCCTCTGTGGCGGGCTGTGGGGGCGGGGGGCGGGTGTCGGGTCCTCCCGCCCCCAGTACGCGGCGTGTGGGTCCGTGTGGCGGGTCGCACGGTCCTGCTGCTCGCCGTGGTACAGCGCCAAGCCGAAGGCGACGGCGGCGAGGATCATCACGACGGTGGTTCCGCCAGCCCACCACCAGCCGTTCACCGTGGGCCCTCGGGTGGCGGCCAGGGGCTGACGAGCTTGACGGCGGGACTGCGTGGCGGCGGCGGGTCGTTGCGGGTCTGCCAGGCGCGGACCGTCTCCCGGGGCTGGGTCGCGAGGAGTACGGCGATCTGGCAGGCGTACACGGGCTGCGCGGCCCACCACCGCCACTCGCGGCGGGTGACGGCGGGGCGGCGCCAGGTGAGGCGGTCGGCCCAGTCGGAGACGCGGCGTGCGGGTCGGGTGCGGCCGATCAGGTAGCCGGCGAGCAGCGCGACGGCCAGAAGGAGGGCGGTCACCTTGCAACCTCGAAGCACTCGTAGGGGTCGCAGGCCGAGTGCCCACACCGCGGCTCAGTGGCTCGGACCGCTGCCGCGGTGACGACGGCGCTCTCCGGCAGCGCCTTCCGTGCGCGGGCGTTCTGTTCGGCGGTGATCGGGGTGCCTGCGGCGGCCTGGCGGGCGTGCTCTGCGCGCTGCCGTTCGGCTTCTGGGTCGGAGAGGTGGGCGGTGACGTTGTGGCCCGCGAGTTCGACGCGCAGCTCCCCGTCGGCGCTACCGGTCCGGCAGGGGTCGCAGTAGATCCGGTCCGCGGCTGTGGTCTGGGCGATGCACTGGCAGCCGGCAGACGGCACGGGCTGGTCGGCGGCCTGCTGCCGGGCCATCTCGCGGAGTCCGGCGATGACCTCCTCCAAGCGGTCGAGAGGGACGGTCGTCTCGGCGTGGCCGACCTCGCAGCTACCGACGCCGATGCGCATCGCGGGCCGGCCGTCGGGCGTCTGGTCGGGGACGGCGGCGAGGTCTTGGCCGGCGTGGTCGGTGAGGACGAAGCCGCCTTGCGGGAAGCAGGCGATGGGGTCGACGTCCAGGTCGATGAACGTGGTCGTCTCCAGGACGATGCGCCGCTGGCAGGGCGCGCCGGTGCGGAAGGTGGGGTACTGCTTGTCGAGGCGGGTGCGCTTCTCGATGGCGGCCTGCTTGGTCGGCAGCGGCAGGCCGGAGGACCATTCGGCGGCGAGCGGGTCGTAGGTTTCGACGTGCCAGCGGGTGCGGGGCGGGTGTGCGGTCACGGTTGCTGCTCCTGGTGTCGGGGTGGGGGTGGCCGGCCCGCGGGTGACGGGCCGGCCGGGGCGGGGGTCAGGCTCCGTCGGCGGTGAGGATCGGCTCCCATGTGGCGCGCAGGGCCTCGGCGCACTCGGTCAGCCAGGCGCGGATCTCGGGCTCGTCCTCACGCGTCACGGCGACGTCGTGCGACACGTGGTAGCTCTTCCGCTGGAGCATGAAGAACAGTGAGAGGACGCCGTCGGACCAGTCCCAGCGGAACAGGAGGTTCGTGTCGCGGTCACCGGTAACGAACAGGGTCTCGTCGCGGAACTCCTGCCAGCTTGTCCAGCGGGCATGCTGGCCGGCCTTGAAGTAGTTGCCGCGCTCGCAGTAGTACGGGTGGTCGATCTCCCACAGGTGGGTCACGGTCTGCTCCTTGGTCGGTGCGATGCTGGTGGGGCCGCCGCCCCGGATAGCCCCCGGGGCGGCGGTACTGCGGTAGGGGCGGGTCAGGCGGGCTGGAACGTCCACCAGCCGTCGTAGCCGGGCGGCACGTCCGGGTACGCGGCGAGCATGGGTTCAAGAACGGTCAGGTCGAGGGCCATCTGGAACGGCTCCTGCGCGCCCCAATACCGTTCGCCGTCCCAACGGCCGTGGGCGGTGCCGCCGTAGCGGCCGTCGGTGTGCGCGGCAAGGAAGGCGTGGACGTCGGCGGGTGTGGTGTCTTGGAGGTCGCGGAGGGTGCCGGTGCAGGCGACCGTGACACCGCGCCGACGCCGGAACCAGACGGCTGACACGCCGGCCCAGACCGATCCGCGGGGGCCGGGTTCGGCCACGGTGAGGCTGTCGAGGTCGATGGCGTAGGGCTTGCGGGAGATGAGAAAGCGGGTCTCGCGGTGCATGTAGGGGGTCTCCTTCGGGCGGGTCAGACGGACGGGGCGGCGGGCGGGCGGGTGTCCATGACCGGCGCGATACGGAAGCGGCGCAGGCTGCGTACCTCGGCGGCCACCTCCCGCGCGACCTTGCGTGCGCGGTCGGCGACGGGTTCGAGGTCGGGGTCGTCACGCACGATCACGGTGTAGTCGGGCTGGTCAAGGTGGTAGCCGCGAGTGGTGGTGTAGCCGCTCACGCGGTAGTCGGGCATGACGGACTCCTTCGGGGTCAGGCGGACGGGGCGGCGGCGGGCGTGTACTCGTCGCAGCCGGGCGAGGTGGGGGCGTCGGGGTCGCATCGGTCGCAGAGGAGACGTCCGGACACGGTGATGTGCTCGTCGCGCCGGTGGTCGCACCGGCAGAGAGCGGCGGCGGGCGGAGCAAGGAGCACGGCGGGCGTGATCGTCCGGCCGTCGGCGGCCCGGAGGCAGTGGCCGCGCTGGAGGTACCAGACGTCCGCGTAGCCGAGCGTGCCGCCCTGGCAGTCCATCTGCGGCGGGCACACCGTGTTGGCGCCGGGGCGCGCGAGGCAGAGGCAGTGGTGCATCCGGTTCGGGCCGTGGTGGATGGGCTGTTCGCACTCCCGGTCGCCGAGGTCGTGGGCTTCGTGCTGGCAGTCGGGACAGAGGTCGGGCGTGGTCACGAGCGGGTCTCCTGTCGGGGTGGTGTGTGCGAGGCCGGCAGAACCGGATCAGCGGGCGGCTCAGGCGGCGGGGTGGCTGCCGGTGGTGGGGTCGCAGGCTCGGCATTCGCAGCGGATGCCGGTTTGGGTGCCGGTGCGTAGGCGGTGGAGGGCTGCCTCCCAGGCGCCGGCCGGGGCTTCGGGTATCGGCTGGGGTGGCTGGCTGCCGGTGGGCCAGGCGCCCGGGATGCGGTGCGGGTTCGGCTCCGGGGCGGTCGCGGGTGGGGGCTTGCCGCGGTCGCGGCCGGTGGTGATCTGCTGTCGGAGGTAGGCGCGTAGGTCGCCTTGTTCGCGCATGGCCCGGACGTCGGCTGGTTCGATGTCGTTCACGGTCGGCTCCTACGCGGCGTGAAGGTGGGCGCGGGCGGCATCGACGCGGGACGGGTGCGGGGCCCTGCCCCCCTGCCGCTTGCTCTCCGGGTCACGGCCGGGGGTGATGCGACGGCCCCGGCAGGCTTGGTCCACGGCGGCGTCACACCAGGGGCAGGGGACGGTGAGGGGGTCGGGCTGGCGCCGACGGACGGTGGATTCGCGTTGGGCCTTCTGCGGCCGGTACGTGGCGAGTTGCTCGCGGACGTGCTCGGGCATGTACTGGCCGATCTGGTCGAGGCGCTTCTGCACCTCGGGCGGCACGGCTCCGGTGATTGCTTTCAGCGGCATGGGGGCGACCTCGCCCATGACCACGGCCTGACGTTCGGCGCGCAGTGCGCGGACGAACCCCTCGGCGTCGTCGGGGTCCAGCTCGGGATGCTGGGTGGGTTCGAGGGTGCCGGTGTGCCGGTCCATGCGGTCACGGACAACGGCTTGCCAGCGGGTAGAGATGTCGGACGGCTTGATGGGGAACGGAGACGTGGCGTAGTGCTTGCCGACGGCGTACATGGCGTACTGGGCGGGGACGTCCTTGAGGACTTCGGCCCACAGTGCGGCGAGTCCGACGATCTCGTGCTCGTCGTCGGGGAGGACGCGGGGGTCGGCGTAGCTGACTTGCTTGAGGAGCTGGGGGATTTCGTCGGGGTTCACTGGTCTCCTCCTGCTGCGGCGCGGAGTTCGTCGGCGAGGCGGTCGAGGACGTTGCGGCTGGCGTTGCGGCGTGCGGCGGCCGGGCTGGGCGCGGGAGTGGGCACGGAGCGGAGCGCGGGCCGCAGGTCGGGTTCGGGGTACTCGTCGTGGTACCGCTCGTTCGCCAGCCAGTTCGCCGGGTAGCTCGTGTATTGGGGGTCTTTGCCGGCGACTTCGCGGGCGTAGGCCTGGGCGGCGGTGACCATGAGGCTGGGGTCGATGCCCTTGCGGATCGCGGCGATCCATTCGGTCTTGGCCTTCACCATGTGGATCTTCTTGGGGTAGACGATCCAGAAGGCGCCGAACGCGGCGAGGTGGTGCTCGTCTTCGTCGTCGCTGGAGGCGTCGGGGGAAGTGTTCTTAACCCCCGTCTTCTTCTCACCGTGTTCTTTATTTGACGTACCACCCTGTGGTACGTCGGGCTGAGCTGCGGAAACGTCCTGCACGACGAGGAGGGTGGCGTGCTGACCGCCCGCAAGGATCTCTCGTTCGGACAGCAGGTAGCCGAGGCTCTTGAGTTCTGCGAAGGCAGAGCGGAACTGCCGGCGGCCGGGGCTGTCCTTCCCGTGCTTGGCAACCGAGGCCTGCCACATCTCGTCGCAGCTCGTCTTCCACCCGTCGGGCCGGCTGAGGAGCTCGACGAGGATGCCGCGGGCCATGTGGCTCATGCGGTCGTCGCGCACTGTGGCGTTGGGGACTTGGAGGAAGTCCCTCGTCAGCCGGCTGTGGCGAATCCTCACGTGCGGTCCTCTTCTCGTGGTGCAGAGTGCGGGTGGTGGTCCGGGGCGGGGAGTCGTCCGCCCCGGACCGGTCACGGGGGCGGGGTCAGCGCACGAACTGGTCGCGTTCGGCCTGTGCCTTGGCGCGCTGGTAGCCCTGGTACTCGCTCTCGGTGGGGTAGTCGCCGAACGCGTCGGCGATCACGGACTCCGCGTCGCGCGGGCCGGGCCCGACTTCGTCGAGGGTTCCGTCCATGCGGCGGGCCCTCCACATGGCGCGCTTGGCCTCCAGCAGGGTGCTGGCCTCGTCGGTGGAGCGGGCGACCTCGCAGCCGGTCACGCGGACCTTTACCTGGGGTTCCTTCTCCTCGCCGTCGGCGTGTCCGGTGTAGGACTTCGAGGTGAGTTCGACGATGGCGACGACGGTGGTCCCGGGCTTCTCGAACAGGCCGCGGCGCTGCTCGGTGGTGAGGGACGCTTCGACGGCGGCGGCGGCTGCGTCGAGCTTGACCTCGGGGGCCTGGTGCGGGGCGAGCTTCGGCATCAGAGGGTTCCGTTCTGGTAGTTGGCAGTGGTGCGGGCGGTGCGCTCGGCGATGGCCTTCTCCGCGCACACCTTGTCTGCGGGGAGCCGGTCGTCGTCGCGGAGGAACGTGGGCTTTCGGCAGTAGCGGCAGGGGGCTTGGGTGCGGGCCCAGTGCTTGCTGTCGGTCCAGTCGAGGAGCTGGCCGGCGACCGGCGGGGGCGGGGCCCGGCGTGGGCGGCGGCCGGTCACGCCGCGGCCTTCTGGGTACGGCCGCGGCTCCTACGGACGACGTCGTCGGCCACGTGCTCGGGTGCCACGCAACCCGGCCTGCCGCAGGTCGTCTTGACGGCTCCCTGCGGGGGCCGGCGTTGGGAGATGGTCAGGGCGAGTTGCGCCGGGGTCCAGTTCCGTCCGAGAACGGTGACGGACGTACTCTTCATGAGCCAACGGACGTGCCCGTTGTCCTCCTGCTCGGTCCGCTTCGCGTAGGCGTCGAAGTGCGGATCGAAGCGCAGTCGGGCCCACTCGTCCCGGATCGCCTGCCGCCGGTCGTCCGAATCCGTTCGCAGGATCCGCCGGCGCTGGACCTCGTCGAGGGCGCCCCACACTCCGTTGTCGTAGCCGCCGGTGAGGGCGGCGAGGGCGCAGGCCATTCGGACGGGGCAGCTCATGCAGAACGTCTTGGCGTCGTCGATCTGCTGCTGGCCGGCTGCGGCTCGGCCGGTGGGGAAGAACGCCTCGGGGTCGACGACGACGGTGCGGCAGAGTGCCTTGTCTTGCCAGTCCTCGGCTCGGCCGAGGGTGTCGGGTGCGTGGGAGGAGCGGGCGGGTCGGGTCATGACGTCACCACCTGGAGTTGGGCGGCGAGCTGCTCGCCGAGGTACTGGGTGTAGGCGGGCGGGATGGCTTCGGTCAGCTCCTCGTGGACGTCGGTCCAGTCGATGCCGAGCGCGGCCTGCATCTCCGGGACGGTGGCCTTGCCGCCGCCCTTGCCGTAGACCGCGAGGTACGGGCCGTCGTGGTACTGGCCGTGACGCCAACCCCGAACCCGGCCGCGGTGCTTCGGGTGCGGCAGGGCCATCGGGGTCCAGCCGTGGACCTCGATCCGGCGGTGGCGGAGGACCGGGAGCCCGAACTGCGTGCCGCACAGGACGACGTCGGGCCGGGCTTCGGGGTTTTCGATGACGTACGGCCGGCCGGTAGCGAGCATCGCCGCACGGCCTTCGGGGAGCAGGTTCACGTACCGGCTGCGCAGGTGCCGGTTGGTGCCCTTGGTGATCGCGGCCCCGAACTGGCACGGCCACGACGCGTGGATGGCGTCGTACTCGTGGCCGTGTTCGCGGACGTACTCGATCGCGTCGGCCTGCACGAACGTGAACGGGTAGTTCGGCCGGGGCGCGATGTCGACGCCGGTGACGTCGAACCCGGCGCGGTGGTAGCCCATGGAGGCGCCGCCCGCGCAGCAGCACAGATCGAGGAGCGTCGGACGGCTCATCCGGTCACCGCCGGAGTGAGGCGCCAAACCCGGATCACAGCACCGGGCCCGTCGAGGGCGTCCAGACCCTCCCCCGGGTGCATCTTGCGGGCGGTGACCTCGACGATCCGGGAGTCGTCCGCGATGGCGCCCGCGGTGGTGAGCGCGTCGAACGTGGACCGGAGGAGCTTGTCGAGATCTCCGCTGTCACGGGTCGTGGGCCACGTGATGCGGGTCTTCGGCGCCGAGGCCGGCTTGCGGACGGTGAACGCGATCTCCACCGACAGCGGGCCGTCGAGCGGGACAGCGCCAGCCACGGCGGCGCGGACGGCTTCGTCGACGGCGGCCCGCCACGGCTTGACCCGGGTGGACTGCTCGATGAGGCGGCCGCGGCCGACGTGCCGCTTGCTGCCTTGCGGGGCGGGCCGGTGGCTGAGAACGGTGACGGTGAGGTCAGGGGTGGCGTTCATGCTCCGGCCTCCGTCACCGTGTTGCAGGTCCAGCAGCGCAGCCGGCCGTCGGCCTGTACGGCGTGGTACTGCTCGCGGTCTTCGACAGGGCAGAGAGCGAACTGGCCGGGCTCGGCGTCCATGGGAAGTGCGATCAGCGGGCCCGGGGCTGTGCGGTGCCGGCCGGACGGGGCCAGGGACCGCAATGCGGTGATCGGGTTCCTCATGCCGCCACCGCCCGGGCGACCTTGGCCGCGTCGTACGACTCGCGGGCCGCACCCTCGTTCGCGGCCTGAAGCAGATCGAGCTGCGCGGCCAGCAGCGCGCGGGCCTCCTCGGACTGGCGGAGCGCCCGGGCCAGAGCGATCTCGCCGCCCGCGAGGGGCCGGCCGGTCAACTGCTGGTTGCGCTCGGAGAGTCCGCGGACGACCTCGCGGGCGGCGTCCCGTTCCTCGGTGACCTCGCGGAGTTCGCGGAGGAGCTGCACGTTGTCCTGGAGGAGCTGGGCGTTGTCGCGTTGAAGGGCTTGGTGCCGGCGTCCGGATACGGGCATCACAGGTCTCCGTCCTGCTGGTGAGGGATGAGGGGCCACTCGCTCCGGACGCCGTCGGCCTGGTGCTCCTTGCCGGGCGTCCGGCGGAAGTAGTCCGCGAGGGATGTGGCCTGCTCGGCGGCCCACGCCGCCTGCTGGCTGTGGAGCGTGTCCAGCGGCAGCGCGGCCAGGTCCGACCGGGTTGAGCCCATGCGCCAGGCCAGCCGGCATGCGGCGACCGCGTCGGCGTCGGCACTGTGCGCGCCGTCGAGACGGACGTCGTAGTGGTCGCAGAGGGCGGTGAGGGTGCGGGACCCCTCGCGGAACCGGTCGAGGTGCTTGTCGAGGACCAGCGGGTCGACGACGTGGGCGGCGGGCAGCGGGGTCAGGCCGTGCCGTCGGGCTTCGCGGTCGAGGAGGGTGAGGTCGTAGCGGGCGTTCATCGCGACGATCGGGATCCCGGCGGCGATGACCTGCCCGAGCGCGGCGAGAACATCGGCGACGACCTCGGCCGCCGGTTTGCCCTCGGCGCGGGCCCGCTCGGTGGTGATGCCGTGGACGTTCGAGGCGCCCTCGGGGATCTCGATCCCCGGGTCGGCCATCCACGACGCGGATGCGGTGGGCTGCCCGCCGCCGCACTGGACGACGCACGCGGTGACGATGCGGTCGGTCTCGACGTCAACGCCCGTCGTCTCCAAGTCGAAGCCAGCCAGGCGGCCGAGGTGCCAACTCACGCGGCACCGCCAGCACGCTCGCCGTAGATCCGCCGGCCGAGGGAGTCGAGCGTCTCCTGCTCGCCCACCTCGTTGACGACCTTCGCGCCCATCATCCGCAGGTTGTCCAGCTCGTATCCGATCTGCTGCAACCGGCCTTGGCTGGTCTTCGGGTTGAGGATCTCGTCGCGGTAGGAGTCAGCCGACCGGGCCGGCGCCTCGTTGCCGCGCTCGATGTACGAGGCGTCCGGGTCCTTGTCGTGCGTCGGCGTCAGACCCGACGTCAGGAGCAGCACCCGCAGTGCCACCGACTGTGCTTTCGCGGTGCCCTTGTCGGCGGAGTCGAGGGCCTCGCCCTGCGTCTGGAGGGTGAGGTCGTCACCCTTCGGCCCGATGATCTGCCACGTCACCGTGACGGTGCACTCGCGCATCTTGGAGCCCTTGGACGTCGTGGTATCCCGATAGGACGCCTCGACGCGGACGGGCAGGACATTGATGCCGTGCTTGAGCGTGACGGGCCCGAAGGTGTTCACCACGGTGTCGACGCCACGGAAGTTGAAGCGGGTGCCGCCGCCGTTGTACTGCTCGCCCTTGGCGATGGCCCGGATCTCCTTGCGGACCCGCAGCCAGGCAAGGTGGACGGGGACCATCTCGGGGTCGTCGTCGCCCGGTTCGTATCCGGCCATCGGGTCCGGCGCCGGGAACTGGTCGACGTACTCCTGCGGGAGTTGCAGGCCGTCGTCCTGGCCGGCTTCGGGGGCCCGGCCGGCGGCGGCCGCCGCGCGCTCAGCGAGTGTCGTCATGCGTTGTGCTCCTCACGAACCGTGCGGGGGATGTTGATCTGGCGGTAGGTGCGGTCCTCGACGCAGTCGGCGTAGGCCTCGGGCCACCGCTCGGCGAGCCGCTTCACGTCCGCCCACTCCTTGGACCGCTCGTCGAGCGACACGTGGACTCGGTCCAGCACCGTGGCCTCTTCCGCGCTGCCGAGGCCCGCGAGGATGCGGGCCTTCGCCGCCTTCTTTCGCTTCTCGGCCGCGGCCAGGTCGTTGTGCGCGTCGAGGTAGTCGGCGACGGCGTTTTGCGTGTCGACGTCACGGGTGATGTCCACGGCCCCGGCGCGCTCCGGGTGGAGCCGCTCGTACAGGTCGAGGAGGACGTCCGGGTCGGCGTCCGCCCCGAGGACGGGGGGCCGCCGGTCGGTGATCTGCTGCCAGGCCAGGGCGCCCGCCGCGCGCAGGTCGGCGATCAGGTCGGCGTGCTCGGAGACCCGGACGACGAACTGGCGGAGTTCGTTGCCGCCGAGGCGGACGGCGGCGTGGATGTGGTCGAAGCCGCATACGTCGGCTTGCCACAGCGTCTGGACGAGGACGTCGTCGGCGACGCCCCTGCGGAACTGGCCGGCCTTCATCTTGTCGCGGCACTTGATCTCGACGGCGCACTTCTCGCGACCGTCAGCGAGTGGGCATTCGAGGACGCGGCGGTCGAGGGTGCACATCTGCCACGGTCGGTCGATGTTCGCGACGAGGCCGACGCGGCGGACGACGGATCGGTTGCGGCGGGCCCATTCGCGGGCGATGCCCTCCTCGTCGATGCGTCCCCACAGGGCCGGTTCAGAGTCGTCGCTCTCCAGCGGGAGACCGCCGGTCTTGTCGTGGTAGACGGAGAGGGCGTTGCCGTACTTGCTGATGCCGAGGATGGCGGCGATGTCGGACGAGCCGAGGCCGTCGCGGCGGGCGGTGAGCCAGACGTTGTGGTCGGCGTCGGCGGGGAGGATGAGGCGGCCGGTCGGTGTGACCCGGCGGCCGGCGGCCGGGGCCGAAGCCCCGGCCAGCGCGGTCTCGGTCATCGGCCACCACCGGTGGCGTAGCGCGGCGTGTACGAGACACGGCCCGGCTTGTCGTGCTCGGTCAGGTAGCCGTACGCCGCCAACGACTTCAGCATCCGCCGGACGTGGCGGGCAGTGACCGCGATCCCGGCGTCCTCGGACAGCCAGCGGTGCGCGCGGCCGGACGTCCAGGTCCCGCCGGTGTTCAGGATGTGATCGGCGAGCAGGAGCGCCCGCTCGTCGCCGATGCCTGCGGCCGGGGTGGGCTCGCCGTCGCCGGTGCCCTTCCCCATGTCGAGGAGCCCCGCGAGCTTGTCCCGCGCCTCCATGTCGAGGAGCAGTGCGACCGGCCGCCCGTCCTCCGCCACGCAGCACACCATCAGTTCGGGGTGCTCGTCTTCGAGGGCCGGCTCGATCGAGCAGTCGAAGCGCCGGACCACCACCGGATCCACATCGATCAACGGGACAGGCAGCTCGGTCCAGCCGTCCTGCTCGCCCTCGACGCGGGAGTCGCCGTGCCACCGGGATCCCATGGCCCCAGTCTTCGACCAGCCGGTCGCCCGCAGGTGCCCGTGCTCCGGGTGCCGGGCCACGTGCTCGACGTGGAAGTAGTAGGTGATCTCGGGGGCCGTGTACCCATTGGCGTCGGTGTACGTGCGGCCGGGCTGGAAGAACGCGTCGCTCATCGGGTACCCCCGACGTACCGGACCAGGAGAGCAGTGCCCCCGTCGACCATCTCGACACGAGCCTCGTACGCACCGGCCGGGAGGTAGGCCAACCACTGGCACCTGGGCTTGCGGACCAGATGCGCCGCCGACATCGCGGAGTACCGGCTCGCGTACACGTGCACGGTCTGCCACTCGCCGGGAGTGGTCCGAAGTCGCTGCGCGGCGGTCACGTGATCGGCCCGCTTGCGGATCGGGTGCCTGCTCACGATGCCCTCCGCTGGTGCGGCATCTTGGCGAGCATGTCCGGCCGGGCGGCGGCCGGGTTGAACCGGGCCAACTTCTCGATCACCACATTCAGCTCGTCCCGCAGCCGAAGCGCGTCCACCAGATCGATCTCGATCTCCGCGTCGTGCATGCTGGCCTCGTCTTCCACCGCCTCGACGGCGGCATCCAACTCGCCTTCACGGCGGATCGAAGACATGACCTCGGCGAGTGCGACGAGGCGAGCGGTGACGTCCTTGCGAACCTCGGTGTCGCTCCAGCCCGACACGAGGGACACGAGCGTGTCGTGTCGGATCCGGTCGACGCGGAGGAAGGCCTTCAGCCACATCCCATCGAGACGGAACGACAGTGGCGGGTTCGTGCTGCGGGTGGGGTCAGCGGGCATCGGTGCCTCCGAGGGGGGCGGTGCGCAGGTACGGGTACAGGCACGCGCCGGGGATGGGCGCCGTGCTGTCGACGTCGAGGTCGAGGAACTGGTGACGCTGCTCGGCCAACGCACCCGGCTCCGGCCGGCACGGCGTCAGGTTCGAGTGCGCGTCTTTGCCGCAACCGCACCGGTAGCCGCGCGGACCGTAGGCGATCGGGTCGGGGTCCAACGCGAGCGCGCGCTCCAGCTCGGCGATCCGGTCCCGGGACGCCCGCAGCGCCTCCGCCGCATCCGACAGCGCAGCGTTCGTTTCGTGGCGCTCCGTCTCCAGCTCGGACACCCGGGCCCGCAGCCGCTCGTTCTCCGTCCGCAGCCGCTGCCCGTACTCCTTGCGTCCCCGGATCTCCCAACGGCGCTTCTGCAACAGCTGGCAGGCATCGCCGATGACCCGCTCCTGCAAGGCAGAAACGTCGCGCAGCGCAGCCATCTCGGCCGCCGTCTCCGGGGACTGGAGCAGCTGCGCCGCCTCCAGGTCGTACGCCAACGTGGCCGGCAACCTCTTGCCCAACTTCATCGACGCGCTCAGCACACCGGCCGCCGCGTCCACGCGCTTCGTATTCATGCCGCACCACCACAGGTGTTGCACGTGAACCCGACGGGAGGCTTGCCGCCGCATCCCGGGCAGGCCACGGGGTCCGTGAGCAGACGGACGAACGTCGTGTCGAGGGCCTGCGCCGCGAAGCTGACGAAGTCCACAGACACCGACTGCCTGCGCCCGGTCTCGATGTTGGCGAGCACGTTGCGCTGGATCGGAAAGCCCAGGGCAGCCATGCGGTCAGCCAGCTTCTGCGCCGACACGTTCTGAAGGTTGCGGAGTGCGCGGATCTTGCCGGTCAACTCGGCGGACAACTCGTTCACGCCGCACGCTCCTCGGGGCTCGTCGCCACCCGCTCCAACAGCGCAACCGCCTCGACCGCCGTCATGCCGTCCGACCAGTCCTCGACGTGCCGCTCCAGCGACCGCCAGTCCGTCCAGAACGGGCCGCCGTCCAACGACAGGGCCAAAAACCCGACCGTCGTCTCCGACAGTTGCGAGCTGTGCTGCGGGTCCCCGGTCGCCGCGTACCGGATCGCACCGACCACGGACATCGCCCGCAGCGTCAACGGGAACGACGGGTCCAACCGCTTGTTCAGCGGGTCCTCGACGTAGTCCTCGTGGTGCAGACCCCGCTCCGCGATGACGCTGGCCGCGAGGAGCAGCACCGACTCGACGGACAGGGTGGGCCGTACGGGCAGCGGGACCTTGATGTGGTGGGTGATGCCACTCTGGCCGGGAAGGCCGGTGACGGTAGGCTTGTGGTTCACGGTGTACCTCTCTGTTGGTGGTGAGGTGTGCCGGGTACTGCGGGGTCGTTCCGGATGCACGTCCGGGGCGGCCCCGTTCTTCGTTCAGTCAGGCCGCGAGCGGGACCCTGGCGACGCCGGGCCGGAACAGGCTCCGGATGCGGCTCTGCTGCTCGGCGGTCAGCGGCGGGGCCCCGGCCAGCACGCGGGCCAGGTGCGCCTCGTACGGGCTGAGTTCGGCCGGCAGCTCGGTCTCCGCGACGCTGTTCATCCCGCAGCCCGGACGAGCGCCGGCGGGATCTCGCTGTGCGGGACCGGCACGGACCGGCCGGTCGGCGCGAAGAGCACGAGCACATCGACTCCGATGACACGGGCGATGCCGTGTGCCGTACCGACGAGGACGCATTCCTTCGTGCCGCTGAGCAGGTCGTTGACCGTGGTGCTGGAGCATCCCGCCTGCTTTGCGAGTTCCCGGCCGGTGATGCTGCTGCCGCTCCCGGTGCGCTCCATGAGGAGCTTCATCAGGTTCGGATTGAGGAGCCTGTAACTGGGCTCACGCGGGGACATGCCCACCTCCTTTGCCGTTCTGCCCACCGTGGTGGGCAGGAACAGCATGGCATGAGGGTGGTCACCGTGTCCACCCTCGTGGGCATGTTGCCCACGACGGTGCGTGCGCGTAGCTAAGTCGACAATCCAGCCGTCACGTTCAGGTCAAAAACGCCATGCGGACTGGCGGCCATGCCCATCACCGTGGACACTCTGTCCATGCTGGGGGTCAGGTGTGCCCCCGCGACCAGCACTTATGTACGGGGAGCGGTGCTGGCAACATGGACACCACAGGGCAACAGGCCTCACATGGAGTGGCAGGATGGCCGTCATGGTCGAGCAGGAAAACAACGCGGGCGCCCGGACGCACCTGTCTGATCTGGTACGGAAGCGCCGCGCCGAGCTGCGCCTCAGCTTCCGCCAGCTTGAGGAACGCACCGGTCTGGGCGAAGACGGGAAGCCGGTCATTCGGCGCGGCACCCTGGAGAACCTAGAAAAGGTCGTCCCCCGCATGGCCTGGACGCCGCGCTTCCCCGAACTCCAGGCCTTGGCCGATGCCCTGGAACTCCCCCTCGTCCAGGTGCAGGATGCGGCCGGCAGTCAGTTCATGGGCATCGACCCCGTGGTCTCCGAACACGGCCGGGCGTATGTCCGTGGTGCAGACAAGTTGACACCTGTGCAGCGAGAGCAGATCGAGCGACTGATCGCAGCGTTCGCGAATGACGGTTCTGATGCGACATCAGGTACTCAGGAGTAAGTTGTTTCGGTTTGTAGTAGTTATGCGCAGCCTGTAGTCCCACGCTGACTCAAGTGGCATGCTGACCTTTCCGCCTGGGGGGCGTGAGTAAAAGGTCTGCATTGTCGTGCGCCGTCAGCGGCATGACCGTGCACCCAAGCATGGGGGTTCGGAATGTCAGAAGCGATCAGAGCAAATATGCCCCCGGCATGCCTCCCCATGGTGCGCGACGACCTCGTACCCAAAGGCCTCGCCGTCGTCCTCCTACAAGGGAAGGACGGCCGCCTCCGCCTCGCCGTCCACCCCGACGAGGTCAGCCAACAGGCCGTGGACGAGTACAACCTCGCCATCGAACACGCTGGCCGACACGGCCTCGCCGCTGCCGAGCCCGCCGCGCGCAACCATCCCGCGATCTAACCCCGCCACCGGATGTCGATCCGCTCCAAATCCAGCTCCACACCCTTCGGCATCCGGCCCCGCCGCGCAGGCAGGACCACCACCTCCATGAGGGCATCGATCACCGAACGCTGACGTGACAGATCGATGCCCTCCCACGCGGCCCTGACATCCCGGGCCCCCACCAGGCCAGCGAGCGGACTCGTCGTCGAAGCCAGAACCATCGCCGCCTCGGCCCTCACCTTGCGCTCCCGAGCCCGCGCGGCCGCCGCCTTGTAGTCCGAGGCGTCCATCTCCCCCGCGCCCAGCATCTCCGCCAGAGACCTCAGAGTTGTACGGGCCGCCGTCAGCTCCGTGTCCACAGCGCGCAGGTCAACAGGCGAATCCGTTGCCCGATCCAGCAGGTGCACCGCATCGGGGCGCTGGAGACGACCCACCACCAGGTCGTGCACGTACGCGTCCAGCGGCACCGCGCGGCGGGTCACGTGGCCACCACTTGAACACCGATAGGCAGCAACGTGACGATGACCCGCGCCCGTGCCGGACGTGGACAGCCTCACCCTCAGCCCGCACTCGCCGCCCCCCGCCGGGTGCCCGCACCCGTACAGTCCGGACCCGAGCCAGCGGCGCGCGTTGCTCTTCGCCGTCAGGCGAGTCGGGTCCGCGAGACGAGCCACTGCCGCCCGCCACGTCGACTCGTCTACGATGCCGGGCCACGCTGCGGTGCCGGCCTCGGCCCCGTTGTGCGACAGCAGGCCGGCGTTCCGATGCCGCAGGAGCAGGGTCCGCAGCTCGCTCGGCGACCACGCACGGGACCGGGGCTCGCCCCGGGTGCCATCCTCCTGCCGGTACCGCCGAGGTACCGTGCGCACCCCCAGCTCCTCCCACTCCCGAGCGATGGACCGGATCGACGCCCCCGCCAGGAACGCGGAGTACGCCTCACGCAGGTGCGATGCCTCCGACTCCCGCAGCGTCAGACCGTCGGCCTCGTACCCGAACGGCCGTGGCCCCCCGCGGTACCCGCCGGCAGCGAGCGTCTGCGCTTTCGCGTCCCTGACTCGCTCACCGATCTCCTCGGACTCGTACTGCGCGTCGATCGCGGCGCGGCGCGCGTCTCGCCGCCCCTCGGCGGTGGTCAGGTCGTAGCGCCCCTGCTTGATCGTCTCGACGTGGACACCCTGCTCGGTGATGAGGTCGAAGAAGTCGAAGGCGTCGCCGATGCGCCGGTACAGGCGCTTGGGGGTGAGGGCGAGGACAGCATCCGCCATCCCGGCCTTCAGCATGTCGAGCATCTGCTCGTACTTCGGGCGCCGCTTGCCGCTGTACGCGCTGAGGTCGTTCTCGATGAGGACTGCCACGACTTCCCAGCCGAGTTTCTCGGCGCGGGCCAGGCACGCTTCGCGCTGGCGCTCGACGCCGGCGCCGCGGCCTTCACGGTCGTCGCTGATGCGACAGTAGATGATGACGCGGAGTTGCTTGCCGTCGTGGTGGGTGCCCATGTTGGTGGAGTGTAGGGGGCGTTGAAGCGTCTTGACAGAGGCTTCGTCCAGTCCATGCGCACGGCCGTCAACATCACCCGCGACGGCGGGGCCATCGGCTACGTCGGCGTCCCGCACGGCAGCGGCACCGGCCTGGACCTCGACGTGATGTTCGACCGCAACCTGACCCTGCGCGGCGGCGTCGCGCCGGTGCGCGCGTACATCCCGGAGCTGCTCGCGGACGTGCTCAGCGGCGCGATCGACCCGTCCCCCGTCTTCGACCGGGCGATCTCCCTGGACGAGGTCCCGGACGGCTACCGCGCGATGGACGACCGCAGCGCGCTCAAGGTGCTCATCACGCCGTAGGCGCCGGCCGCGGGACGAACGCAAGGGGCCGGTCGGGGAGTTGCCCCGACCGGCCCCTTCACGTGTCCGCCCTGCCGCACGCGTCACCTCACGCGCGGTCCAGGCCCCGCTGCGCGCCTACTTCACGGCGCGGAGCGCGTTCACCACGCCGGAGCCGTAGTAGCCGGTCTGGCCCCACTTGCTCTTGCAGGTGGTGGCGTCGATCAGCGCGCCGGCGCCGTCGTAGATCTTGTCCGGGCAGGCCTGCTTCGTGGCCTGGGCCTTCAGCAGCGCCTGGAGCTGCGACGGCGTGGCGGAGGGGTGCTTGCTCTTCAGCAGCGCCACGACGCCCGCGACGTGCGGGGCGGCCATCGAGGTGCCCTGCTTGTAGCCGTAGCCGCCGCCCGGGAGGGTGGACAGCACCCGACCGTTGGCGTCCGGCGTGGCCGGCACCTGCCACTTGTCGCCACCGGGGCCCGCGACGTCGGCGACGCCCAGCCCGTAGCTGGAGTAGTACGAGCGAAGGCCCTGGTCGCCGGTGGCGGTCACGGTGACCACGCCGGGGAGCTGGGTGGGAAGGTCGAGGCAGACCTTCGGGTCGATGGTGCGCGGCACGGCGGTGGTGTCGTTCGGGCTGGTGGTGTCCTCGATCGAGGGACCGGCCAGGTCGTGGTCCGAGTTGCCGGCCGAGGCCACGCTCAGGACACCCTTGCGCTCCGCGTACTTCGTCGCCCGCGCGATGGCCTCCACCAGCGCCTTCTGGTCGTCGTCCGACTTGCAGGTGTAGTTCCAGGGGTCGACGTAGTAGCTGTTGTTGGTCACCTCGATCCCCTTCTCGGCGGCGAACATGAACCCACAGACGACGGCCTCGGTGTAGAAGAGGCTGGTCCCCGGCTCGCTCACCTTGATCGCGGCGACCTTCACGCCGGGCGCGACACCGCTGATGCCGAGGTCGTTGCGCGCGGCCGCGATGGTGCCCGCGACGTGGGTGCCGTGGTCGCTGCCGTCCGCGTACGGACGCCAGGCGCCCTCGGTGGTGTCGGGGACACCGCCCACGCAGTTGGCGGACTGGCCCTTGGAGAAGTTCGGGGCGAGGTCCGGATGGGTGTCGTCCACACCCGTGTCGATGACGCCCACCGTCACGTTGCGGCTACCGTCGTTGATCTTGTGGGCCTCGTCGGCCTTGATCGCCCGCAGGTCCCACTGGTTCGACTCCAGGGGCTCCTGGCCCGCCGTGGCCTTCGCCGCCGCCTTCGCGGCGTCCGCCGCGCTCAGCCGCTGGGTCGCGCCCTCCTCGGTGGTCTGCACCGGGGACAGCGGGGCCGTCCGGGTGGCGCCGACCGACACGAACAGGCTGCGCTGGGCGCGCAGTTGCCTTGCGAACTCGGGGTTCTGGGAGTGCGCGACGACGACCCCGATCTGCTCGTGCGAGGTCACCACCGTTCCGCCGGCCTTCTCGATGGCCTTCTTCGCCTGCTTCACCGTCCCGTACGCGGTCAGGTTCGCCACGTACGACAGCTTGGGGCCGGAGGTGTCGGGCTTGGCCGTCGCCACCGCGTCCGCCGTGTTGCCCAACGGGGCGGCGGAAGCCGCGACGGAGGGGAGGAGGGCGAGCGAGGCGGTGAGTGCCAGTCCGACCGGAACGGCGAGTGCGCGCCGCCGGTGACCGGTTCCCAGGTGAGCCATGGGTTCTCCACATCATCCTGAAAAAGGCCGTGCGGGCACGGTTGCGCCCGACGGGTTCATGACACAGGAACCTAGTGCTGCCGTTCGGTCTTGCGCCATCAGTTCGAGGAATCAGTTTCCAATGAATCAACTGGGGTTGAACCGTCTCGACACGCCGTCCGTGCCGTTGACAGGGGGGATCAGCGTCACCATCCCCCTCGCACGGAGGTTGTTTTGTCCGTCGTCCCCCCTGCACCCGCGTCACAAGGAGAGCCCCCCGTGACCCTCGAAGCAGCAGCCCCACCACCGCCCGGCGGCGCGGGGCCGCACCACCCGGCCGGCCCCACCGCCGAAGAGTTCACGAGCGTCCAGCACAGCCCCGAGTTCGCCGAACTGCGCGACTCCCACCGCTCGTTCGCCTTCCCGCTCACCGTGGCGTTCCTCGCCTGGTACCTGCTCTACGTGCTGCTGTCCAACTACGCGGGCGGCTTCATGGGGACCAGGCTCTTCGGGAACATCAACGTCGCCCTCGTCCTCGGCCTCGGCCAGTTCGCGACCACCTTCCTGATCGCCTGGCTGTACTCGCGGCACGCCGCCGCCAAGCTCGACCCCAAGGCCTCGGCCATCAAGGCGCGGATGGAGGCCGGGGAATGACCACGCCGTTCGACCCGGCGACGGCCCCCGCCCTCGCCGCCGGCGCCACCGAGCACCGGCCGCTGATCATCACCCTGTTCGGGCTGTTCGTCGTCGCCACCCTGATCATCACGGTCTGGGCCGGCCGCCAGACCAAGGGCGCCGCCGACTTCTACGCGGGTGGACGCCAGTTCACCGGCTTCCAGAACGGCCTCGCGATCTCGGGCGACTACATGTCCGCCGCCTCTTTCCTCGGCATCGCCGGGGCCATCGCGCTCTTCGGCTACGACGGCTTCCTCTACTCCATCGGCTTCCTGGTCGCCTGGCTCGTGGCGCTGCTGCTCGTCGCCGAACCGCTGCGCAACTCCGGCCGGTACACGATGGGCGACGTCCTGGCCTTCCGCATGCGCCAGCGGCCCGTGCGCACCGCCGCGGGCACCTCCACCATCGTGGTCTCGATCTTCTACCTGCTCGCCCAGATGGCCGGCGCGGGCGTCCTCGTCTCCCTGCTCCTGGGCATCACCAGCGACGGCGGCAAAGTGGCCGTGGTCGCGCTGGTCGGCGTACTGATGATCGTCTACGTCACGATCGGCGGAATGAAGGGCACCACCTGGGTCCAGATGGTCAAGGCGGTGCTGCTCATCGCGGGCGCCTTGCTGATCACCCTCATGGTGCTGATCGAGTTCAACTTCAACGTCTCGGAGCTGCTGGGCAAGGCCGCCGAGAACAGCGGGCAGGGCGCCAAGTTCCTGGAGCCGGGGCTCAAGTACGGCAAGGACGCGACCACCAAGCTGGACTTCATCTCCCTCGGCCTCGCCCTCGTCCTGGGCACCGCCGGCCTGCCGCACATCCTGATCCGCTTCTACACCGTCCCGACGGCGCAGGCCGCCCGCAAGTCCGTGAACTGGGCCATCGGCATCATCGGCGCCTTCTACCTGATGACCATCGCCCTCGGCTTCGGCGCCGCGGCCCTGCTCAAGCGGGCCGACATCCTGGCCTCCAACAAGGCCGGCAACACGGCGGCCCCGCTGCTCGCCCAGGAGATCGGCGGCGGCGCCGACTCCACCGGCGGCGCGATCCTGCTCGCCGTGATCTCCGCAGTCGCCTTCGCCACCATCCTCGCCGTCGTCGCGGGCCTGACCCTCGCCTCCTCCTCGTCCTTCGCGCACGACATCTACGTGAACGTCATCCGCAAGGGCAAGGCCACCGAGAAGGAGGAGGTCCGCGCGGCCCGCTGGTCCACCGTGGTCATCGGAGCCGTCGCGATCGGCCTCGGAGCCCTCGCCCGCGACCTGAACGTCGCCGGCCTGGTCGCCCTCGCCTTCGCGGTCGCCGCCTCCGCCAACCTGCCGACGATCCTCTACAGCCTCTTCTGGAAGAGGTTCACCACCCAGGGCGCGCTGTGGTCCATCTACGGCGGCCTGATCTCGGCCGTCGGCCTCGTGCTCTTCTCCCCGGTGGTCTCCGGCAAGCCCACCTCGATGTTCAAGGACGCCGACTTCTACTGGTTCCCGCTGGAGAACCCGGGGCTCATCTCCATCCCGCTCGGCTTCTTCCTGGGATGGCTGGGAACCGTCCTGTCGAAGGAGAAGGCCGACCCCGCCAAGTTCGCCGAGCTGGAGGTCCGCTCCCTGACCGGAACAGGCGCTGTCTGAGATCCACCGAACACACAGGGTGGCCGCGTCGTACTTCCCTACGACGCGGCCACGCCGCGTCTCGTTCGTTCGGGCATCCCTGCGCGGGGGAGCCGTCGCGTAGGCTCGAATACGGCGCATGCGCTCACGTTCACCGCAGCGCGACCTCTACGACCGGACAGGGGAGGGGGCTCACAGTGCTTCTCGACACCTATGGCCGCGTGGCCACTGACCTGCGCGTCTCGCTCACCGACCGGTGCAACCTGCGCTGTACGTACTGCATGCCCGAGGAGGGTCTGCAGTGGCTCGGCAAGTCCGACCTGCTCAGCGACGAAGAGATCGTCCGGCTGATCCGCATCGCGGTGACCCGGCTCGGCATCACCGAGGTGCGTTTCACCGGAGGGGAACCGTTGCTGCGGCCCGGCCTGGTCGGGATCGTCGAACAGTGCGCGGCCCTGGAGCCCCGCCCCAGGATGTCCCTCACCACCAACGGCATCGGCCTCAAGCGCACCGCACAGGCGCTCAAGGCCGCCGGCCTCGACCGAGTGAACGTTTCCCTGGACACGCTGCGGCCCGAGGTCTTCAAGACCCTCACCCGCCGCGACCGGCACAAGGACGTCATCGAGGGCATGGCCGCCGCCCGCGCCGCCGGCCTGACACCCGTCAAGGTCAACGCCGTACTGATGCCCGGACTCAACGACGACGAGGCCCCCGACCTCCTCGCCTGGGCCGTGGAGAACGAGTACGAGCTCCGCTTCATCGAACAGATGCCGCTCGACGCCCAGCACGGCTGGAAGCGCGACGGCATGATCACAGCCGGCGACATCCTCCAGTCCCTGCGCACCCGCTTCACCCTCACCGAGGAGGGCGCGGACGAACGCGGCTCCGCCCCGGCCGAACGCTGGGTCGTCGACGGCGGCCCGGCCACCGTCGGCGTCATCGCCTCGGTCACCCGCCCGTTCTGCGGCGCCTGCGACCGCACCCGGCTGACGGCCGACGGCCAGATCCGCACCTGCCTGTTCGCCACCGAGGAGTCCGACCTGCGGGCCGCCCTGCGCTCGGACGCCCCGGACGAGGAGATCGCCCGCCTGTGGAAGGTGGCGATGTGGGGCAAGAAGGCCGGGTCCGGCCTCGACGACCCGACCTTCCTCCAGCCCGACCGCCCGATGTCCGCCATCGGCGGTTAGCGCGCCCCGAACACCTCAAGGCGCGCCCTCGAAGGCTCGGACCGGCTACCGCCGCTCCGAGCCTTCCGGCTGTACCCACTCGTCGAGCTTCACGACGTCCTTGAGGAAACCGCGGACCCCCAGGAACTGGGAGAGGTGCTCGCGGTGTTCCTCGCACGCCAGCCAGGTCTTGCGCCGCTCGGGTGTGTGGAGCGTCGGGTTGTTCCACGCCAGGACCCAGGCCGCCGCCTCACGGCAGCCCTTGGCCGAGCAGGTGGGAACGACGGCGGGTGTGTCGGTGTCCGTATCAGGGGAGTTCACGCCTCAACCCTACAAACGGAAGGGCGACGCCGAGCAGCCACGGGGGGAGCTGCCCGGCGTCGGTCCGTCGCTCCGACGGGGGATGCGGAGCGCGTAGGCAGTATGTCACGCACGACCCGCTGCGGTGCACTGGAACTTCATGATTGATCTGAGGTTTCCTTGAGGTTTCCGGGCTCCAGCGCGGGGAGCACAGGGGCCGGTACGAAGTGTGAGGGGAGGGAGGGCGTCGACTCGCGGCCGGCGTTCGCGATGACCACGGCGACGTACGGCAACAGGGCGCCCGCGACGAGCGTCACGATCGCCACGTGACGCTCCACGTTCCACAGGACCACCGTGGCGATGACCGACAGGGTCCTGATCACCATCGAGATGACGTACCTGCGTTGCCGTCCCCGCACGTCCTCGGCGAGACCCATCCGCGCGCCGGTGATCCGGAAGACCTCGGCCCCGTTCCGCTTCGTCCGCTGCACGTCTCCACCATCCGATCCACCCGCCGGGCACGCCCGGGCCCGGAGGCTTCCACCGTACGCCGGTCCTCCGTCGAGGAGGAGAGCGGGTGTGCCTTGACGTCCCCTTGAGCGCCCCCGAATGGCGTTGTCCGAAATGCGCTGTAGGTCGGTCGGGTCGAGACTGGGCGCACATGCGCACAACGCGCCAGGAGGAGGCTCGACATGGAATGGGTTTGGGCGATCATCGTCGGTTTTGTGCTGGGCCTGATTGCCCGGGCCATCCTGCCGGGCAAGCAGCACCAGCCACTCTGGCTGACCACCATCTTCGGTATCCTCGGGGCGCTCCTCGGCAACGCCGTCTCCCGGTGGATCGGCGTCGAGGACACCAAGGGCATCGACTGGATCCGCCACCTGCTGCAACTCGCCGGAGCGGTCCTGATCGTCGGCCTGGGCGACATGCTGTACCTGGCCATCCGGGGCAACAAGCGGCAGACGACCTGAACCCCGCCGACCCGGTCCGCCGGGTCGGCGCGAAGGGGCCGGTCCGGACCACGCGTCCGAACCGGCCCCTTCGTCATGCCGTCACCGGGTCACCCCGGGCGAACGGATCAGCCCGTGACCTCGACCGCGGCCAGGTTCTTCTTGCCGCGGCGCAGCACCAGCCACCGTCCGTGCAGGAGGTCGGCCGCGGCCGGGACCGCGTCCTCGGCGGTGACCTTCACGTTGTTCACGTAGGCGCCGCCCTCCTTCACGGTCCGGCGCGCCGCGGACTTGCTGGCGACCAGGCCCGTCTCGGCGAGGAGGTCCACGACCAGTCCCGCCTCGGCGACCCGCGTCCGCGGCAGCTCCGACAGGGCCGCGGCCAGCGTGGCCTCGTCCAGCTCCGTCAGCTCGCCCTGACCGAACAGCGCCTTCGACGCGGCGATCACGGCCGCGCACTGGTCGGCGCCGTGCACCAGCGTGGTCAGCTCCTCCGCGAGGGCCCGCTGGGCGGCACGCGCCTGCGGCCGCTCGGCGGTCTGCGCCTCCAGCTCCTCCAGCTCCTCACGGGACCGGAAGGACAGGATGCGCATGTAGGTCGAGATGTCCCGGTCGTCCACGTTCAGCCAGAACTGGTAGAACGCGTACGGCGTGGTCATCTCCGGGTCGAGCCAGACGGCGCCGCTCTCGGACTTCCCGAACTTGGTGCCGTCCGCCTTGACCATCAGCGGCGTCGCCATGGCGTGCACGTGCGCGTCCGGCTCCAGGCGGTGGATCAGGTCGAGCCCGGCCGTCAGGTTGCCCCACTGGTCCGAGCCGCCCTGCTGGAGCGTGCAGCCGTAACGGCGGTACAGCTCCAGGAAGTCCATGCCCTGGAGCAGCTGGTAGCTGAACTCCGTGTAGCTGATGCCCTGGTCGGACTCCAGCCGGCGGGCCACCGAGTCCTTCGTCAGCATCTTGTTGACGCGGAAGTGCTTGCCGATGTCCCGCAGGAACTCGATGGCGGACAGGCCCGCCGTCCAGTCCAGGTTGTTCACCATGACCGCGGCGTTCTCGCCCTCGAAGGACAGGAACGGCTCGATCTGCGCACGCAGCCGGCTCACCCAGTTCGCGACCGTGTCCGGGTCGTTCAGGGTGCGCTCGGCCGTCGGGCGCGGGTCGCCGATCTGGCCCGTGGCCCCGCCGACCAGAGCCAGCGGACGGTGCCCGGCCTGCTGGAGCCGACGCACGGTGAGCACCTGCACCAGGTGGCCCACGTGCAGCGAGGCCGCGGTCGGGTCGAAGCCGCAATAGAACGTGACGGGACCGTCCGCGAAGGCCTTGCGCAGCGCTTCTTCATCGGTGGACAGCGAGAACAGCCCGCGCCACTTCAGTTCGTCGACGATGTCCGTCACGGTTGTGACTCTCCTTGAGCGAGATGAAACAGCGAGATGAAACAGGGTGCTGAGAGGTTCCCCGCCAGTCTAGGCGGGCGGGGAACCTCCCCCCGACTCCCCGACCGGCTCAGACGCCCTTGCTGACCGAGCTCATGTTGAAGTCCGGGATCCGCAGCGCCGGCATCGCGGCCCGGGTGAACCAGTCGCTCCACTCGCGCGGCAGGGTCTTCTCGGTCCGGCCCGCCTCGGAGGCCCGCGACAGCAGGTCCACCGGGGACTCGTTGAAGCGGAAGTTGTTGACCTCCCCGACGACCTGACCGTTCTCCACCAGGTACACGCCGTCCCGGGTCAGGCCCGTGAGCAGCAGCGTCGCCGGGTCCACCTCGCGGATGTACCAGAGGCAGGTCAGCAGCAGACCGCGCTCGGTCGAGGCGACCATCTCCTCCAGCGAGCGGTCGCCGCCGCCGTCCAGGATCAGGTTCCCGAAGCCGGGGGAGACCGGCTGCCCGGTCAGCTCCGCGCTGTGCCGGGTCGTCGTCAGCCGGGCCAGCTCGCCCCCGCTGATCCACTCGGTCGCCGGGACGGCCAGACCATTGTCGAAGACGGAGGCGTCGTCGCCCGAGCTGTGCGCGATCACGAACGGCGTTGACTCCAGACCCGGCGCGTGCGGGTCGCTGCGCAGGGTCAGCGGCAGCTCGGACAGCTTCTCGCCGAGCCGGGTGCCGCCGCCGGGCTTGGAGAAGACCGTCCGGCCCTCCACCGCGTCCCGCGCCGACGCCGACCACATCTGGTAGATCATCAGGTCGGCGACCGCCGTCGGCGGCAGCAGCGTCTCGTACCGCCCGGCGGGCAGCTCGATCTTCCGCTCCGCCCAACCGAGGCGCACCGCCAGCTCCGCGTCCAGGGCCGTGGGGTCCACGTCCGTGAAGTCCCGGGTGGAGCGGCCCGCCCACGCCGACCGCAGCCGGTCGGGGGACTTCGCGTTGAGCTCCAGGGTGCCGTTGGGCTGGTCGTGGCGCAGCCGCAGCCCCGCGGAGCTGCCGATGTACGTGGAGACCAGCTCGTGGTTGGCGAACCCGTACAGCTCGCGGCCGCCCTCCCGGGCCCGCGCGAAGGCCTCGCCGAGCGCCGGGGCGAACCGTGCGAACACCGCCGACGAGGTCTCGGCGGGACCCTCGGTGAAGTCCGTCGAGGCCGGGACCCCGCTCACCAGGGGCTGCGCGTCCTCGGCCGAGGCGCCGGACCGCGCGGCCTCCTCGGCGGCGCGGACCAGCGGCTCCAGATCGGCCGCGGTGACGGCGGAGCGCGACACGACCCCCGAGGCCGTGCCCTCCTTGCCGTCGACCGTGGCGATGACCGTCAGGGTCCGGCCGCGGGTGACGCCGTTCGTGGTGAGCGCGTTGCCCGCCCAGCGCAGGTTGGCGCTCGACTCCTCGTCCGCGATGACGACGCAGCCGTCTGCGGTGGACAGCTCCAGCGCGCGCTCGACGATCTCGTGCGGCTTCGTGCGGCTCATCGGCCGGCCTCCTGCGTGGTGTTCAGACGGTGCCGTCCCGGGGCGCGACCCCCGGACCCCCGGCGGATCGCGTGGTGATCGTGCGCGGTCATCGGCCGGCCTCCTGCGTGGTGTTCAGGATGTTCACGTCGCGGAACAGCGCGGACGGGCAGCCGTGCGAGACCGCGGCGACCTGGCCCGGCTGGGCCTTGCCGCAGTTGAAGGCGCCGCCCAGGACGTAGGTCTGCGGGCCGCCGACCTTCTCCATCGAGCCCCAGAAGTCGGTGGTCGTGGCCTGGTACGCGACGTCGCGCAGCTGCCCCGCCAGCCGGCCGTTCTCGATCCGGAAGAAGCGCTGACCGGTGAACTGGAAGTTGTAGCGCTGCATGTCGATCGACCAGGAACGGTCGCCGACCACGTAGATCCCGCGCTCCACCCCGCCGATCAGGTCCTCGGTCGACAGCCCGCCCGGGTCCGGCCGGAGCGAGACGTTCGCCATCCGCTGCACCGGGACGTGTCCGGGGGAGTCGGCGTACGCGCAACCGTTGGAGCGGCCGAGGCCCGTCAGCTTCGCGATCCGCCGGTCGAGCTGGTAGCCGGCCAGGGTGCCGTCCTTGACCAGGTCCCAGCTCTGCGCCTCGACGCCCTCGTCGTCGTAGCCGATGGTGGCCAGTCCGTGCTCGGCGGTGCGGTCACCGGTCACGTTCATGATCGAGGAGCCGTACTTGAGCGTGCCGAGCCGGTCGAAGGTGGCGAAGGAGGTCCCCGCGTACGCGGCCTCGTAGCCCAGCGCCCGGTCCAACTCGGTGGCGTGCCCGATGGACTCGTGGATGGTGAGCCACAGGTTGGACGGGTCCACGACCAGGTCGTAGCGCCCGGCGCGCACGCTCGGGGCCCGCATCTTCTCGGCGAGCAGGTCGGGGATCCCCTCCAGCTCCGCGTTCCAGTCCCAGCCGGTACCGGTCAGGTACTCCCAGCCGCGGCCGGCGGGCGGGGCGATGGTGCGCATCGAGTCGAACTCGCCGGTGGACGCGTCGACGGCGACGGCGGTGAGCTGCGGGTGGATCCGTACGCGCTGCTGGGTGGTGACGGTGCCCGCCGTGTCCGCGTAGAACTTGTTCTCGTGGACGGCGAGCAGCGAGGCGTCCACGTGGGCCACCCCGTCCGCCGCGAGCAGGCGCGCGCTCCAGTCGGCGAGCAGCGCCGACTTCTCCGCGTCCGGCACCTCGAACGGGTTCACGTCGTAGGCGGAGATCCACGTCTTGTCGGCGTGGACCGGCTCGTCCGCCAGCTCGACGCGCTCGTCCGAACCGGCGGCCTTGATCACCTGCGCCGACAGCTTCGCCATGGCCACGGCCTGCGAGGCCACCTTGGCGGCGCCGTCCATGGTCAGGTCCACACCGGAGGCGAATCCCCAGCTGCCGCCGTGCACGACCCGTACCGCGTAGCCGAGGTCCGTGGAGTCGGAACCGCCCGATGGTTTGGCGTCCCGCAGCCGCCAGGAGGCGCTGCGTACGCGCTCCAGCCGGAAGTCGGCATGGTCGGAGCCCAGCGCGCGGGCCCGGGCGAGCGCCGCGTCGGCGAGCGCCCGCAAGGGCAGCGCGGCGAAGGCCGCGTCGATGGAATGGGGCACGGAATTCCTCCCGGGGTCGGGGCCGGTCGCCCCGATCATGTCGCGCTCGGGGCTCGTGTGCCTACATCTTTCTGTAGGGACTCGACAGAGCCCGCCGCAAGGCCCTGTCGGGGCCCGATTCTCCGTAAGGACGATGCGACCTATAAGTTTTTGGTACTCAGACAGCTAGCGAAAGGGTGATCCGTTGAGCCGCTCGGTTCTCGTCACCGGAGGTAACCGGGGCATCGGCCTCGCCATCGCCCGAGCCTTCGCGGAGGCCGGCGACAAGGTCGCGATCACATACCGCTCGGGCGAGCCGCCGGAGGCGCTCACCTCGCTCGGCGTCCTGGCGGTCCGGTGCGACATCACGGACTCCGAGCAGGTGGAGCAGGCCTACAAGGAGATCGAGGACAAGCACGGCGCCGTCGAGGTGCTGGTGGCCAACGCCGGCATCACCAAGGACACGCTGCTGATGCGCATGTCCGAGGAGGACTTCGCGTCGGTCGTCGACACCAACCTCATCGGTACCTTCCGGGTGGTCAAGCGCGCGAACCGGGGCATGCTGCGGGCCAAGAAGGGCCGCGTCGTCCTGATCTCGTCGGTCGTCGGCCTCATGGGCTCGCCCGGCCAGGCCAACTACGCCGCCTCCAAGGCCGCGCTGGTCGGCTTCGCCCGCTCGCTCGCCCGTGAGCTGGGCTCCCGCAACATCACCTTCAACGTCGTCGCCCCCGGCTTCGTGGACACCGACATGACGAAGGTGCTCACCGACGAGCAGCGCGCGGGCATCGTCGGTCAGGTGCCCCTCGGCCGCTACGCGCAGCCCGAGGAGATCGCGGCGGCCGTGAGCTTCCTGGCGTCCGACGACGCCGCGTACATCACTGGAGCCGTCATTCCCGTTGACGGCGGATTGGGCATGGGTCACTGATCACATGAGCGGAATTCTCGACGGCAAGCGCATCCTCATCACCGGGGTGCTGATGGAGTCCTCCATCGCCTTCCACGCCGCCAAGCTGGCCCAGGAGCAGGGCGCCGAGGTCATCCTGACCGCGTGGCCCCGCCCGTCGCTGACCGAGCGCATCGCCAAGAAGCTGCCGAAGCCGGTCAAGGTGATCGAGCTCGACGTCACCAACCAGGAGCACCTGGACCGTCTGGAGGGTCTCGTCCGTGACGAGCTGGGCGGCCTCGACGGCGTTCTCCACTCGATCGGGTTCGCCCCGCAGGACGCCCTCGGCGGCAACTTCCTGAACACGCCGTTCGAGTCGGTCGCCACCGCCATGCACGTGTCGGCGTTCTCGCTGAAGTCCCTCGCCATGGCCTGCAAGCCGCTGTTCCCGGCGGAGGGCGCGGCCATCGTCGGCCTCACCTTCGACGCGCAGTTCGCCTGGCCGCAGTACGACTGGATGGGTCCGGCCAAGGCCGCCCTGGAGGCCACCAGCCGCTACCTCGCCCGTGACCTGGGCAAGGAGAACATCCGCTGCAACCTGGTCTCGGCCGGTCCGATCGGCTCCATGGCCGCGAAGTCCATCCCGGGCTTCTCCGAGCTGGCCGACGTGTGGAACTCCCGCTCCATGCTGGAGTGGGACATGAGCGACCCGGAGCCGACCGGCAAGGCCATCGTCGCCCTGCTGTCCGACTGGTTCCCGAAGACCACGGGCGAGATCGTCCACGTGGACGGCGGCCTGCACGCGATGGGTGCCTGACCCTCGGGTCCGGGTCCCCTACGTCCGTACGGCGGTGGGCACGGGGGTTCACCGGCTCCGTTCGATCAGATGTGCGTGCTCCGGCCGGATCTTCCCGAGTCGTAAACAGGGACAAATGCCTGCAAACTGACCGAGCCGGGATCTTCCCGGGTTCCTCGGGGAGGAGGTACGGGCGTGCACGCGAGGCCGAGCCGAGCGGTATCGCTCCTGGTCACCTCGGTTGCCCTGGCCGGCCTCCTGATCCCGGGAGCCGTCGCGCAGCCCGGGGAAGACGACCCGGCGCCCGGCCCGGAGGCCATGGCCCCGGTCGTGGTGGACCCGGCCGAGATCCCCGCCGAGCCGCCCGTACAGCCCGCCCGGCCCGCCGCCGGAGACCTCTTCGGCGCCGACTGCGACATCGAGATCGACGGCTCGCTGGTGACGGCGCACTGCCACAACGGCTATCCCGAGACCGACCTGATCCGCCTGCACGTGGAGTGCGACCGCTGGTGGGACGTGGACGGCGACGGCGCCGCCGTCGCCGTGGGCCCGGCCGGCCGCGTCGAACTCACCAGCCGCTGCTGGAAAGAGGTCCGTACGGCATGGGTGAGCCACGAGCGCCCCGGCCGACGGGACGCCGACCGGCTCCGCTGAACAGGCCGGCCCGCCGGGCCCGCCCCGCTCCCGCGAGCCCGAGTCCAAGCCCGCCGACTCCCCGACCCCGTGGGTCCCGCAAGTGCCCCGGCTACGCCTCGCCGAGGCAGACGAACGGGTAGCCCGCCGCCTCCGACGCGGCCGTGTCGCCGTCCCCGCGCCGGATCGCCTCGATCAGTCGGGCGTGGTCCAGGTGCGCCGAGGGGCGCAGTTCCGTCCCCACGTCCGTGCGCAGCCAGTCCGCCACCAGGTCCCCGAGGTCGGCGTACAGCTCGATGAGCACCTCGTTGTGCGAGGCCGTCACCACCGCCATGTGCAGGCTCACGTCCGCCGCGACGAACCGCTCCGCGTCCCCGCTCGCCCAGGCCTCCTCGCGTCGCGCCAGCAGCGCGTCCAGTTGGGTCAGGTCCCGCTCGGTCCGCCGCTCGGCCGCCAGCCGTGCGGCGGAGGACTCCAGGGTCGAGCGCAACTCGGCGATGTGCCTTGGGTCGGCCCCGGCGAAGCGCCGGTGCATCACCCCGGCCAGCTCGCTCGTCGCCAGGACGTAGGTGCCCGAACCCTGGCGGATGTCGAGCAGCCCGTTGTGCGCGAGGGCCCGGACGGCCTCGCGCACCGTGTTGCGGGCGACGCCCAACAGCTCGACCAGCTCGGGTTCGGTGGGAATGCGGGAGCCCACGGGCCATTCACCCGAGGTGATCTGGTTCCTGAGCTGGGCGATCACCTGGTCGACGAGCGCGGATCGCCGGGGCGATGTCAGCGGCATGCGAGCGGTGTCCTCTCCGGACGTGGATACGGAAGGGGGGTGGACAACCAATCATCCCATGATTCTATGATGGTTCAATGTCCGACGATGAAATCCAGACCATGAACCGGCCCCAGGCCGCGCGCACGGCACCCCCGCAGCCCCTCGCCGTCCCCGTCACCCCCCAGCCGGTGTGGCTCGGCCCCGTGCTCATCGTCGGAATCGTGCTGGCCGCCCTCAACCTGCGACCCGCCATCACCAGCCTCGGCGCCCTCTTCGAGGAGACCCGCACGGGCCTCGGCATGAGCGGCACCGTCGCCGGACTCATCACCTCCGTCCCCGCCCTGTGCTTCGCCGTCTTCGGCGTCGCCGCCCCCCGGCTCTCCCGCCGCTTCGGCCCCGCCGCCGTGGTCTGCGCCGGCATGGTCGCCGTCGCCGCCGGACTGCTGATCCGGCCCTTCGCGACCAACGCCGCCGGGTTCCTCGCCGCCAGCGCCCTGTCCCTGGCCGGCATAGCCCTGACGAACGTGCTGCTCCCGGTGATCGTCAAGCGCTGGTTCCCGGACCGCGTCGGGACCATGACCGGCCTGTACTCCATGGCCCTGGCCGCCGGCACCTCCCTCGCCGCCGCCGCGACCGTCCCGCTGACCTCCGCCCTCGGCGGCAGCTGGCGCACCGGCCTGCTGATCTGGGCCGCCCTCGCGGTGGCCGCCGTACTGCCCTGGCTGTCCATCGCCGTCGCCGGCCGCCGCGACAAGGCCGCCGCACCCACCGGGACGGCACCCGACGCCGGCCCGCGCGTCGCCCGCAGCCGCACCGCCTGGGCCCTGGGCTGCTACTTCGGCCTCCAGGCCACCGGGGCGTACGTCACCATGGGCTGGCTCCCCCAGATCTTCCGCGACGCCGGGGTCTCCTCCGGGACCGCCGGCGTCCTGCTCGCCGTCACCATGGTCATGGGCGTGCCGCTGGCCTTCGTCATCCCGAACCTCGCCGGCCGGATGAGGAACCAGGGCGCCATCGCCGTGGTCCTCGGCCTCTTCGGCTTCCTCGGCTACGCCGGTCTCTGGCTCGCCCCCGCCGCCGGAGCCTGGGCCTGGGCCCTCCTGCTCGGCGTCTCCAACTGCGCCTTCCCGCTCGTCATCACGATGATCGGACTGCGCGCCAAGTCCCCGGCGGGCGTCGTCAAGCTGTCCGCCTTCGCGCAGAGCACCGGCTACCTCATCTCCATCCCCGGCCCGCTCCTCATCGGCACCCTCTACCAGCACAGCGGCGGCTGGGACCTGCCCCTCGCCCTCATGGCCGCGCTGCTGGTCCCGCAGATCGCGCTCGGCGTCCTCGCCGGCCGGGACCGCACGATCGAGGACGAATGCGGCATGCGAGACTGAACGACATGTCGCCCGTACTCGAACCGAACCCGCAGAACGGCCACAAAAAGCTCGGCCTCGTGCTGGGCGCGATGCTGCTCGTGACCGTCGTCATCGCCGTCATCGCGTCGATCGCCTCCCCCTCCTGACGACGCGCCCCCGAGAGGTGGTGGGGATAACCCCACCACCCCCTAGGGGGCCAGGCTCAGGGGCAACTGGGGTGTGCCCCGGATGGGAACCGCGGCCTCGGATCCATAGATTCGAAGCAGCGAGCCAGTCCCACCCGCACACCACCGGAGGCGGCCATGTCGGCCCCCACGCACGCCCCGTCCCTCGCCGGCCCGTCCGGCCGCCGCACCGCCGCCGGCAGCGGAGCCGACGCCCGCCTGCACTGGTGGGCCCTGGCCCTGCCCGCGCTCGCCTTCGGCCTCCTGCTGCTCCTCCTCGCCGGAGCCGGATCCGGCGAGGCCCACGCCGCCCCGGCCGAGAACTCCTCGCTGGTCCAGGTCACCGAACAGCTGCTGCGCGCCGTCGGCTGACCCGCGTACGCCGGAGCACGCTCCACCCCGGACCCGGGCCCTCCAACACCCTGCGCCCCGTGGCTCGTTTCATGCGAAGCTGGGAGTCATGAGCGCCGACACATCCCGCAGGATCGTCCTCCTCCGGCACGCCAAGGCCGAATGGTCGGACGGATCGGACCACGAGCGGCCCCTGGCCGAACGCGGTCGTCACGACGCCCCGGCCGCCGGCCGGAAGCTGGCCCAGACCGGCATCGCCTTCGACCTGGCCCTCTGCTCCACCGCGGCCCGGACCCGCGAGACGTGGAAGCTGGCCGTCCAGGAACTGCCGCACCGGCCGAAGACCACGTACGAGGAGCGCCTCTACGAGGCCTCCCCGGGCGAGCTCATCGCCCTGCTGAACGAGACCTCCGACGACGTGGCCGACCTGCTCGTCATCGGCCACAACCCGGGCATGCACGCCCTCGCGGACGCCCTCTCCGGCAGTGCCGAGGCAGACGCGCTCTCCCGCATGCACCGCAGCGCCTTCCCGACCTCGGCCCTCGCCGTGGTCTCCTTCACCGGCTCCTGGAAGTCCGTGGAGCACGGCGTCGGCACGCTGCTGGACTACTGGACCCCCCACAGCTGACCCCCGCGGTCGCCTGCCGCCCAGGGCGGATCCCCCCCTTACGCGCGAACGGGACCCGGCGCCTCGATGGCGCCGGGTCCCGTTGCGTCGTAGCCATGCCTGGGCCGTCTCTTCCGGATCTTGCCGGGGCCGCGGCGCCCGGCACTAGTGCTGTGACCGGGAAGGTTCACCGTGTCACGGCGCCCGGCACGGCACCTCGCCGCGTTGTCGAACCGCCCGAGTACGTCCAGTACAAGCGGCAGTCCTCCGCCTTGCGATGCACCGCACCGGACACCGCGACCCGGCAAACCTTTCCGGCCACAGCACTAGGCGAGGTCGGCGGCCTCGACCTCTTCCCGGGTGATGCCCAGCAGGTACAGCACTGCGTCCAGGAACGGCACGTTCACCGCGGTGTGCGCGGCCTCGCGGACCACCGGCTTGGCGTTGAAGGCCACGCCCAGCCCGGCCGCGTTCAGCATGTCCAGGTCGTTGGCGCCGTCGCCGATCGCGACCGTCTGGGCCAGCGGCACGCCGGCCTCCGCGGCGAAGCGGCGCAGCAGCCGGGCCTTGCCCGCCCGGTCCACGATCTCGCCGACGACCCGGCCGGTCAGCTTCCCGTCGACGATCTCCAGCGTGTTGGCGGCCGCGAAGTCCAGCCCGAGCCGCTCCTGGAGGTCGTCGGTGACCTGGGTGAACCCGCCGGACACCACGCCCACCTGGTAGCCCAGCCGCTTCAGGGTGCGGATCAGGGTCCGGGCACCGGACGTCAGCCTCACCTCCGCGCGGACCTTGTCCACCACGGAGGCGTCCAGCCCCGCCAGCAACGCGACGCGCGCGTGCAACGACTGCTCGAAGTCCAGCTCACCGCGCATGGCCTGCTCGGTCACCGCCGCCACCTCGGCCTCGCAGCCGGCGTGCGCGGCGAACAGCTCGATGACCTCGTCCTGGATCAGCGTCGAGTCCACGTCCATGACCACCAGGCGCTGGGCCCGGCGGTGCAGACCGGCCGAGACCACGGCCACGTCGACGCCGATCCGGGCGGCGGCCGTGGCCAGCGCGGTGCGCAGCGGCTCCGTCTCGACACCGGACACCGCGAACTCCACCGCCGTCACCGGATACTTGGCGAGCCGGAAGATACGGTCGATGTTGCCGCCGGTCGCGGTGATCCTGGCCGCTATGGCCGCCGTGGACTCGGCGGTGAGCGGGTGCCCGAGCACCGTGACGTGGGAACGACCACTGCCGCGCGGCCGGTTGTCGCCGGTGCCCGAGAGGATCTCGGCCTGCATCTTCAGCGACTCGGCCCAACTGTGGACGGTGGCCCGCAGCTCGCCCTCGGCGGCGCCGGTCGGCTGGGTGACGAGGGCGCACAGGACGATGCGGCCACGGGTGACGACCTGCTCGATGTCGACGACGTCGACGGAGTAGGCGGCGAGGGTGTCGAACAGCCCGGCGGTGATCCCGGGACGGTCCTTGCCGAAGATCTTGACGAGGAGGGTGGGGACGTCGGAGGTCTGCGATGCGCTCATGGTGACCTCACCGTATCTTCCCCGCCCCCGGAGCAGGACCCCCGTCCCACCCTGCGGGCGCCGGATACCCCGGTACGGCGGTCCCGGCGGCCGGCGCGGGGGTGAAAGGTGTCGGTCCGGCGAGTGGCGGGGGAGTGAAGGCCGCCCTCCGCCTCCCCTCTGATCGGGCCGCCCGCCCCGCCCGCCCCGCCCGCCC